>DAINRF010000010.1:0-106541 GCA_036742015.1 Mesorhizobium sp. | reverse complement strand
CCCATCACCTCTTCCAGCGCCTTGATCGACTTTTCACGGCCAACGAAGAGCGGCACGATCATATGCGGGAACACAACAATGTCGCGCAGCGGGAGGACTGCGAAAGTGCCGTTTCCCTTGGATTTTGCCTGCTTGGCCATTTGGTCTGCCTTTCTTTCACGGCCGCCTTTGGCCAACCGCGAATCTGATATTAGCGGGCGCGCGCCATTCCGCCTACCTCGGTAAAACCCTTGGGAAATTCAGCACGGAAAAGGTCAAGCGCCCCGTCTCTGGTTAGTTGGATGCGCGAGGCCAAAAAAACAAGTGCCGGACAACCCTGACCACTCGGCGCTGACTCTCCTTGACGGACTGCCCCGGACTTAACGAACCCGGCACGCATATCATTGCCGGACAGGCTTGCCCGAAACTCGACACTGAATCAAAAACGGCCGCGAGCGGCCGTTTTTCACCATTTCAGACGTCGCGCGATCAGGCGCTCGCCTTATCTTTCTGTTCCTTCTCGGAATAGATGTACAGCGGACGGGCATTGCCGTTCACCACTTCATCCGAGATCACGACTTCCTGAACGCCGTCGAGCGCTGGCAGTTCAAACATCGTATCGAGCAAGATGGCTTCCATGATCGAACGCAGGCCGCGCGCGCCGGTCTTGCGCTCAATAGCGCGCTTGGCGATGGCAGTCAGCGCCGTCTCATGGAAGGTCAGGCCGACATTTTCCATGTCGAACAGCCGCTGATACTGCTTCACCAATGCGTTCTTCGGCTCGGTCAGGATCTGGATCAGCGCAGCTTCATCCAGATCTTCCAGGGTTGCGAGCACCGGCAGACGGCCGACAAATTCCGGAATCAGACCAAACTTCAGCAGATCTTCCGGCTCCACCTGGCGGAACAGTTCGCCGGTGCGGCGATCTTCCGGTGAGGCAACAGCAGCGCCAAAGCCGATCGACGTTTTGCGGCCGCGATCCGAGATGATCCGGTCGAGGCCGGCAAATGCGCCGCCACAGATGAACAGAATGTTCGTCGTGTCGACCTGCAGGAACTCCTGCTGCGGATGTTTTCTGCCACCTTGCGGCGGAACCGAAGCAGTCGTGCCTTCCATGATCTTGAGCAGCGCCTGCTGAACGCCCTCGCCCGACACGTCGCGGGTGATCGAAGGATTGTCAGATTTGCGCGAGATCTTGTCGATTTCGTCGATGTAGACGATGCCGCGCTGGGCGCGCTCGACATTGTAGTCGGCAGCCTGCAGCAGCTTCAGGATGATGTTCTCGACATCTTCACCGACATAACCGGCTTCGGTCAGCGTTGTGGCGTCGGCCATTGTGAACGGCACGTCGATGATGCGAGCGAGCGTCTGGGCGAGCAGCGTCTTGCCGCAGCCGGTCGGACCGATCAGCAGAATGTTGGACTTGGCCAGCTCAACATCGTTGCCCTTGGTAGCGTGGGCCAGGCGCTTGTAGTGGTTGTGAACCGCAACAGACAGCACGCGCTTGGCGTGAGGCTGGCCGATCACATAATCGTCAAGCACCGCGAGGATTTCCTGCGGCGTCGGCACACCGTCGCGCGACTTCAGCGTCGAGGTCTTGTTCTCTTCGCGGATGATATCCATGCACAGCTCGACGCATTCGTCGCAGATGAACACGGTTGGACCCGCAATCAGCTTGCGCACCTCGTGCTGGCTCTTGCCACAGAACGAACAGTAGAGCGTATTTTTGGAATCGCCGCCGTTAGAGACCTTGCTCATCCTACCAATTCCTTTTCTTCAGGGCCGCGGCTGCGCCTTCGACCCGATCCGCAGGGCGCGGCGCCACTGCGCCGCCACCGGCAACCCGGCTCCTGCAACGTGTCCCGTACCAAACACAAATCGAAAAACGTGGCAATGATTCGTGGCCACCTGTGCGAATGCTAAGCCGCCGAAAATCAACAGAAGCTTAACGTAAGCGCTGTCAGTTCCCGAAGAAACAGCAAAATGTGGCCTATTTGCTTCAGTTAGGCTCAAATCACGCCAGCGTTTGCACACGTCATTTTGATTGCGGCGCCTCCATCGCGTCGCGCTCGGTGATGACCTTGTCGATCAGGCCGAACTCAAGAGCCTGTTCGACCGACAGGAAGCGGTCACGCTCAAGCGCCGTGTGCACTTCGTCATAGGTCCGGCCGGTGTGCTTGACATAGATCTCGTTCAGGCGGCGCTTCAAGGCTTCGGTCCACTGCGCGTGGATCATGATGTCAGTGGCCTGGCCCTGGTAGCCGCCCGATGGCTGGTGGACCATGATCGAGGCGTTTGGCGTGGCAAAGCGCATATCCTTGGCGCCGGCGGCCAGCAGCAGCGAGCCCATCGACATTGCCTGGCCGGTGCAAAGCGTGGCAACCGGAGGCTTGATGAACTGCATCGTGTCGTAGATCGCCAGACCCGACGTCACCACGCCGCCCGGCGAGTTGATGTAGAGGTTGATTTCCTTCTTCGGGTTTTCGGCCTCGAGGAAGAGAAGCTGGGCGCAAACCAGCGAGGCCATGCCGTCTTCAACCGGGCCGGTGATGAAGATGATGCGTTCCTTAAGGAGGCGCGAAAAGATGTCGTAGGCGCGTTCGCCGCGGTTGGTCTGCTCGACCACCATGGGAACGAGGTTCATATAGGTCTGATACGGATCCTTCATGTGACGCCTTTCGGGGGTAAATAGCCGTGTCGTGCGGGAATCACGGCGAGAATAGTCATCCGTAGATAGGATGGCCCCCGTTGACCTTGCAAGGGCTGGCGAGCGCCGGAAAGCTCAACCCTCCTGCCTCAGCCAAGCCTGGAGCGCGCGAATGCCGCCGCTCTCGACTGCGTCCGCCACCCGCCGCCCGACCGCCGCGCCGAACTTGTAGCCATGTCCTGAACAGGCCGAGACGACCAGCGCACGCGCGTCGTCCAGCGCGAAAAACCGCTCGTCATCTGTGTAGGTATAGGCGCACGTCACAACCTGCTGCACCTTGTAGCCGTCAATCCGGGCCATCGGCGGCGAAAACCATTTCAGGATTTCAGCCCCCTCGCCTGCATGTGGGGCACGGTTCTTGCTGGCGTCATCAGTCGCCTCCTTGTGCATGCCGGTGCCAAATTTCAGCCCGCCTCCACCTGACGGCGGGATGATATAGCCATCCAGCCGCCCGCCAATGTCGAGGATGACGGGGGCTGTATCCCAGGCCGCCCGCAGATCATCCGGCGGATCGAGATAGGCAACAGCTGTCCGGTAGGTGGTGAGCGTAGACACAAGACGCGGATACAATTTTGTCACCCAGGCGCCCGCGGTGACCACGATCTTGTCGGCCGCCACGCGCTCACCACCGTCGAGCGCGACCATGCCGGACACGCTATCAACCGCCACAACTCTGGCGTTTTCGCGCACATCCGCGCCATTGGCCCGCAGCCAGTCCGCCATGCCCGCCGCGATATGCTTGCAATGCAAGACGCCGCCCTCTGGCGAAAAATAGCCGTAGCGCACGGTTGCCGGGTCGATGAACGGATAGCGTGCCGCCACTTCGTCCGGCTCCAGCATGTCGAATGGAAACCCGCCCTCTTTCAGCCCTTCGAGATATTCTTCAGCCTCATCACCCGGCTCACGCGAGACGCACAGAAAACCGCGTGCGTCATAGTGCGATGCGCCGAGGTCGCCCCACAATTCGTCCCATGCCTGATAGGCTTCGGTGATCGCCCCGGCATAGGTGCCCGCCGGATAGGCGCGACGGATGATGCGGTGATGATCGCCTGATGCAGCAAGCGGATTTGGGATCGGCCCCTGCTCGATGAGCGTCACCTTGTGCCCGCGCTTGGTCAGCGCCCAGGCCGTTGACAGGCCTGAAATGCCCGCCCCGACTATCGCAATATGCACGTGAGTCTCCGCATCTTGTTTGCTTCGCCAAGTGTATTCGGGCCGGCGCCGACGGCAAGACACCGCCGCAAGCATTCAGACAACGCTCCGGTAACCAGCATCAGAGATAATGTTCCGGGGTTTCTTCGGGTTTTGGGGCAGGTTTGATGACGCAGCCGGATTATCTGGACTATTCGGCGCAGACTCGCGTCATGCGGCTCGACCCGCACAATGCACATTTCGTCAACGATCCATATCCTGCCTATAGCTGGATGCACACGACCGCGCCGATCGTCTTCTGGGAAGAGTTCGGCTTCTGGTGTCTGGCCGGCTATGACGATGTTTCGCGGATATTTCGCGACCGCCGGTTTGGCCGCGAACGGCCCGGCGGCTACCTTGCATCTGTCGGTGAACGTCCCCACCTGGCCGATTTCGACCGGCTTGAAGCCGGTTCAATGCTCGAACTTGAACCGCCAACACACACAAGGCTGCGCGCACTGGTCAACCGGGCTTTCGTGTCGCGCCAGGTCGAGCGGCTGCGCCCGCGCATCGAGACCTTCGCCAATGAACTGATCGACGGATTTGCCGGCGACAATCATGCTGACCTGCTGCCCGCATTCGCCACGCCGCTGCCCAGCGTCATCATCGCCGACATGATGGGCGTCGACGCTTCTATGGCGACGCAGCTGGTCGACTGGTCGAACCGGATGGTGGCGATGTATATGCACGCGCCGTCTCGCCAGACTGAAGATGACGCCAATGCGGCAGCACGCGACTTTGCCGCCTTTATCCGGGCCGAGGCGGTGAAGCGGCGCAACCGTCCCGGCGAGGATCTTCTCTCCGTTCTCATCGCGGCGCGCGAAGATGGCGACCGGCTGACCGATGACGAACTGGTATCGTCTGCGGTTCTGCTGCTCAATGCCGGGCACGAAGCCACCGTGCACCAGACCGGCAACGCCGTGCGCGCCATCCTGCACCAGAACGGCGACCCGCGCCGCTTTTTCGAGACGCCGGAACAGACGGCTGCGACGATCGAGGAATGCCTGCGCTTCGATGCGCCGCTGCATATGTTTACCCGCACTGCCTATGAATGGATCGATCTTGCGCCCGGCGTCACCATTGAACCTGGCGAACGAGTCGGGCTGCTTCTTGGGGCAGCCAACAATGATCCGGCCGCGTTTGACGAGCCTCGCTGTTTCCTGCCCGGCCGTCCCGACCAGAAAAACGTCTCTTTTGGCGCCGGCATTCACTTCTGCATCGGCGCACCACTGGCAAGGCTGGAAATGCAGATCGGCCTGAAGACCTTGTTCAATCGCCTGCCCGCAATGCGCCTCTCCTACGAGCCCAGCTACCGCGACGCCTACCATTTCCACGGGCTCGACATGCTGAAGGTCGAGTGGTGAAATTGTATTTACAAATTTGTATTTACACAGAAGCTCAAGCTTCATAGGATGGGGCAATGACGCGGTTCGAATGGGATCCTGCGAAGGCCGCAACCAACATAGCAAAGCACCATATCGACTTCGACACCGCATCAAAGGTTTGGAACGATCCGCATCTCAAGCTTGTCTTCGACCGGATCGAATATGGAGAATTCAGGTGGTGGGCTATTGGGGCAGTCGGTGGGATTACCCTTCTTGTTGTCGTGCACACCTACCCCGATGAAACCGATGAAGACCTTGTACGCATCATCAGTGCGCGCAAGGCATCTCCGAGAGAGCGAAAACGATATGAGCAAGACATTGACTTCTGAACAGTTGGAAATGCTGCGCAGGTTGGCCGCCATGCCAGACGATCAGATCGACACGTCAGACATTCCTGAAATTACTGACAGCCAATGGGAAGCGGCACGCCGGGAGAACTTCTTTCGACCTCTGAAGCGTCCAGTGACAATCCGTCTCGACGCGGATGTGCTCGACTGGTTCAAAAAACATGCCGGAGGCAAGGGCTACCAGACGGACATCAACAGGGCGCTTCGCAAGCACGTTATCGAAGCGGAAGCCGGGAAAGCGTCGTAAGATTCAGCGCGACCTCTATTGCGCATCAACACCACGCCCAACAACAGAAAGGCGCCGGGATTGCTCCCAGCGCCTTCCTGTTCAGCCGTTGCCCTATTCCATGCAGCACCCGAAGGCGCGCGGCGGTCAAGGTCCGGTTCTGAAGGCCGTGCAAATCGCATCCGTAAAGTTGCGTCTTGCCTGACCGAGCTCCGTGCCGCGAGGACACTGCAAGCTTTTCCACCCTGGCGTTCCAGACCGCTTCCGATGGATTCCGCTGGACTGGGACGTCATCGACCTGCCGGATTTCGCCGGTGTCCGCCTGACATCGCGGGGCTCAGTGTGCTTTCTGGCTTTGATCCACCGTCCGAATGGAGCCGTCAGCTCTTGAGATGGATTGAGGTTATGCCCGGCTTCCGGGCGGCGCAACCTCGACCAGCCTGTGGACAGACGGGATAACGGGAACTATGGCAGCGCAGCAAAACCTGCCGCGCCGCAGCATCCAAATCTACAATCGGATGACATATTCTTTGCGAGTCGTCTCAAGCACTTCCCAGCTTCCCTTGAAGCCGGGTCTGAGCACAAAACTATCGCCCGCCTTCACCGTCACCGCGTCGCCGCCGTCCTCGGAAAGGATCGAGACGCCTGTGAGGATGTGACAGAACTCCCACTCGTCATATTCGATGCGCCATTTGCCAGGTGTCGCCTCCCAGATGCCGGCATATACGCCGCCATCGGCCTCCTCGACATTCCACGTTCGAAACACCGGATTGCCTGAAATCAGGCGCTCCGGTTTTGGAGCGCCCTCTTCCGCTTCGCCTGTCGTGTCGACGGTTATGATGTGCGTTTTCGCCATACTGGGCTCCTTGCCAGATTCAGGTCCGGGCGTGCCGAAAATGACGGAGTTCGAGAACCGAAGCGGAGTTTACATTGAAGTAAATGAGCATCGGAAGCGCAGAACACCGCCATTTGCAGGCGGCCCCGATCTGAATCTACCCTGCCTTTGCCAATGCCTGCTTGAGATCGGCGATGATGTCCTCGACATTTTCGAGCCCGATCGACAGGCGAATGACGTCATTGCCGGCTCCTGCCGCAGTTTTTTGCTCGTCCGACAACTGCCGGTGGGTGGTCGAGGCCGGATGGATAATCAGCGAACGCACGTCGCCGATATTGGCCAGATGCGACAGCATTTCGACGCCTTCCACCACTTTCACGCCCGCGTCGAAGCCACCTTTCAGGCCAAAGGTGAACACTGCTCCGGCCCCCTTCGGTGAATATTTTTGTTGCAGCGCGTGGTTCGGATCGTCCTTCAGGCCCGGATATGACACCCATTTCACCTGCGGTTGCGTCTTCAGCCACTCCGCTACCTTGAGCGCATTGGCATTGTGACGATCCATGCGCAGAGACAGGGTTTCAATGCCCTGCAGGATCAGGAAGGCGTTGAACGGCGAGATGGTCGGGCCAAAGTCGCGCAGGCCAAGCACCCGGCAGGCAATGGCAAAGGCGAAATTGCCAAAGGTCTCGTGCAGCACGATGCCGGCATATTCCGGCCGCGGCGACGACAGCATCGGATAATTGCCCGATTTCGACCAGTCGAACGTGCCGCCATCGACAATGACGCCGCCCATTGAATTGCCGTGGCCGCCCATGAATTTGGTCAGCGAGTGCAGAACAATATCTGCGCCATGCTCGATCGGCCGGATCAGGTATGGAGAAGCCATCGTATTGTCGACGATCAGCGGCAAGCCGTGTTTCTGCGCCACCTTCGAGATTGCCTCGATATCGACAAAGGTGCCGCCGGGGTTTGCCAGGCTTTCGACAAAGATGGCGCGCGTCTTGTCGTCAATCAGCTTTTCCAGCGCCGCCAGATCACTGGTATCGGCAAAGCGCGCTTCCCAGCCAAAATTCTTGAAGGCGTGGCCGAACTGGTTGATCGAACCGCCGTAAAGCCTTTTGGCGGCAATGAAATTTTCGCCCGGCCGCATTATCGTGTGGAACACCAGCAGCTGCGCTGCGTGGCCTGAAGCGGTCGCCAGCGCCGCCGTCCCCCCCTCAAGCGCGGCCACCCGCTCCTCAAGCACGGCCTGCGTCGGGTTCATGATGCGGGTGTAGATGTTGCCGAAAGCCTTGAGGCCAAACAGCGAGGCGGCGTGGTCGACATCGTCAAACACGTAAGCCGTCGTCTGGTAAATCGGCGTGGCGCGCGCGCCTGTCGCCGGATCGGGCTTTGCGCCTGCATGAATGGCGAGCGTGTCGAAACCTGGCATGGAAATCTCCCGGAAAGCGGATTGGATTGATTTGAAGTTACGCCATCATTGGCGAAGCGGACGGCCAAGGCAAAGACGAATTTTCCAAGTCGAGGCGAATTTGTGGGGCCAGTGGCCGTGAAATCGACGCAAGCAGGAAATCAGCGGCTATTTCTGGCGTATCCCGAAACTCTGAAAACCCTGCCGCATGATCGGCCGTTTTGAGCTGATTGTGCCGGAATTGATGCCGTTCCAGCCGATCTCGCCCGACAGGCGCGCATATTCGATCTTCGGGCAGCGGTTCATGACCACCTTGATGCCTGCTGCCTCCGCCCGCGCCGCCGCCTCGTCATGGCGCACGGTGAGCTGCATCCAGATGACTTTTGGCAGCGGGTCGAGCTTCAAGGCCTCATCGACGATCGAAGGCACAGCGTCTGACGCGCGAAAAATGTCGACCATATCGATGGCGGCAGGAATATCGGCCAGCGACGCATAGGTCATGCGCCCCAAAATTTCCTTGCCCGCCTGCCCCGGATTGACCGGATAGACGTCATAACCCTTGTCGATCATGTATTTGGCGACAAAAAAGCTTGGCCGCACGTCGTTGGCCGATGCGCCGATGATGGCGACCGACTTCACCTGATTCAAAATGCCGGAAATGTAGGAGTTTTCGTAGGTATCGTGGTTCATGTTTCTGCTTCTTTGAGCGCCTCGGACAGGAATTGCTCCGGGTCGCTGGTAAAGTCCTGCATCATGCGAAAGTGGTCGGTCTCGCGGAAGTCTGTCTCATGCAGGCCAAAACGGGTCAATTGCAACAGCCGTGCACCGGGCAGAGCCATCAGCAGCGGCGAGTGGGTCGCCATGATGATCTGGGCATTCTGCCTGTCTTGAATGGCTTTCAGCACCCGCAGGAACGCGATCTGGCGCGACGGCGACAGCGCGCTTTCGGGCTCGTCCATGAAATAGATGCCCTGCCGCGACATCCTTTCCTCGAAAAAGCGCAGAAAACCTTCGCCATGCGACCAGGACAGGAAATCCGGGGGTGTTGCGCCGACATCCAGCGCCGCCTCGTCCAGATAGCGCGCCACCGAAAAGAAGCTTTCGGCGCGAAAAAACCAGCCAGCCGTGACCTTTGGCAGCCAGTGAGCACGAAGCGCCTCACCAAGTGCCGCACCGCTGCTGTCAACTGCCCGGCTATTATCCACGGCCCGATAGCCCTTGCCGCCGCCGGCTTCGTCATACCCGGCCAAGGCGGCAATCGCCTCAAGCAGGGTCGACTTTCCGGTGCCGTTTTCGCCAACAAGGATCGTTACCGGCGTGGTGAATTCGAGCTCAAACTCCCTGTCCCGGAAGAAGGGCAGATTGAACGGATAGGTTTCCCAGTCCTCGACTTTTTCGGCGTCGAGCAGGATGCGTTTGAGATAGGGGGCGGGAAGTCTGGACTCCGGCTTTCGGCGCGCCATAACTCAGCCCGCCGGTGGAAGCGAGATGTTGCCGTCGGCATCAATCGGGAACGCTTCGTTGTGGGCGACCTCCCACAGATTGCCTTCCGGGTCGGAAAAATAGCCATACCAGCCACCCCAGAAGGCGCGGCTGCCGCGCTTGACCAGTTTGCCGCCGACAGCCTGGGCCTGGGCCAGCACGTCGTCGACCTCGGTTTCGGATCGCGTGTTGTAGGCGAGGTAGACGCGGCTGACGCCGTCCGAAAAGATCAGCCCCGCGTCCTTCTCCGCCTCGCCGCGCGCGAACAGCGCCAGGATGACGCCACCAAGCTGGAAAAACTCGACATCGCCGCCAAAACCCGGATGCCGCTTCAGCCCCATGCCTTCATAGAAACGCGCCAGCTTTTCAACATTGTTGGCGGCAATGGTGATGATCGAAACGCGCGGCTGCATCAGTCCTTTGACCAATCCGGCTTCTTCTTGTCGATGAACGCGCCGATGCCGTCGATGGCATTCTGGTTCAGCATGTTTTCTACGATCACCCGCGAGGCGAGATCATAGGCGTCGGCCAGGCCAAGTTCGGCCTGTTCGTAAAACGCCTTCTTGCCCATCTGCACTGCAACAGGCGCTTTTGAAGCAATGACTTGCGCGTATTTCATCACAACTTGAGTCAGGTATTCCTGCGGCACGACGCGGTTCACCAGCCCAAACTCGCGTGCAGTCGCCGCGTCGATCATCTCGCCGGTTAGCAGCATTTCCATCGCGTGTTTCGGCTTCAGGCCGCGCACTAGCGCCACGCCCGGCGTGGTGCAAAACAGGCCGACATCAATGCCGTTGACGCCAAATGTCGACTGGTCCGAACAGATCGCCAGATCACACGACGCCACCAGCTGGCAGCCTGCCGCTGTCGCCAGCCCGTCGATCTCGGCGATCACCGGTTTCGAGTTCTTCACGATCGACAGCATCATTTTGGTGCAGGTCGCAAACGTCTCTTCGAAATAGGCTTTTCCGCCGTCCGCATCGGAGCGGTGCGAGGTCATCTGCTTCAGGTCATGGCCGCCGGAAAACAGCTTTCCTGCCGCCGCGATGACAATGACGCGTACCGACTTGTCGGCAGCAGCCTCATCAAGTGCCGCCTGCATCGCCTGCATTGTTTCCATCGACAGCGCGTTGGCCGGCGGGTTGGACAGCGTCAGGCGCAGCACCCTGCCTTCCTGCCGCACGATGACCGGCCCCGCCTCGGGCTCGCGCCGCATCGCCAGGATTTCCGCCATGATCTGCCTCCGTCGCGTCTTCGTCGTCCAAGCCTGCACAAATAGCACGCCCGGCGGCAATGGACAGAGCGCCAATGCCTGTCTTACGTTTACGCAAACGGAAAGCAGGTTCGGGAGGAACCATGCCAAAAGTCCTTTACGAGAAAGACGGCCGCATCGGCCGCATCACGCTCAATCGTCCAGACGTCATGAATGCGATCGATGACGAGCTGCCGGTCGAGCTCGCCGATTGCGTCGCGCGCGCCAATGCCGACCCGGGCGTGCACGTCATCATCCTGTCGGGCGCGGGCAAAGCGTTCTGCGCCGGCTACGACCTCGCCTATTACGCGCAAGCCGCCGGCGGCGCGGGCAATGCGGCGACACAGGAGATGCCGTGGGACCCGATGAAGGATTACGCCTTCATGATGCGCAACACCGAACTCTTCATGTCGCTCTGGCGCTCCTACCGGCCGGTCATCGCCAAGGTGCACGGTTTTGCAGTCGCCGGCGGATCGGACATCGCGTTGTGCGCCGACATGATCGTGATGGAGGACGAGGCGGAGATTGGCTACATGCCGGTTCGCGTCTGGGGCTGTCCCACAACAGCA
Organism: Mesorhizobium sp.; assembly: GCA_036742015.1. Classification (GTDB taxonomy): domain Bacteria; phylum Pseudomonadota; class Alphaproteobacteria; order Rhizobiales; family Rhizobiaceae; genus Mesorhizobium_A. The sequence goes on along the minus strand of DAINRF010000010.1, from coordinate 95,157 downwards.
ATGTGGGTCTATCGGCTTGGGCCGGAACGCGCCAAGCGCATGGTGTTCACAGGTGACAAGATCAAAGGAACGGAAGCCGCACAGATGGGGCTGGTGCTGAAATCAGTCCCGAAAGCCGATCTCGACAATGAGGTGGAAAACCTCGCCGAGCGCATGGCCACGGTTCCCGTCAACCAGTTGATGATGCAAAAGCTGGTCGTCAATCAGGCGATCGAGGCGATGGGGCTGAAACAGACGCAGATGTTTGCCACCATATTCGACGGCATCACCCGCCATTCGCCCGAAGGCATCAATTTCAAGCATCGCGCCGAGGAGGTCGGCTGGAAACAGGCGGTGCGCGAGCGCGACCTCGGCACATTCGACTGGACCCAGAACCGGCCGATCAATTCAACGAAATGAGCGAAGAACATCCGGCCGCCAGCAATTGAGGGCAACGACCCCGACAGTCCGGCATATCTGAAACAGCCCGGCATATCTGAATGCGCCGCACGCTTCGTCCGGCGCCAGTTCGGTTGCCGCCCCTGACCGGGTCTGCGCACCGTTCCATCTATTGCGCTGGCGCCGTCAGCGCCGGCACAGCGTATTTGTAGGTCATCTCAAATTCGCGGACCTGACATTTTGTATCGGCCGGAACAGGCACATTCGCAGCGATTTCCTTATCGGCCGCAAATATCTCGGACATGTTCTGCAGCTGCAGCGTTACAACCGCCGTCGCCTTGCCATCGACTGGCACAGTGCCGACGTAACCTTCCGCAGGGCCATAGATCAGTTTCTTTTCGGGCAGCGCGCCAACGCAGTCGACAGTCAGAAAACCAAGCGGAAATGCGTTCTTATTGGTCACCTGCACGATCATCTTCGCGCCAATGCTGATCGGCTCAACAACCAACACTTCAAGTGTTGGCGTTTCCAGGCCGGCAGCCGGCGCGCTTACCGTCGCCTGCAATCCACCAATCAACGCGGTTGTGGCAAGGGCGAGTAATTTCTGAAAGCGTTTGCTTTGCACCGAAATCTCCCTTCGATATCTACTAACTTTTTGTAATTATGAGCAAAGTCGCAATACTGGCGACCGAATTCAGACGCACTATGCTCTTCCAAAAAGACGTCAAATTTCTACTTGACCTTGCCACCCAAGGCGTTGCCGCCAACAACCTCCTTCAAGCCTGCCGCGCCGGGTATATTTCTGGCTGTTTGGCACCTGGTCTGGCCATTGCGATATTTCGTTTCAGCGCTCTGCATGCAGAATTCGTTTGATCCGTCTCTAGCCCCCCTGCATTTGAATTGCTCTTCTTTGTATTCCGATTCCAATCGCCCGAGGCAATCATTGACGGCTTTGACGTCGGTGGCGCTGGCCACCGACGGCGCAACGAGAATTGCCAGCGAAAAAATCAGTTGTTTCATCTTGCGCTCCTTGCGCCACACAGCCTACGTGGCCGCCTGAACTCCCCATCGATTGCGTTTCGCGCACATTGCCAACTTGATCTTGCCTGGCCTTGCTATTCTTGCTTTCGTTGCGGCCAGGCGTGCAGTGCGCGGCTTTTGACCGGAGCAAACGGTTGGCAGCAAGCGCTGTCCGCCGTTGCAAGAGCAAACATAGATGCTGCGGCGGCCGTCTTGCCTGGGAGCCCGGCGCCTCCCCTATTTTTTCAATCGCCGCAAGAAAAACATGCAGAATTACGATGCTGCCGATAGGGTATCGAGTCAATACAATTTCGGTTACGCTAAAACCGCGCCTCTCAATATTGACTTTTTCGGTTAAGTATTTTCGGATTGACAGACATTTGTTGGAATTCAACACAATGCTGATCGCAGTCCATTTTCGAATATTGGTTCCGAATGCCGGTTATTCGGACAACCCGATATGACTCACCGTCAGAGCGATCAACGGGCGCTTTGCACCGCGTCGGACTTTTCCGTGCCTACCTCGCCGTCTCCGATTTTCGCGATCAATTCCGCAGCACGCGTTCGGCGTCTTGAAATGCCCGGCCGCACCATGCTTTGTCTTTGCTGAAAACCGCTCATCGAAAGGACATTGGATGGGGACCCTCACGCCGGTTATGACCGCGACCGAAGTCAACAACCTGATCGAAAGCGCCTTTCCGCAGCTCAATGATTCCCGCAATTCCTTCTATGCGGTGGATGTTTTTCCGGGCGGCTGTACAGTCAGGCTCGACGCGACGGAGCGCCACCTGCGCCCCGGCAATACCGTGTCAGGCCCGGCGCTGTTCACGCTGGCCGACATTGGCGGCTATGTCTGTGTTCTGTCGCATAGCGGACCGGAAGCATTGTCGGTGACCACCAACATCAATATCAATTTCATGCGCAAGGCCGTTGCCGGTCCGGTCGACGGGCGGTGCAAGATCCTGAAACTCGGCCGCTCGCTGATGGTCTACGATTGCGAGATCACACAGGATGGCGCAATCGTTGCACACGCCACCGGCACCTATTCTATCCCGCCGAAGAAATAGCGGCCCCGCCGGGGTGCGAGGCCGCCGTCATTGTCAGGCCGCCAGCGCCTTGAGGCGTGGGGCAAGGTCCTTGATCGATGCTTCCAGCGAGCGCGGCGGCTTGCCGGACAGTTTTTCCACACTGTCGGTGACAGTCGCAGTCCAGCCATTGGCGACCGGCACAAAGATCGATGCGAGGAACTGCGCATATTCGGCTGGAACGCCATGCGCCACCGAATCCGCCACGAATTTTTCGCCTGAAACGGGTGTATAGGTCACTGTCTTGCCAAGCGCCTGCGACAGCAGCGCAGCCGCTTCGGCATAGGTGCGCCCCGCAGGGCCAGTCAGCACAAACGCCTTGCCATCGTGCTCATTGCTGGTGAGTGCGCCAGCGGCGGCGGCGGCAATGTCGCGCGTGTCGATCAGGCTCGACGCGGCGTCGCCTGCGGGCAGCGCCAGCACGCCGGCGGCAACGCTCTGCCCCCAATAGTTGACCAGATTGTCGGCAAACCAGTTCGGCCGAACGATCACGAACGGCGCGCCGGACTTTTCGAGAAGCAATTCTGCCTGCCTGGCGGGAATGGCGTCATCAGCATCAACGCCCATCGCCGTCTGCAACACCACCTTGACGCCACGCCTGGCTGCAAGTTCGATCAGCGGCTTCAATGCACCGACCGGATCAAGCGTGCCCGCCGGCGTCAGCGCATAGACGCGGTCGACGCCGTCCATCGCCGGTTCCAGCGTCACTTGGTCGCCAAGGTCGAACCGCACCCATTCAGCGCCTGCGGGAAGCTGTGCCGGCTTGTTGCGCGAGGCCGCCTTCACCTTTTCCCCACGACGGGTCAGTTCGGCCACCAGCGGCGCGCCGACATTGCCGGTTGCGCCGATGACAAGGATTTTTCCAGACATGATATGCTCCGTTTTCAACTTTCAAATCTTTTCGGCCCTGCTTTCTTTTTGAAAGCAGCGTGCCGTTATGCACTAGCTAGCAAATCGAAATATGCGTAGAAAGAGGGCACTTTCGAGTTATGTAGGGTTCAAATCCGGACCCTGGTTACCGGCAGGAAATCGCCCATGCGCAACTTCAACGTTTATGCCCAGAATTGCCCCACCCGCCTTCTGCTCGACCATATCGCCGACAAGTGGGCCGCGCTGATCCTTCGCAAGCTCGCCGACGGGCCGGTGCGTTTCAACGAGTTGCGCCGCCAGATTGAGGGCATTTCGACAAAAGTGCTCTCCCAGGCGCTGAAGGAGCTGGAGCGCGACGGTCTGATCTCGCGTCAGGCCTTTGCCACCGTTCCGGTGACGGTCGAATATTCGATCACGCCGCTTGGCCTGACGCTGAGCGAGACGATCGCCGCCATGACAAGATGGGCCGAAGCCAATATCGAGACAGTGCTTGAAGCGCAGAAGCAATATGATGCGCGCGCCGCCTGACGCCTGGTATGACGGCTCATTCAAGTCTATGGTAAAATAATACCACATATTTAGGGCGTTGTTTTTGCATCGCTTTCCGGCGCGACGCCTGATTCCGCTCGCTTGACCGGGCATTCGCCCTGCCCTATAAGCCTCACCTGAAGCGCGGTCCTTTTGGGCCGCTGTTTCTTTGTTGGGCAAAACCCAACGCAAGCAACAAGAAACGCCCTGTCCAGACATCAGCCTTGGCCGGGATCAATTTGAGAGAAGTCCAATGTCCACATTCTCGCAGAAGCCTGCGGAAGTGACGAAGAAGTGGGTGCTTATCGACGCCGAAGGTCTCGTCGTCGGCCGCCTCGCCTCCATCGTCGCCAACATTCTCCGCGGCAAGCACAAAGCCACTTTCACTCCCCATGTCGACGACGGCGACAATGTCATCGTTATCAATGCCGACAAGGTTGCCTTCACCGGCAAGAAGTTCACCGACAAGGTCTATTACTGGCACACCGGTCATCCCGGCGGCATCAAGGAGCGCACCGCGCGCCAGCTGCTCGAGGGCCGTTTCCCCGAGCGCGTCGTCGAAAAGGCGGTTGAGCGCATGGTTCCGCGCGGTCCGCTTGGCCGCCGCCAGATGAAGAACCTCAAGGTCTATGCGGGCGCCGAGCACCCGCACGAAGCCCAGCAGCCGGTGACGCTCGACGTCGGCGCCATGAACCGCAAGAACAAGAGGGCCGCATAATGGCTGATCTGAGCGCACTCGCATCGCTGAACACCGGAACGGTCGCGGCTTCCGCCCCGGTCCACGTCCAGAAGCTCGACAAGCATGGCCGCGCCTACGCCACCGGCAAGCGCAAGGACGCGATCGCTCGCGTCTGGATCAAGCCAGGCTCGGGCAAGATCATCGTCAACACCAAGGAATTTGCCGCCTATTTCGCGCGTCCGGTCCTGCAGATGGTTCTGCAGCAGCCGATCGTCGCGGCCAACCGCAATGGCCAGTACGACATCGTCGTCACCGTTCAGGGCGGCGGCCTTTCGGGTCAGGCCGGCGCTGTGCGTCACGGCATTTCCAAGGCGCTGACCTATTACGAACCGGCGCTGCGTTCGGTTCTGAAGAAGGGCGGCTTCCTCACCCGCGACTCGCGCACTGTGGAACGCAAGAAATACGGCAAGGCGAAAGCCCGCCGCTCGTTCCAGTTCTCGAAGCGGTAAGAGACCGGTTCGCCTATGGCGAAGCCATCGCGCCAGTGGCGCGATGGCAGGGATCGAACGGGCGGGTGCTGCCGCAGGCAGCAGGGCCCCGCCCCATGATTCGAAGCAGAACGCCCGGAGCCGTAGCGAAGGGCAGAGCACCGAACCCATCAGAAAACCCGCCCGCGTGGCGGGTTTTTTGTTTGGGGTTCTATACGCCGCCCCGATTCCCTTGCATCAACCTAAGACATTACACCCGTCTCTCCGCTCCAACCCCATTTCCGCTCCGCCCGTGACCCCTACCCCCCTATCCCCCGCCCCGTTCCACGTCACCAGCCGGATGGTCGCCTCGATCGCCTTGCCGATGACGCTGGCCTATATGACCACGCCCTTGATCGGCGTTGTCGACACGGCGGTCGTCGGCCGGCTCGGTCAGGCGGAACTGCTCGGCGGGCTGGCGATTGGCGCGATCCTGTTTGACCTCATCTTCACCACCTTCAACTTCCTGCGCGCCGCCACGACGGGGCTGACGGCACAGGCCTCTGGCCGTAACGACCGCGAAGAAGAATACGCGATCTTCTGGCGCTCCTTCATGCTGGCGCTCGCCATCGGCTGCATTGTCGTGGCGCTCGGGCCGCTGCTGCTCGGCGCAGGGCTCGCCTTCATGAATGCCGGGCCGGATGTTGCCGGCGCCGCTGGCGTCTATATCGCCATCCGCCTGTGGTCAGCGCCGGCCGCGCTCGCCAACTATTCCATCCTTGGCTATGTGCTGGGGCGCGGCGAGGCGGCCACGGGGCTGGCGCTGCAAATCGTCATCTCCGTCTCCAACCTTGTTCTCTCCATCCTGCTCGGTCTCACATTCGGCTGGGGCATAGCGGGCGTCGCCTGGGCGACCGTCATCGGCGAGGTGCTTGGCGCCGCCGCCGGGCTTGCCATCATCCTTGCCCGAGCCCGCAATACCCCCTTTCCCGGCCGCGCCAGATTGTTCGACCGCACGGCGCTGCGGAAACTCTTTGCGCTCAATGGCGACATCATGATCCGCTCGCTCGCCCTGATGAGCGCGTTTGTCTTTTTCACCCGGTCAGCCGTCCAGTTCGGCCCGGTGACGCTCGCCGCCAACGCGGTGCTGATGAATTTCTTTCTCGTCGCAGGCTATTTTCTCGACGGTATCGCCACCGCCGCCGAGCAGATCGCCGGCCGGGCGATTGGCGCACAAAACCGCACCGCCTTCCGCCAGGCGATCCGCCTGACGCTGATCTGGGGTTTTGTCATCGCCGCAATCGGCACGATCACCATTTATCTGGCCGGCCCTGCCCTCATCGACCTGATGACCACAGCGCCCGGCGTACAAGCCGAGGCGCGAACCTATCTTGGCTGGGCGGCGATGACAGCGATTGCGGGCGTTCTGGCCTTCCTGATGGACGGCGTCTATATCGGCGCGACCTGGTCACGCGATATGCGAAATATGATGCTGCTGTCGCTCGCCGCCTTCCTGGCGCTGGTCTTCATGATCGTCCCGGCAACGGGCAATCATGCGCTCTGGGCGGCTCTGCTTGTGTTTCTGGGCCTGCGCGGCGTCAGCCTGTTCGCCCGCCTTCCGGGCCGGGCGGCGGAGACTTTTGGGCAACAGCCAAACTGACCTGCCGCGCGCGGCGCAATGGCTGGCACATCGGCCGGGCGCGGGCCGCCAGGATTTTCCGGCCATTGTCACCGGCCATGCGCCGGGTTCTGACCGCCTCTTCACCGCCTCGATGGGCGTCGCCGCACTCGCGGGCGAAGGCGACTTTACAGCCCTCTACGAACGCGCCGAAAAGCTGCTCTATGAAGCCAAGAGCGCGGGGCGGAACCGGACACGGACGGCGGAGGAGTCGCCTGCGCGGGAGGGACGCGAAGCGGTGGAGTTGAGCAAGGCGGGGTGATTGGGGGGCAAACTCCTGCCTGCGAAGCCATAATGGATGCAAAGGCTGTGGCGGCTTGGCGCCTTCATGTCGGCCGTTCAGGCAAACTTTGCGTTTGCCTGAAACCGGACGCTGCATCAACGCGGCAGGTACGGCGATGCGCCTCCTTCGCCGCCTTGTGCGGCACGTTCTGGATTGTCTAACAGCTGTCTTCAGACCCGCAAGACTAGGAAAGCGGACCGCGGGCCATATCGATCCACAAATGGTGCACTCGTATATCGGGGAGGCCTTTTCGTCGGTGCACTGATTCCAGCAATGCCGACCGGGCTGCTGCATCGTGCTTGGTGACGCGAAGCACATCATCGACGGTCCAGCCGTCAACGGGCGTGTCGACCAGGCTTTGTAGCCACGCGCGGATCTGTGCGTCCCAGAAATCGATGTCGCGAGACTGAATGTAGCCAATCATCGCAGCAATCGAATGAACGGCACCGTGGTGCCCGGCCTTGAAGCGCTGAACCCCTCCAGTCGATGAATGTGCGCTATACAGGTACTCCCGCTCATCACGCGTTGGGCTGGCAGGGATGGGCAGGCGCTTGCATTCGATGGGAATGAGCGGCGTGTATTGAGTGTACTCACGACCGTCGATCCAGATCGTCACCGCGCTCGGAGCAGGCACAAGATCGAGTTTTCGGCCTCCGACGAGTTCATCAGGCTCCTCGACGCGAAACTGCAGGAAGTCCCATCCTCCAGACTTTCGGGTCGCGCTATTCATGTGGGCGCAAAGCCGGGAGGTGAGCGATGTCTCCGCGGTTTCGACAGGACGCTTGGGATCGTCACGCCACTTCGGGAGCTCATCCGCGATAAAGTCGAGCAGGGCGACGCGCCATGCCGCTGGGAGGTGAAGGTTTGGATCGAGGCCGCCCGATTGGACGTTTGGTTCTGCGTGATCTGCCAGCACGCCTAGAACCCCTGTGCACGGAGATCGGCGAGCACGTCATCGGCGTCCCGTAGCGCGATCGAACGAAGCCAGTAACGAAGGCGGTCGGGCTTGAGCAGGAAGACAAACTTGCCGTCGTAAATCCGTGCGATGCGCGTGACCGTGATACTCGAGCCGCGCTGCTCGCGCAGCAGGTTGTCCAGTCGGCCACGCAGTTCATCGACGCCGGTCCAGTCGACTTGGCCGGCGCCAAAGACGAAAGGTTGGCAAATGATGCCGGGCCATGATTGTGGTTCAAGCGCCGACAGCGGCGTGGTCGGGTAGACCGTGTTGATCTGTGACGCGAAACATTCGGCGAAGGTGCGCAGCCCCTGTGAGCCATCCCGCTTCATGACGTCGGAGTCACTTCCCTTGCGCACGAAATCCCGCCAGTACTGCACCACGTCGTCGACCAGAATTTGCTCGTTCACGCTCAGATCGAGCGAACCCTCGGCGGGATAGGGAAGCGCCATGACGTCGGCGCTGGCGATCGAGGTTGCTCGGCGCGTGAAGAGCCGAGTGCTGGTGCCAGCGACATAGGCTTGCAGTGTGGATCGGTTGCTCACGATCCAATCACGCACTTCTCGCAGACGCTTCAGGTCCTTCTTGGGGGCCGCAAAACCAACGATCTCGTCCTTGTACGTAAGGTAGTTCTCCTCCCATATCGCATTGTACAAATCCTGATGCTCCTTCACGAGCAGCATCGGCGGCGTGAAGCGCGCCTCCGACTTCGGATCCTTGATCGGCGCCTTTGGCACCTTAGTAAGCGCGGCTCTGTCTAGGCCTTTCGCGGAAAGCGCCTTGGTGGGCAGTAACTGCTGTCCGACGACGTGCGCCGCAGGCCTGGAAATTCCCTTCTGGCCGGCGATGTACCCTTCACCGCTGTTCCAGTTCCTTTCGGCCGCGTATTCGCCGAGCGTGCGGAAGCCGCGCAGCCGCTGAACGAAACTCAGCAGGCGCTCGCCTCCGAGCAGGTTGGCGCGCCAGATGTCACTGTTGCTTGACAGCTTGGCATGCGGCACCCGGTGAAGGTCGTAGTAGTCGATTTCGAACCCTTGTTCGGCATTGGCTCGCCCGTTTCTACGGAAGACCGTGTGCAGCAGCTTCGAGGCCGAGTTTGCGGGTCCCGCAAGAGCCACGACGATCACGACCTTCGGATCTGCATCGCCTTTCTTGAACATTCCGCGGACGGAAACGAAATCGAGGATCTCGCGCACGTTCCAACACTTGAAGAAGTTCGCGCGGAAATCGCCGGCATGCTGATTGTAGAGAAAACCCGAGGGCTGGATCATGCTAAGGACACCGCCCTCGGTGGTCATCCCCATGGCTTCGTGCAGGAAGAGGTAGGCGATCTGCTGGTCGGCCAGCTTGCCGTACTGTTTGACATAAGCGTCATAGGCACGTTTTGCGGCCGGTGTTGAAAGGCGTGACTCGAAGGGAGGATTGCCAATCAGCACCCCCACTGGGCCCTTCACCAGGCCCTCTTCCTTGGCTTGGAAGAAACACCGTTGGTGCAGCGAGGCGTCGGCCAGCTTCGGAAAGAGCTTGACACTGGCCCGGATCTCCTCGGGTTCGAGCGCGTCGCACAACGCCAGGCACAGGCTGAACGCGGCCAGTTCGACCGCGCCCAGTTCCAGGTCGATGCCGTGAACGCGCTCCAGCAGCGCACGCAGTTCGTCGACCCCGGGCCTGGCCCAATCGTTGCGGCTGCGCCAATGCAGCACCAAGCGCTTGTACGCCTCTACGAGAAAGACGCCTGAACCGCATGCCGGGTCCAGAATGATCTCCTTGCCGGCCATCAGGCGATCGATGCGATCCCAGCTCAACGCCTCATCAAGCATCAGCCGAACCAGGGTGGGTGGCGTATAGACGGAACTGTCGGTGTCCGTGACGAACAGTTGGTAGATGTGACTGATCAACTCGACCGGCAGATCCTTGAAGGAATAGAGACGCCAGAAACTGAGCTGACCGCCGGTATCCTCGTAACCTTCCACCAAGCTGGCGAACCGGCCCAACTGACGGCTGGCCTTCAGCGCCGCGGCTTCCTCATCCTTGAGCGCAAAGACGTGACCGTTGAAGCGGTCTTCGAGCGCCTTGAGCATCTCGACCAGCGCATCACCCTCGCGCAACACTTCAAAGAAGCGGGTGGCGCCTTTCACATAGCGACCAAAGAACTCCGGCCGGAGAACGCCGCGCTCTTCGAGGTATGCGATAAGCAGGGAAAGGATGAGCAGCCGTCGCCGCAAAGGCTGGGTCAGCAGGCGCTTGGTGTTGAGTTCGTCATTGAGTCCACGGACGACGTCCACAAGCTTCCGGTGAGCGGCTTTTTGGGCGGACAGCATGATGCGGCAGGCATCCGGATCATCCCAGAGCGTCCCGTTGCGGATCCGCTCGGCATCCCACCATGCTTCCTTCCCGGCGATGCGGGAGCCAATGTCGAGTACCTTGAAAGGCCTGCAAACCTGCTCGCCGCTCACGGAAATGAAGTCCGGGTCATGCGCACAGCGGAAGAGCTGAATCTGACCGGGCGTTCGCCGGTAGAGGATCGGAACGCCGCCCCAGCTCCACAGCCGCTTGTGCAGGTCGGCGAACTCCTTGTCGTCGGTGCCGTCCTTGGAGACGAAGACGAAGGCCTGCGCGACCGGGGGGCGCCCATTGCGTCCCGCTTCGAAGAACACCGAGTGCGCGCCGTAACGTCGCGCCTTTTCCATGGTCGCGACTTCTTCGGGAGAACGTCCCGTCGGGGCATAACCAGCGACAAGAACGAGGCCGTTGACGGGCTTTGCGCTGGTCGATTGCTCCAGTTCGACGAACCAACGGGTGGGTTCAGCCTCGGCATCGCTGAACAGATCGAGGGTCATGTCGTCCCTCGATCATGCTGCGCGGTCGCGCGGTCTGTCCGGTCATCGGAAAGGGGGCGGCTCACTGGCTGCGCCGCTTCTTGGATAGCGCGAAGCCTTCCTTGAGGAGGTCCACCATACTGATCCCCTGGCGGACCGCGTAGCCTTTGAATTCCTTCTTGAACTCAGGAGTGACTTTGAAATTGAGGGAGCCGCTGCTGCTCTTGTCGCTGTCTTCCAGCAGGTTCTTCTTGCTCGCGCGAGGGCGGTTTTCAGCCATGAAGGGTAACCTGTCTTGGTCATCGACCGGGAAGAACTCTGATTCGAGAATTGTAGCGGAATCTGCCTTTCTTGCAAGGCGGAAAGCCAGATCGGCAGAAAGCGGGAAAGCCAGAAATCTGTTGGATAAACGCCTCATCGGCTCGATCCAAGTCAAGGGTCTATATCTCGGGCTATTCTTCCCGCAACCGGAACGTCCGCTACCGGCCCCCTTTCAGCCTCACCACCCCCAAAAAAGCTTATCCCCCTCTCCCCCACCGCCCTCATCATTGCCGCATGAGCACGTGGGTGATGGATTTTGACGGAGTGATCGAGCGGCAGACGGCGCTGCTGGTCCGCGTCGTTGCCGCGCTCATCGCCATGGCCGGGCTGAGCCCGGCGGGCAACCCGGCAGATGTCCCTGCTGGCGTCCTCACAGTCGGCGCGGGCAGCAGTGTCGAGACGAACGCAACAGGCCAGCCTGCCGCCCGCCCCACCATGACGCGGCGGTTGCGCAATGCGGTGTTGCGCTTGCTCCGGCCCGCTGAATCGGTTGCCCGGCGCATTGTCTTTGCCGCCGCCCGCAACATCAAAATGACGCTGCCGCCTGCCCGCCCGAAACCGCTGTCGCCGCAGGAGATCATCGCACAGCGCCACGCGCTCGGCCTGCCGGTCAGCCTGTCACAAAAGGCCCGGGCGCGGCTGGCGGAGATCGCCAGCAAGAAGGCCGCGCAAGCGGTGGCCCGAAAACGCCAGCCGCTGCGCTATCTGCTGCCGCTGGTCGAGCGGCTGCCTCCGCTCATGCCGCGCCGCAAGTTGACGCCTGCCCATCGCGCCCCGCGCATCATGTTTTTCGGCGGCGGCGCGCCACCGCCGTTCCGCCTGCCGCCCCCGCCGCAATCGCAGCGGCCCGACGATCTCGTCAGCGCTGAACGCATCGGCCAGCGGCTGGCGACGCTGCAAAAATTTGGCGGCGAGCTTGACCGCCACGTCCGGCGTCTCGCCCGCTGGACCGCCCGAAAAGACGCCGGGCTCATTAAACGCTGGTCGCCGCTGCGGCCAGGTCCCGCCCCCGGCACACTCGCCCGCCACGCCCCGCGCCACCACGAGCACGAGGTGCATGAGCTGTTACACGAGGCGCAGTGGCTGGCGCATGAGGCGGCCAAACCGCCCGACACGTCCTGAGCGGCGCGCCGTGCCATCTGTCCGTTGCACCGGGCGGCCCTTTTGGGTTTCGCGCCTGGCGTGTATTGGTGCGCCATGACCAGCGACACATCACCATCGGCTGACACAAGTCCGGGTCCCGGCGTCTGGCAGACCGTCGCGCGGGTTCTCGGCAGCGCCGTCGCTGTGCTTGTCCTGATGCATCTCGCCGGCCGCCTCGCCTTTCTCGCCTCCCTGCCGGGCCTGTCAAAACTCAGCATCGACCCTGCCGTGTGGTGGCCATTGCTGGTCGCGCTGCCCTCCTTCCCCGTCCTGCTGGCCTTTGCCCTCTGGGTCTGGGCCGACGGGCTCGCCAGCCGTTCGCCCGCCGAACTGGCCGCGGCGTCGCGCACAAGATTCCCGACCCGCGAGGTGCTGATCCTGCTCGCGGGCATCGCCATTTTCTCGGCCCCTGTGCTGCTTGGCGCGGGCCATCTGATCGTGCCGCTGCTCGCCGGTCTCGGGGTGCTGCTTGTTGCTGCCTATCTGATGTTCCGGACGCGCCTGCCGCGCTATGTCACTGGCCCGGTCAACGGCGTCGTGCTGGCGTTTGCTCTCTCCTGGGCGCTGGGCGGCAATGGCGGCAGCTATGAGCTCGACTGCGCCTCGCTGAAACCCTCCCGGCTGCAGTCAGGCGAGCCGCTGGTCTGCGACACGCTGCGCATGTTTGGCGACGAGGGGCTGATGCTGATCATGGACGACGACGCCAACCGGCTGTTCGTGCGCGGCGCGATCGTGCCAGCGTCGGCCGATTGAGCCAGCGCCAATTCAGTATCGCCAAGTGGGCCGATTTCCAGTAGGTGAACAGGCGCTGAGGGACACTTTATGGCTGGCAAGACAATCGACAATGCATTCACTGCGCGCTCGGTCGCGGGCTCGGCCTATGAGCCGACCTATGCCGGGGCGCTGTCCTTCATGCGGCGCAAATATTCCAAGACGGTCAAGGGCGCGGACGCGGTCGTCTGGGGCGTGCCGTTCGACGCCGCCGTCACCAACCGGCCGGGCGCACGCTTCGGGCCGCAGGCGATCCGGCGGGCGTCCGCCATCATGGACAATGACGCGCAATATCCGTTCAACGACGAGTTTCTGGAGACGCTCAAGGTGGTCGACTATGGCGACTGCCTGCTCGACAGCGGCAACCACAACAAGACGCCCGCAACAATCGAGCGCGAGGCGGCAAAACTGATCCGCGACGGCGCATTCCTGCTGACGCTTGGCGGCGATCATTTTATCACCTGGCCGATCCTCAAAGCCCACGCGGCGAAATATGGCCCGCTGTCGCTGGTGCAGTTCGACGCTCATCAGGACACCTGGGACGATGACGGCAAGCGCATCGACCACGGCTCGTTCGTGCTGCGCGCCGTGCGCGAGGGCGTCGTCGATCCCGAGACCTCGATCCAGATCGGCATCCGGACGCATGCGCCGACCGATTGCGGCATCAAGATCCTCTACGGCTATGAGGTCGAGGAGATGCGCGCCGCCGAGATTGCCGATGCGATCCTGACGCGTACGCGCGGCCGCAAGACTTACCTCACCTTCGACATCGACTGCCTTGACCCGGCTTTTGCGCCCGGCACAGGCACTCCGGTCGCCGGTGGTCCGTCATCGGCAAAAATGCTGTCGGTGATCAGACAGCTTGGCGGTCTCGACCTGGTTGGGGCCGATGTGGTCGAGGTCGCGCCTGCCTATGATCACGCCGACATCACCGCCATCGCCGCATCCAACATCGCGATGTATTATCTCGGGCTGCTGGCCGAGCGACGAAGCCGCGCTTGAGCAATTGATTCAAGCGCCTGACGGATCGATTCAACCTGCTCAGGCGTTGAATCTCCGAAGCTGCATAACCATTTGAATTTGCCCGCAAACGGGACACGATTTCCCCGACGGGATTCTGGGACTGGACTGAACGATATGGCACCGAAAATATTCATCGATGGCGAACACGGCACCACCGGCCTGCAGATCCGGGCGATGCTGGCCGGCCGCAAGGACATCGAGGTCATCTCGATCCCGGTCGAGCGCCGTAAGGAGATTGCGGCGCGCGCCGAGTATTTGAACAAGGCCGACGTCGCGATCCTGTGCCTGCCCGACGATGCGGCGAAGGAAAGCGTGTCGCTGATCGAAAACTCGACCACGCGCGTCATCGACGCCTCAACCGCGCACCGGACTGCCGGCGGCTGGGTCTACGGCTTTGCCGAGATGGACACCGCGCAGTTTGACGCGGTGCGCAATGCGCGCTTTGTCGCCAACCCCGGCTGCTGGCCGCAGGGCGGCATCGCAACGCTGCGGCCGCTGATTGCCGCTGGCCTGCTTCCTGCGGGTCTGCCGGTCACCATGAGCGGCGTGTCGGGCTATTCCGGCGGCGGCCGTCAGATGATCGAAGACTACGAAAGCCAGGGCGAGGACGCACCTGAGTTCCTTCCCTACGGGCTCGGCTTCAGGCATAAGCACATTCCGGAACTGAAACTCTATTCAGGCCTCTCCTCCGATCCGATGATGCAGCCGGCTGTCGGCAATTTTGCGCAAGGCATGCTGACGATGATCCCGCTGCAGATGGCGGGTTTCGAGAAAGTTCCGACTGGCGAGCAATTGCACGCAGCAATCGCCGATCACTACGCCGCCCTGCCGGCGAGTGCGGTCGAGGTCGCGCCATACGAGAAGATCGAGCGCACGCCGGAGCTCAACCCCGAGCTCTACAACGGCACCAACCGCATGGTGCTGCATGTCTTTGCCAACGACCAGCGGGCGCAGGCGATGCTTGTTGCGGTCTACGACAATCTCGGCAAGGGCGCGTCAGGTGCTGCGGTGCAGAACCTCGACCTGATGCTGGGGCTCGGCGGTTAAGCCTTCGACCGCAGCGCCGTCACCCATTCACGGAAAAGCCCGACATCCTCGCGGGCGCTTTCCATGATAAGATCGGCCTTGTCGAAATCGAGAACGCGAATATTGCGAAGCCCCGGCTGGGCCAGAAACTCGACTGGAGTGGCTTTCAGTTTTTCGCGCAGGATCGAGTTCTGCATGATCTGGAATGCGACAAAGATCGCATTGGCGCGGCTGGGCGATTGCGACTGATCGCTGTCGTCCTTGACGCCCGCAACGTTGATCGCCGCGATCTGGCCGACCTTGTCTTTGAGGACATCGAACGGCACGGGATTGACACAACCGCCGTCAATCAGCGTCCGGCCGTCGCGCGTCACCGGCAATATCAAGCCGGGCAGCGCGGCGCTCGCGGCAACGGCCGTCGCCAGATCTCCCTCGCTGATCAACACCTGTTCGCGGGTCCAATAGTCCGAAGCGACGACAATTGTCGGAATGGCCAGTTCCGAAAAATTCGAAACCGGCAGAATGTTGCGCAGGACGCTTGCCGTCAGCCCGCTCGACAGGCCGGTGGAAAATAGCCGCATGGCGGCGTCAAACACGCTATCATCCTCAAAACGTCTTGTGATCTCCGCCACTGGCAATCCCGAGGCATACATGGCGCCGACGATAGCGCCGATGCTGCACCCGGAAATGAAGGCGGGGCGAACATTCATCTCGTCGAGGGCCGCCAGAAACGGAATATGGCTAAGCCCCTTCGCGCCGCCGCCGCCAAGCGCCAGGCCAAAATCCAGTATCTGCGGTTCGCTGTTCATGCGGCGTCCAATAGATGGTGTTGCCGGGCCGCGCTATCTGGAAATGCAAGCCGACGTGCAGAAGCAACAACCTGTCTTACCGGCTGACGTTCATCACCTGCGTTTCGGCAGGATATGGCCCGACGGTTGCGCGCCAATGCGCGACCGCAAAGCCGAGCGTCAGGATGGCGAACCCATGGTGCGCCAGCGCCCAGCCGAACGGTACGATCAACAGCAATGCCGTGATGCCAAGCACTGCCTGCGCCACAATCATCAGCATGAGCAACCCTGCCCTTGCAGCGTGCGGCGACCCCGGCTCATGTCTGGCAGTCGAGACAAAATGCCAGACCGCTGCCGCCAGCAGTACATAGGCACCGAGGCGATGCACGAATTGCACCGTCTTTGGATTATCGAACAGGTTGGCCCACCAGGGTTGCTGAACGAACAAATCGCCGGGAATGACCGCACCGTCCATCAACGGCCAGGTGTTGTAGGCCATGCCGGCGTCGAGCCCGGCGACGAGTGCGCCCAGTCCGATCTGGATCAGGATCAGCAACACCATCACGCCCGCAAACCTTTGGGTCGGCCGCGACGCCGGGCCGGCGCTGTGCGGGGCGAGACCCCGCGCCACCCACATGACAGCGGAAAAGATGATACAGGCCAGCAGCAGATGTGTCGCCAGCCGGTATTGCGAGACGTCGACCCGCTCGGTGAGACCCGACGTCACCATCCACCAGCCGACTGCGCCTTGAAATCCGCCCAAAGCCAGCAAGCCCAGCAGTTTGGGCTTGAGATGGCTTTCGAGCCGCCCGCTCAGCCAGAAGTAAGCCAGCGGCGCCGCCATGACCACGCCGACAAGGCGCGCCAGCAGCCGATGCGCCCATTCCCACCAGAAGATGCCCTTGAATGCCTCAAGGCTCATACCTTTGTTGATCTGCTGGTATTCGGGGATCTGGCGATATTTTTCCAGCTCCTCCTGCCACTGCGCCTCGTTCAATGGCGGGATGACGCCATGGATCGGCTTCCACTCGGTGATCGACAGACCCGAATCCGTCAGACGCGTGCCGCCGCCAACAAGAAACAGAGCAAAGAGCGTCACCAGAACGGCGTAGAGCCAGTAACGCACAGCACGGCGGTTGGCCGCCTCGCGGTCGCGGGCGGTCTTGATGTCGGGAATTGCGGTGATCGTCGTCATGCTCAACCAGATACAGTCTTTGCCCGGTCACGTCGCGCGACACGCCGTCGCGCGCCCAGGCGCTATGCCCGATCGTCGATCAACGGTATAGGAAGCCATGTCTGTTCGCATTCGCAAACTCATCGGCACCGTACTGCTGATTATTCTGGTGATCGTCTATGCCTGGCTGGCGACGACGGTCGCCGTTGCGCGCCTGGGAGAATCCGGACCGATCGTCCACCTGCTCTATTTCCTGCTGACCGGCCTGCTCTGGATCCTGCCTGCGATGTGGCTGATCCGCTGGATGGTCAAGGAACCAAAGCCGAAGGGCTGAGCCTACACCGTCACCAGCGCCTTGCCCCGGTTCGCCATAGCTGTCGTGATACCGGACACCATTGTGCGCACATGGCTCACCTGCTGGTATCGGCCATTGACCGAGATGCGCGGCAGCGCGTGCATGTGGTTGCGATGCTCGGCGCGCAACACGCCATGCCGGGTTGTCACGGCGCTCGTGAAACCGGCCTCTGCCGCCAGATCCACTTCACGCTGGCCGGCTGCATTGGCATAGCCATATGGATAGGCAAAATGCCGCGGCTTTTCGCCCAGTTCCATCTCCAGCACGTTCCGGCCGTCCGTCATCTCACGCAACGCCTGTTCAGGCGCCAGCCGCGCCAGGTTGTAATGATTCATCGTGTGCCCACCAATCGTCACCAGTGGATGGGCAGCCGCCTTGCGGATCTCGTCCCATGTCATCAAGGTCTCGCGAGCGGGCCGTGCCGGGTCAACGCCAGCCGACGCTGCCAGCTGCCGGATAGCCTGACGTTGCGCCTCTTCAGGCATTTCATTGGTCAGGAAATTATGGATCAGCGTATTGGCGCGATATTTGTCGCCCGGCGTGGCGCTCTCGATCGACAACCGGCCACGCGGTGTATCGAGATAAATGTGATCCCGTCTGGTCACCACCTCTTCCAGCACGTCCCACCACAGGTCGACTTTCTGCTCGATCAAGTTGGGTGCGACATAGATCGTGAGCGGCGCTTCATATTTTTCCAGCATCGGCAGCGCACATGTCAGATTATCCCGATAACCGTCATCGGCGGTGACCGAAACGAATCTTTCGGTCTGGCTGCGCGCAGCCAGCCGGTCGACCGCTTCATCCATCGACACAAATTGAAAGCCGAGGCCCGCGATTTCGGCGAGGATCGCATCAAGAAACCGCGGCGAGATCGAGAGGTGACGGTTGAAACCATACGGCAAAGGTGGATCATCCGTGACCCGGTGCAGCATCAATATGGCGCCCGAGCCGACAGTGAAACGGCCAGCCACAGCGCCAATGCCGCTGAAACGAACGACGTTGAGGGCAAGTTTGCGAAACAGCTCCCCTCTGTCGATCATTGATTCACCTTTTGCACGTAGTGTTTTGATGGTCACAAACCATCTCTTTGTGCTCAACCTAAAGCGTAAGGATTGAAGTATGGTTGACGCGGCAGCGTCTACAAAGCGCGAAATAGATGACAGCAGTCCAAAGCGGGGCGTCTCTTCGACGCAGCCGGCAGCTGCTGTGTCGTTGCTTGATGTGGCTGCCTATTCCATTTTTGCCCAAGGCAATTACTTTGCGCCTGCCCAGTCACCGGCCTGGGTGCGCGAATGGGTCCGGCATAGCGGGCAAGATTGCGCCATCGTTCAGATAAGTCTGAGACACGGTGGCCAGATAGCGCTTCCGCTCGAAGTGTCAAAAGTTGGCCCCCTCAAGGTCGCGCGCTTCATGGGCAACCGGCACGCCAACGGAAATTTTCCGCCAAGCAGCGGCTCTCCCGGCCGCATCGAGGCGTCCGAAATCGTCGCCGCCGTCAAACAGGTTCGGCCCGATGTGGATCTGCTGCTATTGGAACGGATGGCGGAGCAAGTGGGCGGGGCCGTCAATCCGTTAGCTCATCTGCCACAACAGCAGAGCCCGAATGTGTCACTCGCAGCTGATCTTGACGGCGGCTTTGACGCACTGCTCGACAGGGCGAGTGGCAAGCGCAAACGAAAGAAGCACCGGTCGCAGACACGAAAGTTCGAAGCAGTCGGCCCAATCCGGCGCATCACGCCAGCAACTGCCAGCGAAGTGAACCACATCCTCGACGCTTTCTTCGAACTCAAGGCCGCCCGCTTCCGTGAAATGGGTCTGACCGATGTGTTTGCCGATGAAGGCACCAGATCGTTCTTCCGCGGACTGTTTACATCGTCGCTCATGCAGGAACCGAAACAGTTTGCTCTGCAGGCGCTTGAGGTCGACGGCAAGCTGCGTGCAATCACCGGCTGCAGCCGATCGGCGGACCGGATGATCTGTGAGTTTGGGGCAATCGCCTCCGACGATCTCGCCCATGCCAGCCCGGGTGAGTTTCTGTTTTTCGACAATATCCGCGAAGCCTGCGATGAGGGCTTTGCGGTCTTCGACTTCAGCGTCGGTGACGAATACTACAAGCGCCTCTGGTGCAATATCGAAGAGCATCAGTTCGATGTCAGGCTTGCCACTTCGCTCAACGGGCGCGTGTTGGCGGGGCTGCTTGGCGCTGCCGCGTCGGCCAAGCGGTCGATCAAGGCGAACCCGCTAGTGTGGTCAACAATCAAGCGCTTCCGCCGCTCAAAAGCGCTGTCGTCAGCCGAAACGGCCGATCAGGACAGAGGAATCGCGGACTGAGCGTCTAGGTCGTAGTGACAAATTAACGCTTGGCTGCGTTGGCGACCAAAATTGGCCCTGAACAGGAGAAAAGCGCAAGGCGGTGTTGACCACCGTCGAGCATTTTCAACGCATTCACGGACGATTTTGGTCCAACCCCGAAGGGGCCGCGCGCAAATCCATCATTCCGGCGTCGCTCGTCGTCGAATATGCGCTGCATGTCCGTCCTCCTCGCTCCTGGGACTGACGGATTTTCGCTGCGGCGCAGACAAACGTTAATTCGTCACTACGACCTAGACCCTTTCAGGTCCAATTGGACGCGCAAAGGACGCTCTAACACTTTGAATCTGCTGCATCGTGTTTCCGAAAATCGATTCCGATTTTCGGACCGATGCATTAAGCCAGCCCGCACTCTTGTGCCAGTTCAGGCGGCCGACTGCCGCGTCGTTGGCCGCGGGGCGATCGGCGGCGGCAAGTTGCCGGGCCGTACCAGCAGCACCCCTTCATACCCCCCCTCTGCCAAATTGGCGGCAGTTGCGCCAATCGCGCGGTCCTGCAACTCAAGCGCACTGACCAGAACCTGTGTGCCGTCGGCCACCAGCCGGCGGATGCCTTCTGCGTCAGCTGGCCCGCATTCGACCACGACGACGTCATAGGCCGTGACCAGCGAGTCCATGATGATCGGCAACCGGTCGGCGGCCCGCATCGCCCGTGCAGGATTGGCAGTGCCGGCCGGAATTACGTGGCATTCCGAATAGAGGTCGGCGTGGATCACATCGGCAAACTGCGCCTCGGAGGCGAGCAGGTTTGTGATGCCCGGCAGATCGGCTGCGTCCAGCATCGGTGCAGACGCAGCACCTGACGATGTCAGGTCGAGCAGCAGCACACGCAGACCCGCGTCCGACACTTCGCGGGCGACCGAGACGGCGCTGGCCGCCCCCTCGTCGCCTTCAGGCGACAGGAAGATGGCGCGGCTGGCGCCGCCGGCGATGATGTGTTCAGCGGCGCTCTGGACGCTGAGGCGCTTGTCATTGGCAGCCTGACGCCTCGGCGCTGGCTGAGCGGTCACCAGCGGGGATGCCTGACGGTAGTAGTACATGTCTTCTTCAGGCTCTGGCTCCTGCCCCGTCGTATGCCTGACGCTCTCCCCATAGACTGGCGCTGGATACGGCTCGGCGACCGGTGGCATCACGACCCGTTCGACCGGTTCAAAAGCGATGCTTTGTGCAGGACGCATCGCCCTGCCCGAGAAGAGTTCACGCAGCAAGGTGATGATCGCCATGATCAGCAGCGAGCCGACAAAGGCCGCGCCGGTGATCGGAAGGATTTTTGGGAAATACGGCTCAGCCGGCACGCCCGCACGCGAGAATATGCGGGCATCCGCAGGCAGATAGGCTCGTTCGACGCGCGAAGTCGCCTCGCGATAGCGGGCCAGATAGGACTCCAGCTGTTCGCGCTGCGCATTGGCCTCACGCTCAAGCGCACGCAGCTCGACCTCCTCATCGCCAGCACGAGCAGATTCAGCCTTCACGACATTGAAATTCTGCAACAGCTTCTGCTCTCGCAGCCGCGAAGTCTCGGCCTGGGTGTCCAGACCCTGCAGGATTTTTCGAGCTTCTGCGATAATCTGGGCATCGAGATCCGCCAGCTGCGAGCGCGCCGACTTGATGTTGGGGTGACCTTCCAGCAGCGTCGTCGACAGGTCGGCAATATCAGTGTTCAGCTGAACCTGGCGTTCGCGCAGCTTCTGGATCAGCGGAGATGCGAGAACGTCTGGCAAGGCATCAAGCGAGCCGCCATTGTTGATCGCCTGGCGCAGGCTCTGGGCGTTGGCTTCTGCGGTGGCGCGGGCATTGCGTACACGCGACAACTCGGTCGACATTTCCCCCAATTGCTGGGCCGCCAGCGTCGAATTGTTCTGGCCGATCATCAGGTCGGACTGGGCGCGGAACTCGGCAATACGGGCTTCTGCGTTCTTTACCTTTGTGCGCAGGTCGGCAATTTCAGGCTCCAGCCACTTGGTTGCATCAGAGTTCGACTGCAGCTTGGCATCTTGCTGCAAGTCAAGATACGCCTCGGCGATCGCATTGGGCACGGACGCCGCCAGCTTTGGATTTTCCGACGAGAATTCGACGACAATGACGCGTGAGTTTTCGACCCGGTAGACCCGCAGCTTCTCGCGCATGGTCTTGAGCACGCGGTCTTCCGCCGCCATTTCGCCCAGGTCGCTTTTCAAACCGGCAATGACCAGCAGCGTGTCGAACATGCCCATGTTGGCCTGCTCGTCAAACTCCTTCAGCTTTCCAAGCTCAAGCTTTGCCGCGACCTTCTTCAACAGGTCGGCAGAATTGATCAGTTCGACCTGGCTGGTGACGCCCTCTGCATCGAGGTCGGGATCGTTGGACTGGTCGCCGTTCGGGTTGGCGCGGGTGTAGATCGATTCGCGCTTCTCGATCATAATCTGCGTCTGCGCGCGATAGTGCGGCGTCGCAAGCCAGGCGAGCGCAAACGCCAGAGCCGTCACGGCGAGCGCGACGCCGAGAATCGATTTCCAGGATCTGAGGATGCTGGCAAACAACGTCCCCAGGTCGACATCGACGTCGTTGCCTCTGACTTGTGCGCCCGACATACATCTCACTCCGATACTCAATCCGGCGAAACGTAAACGGCTATGGTTTCCGTGTGGTTAAGACGAAACCGCAAAGCAACGCCGCGCCCTTTACCGGCCATTAACCCTAACAAGCTGATAACGGAGACATCCAAGTGCACCGCTCAGGCTGTGCCTCGCATGTTGAAGGTATTTCGAGTCCGATGAAACGCGCTTCAGTTCTGTTGACCAGTGCCGTCGCCCTCGCCCTGCTGTCAGGGTGCAGCAGTTACAGGCCCGCTCCGGCTGCCTTCCACAAGGCGCTGGCGGAACCATATGTGCTTGATTCCGGCGACCGGGTACGGGTCACAGTCTTCGAACAGGAATCTCTGACGAACACCTATTCCGTCGATCAGTCGGGCTACATCGCTTTCCCGCTCGTCGGCGCTGTTGCGGCGCGCGGCATTACAGTCGCTGATCTTGAATCCCAGATCGCCGCAAAGCTGCGCAACGGCTATCTGCGCGATCCTGATGTGTCTGTAGAGGTCGACCGCTACCGGCCAGTGTTCGTGATGGGCGAAGTCGGTGCGTCGGGCCAATATTCTTATGTGCCAGGCATGACCGTGCAGAAGGCCATTGCCATGGCGGGCGGATTCTCGCCTCGCGGTGAACAGGGTACTGTCGACATAACGCGCGCCGTCAACGGCAAGGTGATGACAGGACGGGTTCGAACGTCTGATCCGCTGCTGCCTGGCGACACGATCTACATTCGCGAACGTCTGTTCTAGCTCAGAGACAGGCGGGCGTGGCGCAATCTCTCCGGATCGTTCATTGCTTCAGGTCGCCGGTCGGCGGCATCTTCCGCCATGTCCGCGACTTGACCGATGCGCAGGTCGCAGCTGGCCACCAGGTCGGCATCGTCTGTGATGCGACCACGGGCGGCGAGTACGAGGCGAGGATGTTTGACCAGATGGAAGGGCAGCTGGCGCTCGGCCTGCACCGCACCCCCATGCAACGTCACATCGGCCCCGGGGACATCGCCGCGGCCTATCGAACCTATAAGGTTATCAAAAGTTTGCAGCCGGATGTTCTGCACGGACATGGCGCCAAAGGTGGCGTCTATTCGCGCGCGTTCGGTTCATTGTTGCGGGTCTCCAGGTCGCGCGTAGCCCGCCTCTATTCGCCGCACGGCGGCAGTCTGCACTATGATGTGGACACGATGACTGGCAGGGTCATCTTTACCTCCGAGCGGATGCTTGACCGGATGACCGACCATATCCTGTTCGTGTCGGGCTATGAGGAGCGCGTCTATCTTGAGAAGGTTGGCGCTCCCCGAGCACGGTCAAGCCTGGTCTATAACGGCCTGCGCGCAAATGAGTTCGAGCCCGTATCACCTGAAAAGGACGCAGCGGATTTTCTTTACATTGGCATGATGCGCGACCTGAAGGGGCCGGACATCTTTCTCGACGCTCTGGCCGAAACAGAACGGCGCACGGGCCGCAAGCTGACCGGCCAGATGGTAGGCGCCGGCGATGATCTGCCCAACTACAAGGCACAGGCAGCTCGTCTCGGCTTTGGCAGCCGGATTACATTCCACGAGCCAATGCCGGCGCGAAAGGCATTTGCATTGGCGCATGCAATCGTCGTGCCCTCGCGAGCCGAAGCCATGCCATACATCGTGCTTGAGGCGCTTGCCGCAGGCATGCCGATGATCGCAACATCGGTTGGCGGCATTCCGGAAATCTTTCCTGCTGGCTCCCCTGCCCTTGCTGACCCCGACCCTGTCCAGATCGCAGACCGGATGGAGCGTTTGCTGGCCGACCCGGCAAGCTGGCGTGCACTGATGCCGGAGACAGCGACACTCAAGTCGCGCTTTGGCGCCGACGTCATGGCGCGAGACATCGAGGCGGCCTATCGCGGCGTTCTGTTTCCAAATGCAAAAACGGCCTGACAGCCCGATTAGCTGCAATGCAGGTTCCCGGTCTAAGTCTTTGTTAGCCAGTCAATGATAAGACCAACAGGAGTTCTTGTCCGCGTTCGAGTATCAGTCGCATGAACGAAATTGACCCGAAGCTTCGCTTCTCGCTCCAGGCCGTCCGGGCCTACCAGGATTCCGGACCCAAATCGGGCGATACCAAGCTCAATCCGATGGCGCAATATATCGCCGCCCACTACCGGCAGGACACCATGTCGCCGGTCATGGTCTCGGGCTGGCTGCGCCTCGTCGAGTTCTCCCTGCTGGCACTGGCCGGCATCATCTCTTATGTCTGGCTGATCGGCTTCAACAGCCACATGGCCTGGGAATACCCTGCGGTCATCTTCGGCGGCTCGCTGGTCGCCGCTATCCTTCTCGAGTTCACCGACGGCTATTCGATCTCGACACTGCGCCAGCCATTCCATTTTCTGGGCAAGATGTTGCTTGTGTGGGCAGGCACCTTTGCCCTGCTCGCGCTGGCTGGCTTCCTGTTCAAGGTGTCATCGGATTTCTCGCGTATGTGGTTCGGCGCCTGGTTCGCCATGGGATTTGGCGCGGTCCTGCTGCTGCGGCTGATCATGTCGGTCCTCATCCGCCGCTGGGCCCGCAATGGCCGCATGGAGCGCCGCGCCGTCATCGTCGGCGGCGGTCAGGCTGCAGAAACACTGATCCGCACAGTTGAAGCACAGTCCGACAACGACATCCGCATCTGCGGCATCTTTGACGACCGCGACAACAGCCGTTCGCCGCCGATCGTTGCCGGCTATCCCAAGCTCGGCACCATCGCCGAACTGATCGAGTTCGCCCGCATTGCGCGTATCGATATGCTGATCGTCTCGCTGCCGCTGACGGCAGAGAGCCGTGTGCTGTCGCTCTTGAAGAAGCTCTGGGTGCTGCCGGTCGACATCCGCCTCTCAGCACACTCGAACCAGCTTCGTTTCCGTCCGCGCAGCTATTCCTATATCGGCGCGGTGCCGATGCTCGACATTTTCGACAAGCCGATCAACGATTGGGATTCCGTCGCCAAACGCGCCTTCGATATCGTGTTCAGCCTGCTGGGCATCATCGTGCTGTCGCCGATCATGCTGGTGACTGCAATCGCCATCAAGCTGGACTCTAAAGGGCCGGTCCTGTTCAAGCAGAAGCGTCATGGTTTCAACAACGAAGTTGTCGAAGTCTACAAGTTCCGGTCGATGTATACTGATCGCTCGGACCCGACCGCCAAGCAGGCTGTGACCAAGGGCGACCCGCGTGTTACCCGCGTCGGCCGGATCATTCGCAAGACCTCGATCGACGAACTGCCGCAGTTCTTCAACGCGCTGTTTGGCTCGCTGTCGCTAGTTGGCCCCCGACCCCATGCGGTCGCCGCGCAGACGCACAACCTGCTCTACAACGAAGTGGTCGATGGTTATTTCGCCCGCCATCGCGTCAAGCCCGGCGTCACCGGCTGGGCCCAGATCAACGGCTGGCGCGGTGAAATGGACACCGACGAAAAGATCAAGATGCGCACTGAATACGACCTCTACTACATCGAGAACTGGTCGCTGTGGTTTGATCTGAAAATCCTCTTCCTCACGCCGATCCGTTTGCTGAATACGGAAAACGCATATTGACCGCTGCCGCCGCCCACCTGCCGCAATCGGCAATCAATCAGAAGTCCATCGACATCGTCGCGGCAGCGTCGGTGTCGTTTGGCGTTTTCCTCGCAGGTTTCGTCATTCGCGAACCGGCGCCATATGAACTCTACATGGCCGCCCTGATCGGCGTATGGGCGCTGCTGGGACTGCGTCTGTCAATGTCGATCACGCCGCTGCTGGTCCTGCTGATTACGTTCAATATTGGCGGCATGATCTCGATGACGCAGATGGGAGACATCACGACCCGCGGCGTGCCGCTCTACCTGGCTGTATCGCTGTTCCTGGCATTTACTGCTGTCTTCATCGCCGAAGTCGTCGCCCAGCGCCAGGATCTCTACCTGCATATGTTTCGGGCATGGACGCTTGCGGCGCTGCTGACCGGATCTGCAGGCATCATCGGCTATTTTCACGCCCTGCCCGGTTTCCAGATGTTCACGCTTTATGATCGTGCTGCCGGCGTGTTCCAGGATCCGAACGTCTTCGGCCCATTCCTCGTGCTGCCAGGTGTGTGGCTGCTCTATAGGCTGCTGACCGGCGGACTGCGCGACTGGCTGCTGTGCGGTCCACCGCTGGCGGTCATCGTGTTCGCCCTGCTGCTGTCGTTTTCCCGCGGTGCCTGGGGTCTGTTCGCGGTCAGCTCGATGCTCATTATGGCAACGCTGTTTCTGCGCAGCCAGAGCGGTGCGTTTCGCCTCAGGCTCGTGATGATGAGCATTGCCGCCTTCTCGGTGCTGGTGATCGGCCTGCTGATCGCGCTGCAATTTCCGGCGATCTCGGAGCTGTTTACCACCCGCGCCCAGCTGGTTCAGAACTACGACGGCGCACGGCTTGGCCGGTTTGCCCGCTACGCCATCGGCTTCATGCTGGCGACCGAACATCCGCTCGGCATCGGCCCGCTGCAGTTCGGCCGGATCTATGGCGAAGACACCCACAACATCTGGCTGAAGGCGCTGATGGACTATGGCTGGATTGGATTTGCGTCCTGGCTCACCATGATCGTCTGGACGCTGGCGGGTGGCTTCCGCATCATGTTCCGCGAGCGGCCCTGGCAGCCCTACCTGCTTTGTGTCTGGGTGACGCTGGTTGGGCACGTGGCGCTCGGCACCGTCATCGACACCGATCACTGGCGCCACTTCTATTTGCTGATCGGCATGGTCTGGGGGGCGATGGCGCTGGAAGCGCGGCACGGCGAAACCTATTCACGGCTGGCGCAAACGGCCCCTGCCCAGCGCCAGAGGATGGCTCAACCGGCCGGCTGAGCCATTTCCGGCACCTCGACTTTCACGTCATGCCGGATCGTAGTGATGCAGGGGCATTCATGTTTGGCAGAACCGTCACCGGGCACAATTGGCAATTGGCGCTTGCGTCGATGCGCGGGACCATATAGGGCTTCGCGCGGTTCGGAGCGTAGCGCAGCCCGGTAGCGCACTTGACTGGGGGTCAAGGGGTCGTGGGTTCGAATCCCGCCGCTCCGACCATTCTTCCCTTCCCCATGCCTTGCAGAAACAGCATCGTTTTGCCATCGGCGGAAGCGGCGATGACGTTCCCGGTTATCCGGGCGATGCCTCTTGCGGGCAATTTGGTTTGCTTGCACAGGACCAAGAGGTTGGGAAGCTTGCGCGCCAAATCCGCCTTGTGCTAGCTGCCAATCGTTGCCCGCGTCCGTTAAGGCCGTAGCCGAGATTAATCCCTGCCAGCCTGGCCTCTGATCCCAGCGCAGAATGGAAGTTACATGATAGAATTCTTCAACCAGGCTATTCACGAGATTTTCTCGCCGGAGGGATTTAGCGCCCTTCTGCAGGTGTTGGCGATCGACCTGGTGCTTGCAGGCGACAACGCCATCGTCATCGGCCTTGCAGCGGCCGGTCTCCCAAAAGAGCTTCGCGCAAAAGCCATTCTGGTTGGCATCATCGCCGCCACGGTGATGCGTATCGGCTTCGCGTTGATAACTGCACAACTTCTTGCCTGGGGGCCGATGGTTCTCGTCGCAGGCGGCCTGCTGCTGCTGTGGGTCTGCTGGAAGATGTATCGCGAGCTCACTGTGTCGCATGAAGAAGAGCAAGAGGCGACGGAAGCAATTTCGGGTTCTGACCTGAACGCAGACGGAACCGTCGCCAAGAATGCACCACGCAAGACCTTTGCGCAGGCCGCGATGCAGATCGTCATCGCAGACGTATCGATGTCGCTTGACAACGTGCTGGCGGTTGCCGGCGCCGCCCGCGACCATCCGACCGTGCTCGTAATCGGCCTTGCCGTCTCCATCGCCTTGATGGGCCTTGCAGCGAGCTTCATTGCCCGGCTGCTGCACAAATACCGCTGGATCGCCTATATCGGCCTGCTGGTCATTCTGTACGTTGCGCTGAAGATGACCTATGACGGCTTGACATCGCTCTGGCCGCAATTTGCGATCTTCGGCGTGCCAGCCACTCATTGACCGCTGCACACAGCCGGCTTCGAACGAAAAAGCCCCGCGCCATCAACGCGGGGCTTTTTCATGACTGAGGTGCGCCTGGAGACGAGGTCAGCGCACCTGATCGAGAAGGCGCTTGCATTCAAGCAGGTCGAACAACGCTTCCTGAAGCAATGCCCTGTTGTCCTTCGACAATTTGGTCTGGTCTGGCGAGACTGGCCCATCATCGTCTGGCTTGCCGAGGCCAAAGAACCGCCGGCTTGGCTTCGCTTTGGGTTCGCCAAGCAACATCTCATCATCGGGCAATGGCTGCCTCGGCGCCGGAGACGGAGTAGCATCGGCCAGGGCTGCCTCCTGCTTGCGGGCGGCAATCGCCGCAACCGCGGCCACATCGCCATGACCGACGGCCGCTACAAACTGATTGCCGTTTTCGCGCAGAAGCTTCTGAACGCCCTTGATAGTGTAGCCCTGGTCGTAGAGCAGCGCGCGAATGCCACGGATCAGATCAACATCCTGCGGGCGATAATAGCGGCGGCCGCCATTACGCTTCATCGGCTTGATATTGGTGAAACGGGTTTCCCAGAAGCGCAGCACATGCTGCGGCAGGTCGAGGTCTTCGCCGACCTCACTGATTGTCCGGAATGCGTCGGGACTCTTTTCCATGTCAGCACCGCCGATCAGATGATTCGTGCGACATTTTCAGCGACATAACGCCGTCAATTCAAGCCCGGCCTCAAGAAACGCAGCTATTTGGCGCTCTTTTTCTTGTCACTCTGGTGCGACCGCAAGATGCGGCTCTTCAGCACGTTGGACGCCTTGAACGTCATGACCTTGCGCGGTGAGATTGGAACCTCCTCACCGGTCTTGGGATTGCGGCCGACGCGCTCGTTCTTGGACCGCACCTGAAACGTCGCGAACGACGACAGTTTGACGGTTTCGCCGCGCACGATTGAATCGCAGATCTCGTCCAGAACCATCTCGACAAGCTGGGCCGATTCAGTCCGCGACAGACCAACCTTCCGATACACAGCTTCAGCAAGGTCGGCGCGAGTGAGAGTTGTTCCCCCCATATGTCCTTCTCGCAGATCAATAGGTAGTGATGTTATGTGATGAAATTACCGTAAGTTTTCGAAACTCTCAGGTCAAGGACGGAACTGTCTGGACTAATAAGATGAGCTTACCAACGAATTAAGACTGCACCCCATGTGAAGCCGCCGCCCATCGCCTCGATCATGACCAGATCGCCGCGTTTGATGCGTCCATCGGCCACAGCAACCGACAGGGCCAGCGGCACGGACGCCGCAGACGTGTTGCCGTGCAGCGAAACGGTCGCAACGACTTTTTCAGGTGCGATACCCATCTTTCTGGCCGAAGCGTCGATGATGCGCAGATTCGCCTGATGTGGCACAAACCAGTCCAAATCATCAGCTGTCACGCCACCTTCTTCAAGTGCGGATATGACGACATCAGTAATCATGCCGACAGCGTGTTTGAAGACTTCCTTGCCCTCCATACGCAGATGGCCAACTGTCTGAGTGGTCGACGGGCCGCCATCGACGAACAGCTTGCCCTTGTGCGATCCATCCGAACGCAACGCCGACGCCAGAATGCCGGTGTCATCCTTGCCGCCGGGCTGATCGGTGGCTTCAAGGATGATCGCGCCGGCGCCGTCGCCAAACAGAACACAGGTAGTGCGATCCTCCCAGTCGAGAATGCGCGAAAATGTCTCTGACCCAATGACCAGGACACGTTTGGCCATGCCACCGCGAATATGCAGATCGGCAATCGAGACCGCATAGACGAAACCGGAACAGACCGCCTGGATGTCAAAAGCGAAACCGTGCTTCATGCCGAGCCGGTGCTGAATTTCAACCGCAGAGGCCGGGAATGTGTTGTTAGGCGTCGAGGTCGCCAGCACAATCAGGTCGATATCGTCTGCAGTCAGGCCGGCATTTTCGAGTGCGGCACGGGCCGCAGCTTCCCCCAATGATGCCGTTGTCTCGTCTGCTGAAGCAATATGGCGCTGCTTGATGCCGGTGCGCTGCACGATCCATTCATCGGACGTGTCGACCATCGCCGCCAATTCTTCATTGGTCAGCACACGGCGTGGCAGCGCCGATCCGACGCCCTTGACCTGCGAGCGGATCATTACTCTTGGTCCTCGCCGGTTGGCGTTGCCCGTGCACCCGAAAAACCAGGCGCACGCGAATGGAATTGCTCAAGATCGGCCTTGATCTTGTCGATCAGCTTGTTGCGGGCGATGTCGTAGCCGAGTTCAACGGCTGCGGCAAAGCCTTCATCGTCAGCTCCGCCATGGCTTTTCACAACCACGCCGTTGAGGCCAAGAAACACGCCTCCATTGACCTTTCTGACGTCCATCTTCTCGCGCAGGCGGTTGAACGCACCGCGAGCGAAGACAGCGCCGATCCTGGACATCAGAGTGCGGCTCATCGCCTCGCGCAGATAACCGCCGATCTGCCTGGCGGTGCCTTCAGCAGTCTTCAACGCGATATTGCCCGCAAATCCTTCTGCAACCACGACGTCGACGGTGCCCTTGCCGATATCATCGCCCTCAACAAAGCCGCGATAGTCCATTGTCGACAAGTTGGCTTCGCGCAACAGCACGCCAGCCTCGCGCACTTCCTCGGCGCCCTTGATCTCCTCGACGCCGACGTTGAGCAGGCCAACTGTCGGGCGCTCGAGGTCAAACAGGGCGCGCGACATTGCCGAGCCGAGGATCGCAAAATCGATCAGCTGCTGGGCGTCAGCGCCGATTGTCGCCCCCACGTCGAGCACAAGGCTTTCGCCGCGCGACGTCGGCCAGATCGCCGCCAGCGCCGGCCGGTCGATCTGCGCCATCGTGCGCAGGCAAAACAGCGACATCGCCATCAGCGCGCCGGTGTTGCCAGCCGATATACATACGTCAGCATCACCGGTCTTCACCGCCTCGATTGCCCGCCACATCGACGACTTGCCCCTGCCCTGGCGCAAGGCCTGGCTCGGCTTGTCATCCATCTTGATCGCGACGTCGCAATGGGTGAATTCGCTGATTGCACGCAGCCGCGGATATTTGATGAAATTCGGCGACACAGCATCTTCGCGGCCATAGATCAGAAACCTGACATCTGGCCGCCGTTCTGCAACCTTGAGCAGGCTTGGCAGTACCACGTCCGGCCCATGATCGCCGCCCATGGCATCAATTGAAATCTTGATCACTCGTTTCCCTAGAACCTAGAGGAGAAAGTCTTTGTTGCCGCAAGGATTGGAACCTGATCCGTATTTTGCGGGCCGGGGCGAAAATAGCGGTTTTGAGGTGAGGCACAACCGGCAAATCGTCCGCGTCATGGCCGGAATCAGTTTTTCCGCAGACTGTCGCGCAATTTTGCGAATGGCGAGGTTTCTTCGCCGCTCGAACCTTCCGCCGGAAGCTGCGCGTCCGCCTTGCGCGGATACGGATCAAGGCCGAGGCCGAAAAACTCCTCGGCCAGAGCGCCAACATCTATGCTGTGGCCGTTGAAGGGTTCAGGAGCGTCCGGTCCGTCAGCCTGGAGAAACATCTCACCGTCTTCAACTGGCGTGCGGGCCAGCTCAGACCCCTCCGGCACAAACACTGCATCGACTGCCTCATCGACTTTAGCCTGCATCGGTTCAAGCGTCACGACGCATTGCTGCGTCACCGAAGCGGTAACATGTCCAGTCACGTTGATTCCGGACTTCTTCCAGTCCCGCACCAGCAATTCAGCGCGGAACGCGTCGACCGACAGCAGCCCCTGCGCTTTGGCCAGCGCCTCGCGCTCGGCAGGTTTCAACTCGATAACAATCGGAAAACCCTTCTGTGGCAACCGGCGTGTATCAACGACAAAGGAAATCGGGCTCTTGGTCTCGTTCATCAGCTTGTCTCCCCTGCGCCGGGAACAGTCAATTTTCCGGCAAGCAGCGCATCCAGCGGCTGTTTGGCGAAGGATGCCGAAACCGCCATGACGTATCGCGCCAGGTCAACTGCCTCTGGCCATGCCTGGACGTCAGGGCGGACATTGCGCGCCAGCGCGCCGGCGAGTTCGCCAACATCACCTGCGTCGATCGCCGCCTCATAGCTGGTCACCCGGCCATAGAACATACGGGTCAGCTTCTTCATCCGCTTCGGCACGCCCATGTCGGCTATACCCAGTTCGCGCAGCGAGTGGTCAACATCCAGAAAGAACGTGTCTGCAAGTTCCTGGCCCAACGCATCGGCGGAAGCGCCCTGCCCTTTGATCCGGTGGAAGAACAAAAAAATCGCCAGCGACAGCATTTCATAACGGCCAAGTGGCGTGTCGGGCACATTCCAGCTTGAATAAAGCGCTGGCTGCCGCGCCATTGCCACGATCTCGGCATAAACAGCATCCGCTATGGCGCGGTTTGCTTTGTTTGCTGTGCTGAAGAAACGCTTTAACATGCCGTGGGGACTTCCGCTTTGCGCTGGCCGGTTGCATCGACGCGAAAGCTGGTTTACCGAGTTCGCGGCTTCGCGCAAGCTCCGCGACGGGCTGAGATGGAGATGTCGTTGCAAGGTTCAAAATTCAAGGCCCGGCCGGTTGCGGCGGTCACGTTTGCGCTTGCAGCGTCTGTTGCGCTGACTGGCTGCAATGCAGGCGCAGCCCTTGCACCGTCTGAAACCATGACCCAAGGCTACATTATCGACCCTCAGGCGATCGAGCTCGCGCCAATTGGTTCGAGCCGTGAACAGGTTCTGCTGGCGCTCGGCACGCCGTCGACCCAGGCCACCTTCGACAATGAGGTGTTTTACTATATTTCCCAGATCCGCAAGCGTAACGCGGCTTTCATGAAGCCGAAGCTGGTGGATCAGCGCGTGCTGGCAGTCTATTTCGGCGCAGACGGGCGCGTCGAGAACATTGCCAACTACGGCATGCAGGACGGCAAGGTTTTTGATTTCATTTCACGCACGACACCGACAGGCGGCAAGGACCAGAACTTCCTTGGCCAGCTGTTGTCAGGCTTTGGCGGCGGCGGCAAGAAGCCGCCGAACCTGTTCGGCAATCCCGGCGGCTGATAGGCTACTGCATCGGTCAGAAAATCTGAATCGATTTTCGGAAGCACGATGCAGCAGATTCAAAGTGTTAGAGCGTCCTTTGCGCGCCCAATTGGGCGCGCGGCGCTCCAAGCCGAAACAAACGCCGGCTGCCGAAAGGCTGACCCCAACAAAAAACCCCGCGGATCGCACCGCGGGGTTTTTGTTTGGCCTGATCTGATCGATCAGACGGCAGAGTGTGCCAGGATCGCCAGCAGCAGAAGAGCCACGATGTTGGTGATCTTGATCGCCGGATTGACGGCCGGGCCAGCCGTGTCCTTGTAAGGGTCGCCGACGGTGTCGCCGGTGACGGATGCCTTGTGGGCCTCCGATCCCTTCAGGTGTTTTACGCCGTCCTTGTCGGTAAATCCGTCTTCAAACGACTTCTTGGCGTTGTCCCAAGCGCCACCACCCGAGGTCATCGAGATGGCGACAAACAGGCCGTTGACGATCACGCCCAATAGCGAAGCCCCCAGCGCCGCAAACGCCGACGCCTTCGAGCCCGAGATCAGCAGGACGCCGAAGTAGACGACCAGCGGAGCCAGAACAGGCAGCAGCGAAGGAATGATCATTTCCTTGATCGCTGCCTTGGTCAGCAGGTCGACGGCGCGAGCGTAGTTCGGCTTCGACGTGCCCTTCATGATGCCCGGGTCTTCGCGGAACTGCTTGCGCACTTCCTCAACGATCGCGCCAGCTGCGCGGCCAACCGCCGTCATCGCAATACCGCCGAACAGATACGGGATCAGGCCGCCAAAGATCAGGCCGGCGACAACGTATGGGTTCGAGAGGTCAAACGAAATTTCCCCCATGCCCTTGAAGTAGGGGAATGCGGTCGAGCCTTCGGCATTAGCCTGAGTAGCGAAGTAGCGCAGGTCGTTCGAGTAGGCTGCAAACAGCACCAGCGCACCGAGACCGGCCGAACCGATCGCGTAGCCCTTGGTGACAGCCTTGGTGGTGTTGCCAACCGCGTCAAGCGCGTCGGTCGACTGACGCACTTCCTTGGGCAGGCCTGCCATTTCGGCAATGCCGCCAGCGTTGTCGGTGACAGGGCCAAAGGCGTCGAGCGCCACGATCATGCCGGCCAGGCCAAGCATGGTGGTGACGGCGATGCCGATGCCATAGAGGCCGCCGAGGATGTAGGTCGCGAGAATGCCGAAGACGATCACCAGTGCAGGCAGTGCAGTCGATTCGAGCGACACAGCCAGACCCTGGATCACGTTGGTGCCGTGACCGGTGACCGAGGCCTGCGCGATCGAGTTGACCGGGCGCTTGTTGGTGCCGGTGTAATATTCGGTAATCACGACGATCAGCGCCGTCACGATCAGGCCGACGACGCCGCACCAGAACATGTTCACGCCGGTGAGGCCCGGGCTGAATTCGCCCCAGCCGATGGTGTAGTGCGTCGCAGCGGCAAGACCGGCCACCGACAGGACGCCGGTTGCGATCAGGCCCTTGTAGAGCGCGCCCATGATCGAGCCATTGGAGCCGAGCTTGACGAAGAACGTGCCGATGATCGAGGTGATGATGCATGCGCCGCAGATCAACAGCGGATAGACCATTGCGCTGTCCAGTGCATTCTGTCCGGTGAACAGGATGGCGCCAAGAACCATGGTCGCAACAACCGTCACGGCGTAGGTTTCAAACAGGTCAGCGGCCATGCCTGCGCAATCGCCGACATTGTCGCCGACATTGTCTGCGATGGTGGCCGGGTTACGTGGATCATCTTCCGGGATACCGGCTTCAACCTTGCCGACCAGATCGCCGCCAACGTCAGCGCCCTTGGTGAAGATGCCGCCGCCCAGACGGGCAAAGATCGAGATCAGCGAAGCGCCAAAGCCCAGAGCCACCAGCGCGTCGATGACTTCACGGTCGTCCGAGAAATAGCCCATCGGACCGGTCAGGACGAGGAAGTAGACCGAAACGCCCAGCAGCGCCAGGCCAGCCACCAGCATGCCGGTGATGGCGCCGGACTTGAAGGCGATGTCGAGGCCTGCCGACAGGCTCTTCGAGGCAGCCTGCGCGGTGCGAACATTGGCGCGAACCGACACGTGCATGCCGATGAAGCCTGCAACGCCCGACAGAACTGCGCCGATCAGAAAGCCGAGTGCGGCCTCCCAGTTCAGCAACCACCAGGTCAGCGCAAACACCACGATGCCGACGATGGCGATCGTCCTGTACTGGCGCGAAAGATAAGCCTGCGCACCTTCACGGATGGCGGCGGAGATTTCCTGCATGCGGGCGTTGCCCTGATCGGCTGCGAGAACCGAGCGCGTGGCCCAGATCGCGTAGGCAATCGATAGCAAGCCGCAAAGAACGACAAACCAGACTGTCAGCATATGCGGAGTTTCCCTAGAACCTGGCCCGTCCCTATTCCTCTCCGGGCCGATAAGACCGGCGAACTATAGCTTGCGCAACAGTACGCATCACTTCGGCTTATGCGAAAGGCAGGCTGCAACGTCAAGATATGGACGGGTTTTTGCCCCGTTTTCGGCGTGATTGGGCAACGCGGGCTTGCCGGACAATCAATCCTTCAACTGTTTGCGGCACCGAAGCTATGCAGCGAATTGATCAATGCAGTTGCATCACCTTTTTTCGCGCATATGTTTGGAACCACAACAAGCCAATTTGGTACCGGCCTGATCAAGCAGTCGAGGCTGTCTGCATTTTGGCGAATATGACGGAGCCGAACAGCAGCCCAACTATGGCAATCGCTCTCTGGCCAATCGACAGCCACCGTTCTTTTTCGGCCATGAATTTCGACCTGGGGACAGTCTGGTGATTGCGATCGACGAAAGAGCCAAGCGGCCTTCAATCCGGATCGAGATTTCCTCGCGGCTGCCGCTCGATGCGGATAGCCTGTGGGCGCGCGTTGCAACCCCGGAGGGGGTGAACACAGAACTCATGCCGTTGGTACGAATGACCTTTCCCAAGGGAGTGGCATTTCTGGAGCTGCGTCCAGACCAACTACGCCGGCCTCTGCTCGTCTCGTGGCTGCTGGCGTTCGGTTTCGTCCCCTTTGATCGTCATGTCCTGACGTTCGACCGGGTTGGGCAACGTAGTTTTTTCGAGCGCTCCCACTCGATATTGCAACGCAAATGGGATCATGATCGCGCGGTGGTCCCCGACGGCGGTCATTCGATCCTTTCCGATCGGGTCGAGGTGATTCCTCGCATATGGCTGTTCAGTATGCCGACAAGATGGCTGGTGCGGCGCATATTCGAGCATCGACATGCGCGGCTGCGGTCCCTGTATGGCGACAGTCAAACTCCTGGCGACAGAAAATCTGACGCGCACAACGGGCAAACTTCAGGTCATTGATTTCCCGGCCGGCCCGGCATCAGCCGGTCCGGGCCTGTTTTTGCAACATCGCCAGCCAGCCAAGCGCGGCCAGGCAGATCAGGCTCACCGGGAATACGATCCAGTTCAGCAGGTCCCACCCGCCCGCATTGTAGGCGACGCCTGCCATCAGGGATGCAACGGCTGTCGTCGAGAACAAGATCAGGTCATGAAAACCCTGCACCTTGGACTTTTCGGCGGGCCGGTAGGATTCGGCGACGATGGCAGTCGCACCGATAAAGCCGAAATTCCAGCCGAGACCAAGCAGGATCAGCGAAGTCCAGAACTGCCACAACTGGATGCCCGACAACGCGACCATGGCGCAGGCAATCAGGATAAGCAGACCAGCCGAAACGATTTTCTCGACGCCGTAGCGAGCGATCAGCTTGCCGGTAAAAAAGCTTGGTCCAAACATCGCCATGACATGCCAGGAAATGCCAAGCGTCGCCTGATCGGCGGAAAAGCCGCAGCCAACCATCGCAAGCGGCGCGCCGGTCATCACAAACACCATCAGCGCATACGAACCGACACCGCATGTCAGACCGACAATGAAACGCGGTTGTGAAATGATCTCGCCCAATGGCCGAGCTGGTGCAGCGTCAATCACTGGCCCCTGCGATGACAGCGCCTTGCGCGGCAGGAAAGACAGGATCACCGCTCCGACAGCGGCAATGATCGGGATCATCGCAAACGCGCCGGCAAAACTGACTGGCGCGAACAGGTCGCGCGTGAAGATGACGATCTGTGGCCCCAGAATGGCCGTCACAATGCCGCCAGCGAGCACGAAGGAAATGGCGCGCGCCTTGAATTCCGGTGGCGCATTGTCGGCGGCCGCAAACCGGAACTGCTGCACAAATGCGCCGCCAATACCAATCAAGCCAAGCGCCAGCGCAAACATCCAGAAATTCTGCTGAAAGATGGCTGCGGCGGCTGCCGCGCCGCCCAATGCGGTAATCAGTGTGCCGGTCATGAAACCATTGCGCTGACCAGCGCGGCGAATGATCGCCGCCGCCGGCAATGCGCCAAGCGCCACGCCGATATTGTATCCGGTGACTGGAGCAGTCGCGAGTGTCTTGTCTGCGCCAAGCAGGTAGAACCCCACCAGCCCGCCGATCGACAGGGCAATCGGAGCGGCCGAGCCGACGATCGCCTGCGATGCGGCAAGGATCAATGCGGTGCGCCGGGCATCCTGCTCGGAAATGGCCATTCGAATCGTCCCCCAAAGCTGATGCTATGCAGACGTGGACCCTGGCTGACAATCGTCCTGGCGGATCGATTTGTGGGCCAGTCAGCCGTTTTCGTCAGCCGCCCTTGCCTTCGCCGCGCACCCGGCGCGCCACACGGTCGAGGACCGCGTTCACCAATTTTGGCTCGTCCTCGGAATAGAAAGCCTTGGCGATGTCAACATATTCGGACACGATCACAGGGACTGGAACATCAGCCCGCTGCATCAATTCGAACACGCCTGCGCGCAAGATCGCTCGCAGCGTCGAGTCCAGCCGCGACAACGGCCAGTCTTCAGTCAGAGCCTGGCGGATGATCGGGTCAACCGTCTTCTGGTTCTCGACAACGCCAGACAGTATGGCGCGGAACCATTGCGCGTCAGCTTCGCGATAGGTCGCGCCATCGACCTCCTTGCCGAGGCGATAGGTCTCATATTCAGCCGCGATTTCAAGCAGGCCAGCGCCCGCCACATCCATCTGGTAGAGCGCCTGGACTGCCGCCAGACGCGCGGCGCCGCGCTTGTTAGCGCCACGTGGTTCGCCGCTTTTTGGCGCGGTGGTGCTCACTCGGCATCCTCAAAACGTTCGCGGATCGCAATCATGGTCAGCGCGGCCTTGGCGGCAAAGCCCCCCTTGTCGCCTTCGGAGCGGCGGGCGCGAACCCATGCCTGCTGTTCGTTCTCCACCGTCAGGATGCCATTGCCAATGGCCAGTGTCTCCTGAACCGAGAGATCCATCAGAGCGCGGCTGGATTCATTGGCGACAATGTCAAAATGATAGGTGTCGCCGCGAATGACCGTGCCAAGTGCCACATAGCCGTCATAGGAGACGCCGCCTTCGGCTTCAGCCACCAGCGCCATCGAGATCACGCCCGGGATTTCAAGCGCGCCGGGAACCGTCACCACGTCCCAGGTTGCGCCTGCCTCGTTGATGGCGCGCTCGGCTCCCTCAAGAAGAGCGTCAGCCAGCGGCGCATGAAAACGCGCTTCGATGACCAGCAGGTGCGCCTTGTTCTTGGGCCTCAGAAATGCGTTGGCGAGATGTTCAGCCATTTTTGGAACTCCGGAAAGCCGGTCGTGTAGGCCGAAAGAATGCGGGCTGCAAGCGTTTGCGAACGCATGGAAGCCATGCGCCGGTGATGGCGCAAAATCTGCCCGGATTCTGGAGCGTACAGGCTGTGGCCTGCGTCAGGCGAGCCCTTCGGCCGCGGCTTCGGTCAGCCGTGCCGCATATCTGGCCATCGTGTCGATCTCGAGATTGACCAGATCGCCCACCTTGCGCTCGCCCCAGGTGGTGACACCAAGCGTATGATGGATGATCAGAACGTCAAACTCGACGCCCGACACCTTGTTGACAGTCAGCGACGTGCCATCAAGGGCAACCGACCCCTTGGGTGCGATGAATTTCGCCAGATGAGCGGGCGCACGCAGGCGAAAACGCACCGCGTCACCCTCTTGTTCGCGGGCGAAAATCTCGGCCGTGCCGTCGACATGGCCCGACACAATGTGGCCGCCCAGTTCATCGCCAACCTTCAAGGCGCGTTCAAGATTAACCGGCGTGCCTTCTTTCCATGCGCCAATGGTCGTCAGACGCAGCGCCTCTTCCCAGGCTTCCACTTCAAACCAGCATGCGTTTGACGTGGCTTCGGGCAGCCGCGTCACTGTCAGACAGACGCCAGCGTGCGAGATCGACGCCCCGATGTCGATGGTCTTTGGGTCATAGGCCGTTTCAACCCGCAAACGAACACCTTGAGGCAGGTCGTTCACACTGGCGACGCGTCCGACATCTGTAACAATTCCGGTAAACATTATGCCCTCACCCACTCAAAATAGCGGTCGAGCCCGAATGCCGCTTCGCGCAGCAACCGGAACCCGTCAGGCATATGGTCCGGGTTGATTGGCGCTTCAATGCCGTCCGGACCGACAGGATCCGCGCCTTTGAACACGATGATGCGATCAACCAGACCATCATCGAGAAAAGCCCGGGCGGTGGCAGCTCCCCCTTCGACCAGAGCTGACGAAATGCCCCTGCCGGCAAGGTCTTCCACCAGTTCCGGCAAGGCGATGCGCCCCTCCACCATTTCGACAGCGAGAAACTGCACACCGATCATCTCGAGCGACGAACGCCGCACAGGTGGTGCGCCGGGACCGGCAGCGACAAACATAGGCACCGAACGCGAACTCATCGCCAGCTTTGACATGACCGGCATGCGCGCCTGCGGATCGATGACAATGCGGATCGGCGAGCGGTCAGTCAGCCCGTCGAGACGGCAGGTCAATTCCGGGTCGTCTTCGACAACCGTGCCGACGCCAACAAGGATTGCATCGCACTGGGCGCGCAGCACCTGCGACTGGGCGCGCGAAATACCGTTGGTAATCTGGATCTGGCCAGCACCCTTGCGGCCGATCTTTCCATCTGCGGAAATCGCAAGTTTCAGAATCACTTCCGGCCGTTTTCTTGCGCTGCGCGACAGGTAGCCCGCCATCGCGTCTGCGGCCTTCTCGGCCAACACGCCGTGCACAACCTCAATGCCTGCCGCCTCCAGGATCGCATAGCCCTTGCCGGAAACGCGGTCGTCGGGGTCGCCGGCCGCGCCAACGACGCGGGCAATGCCAGCATTCACGAGAGCATTGGCGCAGGGCGGGGTTCGCCCGTGATGAGCGCATGGCTCGAGTGTAACGTAGGCCGTTGCGCCCCGTGCAGCATCGCCAGCTTCTGCCAGTGCGGCGGCTTCGGCATGCGGACGCCCGCCAATTTCGGTGACGCCTCGCCCGATGATCACGCCATCCTTGACGATGAGACATGCCACAGACGGATTGGTCCCGGTCAGACCAAGGTGTTTGATGGAGAGCCGGATGGCGGCGGCCATGAAACGAAGGTCTGCTGCGCTGACCAGCCTTTCAACTACCGCCACTCCTGTCTCACTTGCAGCCTTGGCCTTAGGCCGCGCCACCCGCTTCTTCGGGGCAGTTGCTTTTGGCCGCTCGTCCGCCATTGATCAGCTTCCTTCGTCGGACAATTCGCCCAACACGTCGTGAAAGTCTTTTGCCTCGCGAAAATTCCGGTAAACCGATGCAAATCGTACATATGCCACGTCGTCGAGCGATTTCAGCGCCTCCATGACCAGACGGCCAATCTCGTCAGACGGTATCTCTGATTCTCCCGAACTTTCGAGCTGACGCACAATGCCGCTGACCGCACGGTCGATGCGGTCAGGCTCGACATTGCGCTTGCGCAGCGCCACTTCGACCGAGCGCGCGAGCTTGTCGCGATCAAACGGAACTTTCCGGCCCGACTTCTTGACCACCACGAGATCGCGCAATTGTACACGCTCAAACGTCGTAAACCGCCCGCCGCAATCCGGGCAGACGCGCCGGCGGCGGATCGCCGCCCCGTCTTCGGCGGGACGGCTGTCCTTCACCTGGGTGTCTTCGGATTGGCAATA
The DNA here is from genome assembly GCA_036742015.1 of Mesorhizobium sp. Lineage (GTDB taxonomy): Bacteria > Pseudomonadota > Alphaproteobacteria > Rhizobiales > Rhizobiaceae > Mesorhizobium_A. The sequence goes on along the minus strand of DAINRF010000010.1, from coordinate 53,803 downwards.
AGGACAGCGCATGGAGCTCAATTCATTTGCGGCGCAATGAGCCGGACTTCGGGGAAATAGGTCAGGTATCGGCGCGTGTCGCGCGTTAGCAGCGGTATGTCCAGCGCGGATGCATGCGCGCCGATGAAAAAGTCGGACAGAACGCCGCTGCGCGTTCCACCCAAGGCGCGATAGCGTCCAAATGCTTTGGCGGCAAGGAAGGCTGCCTTGCGTGAGATGTCGGCATATTGGACGCCTGTGGCGTCAATCAACTCATCCACTTGGCCAGGAGATTCATAGCGGGCTGCAAGTTCTGCGTAGACAACAGCATTGATGACTACCGGGCCATCGGCTGCGGCAGATTCGATTGCCGCCACAGACCAGTCGAACCATTGCGAATCGTCCGTCACGAGGTCGAGCAGGATGTTGGTGTCGACAAGAATCAATCGTCACCACGCATCATCTGCATGACCTCGTCTGTGGTGGGTCCGGGACCTGCGTGACCGCGCAACTTCTCAAACCGGCTTGGCGGACGGATGCCATCCGCCCGCTCAAGAATGATCTCGCGGTTCGGGCCATAGCGGAAGCGCACCTCGCTGCCCGGCTTCAGATCCAGCAGGTCGCGCACACCCTTGGGGATGGTGACCTGACCCTTTGTCGTGACTTTTGTTGTCATGTCAGCCTCGGTAATACCTGTTTTCCAGAAGGTATTACCGAAGTCGTCACGATTCAAGAAGGAGCTGCCTTCCGGGCATCTACCCCAGATAGCCATACATCGGGAAGCCGTCGGTCAGCTTGACGACCTTGGCCTTCACTGCCGCCTCGACGCCGGCATTGCCTTCGTCGGAATTTGCGGTTTTCAGTCCGTCGAGCACTTCGGTGATCAGATTGCCGATTTCGGCGAACTCTTTTTCGCCAAAGCCGCGTGTGGTGCCTGCCGGCGCACCCAGACGAACGCCCGAGGTGACAAACGGCTTTTCAGGGTCAAACGGAATGCCATTCTTGTTGCAGGTGATGTTGGCGCGGCCAAGAGCGGCCTCTGCCCGCTTGCCGGTCGCGTTCTTCGGACGCAGATCCACCAGCATCAGGTGGTTGTCGGTGCCGCCCGAGACGATATCAAGACCATTGTCTTTCAGGCTGGCGGCCAGCGCCTGTGCATTGGCGACAACGTTTTTCGCATAGGTCTTGAACGAGGGCTGCAGCGCCTCGCCGAACGCCACGGCCTTCGCGGCAATCACATGCATCAGCGGGCCACCCTGAAGACCCGGAAACACCGCCGAATTGATCTTCTTGGCAATGCCCTCGTCATTGGTCAGCACCATCCCACCGCGCGGGCCACGCAGCGACTTGTGCGTTGTGGTTGTGACAACGTGGGCGTGCGGCAGCGGCGACGGGTGTACGCCGCCGGCAACCAGACCGGCAATATGGGCCATGTCGACCATCAGGTAAGCGCCGATCTCGTCGGCGATTTTGCGGAACGCCGCCCAATCCCAGATGCGTGAATAGGCCGTGCCGCCAGCGATAATCAGCTTTGGCTTTTCGCGCCGCGCGGTCTCGGCGATCTCTTCCATGTCCAGCAGCTGGTCGTCGCGGCGCACACCATAAGAGACGACCTTAAACCACTTGCCGCTCATGTTGACGGGCGAACCGTGGGTCAGGTGGCCGCCTGAATTGAGATCAAGGCCCATAAAGGTGTCGCCGGGCTGGAGCAGCGCCAGAAACACCGCCTGGTTCATCTGGCTGCCGGAATTGGGCTGCACATTGGCGAACTGGCAGTCGAACAGCTTCTTGGCGCGTTCGATTGCGAGCTCTTCGGCGATATCGACGAACTGGCAGCCGCCATAATAGCGCTTGCCGGGATAACCTTCGGCGTATTTGTTGGTCATGATCGAACCCTGCGCTTCCAGCACGGCGCGAGAGACGATGTTCTCCGATGCGATCAACTCGATCTCATGGCGCTGGCGGCCAAGTTCAGAGCGGATCGCACCGAAAATCTCGGGGTCGACGCTCTCAAGAGGCTCGTTGAAAAAGTCTGTCATATTGGACATGTCGGAAATCCTGTAAAAGCCGAACCAGTCAGTGCGGTCGCGCCACTAACACACATGGCGCAGCGCCGCCACGTCCGGCGTGCGAATTCCGCTCATCCGTTTGCGCCAGTGGCTCTATCTGGCGGCAAGTGTCGCCTGGCTCAGCGTCAGCTCCTGGAACAGCCGCTGGGCGGTGTGGTCATTGATCTCGCCCGACAAAAGCATCTGGCGCAACCTGTCGCCCTCCGCCTGCATGGCGACCTTGCGCAATTCGGTCTGGGCGGCCATTTCGGTCTTGACCTCTTGCGCCAATGAAGCGCCCTGCTCCAGAGCCGATATCCGGCTCCGGTAGGCGGCAATCAGACCTTCTGCCACGGCCTGGCGCGGCGTTATCGCGCCGTCATCTGCACCTGCACCGGCAACCTCCTGCTCGAGCCGCGCTATCGCTGCCTGCGCAGCAGCCATGCGCGCCGACCTGATTTCGAGCGCAGCGGCCGCATGGCCGTCGCTATGCAGGTTCCTGGTCAGGCCGGGCAGCAAGACCCAAGCGAGCAACAACCAGAACAGGATCACACCAGTTGCGAGGAAAATCACCAGATCGCGCGCGGGAAATGGCGACCCGTCCGGCATCGCCAACGGCAGCGACAGGGCGGCGGCGAGCGTTACCGCACCCCGGACGCCGGCAACCGATACCGCTATCTTCATCTTCACCGAAAACAGATGGCGCGCCCTGCCGGTCAGGCGGCTGATGGCGCCACCCGCGAACATGAACAGGAGACGCAGCGCCAGCAGGCACAGCGTCAGCAGCACAATGACAACAACCGGCTCAATCAGCCAGTGCTGCGTCATCAGTTGTGGTGGCACAGCACGCATGATCGCCGGCAGCTGCAGACCCAGAAACACAAAGATCGCGCCGTTCAGTGCAAACATGATCATCTGCCAGCTGGAGACCGCAATCATTCGCGCCGAGACTCCAAGGTGCCGGAACAAGCCAAGCCGCCCGGCCATCATGCCAGCAGAAACGGCGGCAAGGACGCCCGATGCTTCAAGATGTTCGGCAAGAAGGTAGGCCAGAAATGGCAGCAAGATCAGCACCAGCACCTGGCATTCGGCCGCTCCGCTATGCATTTTTGATAATATTTTCAGTGCCTTGACGGCGACAATCAAACAGATGATTCCACATGCGATGCCTGCAATCACAGCATAGAGAAAAGCCGCCGAGGCCTCCGGCAATGAAAAAGCTCCGGTCAACGCAGCGGCCGACGCAAAGCGGAACATGACCAGTCCCGACGCGTCGTTGAACAGCGACTCGCCTTCCAGCAAATGCAACATCGGCGGCGGCAACCTGTCCTTGTCGACAATCGATGACACAGCCACCGCATCGGTTGGCGACAGGATCGCGGCGGCGGCAAAGGCGACCGCCAGCGGCACTGCGGGCACCAGCCAGTGCAATGCGTAGCCAAACGCTGCGATGGTAAAAAACACCAGGCCGAACGCCATTGCGGTGATCTGACCACGCATCTGCCAGAATTCACGCTTGGGCGCCTGCCAGGCGTCGCCGAACAGGAGCGGAGGGATGAAAATCAGAAGGAACGCTTCGGGTTCAAGTTCAACGTGCAACCCGCCCGTCAATGGCCAAGCCAGCGCGGCGCCAACCCCGATCTGCACGATGGGCAGCGGCACGACCCGCACCAGACGCGCCAGCGGCTGCGAAGCGATCACCGCTGTAACAAGGATCAGAACAAGGCTGAATGTTTCCATCCGTCCTTATTCGTGAAGTCCGATGCTTTCGGCAACCGGGCAAACAGTTTGTCAGAAGCAAAAACGGCCGCCCCGAAGGACGGCCGTCAAATTGTGTCGGGAGACCGGATCAGCCTGCGTTTGACAGCATCAGCTCAGCCGCGCCGTCCTTGGCGTAGATGTCGTCGCGGAACTGCACCACGCCGCCGGTCGCCCAGGCCGAAATATACTGAAGGTGCACGGGCACCGGATTGACCACGTTGACCGGCGTGCTCTGGCCGCCGCGAATTGTGTCCTCGAACTGCTGACGCGACCAGCCGGGCGTGTCGCGCAGGATCCAGGTGACCAGATCACGGACATTCTGCACGCGCACGCAGCCTGACGAGTCGAAACGCATCAACTTGTTGAACAAGCCCTGCGACGGTGTGTCGTGCAAATATACATTTTCCGGGCTCGGGAAGTTGATCTTCACCGACGACATGGCGTTGATCTTTGATGGGTCCTGACGCAAACGATACCTAGCGGCGTCCTCAGTGTTCCAGTCGATCGCTTCCGGCGGAATTTCCTGTCCGTCAGGTCCGAAAATGCGGATGCCGTTCTTGGTCAGATATTGTGGATCCTTGCGCATCAGCGGAATGATGTCCTTGCGGATGATCGATTCTGGCGCGGTCCAGTACGGGTTGACGATAATCTCGTTGATCTTGGAATCGAGCAGCGGCGTCGGACGGTCGATCTTGCCGACAATCGCTGTATGGCGCTGCACAACGCGGCCGTTTTCGACGGCTTCGATCTGTGCCGCCGGGATGTTCACCAGGACATAGCGGCTGTTGTAAAGATCAGAGCGCGAACGCAGCCGTTCGAGATTGGTCTGCAACTGGCCCAGGCGCACATTGGCGCCAACATTCATCGCCGCAAACGTATACAGGCCAGTTACGCCATCCGCCGGAAGGCCGTGCCGCGACTGGAAACGCTTGACGCCAGCGTCCACGTACGAGTCGAACTGTTCCGATTGGCCGGCATCCCGCGGCAGGTCGCCTGTCACCATCAGGCGGCGGCGCAGCGCCACCACATCCGGATCGGCAACACCCAGCTTCAGTTTCTTGGTTGCCGGCACCTGCGGCCAGCCGCCCTGGGCCGCGATGTTGCTGTATTCACCAATCGCCCGTTCGACGTTGTCGACCGTTTCCTGGCTGTAGATCGGCTGGTGTGACGAGACGACGGCGTTGCTGGTCGAGGCCTTCGCGTCGAAAGAATCGTCCCAGTTGCCGCGCTTGCGCGCCGCAAAAATATCCTGAAGGATCTGATCCTGCGCGTAGGCTGCTCCTGCAAAAAGCGTAGCTGCACCCGTCAGGAACGTCCGGCGACTGGTCTTGCTCATCTCTATCAAATCCCGCTCTGGCGCACCCGCCCCAATGGTCCACGCAATGTGTCACTACTTCAGCAGCCGATCCGCACGGAAGCTCCCCTGCGTCCGTTCGCAGCACGCATAGCCACATTTGTATGCTTCGCTGCCACCTGAATATGGCGGCATGGTGGCTTTTCCAACACAACTTGCCGTTATCGGCAGACGGAGCCGCGCAAGGCGGTTCCAGGTCAACGGCATCGTCTCAACGCAAACGGCGCGCAGGTTTCCCTGCGCGCCGCCGCGAAAAGGCCGAAATGGAGCGCCTGTTACATCCGATAGGCGATGGTATCGTTCCAGAAGCGGTCCAGACGCTGCAAGGCGCGGTTCATCTGGTTGAATTCATCTGAATTGATGCCGCCAACCTGTTCGATCGAGCCGATATGACGTTCGTAGAGCTTTGCCACCACTTCAGCGATCGCGCTACCCTTTGGCGTCAGGCTGACGCGCACCGAACGGCGGTCAACCCGCGACCGCTGATGGTTGATGAAGCCCAGTTCCACCAGCTTCTTCAGGTTATAGGAGACGTTCGAGCCGAGATAGTAGCCACGCGAACGCAGCTCACCGGCGGTCAGCTCGGCGTTGCCGATGTTGAACAGCAGCAAGGCCTGGATCGCATTGATGTCGGACTGACCCTTGCGGTCGAACTCGTCCTTGATGACGTCGAGCAGACGGCGGTGCAGCCGCTCAACCAGTTGCAGGGATTCCATATAGAGTGTGCGGATCGCATCCTTGCGCTCGTCTTTTGCGGGTGCCGGCTGCTGCTGCGTGGAACGCATCGTGTTCATCTTGTCTGCCTCTTCTGTGTGACGCCTGGTGATGTCTTTTTGCTCACCTTGGCCCTGACCATAGCGCCGTCACATAAAATTCGACTTAAACCGCAGGCTTAATCAGTGGTTACAAACCGCGTTTGAAAGAGAAGCTTAATTTCGGGTAAATGAAACAGTTAAGAAACGGAAAATCCGAAAATAAATCCCGCAGCGGAAACTGCTGTATTTCCCGGGAAAATCAGCGATCCGGGCGGACCTCACGCGCCTGGAAATGAAGCACGACACGAAATGCCACATAAAGAAGCGCAACACCGGCATGCAGCGCCACCACCGTGTATTTGGCGCCGAAATATTCTGGGAAGCCGGCATACATGGTGACTTCGGTCGCCGCGCAGAGCAGCCAGATCACCCAGCCCCATGAGGTCAGCATCCACAGTCCGATACCGGCGAAAGGATAGAGCGCTGCCAGGATGGCCGCGGCGATGCGCCATTCCACCGGCATCAGATCAAAGCGCCACAGCGGCCCGTCATAAACGCCGATCAGCCTGATCCAGTAAAGCGTACCGAACATCACGCAATAGACGGCGATGATGCGGTGAAACCACCAGAAAGCCTGTTCGGCCAGGCTGGGGCGCGCAATCGCTGGGCTGTCGCGATAAACCATCAGTCGTTGATCACAATTGCAGTTCCGCACCGGGCAATGGCGCAAAATACTTGTCGATCTGTGCTCCGTCTATCTCTGCGAACGACGGCGGCGACCATCTTGGCGTGTCTCCCTTGTCGACCAGCACTGCCCGGATGCCTTCATAAAAATCGTGCCCTTCCAGCATCCGGTTGAGAATGCGGAATTCCATCCGCATCACCTCATCCATGTCGAGCATTTCAGAATATGTCACCTGGCGGAATGCGACGCTGACGCTGGTTGGCGAGCGGCTTTCGATCAGAGCCAGCGTCTTTGCGGCAAATTCCTCGCCAGCTTGCCTGCCCTGACGAAGGCTCTCGATCAGATCTTCCAGACTGCCGCGGGTAAAATGATGGCCGATCTGGGCGACGGTCGATTCATCGACCGTTGGCTCCGGCCTGATCGCCAGCGGCGCCAGCACAGCGTCCGGATTTCCGGTTTCGGCCACACCCTGCTCGACTGCTGCAATGTTCTCCGATTTGACCGCATGGGTGGCCAACCCGGCCCGCAGCGTATCGCCGGGGCCGATGCGCCCGCCGGTCAGTCCGAGATACATGCCATAGCCGCCCTTGACGCGCGACAGCAGGTAGCCGCCGCCAACGTCCGGAAAGAAGCCGATGCCGACTTCCGGCATGGCGAACAACGCCTTTTCGCCCAGAACGCGGTGTGAGCCATGAAACGACAGGCCGACACCACCGCCCATGACGATGCCGTCGATCAGCGACACGACCGGCTTTGAGTAGCGGGCCAGATAAGCGTTCAGCCGGTACTCGTCGGCAAAAAACTGCGTCAGTTTCCGGCCTTCCTTGCCGGCGCGGTAGACATCCATGATGTCGCCACCGGCCGAAAACGCCCTGCCCTCACCCTTGACGATGACGGCCTTGACCGCGGCGTCCGCCTCCCATTCGCGCATCTTGGCGTCCATGCGCAGGATCATGTTGTGGGTGACAGCGTTCAGCGCCTTTGGCCGGTTCAGTGTGACGATGCCCGCATGGCCTTGCCTGTCGAACAGGATCTCCTGGTCTATCTCGCTGGTCATCGTCATCTCTCCAAACCCTGCCCTACCCGTACGGCGCGGCGGTCACGCCAGTCAATGCCGCAGGCTGCGAAGCCGGTGCGCCGCCCACAGCAAGATTTGTCTGAGCCTGCGCCTGTGCTATCAGGCGGGCAAGCAAAGGACTGTCAGATGAACAAGCGTGAACATCCAATCAGAAGCCACCGTTCAGTCGACGAGATCACCGGTTCGCGCCGGTTGCGCCGCATGCGCAAGGCCGACTGGTCGCGCCGTCTCGTACAGGAAAACCGCCTGTCGGTCGACGATCTGATCTGGACGATGTTCCTGACGGAGGGAACAAATGTGCGCGAACCGGTGCCTGCGATGCCCGGCGTTTTTCGTTTGAGTATCGATGTCGCTGTCAAAGAGGCAGAGCGCGCCGCAAGGCTTGGCATTCCGGCGCTGGCGACCTTTCCGCGGATCGACAGCGAGCGCAAGGACATTTCCGGCTCCTACATTCTCGATCCCGGCAATCTCATCAACCGCGCCACACGCGCCATCAAGGACGCCGTGCCGGAGATCGGCCTCATCACCGACGCCGCGCTCGATCCGTTCACCTCGCACGGCCATGACGGCATCCTGCGCGACGGCGTCATCGTCAACGACGAGACGGTCGATCAGGTTGCCGCAGCAGCTGTGGTACAGGCACAGGCGGGCGCCGACATCATCGCGCCGTCTGACATGATGGACGGCCGCATCGGCGCGATCCGCGACGCGCTTGACGCCAACGGCTTTCAGGACGTGGCGATCATGAGCTATGCGACCAAGTTTGCGTCCGCCTTCTACGGCCCTTACCGCGACGCCATCGGCACGCTCGGCCTGCTCAAGGGCGACAAGAAGACCTATTACATCGACCACGCCAATTCGGACGAAGCCGTACGCGAGGCAGAGCAGGATCTGGCCGAAGGGGCCGACATGCTGATGGTGAAGCCCGGCATGCCCTATCTCGACATCATCCGCAGGCTGAAGGACACGTTTGCGGTGCCAACTTTCGCCTACCAGGTGTCCGGCGAATACGCGATGATCGAGGCGGCCGCCGCAAATGGATGGATCGACGGCGAAAAGGCGATGCTGGAATCGCTGCTCGCCTTCAAGCGCGCCGGTTGCGACGGCATCCTCACCTATTTCGCGCCACGCGCCGCTGAACTTCTCGCCAACGGATCACGCTGACACATGAGATCGGTGTTTCTTGTCGCCGCCGGCATTTGCGGTGCGGCGGGCGTTGCAGCTGCGGCTGCGGCCGCTCACGCCGATGCCAGCAATCTGTCGGCCACGTCGACCATGTTCCTGGCCCATGCGCCTGCCCTGCTTGCGATCGGGCTCACCGCCAACGGATCCCGGCGTCCAGTCGACTATGCCGGACTTGTCATGTTGCTTGGCGTCTTCATCTTCTCGGCTGACCTGCTGGCGCGGCAATATCTTGCTGTGCGCCTGTTTCCGATGGCGGCTCCCACCGGCGGCCTGCTGATGATCGCCGGCTGGCTTGGCGTTGCGGTCAGCGCGCTTCTGTCAAGCCGCACCAGATAGTCCGTGAGTATGGGCTTGCTTGCAAAACCGGCCGCAATCGCCTTGTAATGCTCCTTTGGAGCACCATCTTGCTGAAACCATGGCAAAAATGACGACAGACACAGACGCTATCAATCCGGGACTTCAGGACCCGCGTGCATTCGAAGGCGTATTGACCCGGCGCGTCTTTGCGTTCCTGATAGACTATCTGTTTATTGGTCTGCTGCTGATCCCCGTCGGCATTGCCGTGTTCTTTCTCGGCGTCATCACTTTTGGCCTGGGCTGGCTGGTATTGCCGTTTCTTGGTCTTGTTGTCGCCCTGCCCTATGTTGCGCTGACGCTTGGCGGGCCCAATCAGGCGACACCCGGCATGCGCATCTGCGGGATACGAATGCAGCGCCTGGATGGCACCGGGACCGACTGGCTGCTGGCAATCGTCCATACTGTGCTTTTCTGGGCGTTCAACGCGGCGCTGACACCGCTGATCCTGCTGGTCTCCTGGTTCACCGATGGTAAGCGCACCCTGCATGACGTACTGCTCGGCACCGTCATCGTCCGCGACGACGTCTGACAGACCACAAGTTGCGTGATCGCGATTTTTCTTGACCTTTATCCGCCAGGCGCGACAAGTTCGCCGTCACAGCGGGAGGCGATTTTTCTTTCATGACGCAGCATTCGACACAGCCGTCGCAGTTTTTCCTGACAGCGCCGTCGCCATGTCCTTATCTTGACGGCCAGTTCGAACGGAAGGTGTTTACCCATCTTGTCGGCGAGCGTGCGCCGGAGATGAACGATTTGCTGACCCAGGGCGGCTTCCGCCGCTCGCAAAACATTGCCTATCGTCCGGCTTGCGAGACCTGCCGGGCCTGCGTCTCCGTCAGAATTCTCGCCAACGAGTTCAAGCTGACGCGCAATATGCGCAAGGTCATCCAGCGCAATTCAGACCTGATTGGCGCGATGCACGATGCAGAGCCGAGCACAGAGCAATATTCGCTGTTCCGCACCTATCTTGACCGCCGCCACACCCGCGGCGGCATGTCTGACATGAGCGTGCTCGACTATGCGATGATGGTCGAGGACACTCATGTCGACACAAAGATCATCGAATACCGCAAGCGCGGGCCCGACAGTTTCATCACCGGCAAGGGCACGGGCGAACTGATTGCCGTGGCGCTGTCTGACAAGATGTCGGACGGCATGTCGATGGTCTATTCCTACTACAATCCCGACCTGGCTGACCGGTCGCTCGGCACCTTCATGATCCTCGACCACATTGCCCGCACGCGCGCGCTTGGCCTGCCCCATGTCTATCTCGGCTACTGGGTCAACGGCTCGCGCAAGATGGATTATAAGGTGCGGTTTACGCCCCAGGAGCATCTCGGTCCCAAAGGCTGGGACCGGTTTGCCGGCCCGGCAGAGTGATCCCGGCGGTCACGGGGTAATCGCATTGTCGACATCGTCAGATCACATCAAGGGCCTGGTGCTCGCCACGATCGGCGGGCTTGCAATCACGGTTGACATCCCGCTGATCCGGCTGGCTGAAGGCGAAGCATGGTCGATACTGTTCGCCCGCTGTCTCGCCACATTCTGCGCAGCCATCGTCATTTGGGCGGTCTGGCGAATGGTGAGCCGCGATGCGCCCGCGCTTATTCCCGGCAAGGCCGGCTTGGCCGTCGCAACCCTCTATGGTCTCGGCTCGATCACCTTCATCACCGCCGTCTTCAACACGTCGACCGCCAATCTCGTCTTCATCCTCGCCTTCAACACCGCATTTGCCGCCATCCTGTCATGGATCTTTCTGAAAGAACGCCCGGCGCGGCCGACCTTGATTGCAATCGCTGTGATGATCCTCGGCGTCGCCATCATCGTCTGGGATTCGATTGGCACAGGCAATCTGTTTGGCGACTTCATGGCGCTGATGTCGGGGCTGCTCATCGCGTCAGCCATCACGGTGTCGCGCGCCAGCGGCAAGGATATGGGGTTTACGCCGCTGATCGGCGTGTTTTTCCCGGCGATGGTGGCGCTCTTCATCGTTTCGGACGGCAGCTACCGCATTGATCACCCCTGGTGGATCATCTTCAACGGCGCGGTCATCATGCCAATCGCATTCTATTGTCTGGGCGCTGCGCCAAAATATATCTCGGGCGCAGAAGTCGCGATGTTCTATCTGCTGGAAACCGTGCTCGCGCCGGTCTGGGTGTGGATCATTTTCAACGAAGCGCCGACGCGCAACAGCCTGATCGGTGGTCTGATTCTGATCGCGGCGCTGGTCGCTCATTCGATCTGGCAATTGATGGACGGCCGGCGGCGGCGGCGCGCAAACGCCAACATCGCCTATCCGCTGTGATCCCGGATTTTTCGTCAACGGCGATTGCCTCGCCCTTATTGATCGGCTAAACGCCCGCCTCCCCTTGGCGGCTTGATGTCGCGCGCAATCAACAAGAAGAGCCAGTAATGAGCCGACTTTTCGCCGGTGTCGACTTCGGCACGACCAATTCCACCGTTGGCCTGGCAGCGCCCGGCGCAGCCCCGGCCCTGATCCCGGTCGAGGGCAACGAGGTCACCATTCCGTCGGCGATGTTCTTCAGCCTCGAGGACCACGGCGTTCATTTCGGCCGCGCCGGGGTGCATCAATATATGGAAGGCGTCGACGGCCGCTTCATGCGGGCGCTGAAGTCGATCCTCGGCTCGTCGCTGATGAAGGAGACGACGCTGGTCGGGCGCGACCGGCTCACGTTCCAGCGCCTGATCGGGCGCTTTCTCGGCCATCTCAGACAAAAGCTCGAAGCGCAGCCCGGCGGCAACCCAGACAATGTGATGTTTGGCCGCCCTGTGTTCTTTGTCGACGGCGACGAAAAGGCGGACCGCGCCGCACAGGACCAGCTTGCGGACGCCGCGCGCGAAGAAGGTTTCCGTCACATCGAGTTCCAGTTCGAGCCGGTTGCGGCGGCCATGCACTTCGAGCGTTCGCTGACCCGCGAGGCGCTGGCGCTGGTGGTCGACATTGGCGGCGGCACGTCCGACTTTTCAGTGCTGCGCCTGTCACCGGAACGCGCCCGCGCCACGGACCGGCGTTCCGATATCCTGTCAACGTCGGGCGTTCATGTCGGCGGCACCGACTTTGACCGCTGGCTGTCGATCGCGACCGTCATGCCGCATCTTGGCCTCGGCACGATGACCAAGGATGGCAAACGCCATCTGCCGGTCTGGTATTTCAACGACATGGCCACCTGGCACCGGATCAACCAGCTCTACACAACCAAGGTGGCGCGCGACGTGCACGGTCTGATGCGCGAGGCCGCCGAACCGGAAAAGCTGGCGCTCTATCAGCATGTGCTCGAACACCGCTCGGGTCACCGGCTCGCCGCACAGGTGGAAAAGGGCAAGATCGAGCTGACAGACGCCGACGCCGCCACCATCGCGCTCAAGGAGCCGGGGTTGGCTTTGACTGTCCCGGTCACGCGCAGCGAGTTCGAAACCGCGTCAGCCGATCTCGTCAGACGTATCGATGCAGCCATTGCGGACGCGCTCGCTCAAGCTGGCGTCACGGCTGACGACATCGACACGGTCATTCTGACCGGTGGTGGCGCGCTGGTGCCGCTGGTGCGGGCTGCAACCACCGCGCCGTTCGCCAACGCCACGATTGCCCAGTCCGATCGGTTTGGCTCTGTTGGCCTGGGGCTTGCGGTCGATGCTGCGCGGCGGTTCGGATAGAACGCCGCGCGTCCAACTGGACGCGCAAACGATGCTCTTACACTTTGAATGTGCCGGTCAGTTGCCGAACCGGCCCGTCCGTGGAAAACCCTTTGGCGCCATGCGGCCGGCGGCGGCGCGTTCACCCATCCACTCTGTCAGCTCGTCCCGCGTCTTGGTGAAGGTGCGGTCAGCTGAATCGACCCAGGTCAGTCCGTCTGTCATGGCAAAGGTCTTGATGTCTGCGATGCCACCGTCCTTGTAGCGTTGCAGACGCACACCCTTGCCGCGCGCCATTTCCGGCAGCTGTTCCAGCGGGAACACCAGCAATTTTCTGTTCTCGCCGACAATTGCGACATGGTCACCCGAAACAAAGATCAGCCTGGCCGCCTCATCAGGCGACTTGACGTTCATCACCTGCTTGCCCTTACGGGTGTTGGCGACAACCTCGCCTTCCGAAACGACGAAGCCATAACCTTGATGGCTCGCCACCAGAAGTTTCCGCTCCGGCTCGTGGACAAAGGCGGTGACGATGTCGGCGTCGTTTTCCATGTCGACAATGATACGGATCGGCTCGCCATGGCCGCGCCCGCCCGGCAGCCGGTCCGCGCCAATCGTATAGAATTTGCCGCCTGTGGTGAACACGATCAGCTTGTCTGTCGTCTGGGCGTGGAAGGCGAGTTTCAGTTTGTCGCCTTCCTTGAAGGCCAGCGTCGAGAAATCGGCCATGTGGCCACGCATGGCGCGCAGCCAGCCCTTTTCCGACACGACAATCGTCACCGGCTCCTTTTCCACCATCGCGTGGTGGATGTCCTTGTCGTCATGCTCCGGCGCGTCGGCAAAGGTTGTTCGGCGCGCGTTCAGCGCCTTGTTCTTTTCGGGCGAATAGCGGTCGCGCGTCTGCTCGACCTGCCAGCGCACCGCCTGCCATTGCTTGTTATCTGACGCCAGCAGCTTTTCGATATCGTCCTTTTCAGCCGTCAGCTCATCGAACTCCCTGCGGATCTCGATCTCTTCGAGCTTGTGCAAGGCGCGCAGGCGCAGGTTGAGGATCGCTTCGGCCTGCGCATCGGTCAGGCTCCACTTGGCGATCATCACCTTCTTGGGCTCGTCCTCGAACCGGATGATGCGGATCACCTCGTCAATGTTCAGATAGGCGATCAGGAAGCCGCCCAGGATTTCCAGCCGCCGTTCGATCTCGGCCAGCCGGTAGCGCGATTGGCGCACCAGAACTTCCTTGCGGTGGTCGAGCCATTCCTGCAGCGCGCCCTTGAGCGACAGAACGTTGGGCACGCGGCCACGCGACAGCACGTTCATGTCGAGACGGAAACGCGTCTCCAACTCGGTCAGCTTGAACAGCGATTCCATCAGGAGAGCTGGCTCCACCGCGCGGCTCTTTGGCACCAGCACGAGGCGGATTTCTTCCGCCGACTCGTCGCGCACATCTTCCAGCAGCGGCAAGCGCTTGTTGATCAGGAGGTCGGCAATCTTTTCGATCAGCTTTGATTTCTGCACCATGTAGGGGATCTCGGTGACCACGATCACCCAGGTGCCCCTGCCCTGATCTTCCGTCTCCCAGCGGGCGCGAAGGCGGAAGCCGCCGCGGCCGGTCTCATAGGCGTCGAGGATTGTTGCGCGATTGTCGACAACGATGCCGCCGGTCGGGAAATCCGGCCCCTGCACCAGTCCGTCATCGGCCGAATGCGACATCAGCTCGGATACAGACGTCGCGGGATTGTCGATCAGTTTCAGCGCGGCGTTGCACACCTCGTAGGCGTTGTGCGGCGGGATCGACGTCGCCATGCCCACCGCAATGCCGGTCGAACCATTGGCGAGCAGGTTCGGGAACGCGCCGGGCAGAACTGTCGGCTCCTCGTTCTCTTCATTGTAGGTGGGGCGGAAATCCACCGCGTCTTCGGTGATGCCTCGCAGCAGATCGGTCGCCGCCACCGTCATGCGCGCTTCGGTGTAGCGCATGGCTGCAGGGCTATCACCGTCGATATTGCCAAAATTGCCCTGGCCGTCGACCAGCGGGTAACGCACCGAAAAATCCTGCGCGAGACGCGCCAGTGCGTCATAGATCGACTGGTCGCCATGCGGGTGGAATTTACCCATCACGTCGCCGACAATCGCCGCGCTTTTTGAAAACCGCTGCCCTGGCTCCAGCCGCAGCAGCCGCATCGCGTGCATGATGCGGCGGTGCACCGGCTTCAGCCCGTCGCGCACGTCAGGCAGCGCCCGGTGCATGATGGTCGACAGCGCATAGGCAAGGTATCGTTCTTCCAGCGCCTTTCTCAGGTCTACCGGTTCAATGCCCTCGCCGTCGCCTGAACCTGGGCCCGAATCAGGCGGATTTGTCGATTTCCCCATGCTGCGGGGTTAGAAGAGCAGCGTTTTGCGCGCAAGCGGCACGCAGCCAAGAGCTTCGGGACAATCGGCCCTGCCTTGGCTATTCTCGAACAATCCGCCACAATTCACGCCCAACGTCATGGAACAATCCGATTCAACTGTTCCGTGCGCGATCAAATCATGATGGAGTTCGAATGATCCAGTTATCAAGCAAGACGTATTGGGCCGCTGCCGTGGCAGGCCTGTCCTTTTCGTCGCCGGTCTGGGCCGAGGTGACTGCCGATGAAATCGGCAAACGGCTTAATCGCGTATTGGCCGGCCAGGCTACCACGTTCAGTTGGGATGCTGTCGAGGGTTCTGGCAGCTCGTTCGTGCTCAAGAACGTCAGGGCATCGTCACAGCAAGCTGGCTCACAGCCGGTTACGATCGGCGACGTGCCGCTGAGCGACGTGACCGAAATGGATGACGGCGACTACCGCATTGGCCGCGTCGAGGTTCCGTCCATGTCGCGCTCTCAAAATGGCGTAGACGCCCAGATGAGCGAGATCGTGTTCGAGGGAATGAGGCTCACGGGCGAGACGTCAACTGACCCGCTTGCCGGTGGTCTTCTGGCGGATCGAACAAGCATTGCACATGCGGGCGTATCACGTGCCGGGCAGAAACTGTTCGAATTGCAGAACCTTACGTACTCGGTCAATCGCAGCGCCGATCTTAACGAAATGACCTACGAATGTGGGGCCGACAAATTCTCAAGCGACATGTCCGGAGCCAAAGACCCAGGCACGCAGGCCGTGCTTTCACAGCTCCAACTGACGCAAATCAGCGGAAAGCTTGAATGCGCCGGCAACTGGTCTCTCAACACCGGAATTACCGAACTCACCCAATTCGACATCCTGGTCGAAAATCAAGGCAAGATCGGCCTGACGGTGACCATAAACGGTTACACCCGTGACTTGTTCAAGGCGATGACCGGCCTCCAGCAAAAGGCAGCCGAAGCTGCGACGCCCGAGCAGGCGCAGGCACAAGGCGCAGAGATGATAGGTCTGATGCAGAAGCAGCTCAATCTTGTCGGGGCCACCCTGCGCTATGACGATGCGTCTTTTGCGATGCGTGCGCTCGAAATGGCTGCGGCCACGCAAAACGCTCGCGCTGCCGATCTGCCGGCCACGGCCCAGATGTTGATGCCGATGGTGCTGCCGCAATACCTGCCCGCGGAACTGGTCCAGCCTGTGACTGCTGAAGTGGTGAAATTCCTGAAAGATCCGAAGAGTTTGGAGATCAAGCTCAACCCGCCGCAGCCTTTGCCGCTGATGACGCTGGCAGGGGCCGGAGCGGATCCAAAGGCGACCGTTAAAAGTCTCGGCCTGTCGGTTGTCGCCAACCATTAACACCAACTGATCGTGCAAACGAAAATGGCGCGGCATCAAATGCCGCGCCATTTGCTTTCCTGGCCCTGATGGCGTCGCCTACGCCTTTTTGGGCGGCAGCACCCGCAGCGCCAGCTCGTTTAGTTATGCCGTCACACGACGTTTAGTGTGCCGCAATCCATGTCACAGCCAGCGCGACTAGGATCGTATAGAAACCCGCCCACTTCCGCTTGTTGGGCAGGTCCGCCCAGATTTTTGAATGAATTTTTTTCGTCCGCCACGAAATACAGGCAACAACAATAAGCGAGCTTACTGCTGCGTAGGTAAACTGGATGAGGTTGGGATCGAAGTCCGAGAAGTAGTTTACCGGCCAATCGCCAAGTAAGAAGCCAGACACTCCGTAGAGAACTGCATAGCTCACGGCTGCAGCCAGCAGCAGCATGTAGGTCAGACTGGAGAACTTGACCCAGTCCTCGACCACCGCCTCCTTGCTCTCGGTCTTTCGCAGAGCGACAACGCCAGCGAATGCCAATATCGCATAACTCACGAGAACCATCTTGAGGTTGTCGGCAATGTCAGAATCGGTCGCGGCTTCGAACGAACGCAAGAACGCGATTACTAGGCTTCCAACGGCAAGCAGGAAGCCTGCACCGATCACATGCGCAAGCGTGTTTGAAGGCATCAGAAAATGAGGTGCACGCATTTCAGCCATCTCCGACAGCAGTTTTTTGGGACCACTGAGATCAACCCCTCCTGAGCCCACGGCTCCTGGATCGGGATCATTTTTACTATCTGACATTGTGCGCTGCCTTCATTAAGCGAAGGTTAACCCTACTTCCAGGAGATCTCCCAGAACCTCTTGCGGCCCACAAAGGGGTTCACTCCCAGATCAGTCATTCCCTGATAATCGAAATCCTGAACATGGATCCGTGTCGCAATCGTATCTCTGCCGATTGCAAGCGAAAAACACACAGCGTTGCGCGTCACTGCATGCATCCTTCCATAATATTTCAGTGCAGCACGAAGCTTGCTCACTCCTTGCGTGTCGCCGACATCAGCAACCGCTCGGCCAATCAGGAAGGCAAGGATCGGTGACCGGTCCTTGTAGATTAGCTTGAACTCCTCAAACACGAATGCCTTCCGTCGTCTCCGATCGGCCGTTTTCCTCTCGGTGTTGCCTTTGTGGAGATAGGGGCTATGAAATTTCTTCAGGTTTCCCTTGATGTTACGATTGTTTTCGTGCGCGTCCTGATAGGTCAACAGCGGCGCGTTCAGGCCTCTTTCGGCCGGCACTGCACGCCCTTTGGAGCGTTTGAATTCATCTCTGTCGAGTGCCACGCCCAGTTTGTCCTGCTTGACGTCGACTTTTCCATAATCGACCGTCTTCAACAGAACGACCCCGCCATCATTGTCCCTGTGATCATTGATGACATAGGCAAACCTTTGGCTCGCCCAGCTGCGATCCAGCGTTGTATTAGGCTTGACCAGGAGCCAGCTGTTTGACTTGAGTACATAGAGGCTGTTGTCAATCGCGTTGTCCGGCAATGCTTTTCCGCAACGATCTGCCTCAGCGGCTTGAGACATTGAAGAAATCACCAAAGCGGCGGCGCAAATAACACTTCTCGAAGCAGCGTTTCCCATTACCCTCTCCCAACCTTTGGTTGTTAGCACAACATCTAATATATTTTTGACCGACTTTACAACCCCGGCGTGTTTTTCAGCAAGAAAGCGCCGTCTTCAACGCTGCTCGTTCGGATTGCAGCGTTCGACGAGCGAAGTGGCACTGCATGTTTGGGCGCGCCCGAGCGCGTTCAGAACAGGCTTTCCAGGCAACTTGGAGGATGAGGGGGAACAGTAGCCATCGTTGCGTCGCCCACTGCTACGCCTGCGGCATCACGCAACGCCCCCGGAGGCTTAGCGAATTTGGGCGATCATCGGCCACATCTGGACGGCAGCGGGATCACGTCCTTGCGGCATCGAGAAACGCAAGCGCATGTGTATGGCCCAGTGATGCGGGCCACACTCGACAAATGATTCAATAGGACCGCTGCGACTACACCTTCTTGGGCGGCAGCACCCGCAGCGCCAGCTCGTTCAGCTGGGTTGGCGTTGCAGCCGCCGGCGCGTTCATCAGCAGATCATAGGCCTGCTGGTTCATCGGGAACATGGTGATCTCGCGCAGGTTCTTGGCGCCGACCAGCAGCATCACAACGCGGTCAACGCCGGCCGCCATGCCGCCATGCGGCGGTGCGCCATACTGGAACGCGCGGTAGAGGCCGCCAAAGCGCTCCTCGACCGTCTCGCGCGACAGGCCGACCATTTCGAACGCCTTCACCATCGTCTCGGGCAGATGGTTGCGGATGCCGCCCGACGCGATCTCAAAGCCGTTGCAGACCATGTCGTACTGGAACGCCTTGATCGTCAGCGGATCCTGATTGTTCAACGCGTCAATGCCGCCCTGCGGCATCGAGAACGGGTTGTGGGCGAAGTCGATCTTTTTCTCGTCCTCGTTCCATTCGAAGAACGGGAAGTCGACAATCCAGCACAATTCGAACCGGTCGCGGTCGACCAGGTTCAGGTCTTCGCCTGCCTTGGTGCGCGCGTCGCCGGCAAACTTGTAGAATTTTGACGGATCGCCTGCGACAAAGAATGCCGCGTCGCCTTCGTTCAGGCCAAGCTGGTTGCGGATCGCCTCGGTGCGCTCGTCACCGATGTTCTTGGCGATCGGGCCTGCGCCCTCAATCTTGTCGGCCTCGTTGCGCCAGAAAATATAGCCAAGGCCCGGCTGGCCCTCGCCCTGCGCCCAGGAATTCATGCGGTCGCAAAACGCGCGCGAGCCGCCGGTGCGCGCCGGAATGGCCCAGACCTGAGCCTTTGGGTCATTCGCCAGAATGCCGGCAAAAACCTTGAAGCCCGAACCGCGGAAATGTTCCGACACGTCCTGCATTTCAATCGGGTTGCGCAGGTCCGGCTTGTCCGAACCGTAGAGCCGGATCGCGTCATCATAAGGGATACGGCGGAAGTTCTGCGTCACCGGCTTGCCATCGGCAAAGGCTTCGAAAATGTTGCGCATCACCGGTTCCATGGTCTGGAACACGTCTTCCTGCTCGATAAAGCTCATCTCCAGGTCGAGCTGGTAGAACTCGCCCGGCAGGCGGTCGGCGCGCGGGTCTTCGTCGCGGAAGCATGGCGCGATCTGGAAATAGCGGTCAAAGCCGCTCATCATGATCAGCTGCTTGTACTGCTGCGGCGCCTGCGGCAGCGCATAGAAAGTCCCGGGATGAATGCGCGACGGCACGAGGAAGTCGCGCGCGCCTTCCGGCGACGATGCGGTCAGGATCGGCGTTGAATATTCGGTGAAATTAGCCTCAGCCATCTGCTTGCGCATTTCGGCAATGATTTTTGTCCGCGCGACAATGTTCTTGTGCAGCGTGTCGCGGCGCAGATCGAGGAAGCGATATTTCAGACGGATGTCTTCGGGATAGTCCGGCTCGCCAAACACCGGCAGCGGCAATTCCTTGGCCGCCGACAGGATCTCGATCTCGCGGGCAAAGACTTCGATCTCGCCGGTTGGCAGGTTTTTGTTGACGGCTTCCGGCGCGCGCGCCTTCACTTCGCCGTCGACGCGGATCACCCACTCGCCACGCACCTTCTCAGCGGTCTTGAAGGCCGGCGAATCGGGATCAACGACAATCTGCGTCATGCCGTAGTGATCGCGCAGGTCGATAAACAGCAGACCGCCATGGTCGCGGACACGGTTGACCCAACCGGAAAGGCGGGTGTTGGCGCCTACATCCGACTTGCGGAGATCGGCGCAGGTATGGCTGCGGTAACGATGCATGTCTTGAACCTGGTCCAGTCAGGAATTGAACGGGCGCGGAGCGAAGCGGTCGCGCGCCAGGAAAGTCGCCGGAAAAGCGCACCAACGCCCCGCTTTGTCAAGAAGAAGCAATGTTTCTGGCCCAATGCGAAGGTCAAGTTACGCTGGCAATGATGCCAGCAATGGCTCATTAGCAAGAGTGAAACCGCCAAAGGCGAACGCTTGTCTTCCATTCGTCCACTGATCCCCTTGCTGACCGCCGCCGGAATCCTTCTCGGCGGCAACGGGCTGCAGAGCACACTGATTGCGCTGCGCGGCGCCAAGGAAGGGTTCTCGCCCGCTCTCATCGGCTTCATGGGAACAGCCTATTTTATTGGCTTCCTGATCGGCTGCCTGACGATCACCAGAATGATGCGGGCCGTTGGCTATGTGCGTTCGTTCGCCTCGCTTGCCGCAATCGCATCGGCTGGCACGCTGGTTCTTGTCCTGTTTATCGATCCGCTCGTATGGATCGGCATACGCCTCATCACCGGATTCGCCTTCGCCGGATTGTTCACTGTGATGGAGGCGTGGATCAATTCCACCGTCACCAACCAGAACCGCGCGCGGACGCTCGCCATCTATCGCGTCGTCGATATCGGTTGCGTCACCGGCGCACAGTTCATCATCCCGGTGGTCGGCGTCGACGGCTTCGCCATCTTCGCCATCATGTCGATCATGCTGACCCTGTCGCTTGTGCCGGTGTCGCTGGGCGACCGCTCCAATCCAAGCATTCCGGGTGACGTCAAGCTCGACATCAGGCGCGCCTGGGCGATCTCGCCACTGGCGGCGATAGGCTGCGTCGGTGTCGGCGTTACCAATTCTGCCTTCCGCGCATTGTCGCCGGTCTATGCCGAGCAGCTTGGCATGTCGGTCACAGATATCGTCACTTTTATCACCTGCGGCATCATCGGCGGCGCGTTGATCCAATATCCACTCGGCTATCTGTCCGACCGGTGGGACCGCCGCACCGTCATGCTGGGTGCAACGATTGCGGCGATGGTTGCGGCGCTGGCGCTGGTCTACCTCGCAGGCGCAGATCCGGTGCGCAATTTCGTGCTGGTTTTCATCTTCGGCTCCTGCGCCATGCCGATGTATTCGCTGTGTGCAGCGCACGCCAATGACCGTGCCGGTCCCGGCGAATTTGTGCTCATCAATGCCGCGCTGATGTTGTTCTATTCGGTCGGTGCGGTGTTCGGACCAATGGCGGCGGCCGCCTTGATGCAGGCAAATGGTCCCGTTGCGCTGTTCGAGTTTTCTGCAGCTGTCTATTTCGTGCTCGCCATCGTGACCGGCTGGCGGATGGTTGTGCGTTCGCCGGTGCCGGTCGAGCGGCAGGGGCGGTTTGTCGCACTGCTGCGCACCTCCACCTTCTTCTCGAAACTGGCGCGGCGCGGCCAGAACACAGCCAAATCAAAGTCCGACGCTTGACGGGCCGGGCAGCGGCTGAAAAGAGTCGGACAAAGCCGCATTCAGAATGATCTCCATGCAATTGATTACGAATCAGAATGACCTTGTCGACGTGGTGGAAGCCCTGTCCCGGTCCGATTTTGTCACCGTCGACACCGAGTTCATCCGCGAGACCACGTTCTGGCCGGAACTGTGCCTGATCCAGATGGCCGCGCCTGGCGTCACCGCCCTCATCGATCCGCTTGCGCCCGGCATCGACCTGCAGCCCTTCTTCGACCTGATGGCCAATGAGAAGGTGCTGAAGGTCTTTCATGCAGCGCGCCAGGACATCGAAATCGTCTTCCACCGTGGCGGCCTCATCCCGCATCCGGTGTTCGACACCCAGATTGCGGCGATGGTGTGCGGCTTTGGCGACAGCGTCTCCTACGACCAGCTGGTGCAGCGCATCACCGGCACCCAGCTCGACAAGTCGTCACGCTTCACCGACTGGCGGCACCGCCCCCTCTCCGACAAGCAGCTCACCTATGCGCTGGCCGACGTCACCTATTTGATCGAGGTCTATCTCGACCTCAAGGCGCGGCTGGAGAAGGCAGGCCGCGCCCACTGGCTAAACGAGGAAATGGACGTCCTCACCTCGCGCGGCACTTATGACATCAAGCCGGAAGACGCATGGCGGCGGCTGAAAATGCGTGTGAAGAAACCGGTCGAACTTGCCGTGCTGCAAAAGATCGCTGCCTGGCGCGAGCGCGAGGCGCGTGAACGCAATGTACCCCGCAGCCGCGTCATCAAGGACGATGCACTTTACGAAATCGCCCAGCAGCAGCCCAAGGATACGACCGCAATGGCGCGGCTGCGTTCAATCCCCAAAGGATGGGAGCGGTCGTCCGCCGCCGCCGGACTGATCGCCGCCGTCAACGAAGCATTGTTATTGCCGAAGGAAGAATTGCCGAAGGTGACGCGTCCGCCACAGCCTAGCGAAGGTGCAAATGCCGCTGCCGAAATCCTGAAAGTGCTGTTGCGGATCGTCGCCGAAAAGCAGGGCGTTGCGCCAAAAATCCTGGCTACCGGCGACGATATCGACCGTATCGCCGCTGACGGCGCAAATGCCGATGTCGGCGCCATGCATGGCTGGCGGCGCGACGTGTTTGGCGACAAGGCGGTACAACTGATCAATGGGGAACTGGCGATCCGGTTCGAGAACCGACGCATTTCGGTGTTTGAGGTCAACAAGGCCCCGGACGCCGCGCCGAGTGAATGGCGGTAAAGCCCAAGAGACTTTGTTGAAGCCGTCAGGCTGAGCCGAAAATGGTGATTTTCGAGCATCGGAGCGGAGCGTAGTTCAACTACGCGAGCACCGATGCACAGGAAGGCGCCATTTGAAGGCCAGCCTCACGGAATTCAAGACAGGCTCTTACTCCGCCACCAGCCTCAAGGTCTTGCCTGTCGCACGCGCCAGATGCGCCAGCCGGCCGTTTGGCCTTTCACCCAGCAGCGCCTCAAGCTCCCTGGGCACCACCAGCGACATCGAACCGTCCTCATGGGTATCCCAGCGCAGGCGCGGGATGACGCCCGGCATCGACGCCGACAGCAGATAGACTACCCGCATCATCGCGCCGATCAGCCGCGCGCGCTCGACAAAACGTGGCGGCGCCAGCTTGATGATCTCGGGCGCTGCCCCATCGTCGATCAGGCCTTCGTGACGGTAGAGATTGACCAGCGCGATGAACACGCGGCCGGGATGGTCAACGCCAATGAACGAGGCGTTCGAGATGATGTTGAGCGACTGCACGCCGCGATATTCGGGATGTGCGCGCCAGCCAATATCCGCCAGCAGACAGGCGGAGCGGCGATAGCGCGCCTCTTCGTCAGTCTCGTCGATGCCAAATGCGGCAAAAGACCTTCCGGTCCATTCAACCAGTTCATGCGCGTGCGCCACCGAGCGGGCGCGCAGGATCGCCAGTTCTTCCGATGACGAAATCAGCGGGTCGGCCTTCTGCTCCTGCGGTGATAGCAGCGAATACAAAAATCCTTCGCGGACCCCAAGCGCCGACACCACAATGCGGCCGGGCTTCATGGTGCGGATGATCTCCTGCAGCACAATCGCGCCATAGGCCAGCAGCGCGCGGCGGCTTTTCGATACCCGCTCGATACCCTTCATCTTTTCGATTTCGCCGCGCGCAACCTGCTTGAGGAAGCCGTCGAGCCCATCGAGATCCATCTCGTAGTGATGCATGACATGCAACGGGTAGTTTCGCGCCGTCATGTGCAGCCGGGCGAGATTTCGCCAGGTGCCCCCAACGCAATAGAATGTCCGGCCCTTTGCGCCATCGAGCACCTTTGCGCGGGTCAATTCCTGACGGGCGATCTTTGCCGCCGCCTGCACCGAGCCCTTCGACATGTCCTGCAGCCGCAAGCCCCCGAGCGGCAGCGTGATGCCGCCACCGATCTCCTCGCCCCTGACGTCGATCAGTTCAAGGCTTCCACCACCCAGATCGCCGGCAATCCCGTCGGCTGGATGGAAACCCGAAATCACGCCAAGCGCGGAATAATAGGCTTCTTCCTTACCGGTCAGGACCCGGATTTCGGTTCCCAGGATTTCTTCGGCCTGACGGATGAATTCCGGCCCGTTCTCGGCCTCGCGCGCCGCAGCGGTGGCGATCACATAAAGCTGTTCGGCCCCTGCCTGTTCCGACAGCGCGCGGAAACGGCGGAACTCTTCCATCGAGCGGCTGACCGCTTCCGGGTCAAGCCTGCCGGTCGACACGATGCCGCGCCCGAGGCCGACCAGCATCTTTTCATTGAACAGAACGGTAGGCGACCGGGCGATGCCCTCGTAGACGACAAGACGGATGGAATTCGATCCGATGTCGACGATCGAAATCGGCCGGCGCCCCTGAAGCCGCCCCTGCGACTCGCCAATCATGCCGGGTTCGACGCTTTCGCCTTGCCGCGCTTCTTGTGCGCGATCCGCTTGGGGGCGTTTGATTTCAGGGCGTCACCGCGACCGGACAGGCTGGGATTCGTCATGAAATATTCCTGGGCGTTGAATGGTTCTTCGGCCTCGTCACGCGTCACGCGCCGGGAGGTTCCGTCCGGCAATACTTCGAAACTTTGCTGATTGTCCATGATGTTTCCCAGCATGATCTGGCCCAGAACCTGCTCATGCACAGTGGCGTTGCGGACCGGAACCATCAGCTCCACGCGCCGGTCGAGATTGCGCGGCATCAGATCGGCGGATGCAATATAGATGACCGCATCGTCCGACGGCAGGCCGTTGCCATTGCCAAAACAATAGATGCGGCTGTGTTCCAGGAACCTTCCGATGATCGACTTTGCCCGGATGTTTTCACTCAGGCCTGGCACTTGCGGCCGCAAACAGCAGATGCCGCGCACGATCAGGTCGATCTCGACGCCCGCCTGGCTGGCGCCATAGAGCGCGTCAATGATTTGCGGGTCGACCAGCGAATTCATCTTCAGCCATATCTGTGCGGGACGGCCAGCCTTGGCGTGTTCGATCTCGGCAGCGATGTGATCAATGATGCGCTTGCGCAGCGTGAAAGGAGACATGGCAATCTCCATCTTGTCGGCAGGCTCTGCGTAACCGGTGATGAAATTGAATATCTGCGACACGTCGCGGGCAATCGCCGGGTCAACCGTAAAGTAGGACAGGTCGGTATAGATGCGCGCCGTGATCGGGTGATAATTGCCGGTGCCCAGATGCACATAGGTGCGCAACCGCTGGTCTTCGCGGCGCACCACCAGCGACATTTTTGCGTGCGTCTTCAGTTCAACGAACCCGAAAACCACCTGCACGCCTGCCCGCTCCAGATCGCGCGCCCAGCGGATATTGGCTTCCTCGTCAAAACGCGCCTTCAGCTCGACCAGCGCCGTCACCGATTTTCCAGCCTCTGCCGCATCAATCAATGCGCGGACAATCGGACTGTCATTGGAGGTGCGATAGAGCGTCTGTTTGATCGCCACCACTTCAGGGTCTGCAGCGGCCTGGCGCAGGAACTGCACCACAACGTCAAACGACTCATAGGGGTGATGAACGATAATGTCCTTCTCACGGATCGCGGCAAAACAATCGCCGCCATGTTCACGGATACGTTCTGGAAAGCGCGGATTGTAGGGTTTGAACTTCAGGTCCTCGCGCGGCACCGCCACAATCTCGGAAATCTGGTTCACCGCCAGCAGCCCGTCGATGATCGAGACACGGCCAGCCGCCACGCCAAGTTCAGTGGCGACAAACTCGCGCAATTCCTCGGGTATCTCATCGTCAAACTCGATACGGATCACTGATCCGCGGCGGCGGCGTTTCAGCGCTGTCTCGAAGAAGCGAACCAGGTCTTCGGCCTCTTCCTCGATTTCGATATCGGAATCGCGAATGATGCGGAATGTGCCAGATCCCTGCACTTCATATCCGGGGAACAGGTGGCCGATAAACATCGAGACCACGTCTTCCAGCCGTGCAAAGCGCACGCAATCGCGATTGTCCGGCAGCCTGATAAACCGCCGCAGAGCCACTGGCAGGCGCAGCAGCGCCACCATGTTTTCCTGGTCACGGCGGTTGTGCAGTTGCAGAGCAATCGAAAAGCCGAGATTTGGAATGAACGGGAACGGATGCGCCGGGTCGATCGACAGCGGGGTCAGCACCGGATAGATCGCGTCAAGAAAATGCCGCTCCAGCCAGTCCCGTTCCTCTTTCGACAGGCTTTCTGACCGCACCACCTCGATACGAGCATTTTCAAGCAGGCCAAACAGCAGCGACAGGCTGGTCTGCTGGTCCGCCTGCAAACGGCTTACCTCCACCAGCAACTGGTCAAGCTGCTGTTCGGGCGTGCGCCCGTCTGCGCTCAGCGTCGTGATGCCGGCACGCACTTGGCCGGCCAGACCGGCGACACGCACCATAAAGAACTCGTCCAGATTGGCCGCCGATATCGACAGGAAACGCACGCGCTCCAGCAACGGGTGATTGTCGTTCTGCGATTCTTCCAGAACGCGCCGGTTGAACTGCAGCCAGGAAAACTCGCGGTTGACGTAACGGTTCGGATCGCCCTCGCCCAGCGCCGCTGCCTTCGCCGCGTCCGATGTGAAATCCGTGCTGACCGAAGTGTGTTCGTTCATATCCCTGCTCGCGCTGGTCCTGTCTGTGCCGTGCGTGGCCATTGCCCTGCAATTCTAGTCGGCTTCATTGTTTCCTGACAGGGTTTTGCGACAGTTTCATTGCAGCGGCTTGCATTGGCGGGCATATTGCGCGAAACGCCAAGTGACAATGATCAGGGGACTGCGATGGCTGGACATGCCATTCCACATTTCCACAACGACGCCGGACACGCTGTGATTTCGGTCGGTGCGCATGAATTCATGTGCGTCGGCGCAAATCCGCCGTTCGACCACCCGCATGTCTTTCTCGACATGGGCGGCGATTCAGAAAAGGTCTGCCCCTATTGCTCAACGCTTTATCGATACGATCCGGGCCTCAAGGCGACCGAAAGCGTTCCCGCAGGATGCGCCTACACGCCGCGCGCAGCCTGAACTTGATCGCTCAACCGAATGAATTGAGATGATGGATCGCGGTTCCGGATCGCGGCATGTGCTGATCGCAGGCGGCGGCATCGCCGGTCTGACGACGGCCATTTCATTTGCGGCGCGCGGGTTTTCTGTCCGGCTGTTCGAGCGGTCGGCCAAACCGCAGGAACACGGCGCGGGCCTGCAATTGTCGCCCAACGCCACCGCCATTCTGGACCGTCTCGGCGTGCTCACCCGCCTCAAGGGCGCAGGGATGCAGCCGGACGGTGTGCTGTTGCGCGACGCCCGTTCGCTTGACGAGATCGCCCGTGTGCCGCTTGGCGAAGCGGGAGCTGCCCGCTGGAGCGCGCCCTATCTCGTCATGCACCGGGCAGACCTTCACGCCGCACTGATGTCGGTCGCTTCCCGCGACTCCAATATCGAGATCGTCACGGGCGCCACCGTGCGCGACGCCGCCACCCATGGCCACGGCATCACCGCATCCATCGACAGCGGCGGAAAAGTCAAGGAAGCCTCTGGCCGGCTGCTGGTGCTGGCAGACGGCGTCTGGTCGGCCAACCGCGCGCTGGTCGGAGCCGAAACCAGAAGCACGTTCACTGGCCGCATTGCCTGGCGTGCGACACTTCGTACCGGCGCAAGTGCAGTTTCCGGCCTGATCGCGCCGGACAGCGTCAACGCATTCCTGCATCCACGCGCTCATCTGATTGCCTATCCGATCCGAGGCGGTTCTGCCGTCAATCTTGCTGCCTTTGCCTGCGGATCAACAACCGACAGAACGTGGGTTGAACATGCGGACGTGGCCGCACTCACCAAGGCGTTCACCGGCGCTGACGACGCGCTGTTGCGGCTGCTGCGTGAAGCAGGCCCGTGGACCGTCTGGCCTATCCACACGATAGATCCCAAATCGCCCTGGATCGACCCGGAAGGCATTGTTGCAGTCGGCGACGCCGCGCACGCAATGACCCCGTTTGCCGCCCAGGGCGCTGCGATGGCGATCGAAGACGCCTTCGTGCTTGCGCAGAACGTTGCCGGGCAACCGGCAGCCATTTCCGTGGCGTTAAAACGCTACGAACACGAACGCCGCGAGCGCATTGCCGCGGTCGCCCGGCGCGGCCGCCTGAACGAATTTGCCTGGCATGCCGGATTTCCCGCCAGCACAGTCCGCAACCTGTTCCTGCGCCTGCGCGGACCGGAACATCTCGTCGCCGACATGGATTGGCTCTATGGCTGGAGGCCGGCGGACGGCGGCACAGGTTAAAGTAGCTGTGTTGATCAAGCTGGATTTGAGGAACGGCAGCTGAAATCCCCCTCACCGCTCCTGCGCTTCGCGCAGCGGCCGGATGAGAAGTCTCATCCAATATGCGACGACATCGAGATCAGAACCCGGTCCGCTATTGCTCAGGAGGATCAACCAGCACCGGCGGCCCGTTGAACAGTCTGAGCGACCAGGTCAGGCTTTGCGGCAGCGGGTTCCACAGTCCGGTCTGCAAGCCCCCTTCCCGCAATATGGCGCTGGTCCAGGTGTTGCAGCCGCGCAAAGCCGAGAACCAGCCATCGGCCTCATAGAACCGGTCGGATTCGCCATAGCCAGCGCCGGCAATCTCGATCGGCGCATTGTCAGGCCCCGCGACAAAACTGGCTTCGACGGCAGCGAGCATACGCTCAAACCCTTCGGGCGCAACCTGCATCGTGACGACCGACGGCTGGCTGCGGTCGATGTCCCCGGCAACCGCCACATGCAACACCGATGCATCAACCGTCAGCGCCTTCAGGACTGGCAGCGGTTTCAGGTCACCCCAGGTCGGCGTTTCAATGTAGAATGCGCGTCCACCCCAGCCTACGACAATCCAGCGCAAGTCTGGCGACCTGACAGGCAGTCCTGCGCCTTCCAGAAACGCGAAACGCTCCAACACATCTGGATCGGCAGGGAAGGCAATATCTGTATGGATCGGGTTAGAAAGCATCAGCACGTCGCGCCGCGCACTGATGGTTTCCTGATCGGTCGGCGCAATCAGCGGCCGTGGGATCAGCGCCCCGGCAACCGGAGGCAGCACGACAGCAGCCAAAGCAGCCAGCGCCACCTTCCAGCGGCGCTTCACGCAGTCAATTCCCGATTTCCGCCAATCCTGCTCAGTGCAGGATCTGGCTCAGGAACAGTTTTGTGCGCTCATGGCGCGGATTGTCGAAGAACTCGGCCGGCGTGTTCTGCTCGACGATCTGGCCCTGATCCATAAAGATCACCCGGTTCGCCACTTTTCGTGCAAACCCCATTTCGTGGGTCACGCACAGCATGGTCATGCCTTCTTCGGCCAGCGACACCATGGTCTCCAGCACTTCCGAGATCATTTCCGGATCGAGCGCCGAGGTCGGTTCGTCAAACAGCATGATGTGCGGGTTCATGCACAGCGAGCGGGCAATCGCCACGCGCTGCTGCTGGCCACCCGACAGCTGGCCCGGATATTTGTTGGCCTGCTCCGGAATCTTGACCCGGTTGAGGAAATGCATCGCCGTTTCTTCGGCCTGCTTCTTCGGGATTTTTCTGACCCACATCGGCGCCAGCGTGCAATTTTCCAGGATCGTCAGGTGCGGGAACAGATTAAAATGCTGGAACACCATGCCGACCTCGCGGCGCACTTCGTCGATCTTCTTAAGATCGTTGGTCAGTTCAGTTCCCTCGACGATGATCTTGCCCTTCTGGTGTTCCTCCAGCCGGTTGATGCAGCGGATCAGCGTCGACTTTCCCGATCCCGAGGGGCCGGCAATGACGATGCGCTCGCCGCGCATCACCTTGAGATTGATGTCCTTGAGGACATGGAAATCGCCATACCATTTGTGCATGCCAATGATCTCTACGGCGACGTCGGTCGCCGACACGGTCATCTTTGAGCGGTCGACCGACAGGTCCGCGGCTGCGGCTGTATTTTCGGTGGCCATGAAAGTCCCCTACCGTTTGTGGCCGGTGTCGAGCCGGCGTTCCATTGTGATCGAATAGCGCGACATGCCGAAGCAGAATATCCAGAAGACAAAGCCGGCAAAGACAAGTCCCGACATCGGTGTCTGGGGCGAAGCCCAGTTGGAGTCCGAAAAGTTCTGGCGCACGATGCCGAGCAGATCGAACATACCGATGATCGACACCAGCGACGTGTCCTTGAACAGGCCGATAAAGGTGTTGACGATGGCCGGGATCACCAGCTTCAGCGCCTGCGGCAGCACAATCAGCCCCATCTTCTGCCAGTAGCCGAGGCCAAGCGAATCGGCGCCTTCATACTGGCCTTTGGGTACAGCCTGCAGGCCGCCACGGATGACTTCCGCCATGTAGGCCGAGGCGAAGATCGACACCGCGATCAGCGCGCGCAGGAACTTGTCGAAGGTTGTGCCCGGCGGCAGGAACAGCGGCAGCATGACCGACGCCATGAACAGAACCGTGATCAGCGGCACGCCGCGCACCGTTTCGATGAAGATCACCGACAGCATCTTGATCACCGGCAGTTTTGACCGCCGGCCAAGCGCCAGGATGATGCCGAACGGCAGCGACACCGAGATGCCGACAAACGACAGCACCATCGTCACCAGCAGGCCACCCCACATGTCTGTCGCCACATAGCGCAGACCGAATGAACCGCCGACCAGCAGGAAATAGGCAACGATCGGGAAGGCCACAAAGAACAGCAGCGCGTTCAGCCCCTTGCGCGGCACACGCGACATCAGGAGCGGAACCAGCAGCGCCACAAACATCGCCGCCACCAGCAGCACCCGCCAGCGCTCCTCGACGGGATAGCGCCCGTACATGAACTGCGAGAACTTTGCGCCGACAAAGGCCCAGCAGGCGCCAGACCAGCCTTCCGGCTGGACGCCGCCCTGCGCCACTGTCGTGCAGACGCTGCGGTCAGCGCCGGTCCAGGCCGCCTGGATGAACGCCCAGTTGATGAAGGGCGGCAGGAGCCAGGCAATCAGCAGCAGGCCAAGCACCGTCAGGATCGAGTCCGTGGTCGAGGCAAACAGGTTTTTCCGCAGCCAGCTGCCAATGCCGCGCTCGCCTGCTGGCGGCGCAGACGCGATGATCATTTCTGACCGGACGTAG
Organism: Mesorhizobium sp.; assembly: GCA_036742015.1. Classification (GTDB taxonomy): domain Bacteria; phylum Pseudomonadota; class Alphaproteobacteria; order Rhizobiales; family Rhizobiaceae; genus Mesorhizobium_A. Next base: position 22,352 of record DAINRF010000010.1, on the reverse strand, counting down.
GAGAGGTCGTGCTCTTGCATCGCTTATCTCTCCACCAGGGCCATCTTGGCGTTGAACCAGTTCATGAACAGCGAGGTCAGCAGGCTGAGGCTGAGATACACCGCCATCCAGATCACCACGATCTCGACCGCCTGGCCGGACTGGTTGAGGATGGTGCCGCCGATCGCCACCAGATCGGGGAATCCGATCGCAATCGCCAGCGACGAGTTCTTGGTCAGGTTGAGATACTGGCTGGTCAGCGGCGGAATGGCGATGCGCAGCGCCTGCGGAATAATCACCAGCCGCAGCGCCTTGCCACGGCTCAGCCCAAGCGCAGCCGAGGCTTCGGACTGGCCACGATTGACGCCCAGAATGCCGGCGCGGACGATTTCGGCGATGAACGAGGCCGTATAGAACGACAGCGCCATATAGAGCGCCAGGAACTCCGGCTTCACCTGACTGCCGCCGGTCATATTGAACGTACCCAGCACAGGATATTCAAACGTCAGCGGCATGCCGGTGACCAGATAGGCGAGCAGCGGCAGGCCGATCAACAGGCCAAGCGAGGTCCACAGAACCGGAAATTGTTCGCCGGTCGCCATCTGGCGCGCACGCGCCCGGCGGGCGACAAACCAGCTCAGCACGATCGCGACCAAAAAGGCCACCCCGATCAACCACGCCCCCTCACCCCAGATCGCCTTGGGTACAAAGAAACCACGGCTGTTCAGGTAGGAGCCAAGCGGCAGGTCAATCGATTCCCGGGGCAGCGGCAACACAGCCAGCACACCGAAATACCAGAAGAAGATGACCAGCAGCGGCGGAATGTTACGGAACAGCTCGACGTAACACATGCAGATCTTAGAGATCAGCCAGTTGTTCGACAGCCGTCCCACGCCGACGAGAAAGCCGAGGATCGTCGCGGTGATGATGCCAAACGCCGCCACGTAAATTGTGTTGAGAAGCCCGACGAGCAGCGCCCGGGCATAGGTATTGTCTTCGGTATATTCGATCAGGCTGGTCGAGATCGGAAAGCCGGCGCGGCCGTTGAGAAACTCAAAGCCAGAGGCAATGCCGGCGCGCCTCAGATTGGTGATCGTGTTGTCGACAATCCACCAGACAAACAGAACCAGCGCCACAAACACCACGACCTGATAGATCAGGCCACGAATTTTCGGATCGTTCAGTGGCGACGAGCGTTGTGCCCTGCCGCCGTCAATTGCGTCCTGCGAAGCCATCGCGTCCCCCGGATATGGCCGTGTAGACCGGGAGAGAAGCTCTCCCGGTCCTTTTCACGCGGATGCGATGTTTAGCGGATCGGCGGTGCGTATTGCAGACCACCCTTGTTCCACAGGGCGTTGAGCCCGCGCGCGATCTTCAGCGGGCTACCCTGACCGACATTGCGCTCGAACACTTCGCCGTAATTGCCGACGTGCTTGACGATACGCACGACCCAGTCATTGGTGAGGCCAAGATCGGTGCCGAGCTTGGTGCCTTCTTCCATGCCAAGAATGCGCTTCACTTCCGGATTCGCGCTTGCCTTCATCTCTTCGACATTGGCCTGGGTGATGCCGAATTCCTCAGCGATAATCATCGCATTGAGGGTCCACTTCACCACGTCAAACCACTGGTCGTCGCCCTGGCGCACTGCTGGCCCGAGCGGCTCCTTGGAGATGATTTCCTTCAGAACGACGTGATCGTCGGGAGCAGCCATCTTCAGGCGGGTCGAATACAGGCCCGACTGGTCGGTGGTGTAGACGTCGCAGCGGCCGGTGTCATAGGCCTGTTCGGTGGCTTCGAGCGCTTCGAACACAACCGGATTGTACTGCATGTTGTTGTTGCGGAAGAAGTCGGCCAGGTTCAGCTCGGTGGTGGTGCCAGTCTGCACGCACACGGAAGCGCCCGACAGTTCCAGCGCCGACTTCACGTTCGGCAGCTTCTTGGCGTTAATCATGAAACCCTGGCCGTCATAATAGTTGACGCCAGCGAAGTTGAAGCCGAGCGACGTGTCGCGGCTCAGCGTCCAGGTCGTGTTGCGCGACAGAACGTCAATTTCACCCGATTGCAGCGCGGTGAAGCGCTCCTTGGCGTTGGTCGGCACAAACTTGATCTTCGACGGATCGTCAAAGATCGCGGCGGCAATCGCGCGGCACATATCAACGTCAAGACCGGACCATTCGCCCTTGTCGTTTGGAGCGGCAAAACCGGCCAGACCGGTATTGGTGCCGCAGTTCAGAACGCCGCGCGCTTTCACGTCGTCGAGCGTTGCGGCTGATGCAGCGCCTGCCGAAACCACGAGGGCTGCGGCGCCGATCAGGCCCGAAATCAGATTGGTCTTCATATTCAGGAACCCCTTATTTTTCTAGATTCAGGACGTTTATCGCCCTTTTCCATTCCTCAACCGAAAAGCCAAGGCGTTCTCCCAACGCCCCGAAAGCATATCGTCAAAGCGGCAGCCACCCGACTTTCCGGCATTGCGCCATCGAAGGCGATAATTTTGACGAGGTCAAGCCTTCCGGCAGTTAGACAGTTGAAACTCCGGGAAAAATTGTTGTGCTGCAAGGCGATGCTTGACGCAGTGGTCACTTGACGCGCGGGACCAGACGCCCGGCAGTGGTCCTGAACCCAAGCCCGCGTCTGGCAAGCAGGCGCGCAAGCCACAGCGCAAACAGTGCGCCGATCGAAAATCCGATAACCACATCAGACAGATAGTGCCGCAACACGACAACACGGGTCGCGGCGAGGAACACGCCTCCCGCCATGATCGGAATCACGGCGCGCGGAAACCACAGCGACAGCACGGCCGCAAGCGCGCCGCAGGTCGCCGCATGGCCTGACGGAAAACTGGCGTAGGGACCGGTTCCATTGAAAAAGTCGAACTGAAAGGCGCCACCGGCATCGTAGAGGTGTGGCCGCGCCCGCCCAACGATATCCTTGAGCAGATTGACGATGATCTGCGGCAGGCCAATCGCTGCGGCGGCGAACCCCGCCTGACCAAACAGCCGCGACAGCCACAATCGCCGCGACCGGTCCATCGCGCTGAAGTCGAGCGCCCCCAGCATCAGAAACGCCGCAAGCGAAGGATAGGCATACCATTTGCCAAGACCGGCGTCGGTTACGGCGATCATCCATTGTACAAGCGGCCCCCTGCTGGCGCGCGCCAGTTCGGTCATCTGCGCGTCGATCAGCATTGCGGCTGCGCCAGCCGCGGCCGCGGCCAAAGCCAACACGGTCATGCGGCGGTCCCAGGCAGGCGGACCATAGCCGCGATGGCGGCGAAACCGCCGCCACAGCCCGGCAAACGCCGCGAAATGGCGTGTGGGACCAGCTGCGTCCGGTCGGCGTTGCCTCTTGAATGGATCCGGCACCGTATTGTCCTGTCCCATCGGTTCGGGAATGTTGGCGCGATTGCGCAGCTTCGGCCTACAGACTAATCACTATGCCAGTTCGCCAGATGAGGTATTGCAGTGACAAGCAGCACAAAAAAGGGAATGAACACAAGGCTGGCCCATGCGGGCTACAATCCGCGCGACTATCACGGCTTTGTCAATCCGCCGGTCGTGCACGCGTCCACCGTGCTGTTCCCCGACGCGGCTACGATGGCCAACCGTTCGCAGAAATACACCTATGGCACACGCGGCACGCCAACCACCGATGCGCTCGCCGCTGCCATCGACGATCTCGAAGGGTCGGCCGGCACAATCATCGTCCCGTCGGGCCTTGCCGCCGTCACCATCCCGCTGCTCGCTTTTGTCAGTTCGGGAGATCACGTTCTCATCGTTGATTCTGTCTATGCGCCGACGCGCAACTTTTCCAACACGATGCTGAAGCGCCTCGGCGTCGAGGTCGAATATTACGATCCGGCCATTGGCGCGGGGATCGCGGCCCTGATGCGGCCCAACACCAGTGTTGTCTTCACCGAATCGCCCGGCTCCAACACGTTTGAAATGCAGGACATCCCCGCCATCGCAAAGGCAGCGCACGCCGGCGGGGCCATCGTCATGATGGACAATACCTGGGCGACGCCGCTGTTTTTCAAGGCGCTCGATTTTGGCGTCGACGTGTCGATCCATGCTGCGACCAAATATCCGGCCGGCCATTCCGATGTGCTGCTTGGCACCGTATCGGCCAACGCTGCCGCATGGCCAAAGCTGCACGAGACTTTCCTCACCATGGGCTGCTGCCCTGCGCCCGACGATGTCTACCAGGTGCTGCGCGGCCTGCGCACAATGGGGGTCAGGCTCGACCGCCACGAACAGAGCGCGCTGGCGCTGGCAAAATGGCTGGAAAGCGAACCCGGTGTAGCGCGCGTGCTGCACCCCGCCTTGCCCAGCTTTGCCGGACACGATCTGTGGAAGCGCGATTTCGGCCGTTCCAGCGGCATATTTTCCATCGTGCTCAAGGGCGGTGGCACAAAACAGGCCCACGCCTTCCTCGACGCGCTTGAACTGTTTGGCCTCGGCTATTCCTGGGGCGGCTATGAAAGCCTGGCGGTTCACGTGTCGCTGGCCGACCGCACTGTTGCCAAGGGCGACTATGAAGGCCCGGTCATGCGCCTGCAGATCGGCCTCGAAGACGTCGAAGACATCAAGGCCGATATTGCGCGGGGGCTGGCGGCTGCGGCCGCTGCCTGACCAGGCGTCACAGGGGCATTTCCTCAAGATTTGCCAAACTTCTCGAAATCGGGCCTTGCGCCCGGCGCGGTGGGAACCTATACGCCCCTTGGCCTCGGAGTGTAGCGCAGCCTGGTAGCGCACCTGATTTGGGATCAGGGGGTCGCAAGTTCGAGTCTTGCCACTCCGACCATTCTTCTTCCCCTCCCATCCGCACATTCCGCCAGCGTCGACTCACCCGGCGCTTGCCCGATCGGGCATTGCGAAGTAATGACGGGTCGAGGTGCGCAATACGCCACAATCTGGAACGAGCCCCGGAACGAACCGATGTCAGCGAAGATTTTTAGCCCCGCCAAGACCGCGATGCAGTCGGGCAAGGCAAATACCGGCGACTGGATCCTCGAATATGATCCGGCGATCCCGCGCAAGATCGACCCGCTGATGGGCTACACGTCGACGCGTGACACGGCGAGCCAGATCAGATTGACCTTTGAGACGCTCGAAGAAGCAATCGCCTACGCCGAAAAGAATCACATCGAGTTTCGCGTCGAGGAGCCGCATCAGCTCAAGCGCCGCCAGATTTCGTATTCGGACAATTTCAAATACGACCGCCGCATTCCCTGGACACACTAGCCCAGACAACGGTCCCGTAGCTCAGCTGGATAGAGCACCGGCCTTCTAAGCCGATGGTCACAGGTTCGAATCCTGTCGGGATCGCCAATTTTTCCGCCGTCTGACCGCCTCACCCGCCCCACCTCAAAAAAATTCTGAAAAAATCTGTCCCCCTCTCTTCAACCTGCCGGATCATGTCCGACAGAAAGGAGCGTGCGGTGAACGGGTTTCGGACTTTTGGTTACAATCAGATCGGCATGATCCAGCACTTCATCGCGCTGCTCTGGTCGTTTGCCGAACTCGCCGAACGCTCTGCGGCAGCGCCCGCACCGGTGCGTCTGTCGCTGCTTGTGCTGTTTCGCCTCGCTGAACCCGCCGCACGCCGCTTCACCGCCCGCGCCGCACTCGGCGTCGGAATGCATCTCGATGAAGATCTGCTTGTGCCGCTGGCCGATGGCTCCGGCATCGATGCCGCCATCAGCCTGGCCGACCAGTTTGTTGTGCTGGCGCAGGCGCTTGAAACGATTCTGTATTGCCTGACCGGTCTTGCGCAGCCTGACGAATGGCGCGCCGGTCCAGATAAGCAACCCGGCCTTCAGGTCCAAATCGGGCGGATTGCCCGGCAATCATCGGGCGAAACGCACCGCATCGTTCGCGCCAGCTCCTCGGCCCGCGCGCCGCCGGCACGCGAATCTCTGACCATAAGCATCTGAAACTCAATCGAAATCCAGAACGCCCTGCCCCTCGTCCATCGCCGAAATTGTTTCGGCGGCGAGGCTACGGGTGATCGCCGCCTTGCGTTCAAGCGCCAGCCGGTCCAGCCGTTCCACCAATGCGCTGGCGGTCGACAACGACCGCTCCATGCGCCTCACCAGATATTGCACCACCGATGGGTCGACCTCGACCTGCCGGTCGGCGAACAATTTTGTGATCACGCCCGCCAGCAAGTCGTCGTCGGGTTCGCGCATCTCGACCAGCGTCGCGGCTTTCAGGCGCGAGGCAAGGTCTGGCAGCGCCACGCCCCAGGCAGACGGAAAGCGTCTGGCCGTCAGCAGCATCGACCGCCCCTGCCCGCGCACCGCATTGACCAGATGGAACAACCCGGTTTCGTCGACAGGTCCCCGATCCGCATCGTCGATCAGCACCGGCCCGCCGCCTTCGATCAACGACGGGTCAATATGGCTTGCATCGCCCACCGCCGCCGAAGCAAATTCACGCCAGATCGAGGCAAGATGGGTTTTGCCGCTGCCGGCTGGCCCAGCCAGGATCACCACCGGCGACGGCCAGGCTGGCCATTGCTCGACCATGTCGACCGCCGCCCGGTTCTGGGCGCTGACAATCAGATGGTCGCGCGACAACCCGGCGTCATGGGCGAAGTCGAGCGGGATCTGGACCGGCGAGTTCATCGCGCCGCTGGTTTCTTGCGCTTCGGGCTTTCAATGGCCGGGCCGGCGGCGCTGACGATCTCAACCCGGGTGACATTGGGCGTTTCGTCGTTCTCACCCGTGTAGAGCGGCGACTGCAGATAGCGGGAGATTGCAAACCGGACCAGAACGCCGATGGCGGCAGCGGCGGGCACTGCGACAAGCAGGCCGACAAATCCGAACAATGCTCCGAAGGCGAACAGTGAGAACATCAGCCAGACCGGATGCAGGCCGACGCTGTCTCCGACGAGCCGCGGCTGGATAAAATTGCCCTCGATGAATTGTCCCGCTGCAAAGATCAGGACGACAACGACGACCCAGTGCCATTCCGGCCAGAATTGTCCGATCGCCACTGCGACCGCCAGCAGCAGTCCGACTGCCGAGCCGACATAGGGAATAAAGCCGATCAGGCCCGACACCATGCCGATGACAATCGCGAAATTCAGTCCGACCATCGACAGCGCTACCGAATACATCACGCCCAGAATAAGTCCGTCGAGCGACTGGCCGCGCACGAAGCCGGCGGTCGAGGCGTTGATGTCAGTTGCGATCTTGCGCACATCGGCGACATTCTTGCGCGGTACCCAGCTGTCGACGCGTGCGATCATCCGGTCCCAGTCGAGCAGCATGTAGAAAGCGACGACCGGCGTCACGACAAAAAGGCCTGCGACGGAAAACAGCGACGCCGCCGAACTGATCAGCGATCTGAATACCGAACCAAGTACAGTCAGGCCGCTCGACAAGAGCGAATTGAGGCCGTTGCGCAGATCGTCGGGATTGATGCCGAGGCGTGTCGTCAACCACTCGGGATTGAAGCTGGAGACAAATTGCTGAATGCTTGCAACATAGCCTGGAACCTGAGCGACAAACTCGGTCATCTGCGTGGCGATCAGCGGAATGAATGTGACCAGCAACACGACCAGAACCGCAAGGAATGAAAGCAGGATCACCGTGGACGCGACTGCGCGCGACATCCCTTTGGTCTCCAGCCAGTCGGCGACCGGGTCGAGGAAATAGGCCAGCACCATGCCTGCCGCGAAAGGCAGGAGGATGTCGCTGAACAACCAGAGGAAGCCAGCGATCAACAGAAGGATAATGGCCCAGAAGCGGAGCTGCCGTTTGAGCGCAAGGCTCGATGGCGACGCCGAAGCAGCCTGATCCGTATTCTGTTCGAGATTTGAACTAACCATGATCCGCCATGTGTCTCAGCCAGACCACGAGATAGGCCGCACCCGACACGACGGTCAAGAGCACCGACAGCGGAGCCAGTGCCTCGCGTACCGTCCCCAGATCGAGCGAGAACGCAAGATCAGCCAGAACGATCACCACCAGCACGATCTGCACCGCCGTGTTCGCCTTCGACGCCAGCGATGGCCGGATCGTTACCGGCCGCCCCATCACCGTCGACAGCATCACCGCCAAGAGGATCAGCGCATCGCGCGAGACGGCGATCACCACCAGCCAGAGCGGCAATTGTCCGAGGATCGCCAGCACGACAAAGACCGAGACCAGCAGCAGCTTGTCAGCGACGGGATCGAGATAGGCGCCCAGCTCCGACATCTGGTTGAACTGGCGGGCAATGAAGCCGTCGACGCCGTCCGAGATCCCGGCAATCAGAAAAAAGCCGAATGCCAGATCGAAATTGTGGGTCAGCAGCGCCCACACGGTCGCAGGCACCAGCAGCAGCCGAATGATTGTAATGATGTTTGGTATCGTCAAACCCGTCTCCTTGATTGCACACATGGCAATGCCGGAGACGTGGCGCAAGCGCCTCGCAGCGGTGGACACCGGCTCACAATGCTTGCAGCCTCCCTGCCTTCATGCGAAGAGCCGACCGAATCCAGCCGGAGCCAAACATGACGACGGGCAAGAACGGTCTGACCTATGCCGAAGCGGGTGTCGACATCGACGCCGGCAATACGCTGGTGGAAAAGATCAAGCCGCTGGTGCGCTCAACCCGGCGCCCAGGCGCCGATGGCGAAATCGGCGGCTTCGGTGGATTGTTTGATCTCAAGGCCGCAGGCTTCTCCGATCCGATCCTGGTTGCTGCCAATGACGGCGTCGGCACAAAACTGAAGATCGCCATCGACGCCGGAAAACACGACACCATCGGCATCGACCTCGTCGCCATGTGCGTCAACGATCTGGTCGTGCAGGGTGCCGAACCGCTTCTGTTCCTCGACTACTTTGCAACGGGCAAGCTCGATCCCGATCAGGGCGCAGCGATTGTATCGGGCATTGCCGCAGGTTGCCGTATGGCGGGCTGCGCTCTGATCGGCGGCGAGACCGCCGAGATGCCGGGCATGTATCACGGCAATGACTATGATCTCGCGGGCTTTGCCGTCGGCGCTGCCGAGCGCGGACAGTTGCTACCGACCGGCGACATTGGCGAAGGCGACGTACTGCTCGGCCTCGCCTCGTCGGGTGTTCACTCCAACGGCTATTCGCTGGTTCGCCGCATCGTCGCCATGTCGGGCCTAAACTGGCCGGACGAAGCGCCGTTCGCGCCGGGCAAGACGCTTGGCGAGGCGCTGCTTGAGCCGACGCGCATCTATGTGAAGCCGCTGCTGGCGGCGATCCGCGCAACCGGCGCGATCAAGGCGATGGCGCATATCACCGGCGGCGGCTATCCCGACAACATCCCGCGTGTGCTGCCAGCCGAGTGGGCTGCCGAGCTTGACCTGCCCGCCATCGACGTTCCGAAGGTTTTCGGCTGGCTGGCCAAGACCGGCGGCGTCCAGCCGGCAGAAATGATGCGCACGTTCAATTGCGGCATCGGCATGGTGCTGGTGGTCGAGGCAGGACGCACCAATGACGTCGCTGCGGTCTTGCGCGAACAGGGCGAGACGGTAACAGTGATTGGACGCATCGTGCCGCGCCGGGGCGAAGGCGTCGTCTACCAAGGGAGCATCGCGTTTTGAGCCGCAAGCGTGTCGTCATCTTAATCTCGGGCCGCGGCTCCAACATGAGCGCACTGATCGAGGCGGCCAAGTCGCCCGACTATCCCGCCGAGATCGCCGGGGTCATTTCAAATCGCGCCGACGCCAAGGGGCTGGCGGTCGCCGCCGCCAAAGGAGTCGCCACGGTCGTGGTTGAATCCAAGGGACAGACGCGCGAAGCCCATGCCGCGCAGCTTGAAAAAGCGATCGCCGGCATGAAGGCAGATATTGTCTGCCTCGCCGGCTATATGCGGCTCTTGGACGAGAAGTTCGTCAAGCGCTTCGAGGGACGGCTGATCAACATCCATCCTTCTCTGCTGCCGTTGTTCAAGGGCACACACCCGCACCAGCAGGCTCTCGCCGCAGGCGTGAGGGTGCATGGCTGCACTGTTCACTTCGTCACACCCGAAGTTGATTCAGGCCCGATCATAGCCCAGTCCGCAGTGCCAGTCCGGCTGTCCGACGACGAAGACAGCCTCGGCATCCGCGTTCTGTCAGCCGAACACCGGCTCTACCCGGACGCGCTGGCGATGCTGGCGTCCGGCAAGGTGCGTATGGAAGGCGGCAAGGCTGTGTTCGGCGACTTCATCGAACGCGAGCATGACGGCGCAACTGTCTCGTCACCCTCGCCCCGCCCCGAGGTGACCGATCTGGAAAGCCTGGCGCGCCGCACGCCCTGAGGCGTGCGCCACTTCACTGCTTCAGTGCACACGCTCGGCATGAGCACATGACGTCCGCTCCGTCTGCAGCGTCGTGTGATCAATCTCGAACCTGTCATGCAATGTCTCCGCCACCGTCTGACGTACATTGTCATGATCGGCGCCATCGGCCAGCACAAGATGAGCCGTCAGCGAGAACTGACTCTGGGTAATGGCCCACAAATGCAGGTCATGCACCGAGTCGACACCCGGCGTATCGCTGATCGTTTTTTGCACCTCTGACAGATCAATGCCGGGCGGCACCCCTTCCAGCAGGATGTTCACGCATTCCTTGAGCAATATCCAGGTTCTCGGAAACACCATGAATCCGATACCGACAGCGATGACCGAATCGACCCATTGCCAGCCGGTGAACCAGATCACCAGCGCACCGGCTATCACGCCGACTGAGCCCAACATGTCGGCCCAGACTTCGAGATAGGCCCCTTTGACGTTGAGACTTCTGTCCTTGCTGTCTGACAGCAGCCACATCGAGATCAGGTTGACAACGAGCCCGACCACAGCAACGCCCAGCATGCCGAGCGACTGGATTTCCTGCGGCTGCGAAATCCGCTCATAGGCCTCGTAGAGAATGTAGAAGGCGACGGCGAGCAGGATCAGTGCGTTGAAGGCAGCGGCCAGAATTTCGAAACGGGCGTAGCCATAGGTGCGAAACAGATCGGCCGGTCGCCGCCCCATGCGGATCGCGACGAGCGCAATCGCCAGCGCGGTGGCGTCCGTCAGCATGTGCGTCGCGTCTGATATCAATGCCAGCGAACCGGTGACGATGCCGCCAACGACCTCCGCCACAACAAAGATTGAGGTCAGACTAAGCGCTATCCACAATCTGGATTCGGGCGTTTTCTCGAGGTTGCCGTGTTGATGATCTCCACTCATATTGCCTTCACCCAAACCTTGTTGTCATGAAATGCCGCGCCGCCATAAGGCGCGGCAGCGTCCGAGCCGGTCAGCACATTGATGCCCTCACCGCGCTCATGCGCCGAGTTCGGCCAGATGCCTTCGGCGATGACGACGCCGCGCTTGACGCCATCGAACAATTTGACGTGCAGGACAACCTCGCCGCGCCTGTTGCCGATCTCAACGCGACCGCCTTCCATCAGGCCAAGCTCAGCCGCATCGTCTGGGTGAATCATCAGCTCCGGCCGTCCCTCCTTCTGCTGAGACACCGGCGTTTCAGTAAAGGTCGAATTGAGGAAGTTGCGCGCCGGCGACGTTGCGAGGCGGAACGGGTGTTCGGCATCCGCCGCTTCGATCAGATCGACATGGTCGGGGAACTCCGGCAGCCGGTCATAATCGCCAAAGGCTTCGCCCATCGATTTAGGCGGCCGGTTTGGCGCAACACCGCCGACCCATTGGGGGCGGAAGCGGAATTTGCCGTCCGAATGGCCAAACCCTTTCAGATAGTGGGACGTCTCGAAATCCGGCTGCATGTCGGCCCAACGCTCCTCCTTCAGCCTCTCGAACGTGCCGATGTCCCTGCCCTTCAGCATTGTGTCGATATGCTGTTGCTCGGTCATGCCGAAGCCGGGCAGATGCGCGACGCCCAGCCGTTTGGCCAGTTCCTCAATGACAAAATGGTTCGACATCGGCCCCGGAGGCGGGTCGATCAGTTTTGGCCCCAACGTCACATATTGGTGTCCGCCACCCTTGTAGATGTCGTCATGCTCGACAAACATCGTCGCCGGCAGCACCACATCGGCGAGCTTGGCCGTGTCGGTCATGAACTGTTCGTGCACGCAGGTGAACAGGTCATCACGCAGAAAACCCTGTTTGACGAGCCTCTGCTCGGGCGCGACATTGGCCGGATTGGTGTTCTGGATCAGCATTGCGGTCACCGGCGGACCGCCATAGAGCGCGTCCGCATGGCTCATCAGCACCGGCCCGATGCGCGACTGGTCCAGGAACCGGATCGACGGGTCGCGCAGTTTTGAACCTTCCACCGTTTCCTTGTTGAACTTGTATCCGGAAATGCCGGAATTGGAGTTCAGCGCCCCACCGCCCTCATGCTGCCAGCACCCGGTGACTACCGTGAGAGACAGCGCCGCGTGCATGTTGACCGAACCATTGCGCTGGCGGGCAAAACCGTAGCCCAGGCGGAAGAAGGTTTTTGGCGTCGTGCCGACCAACCGTGCGAAGGCTTCGATTTCGTCCACCGACAGACCGGTGATCGCCGACGCCCATTCCGGCGTACGGGTTTTGAGATGCTCCTCCAATCCCTTCGGATCGTCTGAATATTGCTCAAGATAGGCGCGGTCAGCGAGCCCGTCGCGGAACAGGACATGCATCGCAGCGCAAGCCAGCGCGCCATCGGTACCGGGTTTCAGAACCAGGCCCATGTCAGCCTGTTTCATCGTTGCATTGTCATAGATGTCGATGACGACGATCCTGGTTCCGCGCTCCTTGCGGGCCTTCGCCGCATGGGTCATCACATTGACCTGGGTGACCACCGCATTGGTGCCCCAGATGACGATGCAGTCCGACTTCGCCATTTCGCGCGGGTCGACGCCCGCGAGCCGTCCCGTGCCCATGACGTAGCCGGTCCAGGCAAGATTGGTGCAGATCGAATCGAAATAGCCGGAATACTTTTTGGCGTGCCGCAGCCGGTGAATGCCGTCGCGCTGCACCAGTCCCATCGTGCCGGCGTAGTAGTAAGGCCAGACCGTCTCAGAGCCATGTCTTTCTTCCGCGCGGTCGAAGCGCTCGGCCACCAGATCGAGTGCTGCTTCCCACGAGGCTTCTTTCCAGGCGCCCTCGCCTTTGGCGCCGGCGCGTACCAGCGGCTTCAGCAGACGGTCAGGATGATGCACCCGGTCGGCGTAGCGCGCGACCTTGGCGCAGACGACACCTGCGGTGTAACTGTTTGACTTCGCGCCGTGCACGCGGCCGATCCGGTCCGGTCCCAGCAGTTCGATGTCAAGCGCACAGGTCGACGGGCAATCATGTGGACAGGCCGAATGGCCGATCTCGATCGGAGCGTGGGTGTTCATCAAACCTAACTAGCGGATTCTTGCCAGCAGGTGTAGGGCGTCGGCCATGCTTAGCTTGTTCCAGATCCGATGAACTACGATCACGCCTATCACGCAGGAAACTTTGCCGATGTGGTAAAGCATGCAACGATCGTGCGCATTGTCGACTATCTCAAGCGCAAGGATCAAGCCTTTCGCATCATTGATACCCATGCAGGTTCTGGCGTCTACGACCTCAGTTCCGAGCGCGCCCAAAAGACCGGCGAATGGCTGACTGGCATTGGGCGGGTGCTCCAGGCCGACTTCCGGCCGGACGCGACCGCGCTGCTTGCGCCCTATCTCGACAGCGTGCGCGCATTCAATCCAGATGGCGGCTTGACGCACTATCCGGGCTCACCCGCGATCATGCGCCATCTGCTGCGCAAGCAGGACCGGATGCTGGCGATCGAACTTGAGCCAAAGGCTCATCTCGCACTCAGCGCACGCTTCGCCAATGACTATCAGGCGCGTGTGCTGGCGCTGGACGGCTGGCTGGCGCTCGGCGCGCATGTGCCGCCTAAGGAAAAACGTGGTTTCGTCATTGTCGATCCGCCATTTGAGATCGACAATGAGTTTGGCCGCATCGTCGACGGGCTGAAGCGGGCGCACGCACGGTGGCCGGGTGGCGTTTATGCATTCTGGTATCCGGCCAAGGATTTCGCCGCAATCGAGCGTTTCCGCAAGGCGCTGAAGGCGACCGGCATCTCAAAGATCCTCGATTCCTGGCTGACGATCCGGTCGGCTGGCGATCAGCCGAGGCTCGATGGCACCGGGATGATCGTCGTCAATCCGCCCTACACATTGGAACAGGAATTGAAGGTCATGCTTCCGGCTCTCTGTGAGGTACTGAAAACCGATGACGGAGCCAAGTGGTCGGTCGACTGGCTCACCGGCGAGACGTCTTCGGGTTGACGTTCAAATCGAGTTGCAACAGTGTCGGTATCAACTGTTCAAAAGGAACGTCGAAGATGAGCCTGCGGAAAATCCTGTTGTCGATGTGCGTTGCGGCAGCGATTGCCAGTCCGGTGCTTGCTCAGCCGCTTTTGCCGCAGATGACTGCGCCCTCTCCGATCTTGTCTGCGGGCTTCCTTGACCGGCCCGAAGCGCGCCTCTGCGAAGACAAGGCCATTCTCACAAAAATCGTCAATCGCTTCCGTCATCAAGTACAGAACGTGCCGCATCTGCCGGATGTCGGCATTGTCGACTTCCACCGCGTTCATCAGCATCGCAACTATGCAGCGACCGAAAAGAAGCCGATAGCACGGCGATATTGCGGGGCGACTGCGGAACTGTCAGACGGCCGGCGGCGCGAGGTCTGGTATCTGATCGAGGAAGGCATGGGCCTCGCCTCGATTGGCGACAATGTCGAATTCTGCGTGTCAGGCTTTGACCGCTGGTTCGTCTACAACGGACGTTGCCGCGTTCTCAGGTAGTCCGATGCGACGGTTGCCTGCCCTTCTGGTGCTTGGCGCGGCACTTGCGCTTGCTGCATGCAGCGATGGCGGCGAGCCGTCATCAAGCGCGTCCAACTCCATTTCACAGCCGTCGTCCGGTTCACAGCCAGACATACACGAGGGCAAAGGGTTCGACTTCTACGTGCTCGCGCTGTCATGGTCGCCAAGCTATTGCGAATCCGAGGGCCAGCGCGCCAACCGCCAGCAATGCGGCGCGACGCGCTCTTACGGATTTGTCGTGCACGGGCTATGGCCACAATATGAGCGTGGCTATCCAAGTGAATGCGCCAGCACACAACGCGACGTGCCGAATGATCTCGCCCGGTCGATGTATGATCTGATGCCGTCCACCGGCCTCATACGCCAGCAGTGGCGCAAGCACGGAAGTTGCGCGGGTCTGTCGCCGGCTGACTACTTCGATGTTGTGCGAGCAGCGCGGAACCGCGTGACAATTCCCGCTTCATTTAATGACGCGTCGCAACGCCAGTCAGTCGATCCCGGCCAGGTCGAGCGCGACTTTGTCAAAGCCAATCCCGGTCTGCCGGCCGGCGGCATTGCGGTTGCCTGCGACGGACGTCTGCTGGAAGAGGTACGCATATGCATGACCAAGTCGTTGCAGTTTCGCGCCTGCCCCGAGGTCGACAAACGTGAATGCCGGGCACGCAGCATCACATTACCGGCCATGCACCGGTAGCCCTTTCCATTGCCAAATGTCCCTGTGAGAAATCCCCATGCCAAAAATCCTTGTTTCCCCACCCTCTCCCTACAGCGCCAAGGTGCGCATGGCTGCAGTCTATGCCGGCTATGCGTGTGAGGCGGTGGTTGTTGATACCAATGCTGACCCGGCGCTCCTGATCGACAACAATCCGCTTGGCAAGATACCGGTTCTTGTGCCTGACGATGGCATTGCGGTTTACGACAGCCGCGTCATTGTCCAATACCTCAATCGCGTTTCAGGCAACGCGCTCTACCCCCGCAATGCCGCAAAACGAACCGAAGCCGAGCGGCTGGAAGCCTTGGCGGACGGTATCTGCGACTGCCTGCTGGCGCATGTCTATGAGCGCAGGATGCGGCCGGAGGAGAAAATCCATCAGCCCTGGCTTGACCGCCAGTGGGAAAAGGCGACGCGTGCGCTTGACGCGCTGAACGCCAATCCACCCAAACTGCCCAAGAAGATCCATGCCGGCCACATCGCGCTGCGGGCAACCCTTGGCTACCTGGCGCTGCGCTTTGAGGGAAAATGGGAGCGCGGACGCGCAAAACTGGTGCGCTGGGCGAAACGTTTCGACGAGGCTCACCCGGCTCTCGCCGAATTGCTTCCGAATTAAGCCCCAAACGAAAGAAACCGGCGGATCGCTCCGCCGGTTTCTTTTCACATCAGCCTGCCGGTTGATTAGAACTTCACACCAAGACCCAGGCGCACTGCGCTGGTGTCCTGGCTGATACGCTGGCGTCCGCCGCCAAGGTTGAAATTATCCTTGCCGAGATCGGTGTAGCGATATTCACCGCGCACAAAGACCTGCTCCGTGACCTTGGCGTCAACGCCTGCACCGACTGTGTAGCCGAGCATGGTGTTCTTGTCTGCGCCGATGCCGTCGGACACCTTGACGTTGCCGGCTGCAGCGCCTGCGGTGCCATAGACCAGAACTCGATCGGACGGTGCGAAGCCGAGACGTGCGCGTACCGAACCTTCAACACCGGTCTTGGCAGAGATTGCTGCGTTGCGGCCGTCCGCATTGCCATAGCCGACATCGGCTTCCGCGCCGTAGACGATTGAGCCGTTCTGCATCTGGTAGCCGCCGAACACGCCGCCGCCGTAACCTTCCGGCTTGGTGCGGCTCGGGATGCCAGGAGCTCGGGTCTCACCCTTGTTCCAGTGGCCGTAAGCACCAACGTAAGGACCGGCCCAACCGGTCGATTCGACCGGTGCAACTTCAACCGGCGCCGGCTCTGGCGCAGCGTCAATCATGTCGGCCGCAAATGCCGAAGCAGCCGAAAAGGCGAACACACCGGCCAACGCGGCCGAACCGAGGAATTTGGAATAGGCTTTCATTATTGCCTCCTTGCTTCAAGGAACTCTGGACACACCACTTAGCCGGTTGGGAGCCCGGCATTTTTGGTTACGGTGCAGAATGATCGCCAAATGCGGCGCGAAATGTGGGGCAATAAGGTCTTACGCTGGCGGGGTTCTGGCCAAATAAAGGCGTTGCTTGAAGGCCACATCGGGCGCAGCAGATCGACATCGCACTGGACCGGTAGACGCGCGCTCACTGCGCATCTATCTGTAATTGTTTAGCTAAATCCGACCATTCCTCAAATCCTGTCGCAACAGAATGATTTGAACCTGCCAGCATCGACGTAAGGGAAAGCAGGTGCCAAACTGGGGAGCGCGCCGCGATTTGGCCCCAACAATTGACAGAAGATAAACACCAGTCAGAAAGTTCGCGGCAGCCTGAAACTACCTGCCTGCCTCAAGACGCACACCGACAAAACGGCAGTCGGCAAAGATATCCGGCTTGCGAGTCTCAACTGTCGCCGAGACGACACCCGGCTGCGCAAGAACAAAGGCGAGAACCCGCCGGGCCACTGTTTCCTGGAGTTCAAAATGCGCCTCGCGCTCGAGCGATTTGTTGAACGCATGCAGCTTGTCATAGTCGAGCGTCGCGCCAATCTGGTCGCCCTCGTCGCCCGCATCTTCAAGGACAGCCTCGACACTGACGACAAGCCGCTGCGGCGCGGCCTTCTCGTATGAGTGGACGCCGATGCGGATCAGCAATTCCTGCTCGCGCAGGATAATCGTCATTTTCGACTTTGGCATATTCACTCCGACAAGAAGGCCACATCACGCTCGAGAGACATCAGGCGTTGGCCGCCATCCAGCACTATGATCTCGCCATTCACCGACTTGGTTGACCAGATGAAACGGATGGTGCTGGCGATGTCGGCCGGCGTCGGACCGGAGCCGGTCAGCGTTCGCGCCCACCCTTGCGCAAAGGTATCGTCCGTCTGGTCGCCGCTGATCAAGGTGTTGCTTGGTGCGATGCCGCACACGCGCATGCGGCCCCTGAAATGCTGTGCCAGCATCTCGGTTGCGCCCTTGAGCGCGAACTTCGCCAGACTGTAGCTGAAGAAATCCGGATTTGGCGCAAACACCTTGTTGTCGAGGATATTGATGAGCGTCGCTGACGGCGACCCGACGTTGCCGAAGGCGCGAGCCGCCGCCACCTGGGCGACCAGGTTGACCGAAAGCATTTCCTGCATCTTCACCGCCGAAAACTCGGAAGGAGAATCATATTCAAATCTCGACGCAGAATTGACCAGCAGGTCGAGCCGGCCGAAATATGCTGCGGCCTGATCAACCAGCCTGGCCGCCGATTCTGGGTCTGAAAAGTCAGCAGCAAATGCAGCTGCCCGGACACCTGTCGTGGCAATCTCGTTAGCCAGCGCATCGGCTTCGGCCAGCGAGCGGTTTGCATGAATAGCTATGTCGAAATCGCCAGCCAGAGCCTCGACAATCGCCCGGCCGATGCGCTTGGCGCCACCCGTGACAAGGCAGACTGGCCGCGGCGCGGCGTTCATCGCTTGCTTCCCGCCAATCGAGCACCAATTGAAACCACTACGAGCCCCTCACCATATACATGCTGTCATTGGCTCCGCAGTTTGCGAGGCTTGCGTTTGGCAGCAGACTTCAGCCAAGAGCAGAATGCTTGCCACCAAACGCCGGAAGTTTGCAACAGTCTGCCGGGCAAACCGAATCATGGAGAGAACCCTACAGGCCATGCAAAAGCCGCCGCCTGAACCTGATGACGACGACGATGATGTTCTGATCGAAGCCACCGGCCCGGTAGGCGGCGAGCCGGAATTCACCGCGCTTGCCTGGTCGCAGGATGACGACGAGGCCGCAGGCAAGAGCGGGCCGGAACTTATCAATGCGCTGGTCAAGCGCCTGCCCAACTCGCCCGGCGTCTACCGGATGATGAACGCCGCAGGCGACGTTCTCTATGTCGGCAAGGCGCGCAACCTGAAGAAGCGCGTCACGGCTTACGCACAGGGGCGCTATCACACCAACCGCATCGGCCGGATGGTCCGCGACACCGCCTCGATGGAGTTTGTCGTCACCCGCACCGAGATTGAGGCGCTTCTGCTGGAAGCGAATCTCATCAAACGCTTGCGGCCGCGCTTTAACGTGCTGATGCGGGACGACAAGTCGTTCCCCTACATCCTGATCACCAATGACGGGCTGGCGCCTGGCATCTTCAAGCATCGCGGCGCGCGCGCCCGCAAGGGCGACTATTTTGGGCCTTTTGCATCAGCTGGTGCAGTCGGGCGAACCATCAACGCGTTGCAGCGTGCCTTTCTGCTCAGAAGCTGCACGGACTCGATGTTCGAGAGCCGCACGCGACCCTGCCTGCTTTACCAGATCAAGCGATGCTCGGCACCGTGCACCGGCGAAATCTCGGACGCTGACTATGCCGAGCTGGTGAAGGAGGCCAAAGACTTCCTGTCCGGCCGCAGCCAGAAGGTGAAGGAAGAAATCTCCGGCCTGATGCAGCAGGCGTCCGAAAAACTCGACTTCGAGCGCGCCGCGATCCACCGCGACCGGCTGTCGGCGCTGTCGCATGTTCAAAGCCACCAGGGTATCAACCCGCAATCGGTCGAGGAAGCGGACGTGTTCGCCATCCATCAGGACGGCGGCCAGAGCTGCATCGAGGTGTTCTTTTTCCGCACCGGCCAGAACTGGGGCAATCGCGCCTATTTCCCGAAAGCCGATCCATCGCTCGAGCCGGGCGAAGTGCTCGGCGCATTCATGGCTCAGTTTTATGACGACAAGCCCTGCCCCCGCCTGATCCTGATGTCTCATGCCATCGAGGATCAGGATCTGCTGGCGCAAGCGCTCGGCACCCGCGCCGGTCGCAAGGTGACGATAAGCGTTCCGGCGCGCGGCGAGCGCAAGGATCTTGTCGGCCATGTGATGCAAAACGCGCGCGAGGCGCTTGGTCGGCGGCTGGCGGAAACGTCAACGCAGTCAACACTGCTCAACGGCCTCGCCGAGACATTCGGGCTGGAGGCTGCGCCGCGCCGCATCGAAGTCTACGACAACTCCCACATCATGGGCACCAACGCAGTCGGCGCGATGATTGTCGCGGGCTCGGAAGGATTCGTCAAAAACCAGTACCGAAAATTCAACATCCGTTCGCAGACGATCACCCCTGGCGACGATTTCGGCATGATGCGCGAGGTGATGCAGCGACGGTTTTCGCGGCTGATCAAGGAAGCAGGCGACGGTCCGGACAAGCCTGCTGACGAGGCCGGCGACGTCGTGTTCGATGACGCTTTTCCGCAATGGCCGGACCTCATCCTGATCGATGGCGGTCAGGGGCAGATGAGCGCGGTGCGCGCCATACTCGACGAGCTCGGCATTGCCGACAAGGTAACGGCCATCGGCGTCGCCAAGGGCGTTGACCGCGATGCGGGGCGCGAACGGTTCTTCACGATCGGCCGCGAACCGTTCATGCTGCCGCCACGCGATCCAGTTCTCTATTTCGTGCAACGGCTACGCGACGAAGCGCATCGCTTTGCCATCGGCTCGCACCGGGCCAAGCGCAAGAAGGAGATGGCCCGCAACCCGCTGGACGAGATTGACGGAATCGGCCCGACCCGCAAACGGGCGCTGCTGCATCATTTCGGCTCGGCAAAGGCCGTCAGCCGCGCAGCACTTGCCGACTTGAGGGCTGTGGACGGCGTGTCTGCGGCGCTCGCAAAACAGATCTACGACCATTTTCATGAACGCGGGTAGCCGGGAATGCTTGCAAACCCGCTGCCAAAATAGGATCAAACGGCCACAGTGTTGACTTTCTCGCCTCACATTTGGTCACATTGACCGATCAACGAACCGAACAGTCTCCATTATGGCCAGCCGCGCTTACAATATTCCGAACCTCCTGACCTATGCGCGCATCATCGCCGTGCCGCTGATCGTGCTCTGCTTCTTCCTCGAAGGCAGACTCCAATCGAGCGATTTCGCGCGCTGGTCGGCGCTTGGCCTGTTCATCGCGGCCAGCATCACGGACTATCTCGACGGCTACCTCGCTCGCATCTGGAAGCAGACATCGAATATCGGACGCATGCTTGATCCGATTGCCGACAAGCTGCTGGTGTCGACCTGCCTGATGCTGCTGGCGGCAGACCCCAGCGAAACGATCCATGGCTGGTCGCTGTGGGCAGCGATCATCATTCTCTGCCGCGAAATCCTGGTGTCAGGCCTGCGTGAATATCTCGCCGACCTCAAGGTCAGCCTGCCGGTAACGCGGCTGGCCAAATGGAAAACAGCAATTCAGATGGTGGCGATCGCCTTCTTGCTGGCGGGTCCAGCCGGCGACAAGATCATGCCCTATACGACCGAGATTGGCATTGTGCTGCTGTGGATTTCGGCCATCGTGACGCTCTACACCGGCTATGACTATTTCCGTGCCGGCCTGAAACACGTGGTCGACGACGATGAGTGAAGTCAAGCTCGTCTATTTCGCCTGGGTGCGCGAGCGGATCGGCACGGCGGAAGAGCGCATTGAACTGCCGGCCGAGGTGGTGACGGTCACGGATTTGCTCAACTGGCTTGCCGGCAAGGGAGACGGCTATGCCGAAGCGCTTGCACAGCCAAAGGTCGTCCGCGTGGCGCTCGATCAGGAACATGTACGCCATGACGAGCCGATTGGCGGGGCACGCGAAGTCGCGCTGTTTCCGCCGATGACCGGCGGGTAAGGCCCGAGATGAGCGCCCGCATCGTCGTGCGTATCCAGAGTGACGACTTTGACGTTGCCGGAGAGACCGCCAGCCTGATCAACGGCCAGCCAAATGTCGGCGCGGTCGTCACCTTCACCGGCATTTGCCGCGCAGACAAAGGCCGTCTCGACGCGCTGGAACTCGAACACTATCCCGGCATGGCGGAGGCCGAGATCACGCGCATTGCGGCTGAGGCCGCTGCGCGTTGGCCCGTGTCGGCGCTGGCCGCCATCCACCGTGTCGGCAAGATCGCCGCCGGCGACAATATCGTGCTCGTCATTGCCGCGTCATCGCACCGCCAGGCCGCGTTCGACGCAGCCGGCTATTTGATGGATTTTCTGAAATCCCGCGCGCCTTTCTGGAAGAAGGAGCATCTGCACGACGGCGAGACCGGCGGCTGGGTCGACGCCAAGGAAAGCGACGAAGAGGCGCTGAAGCGATGGGCTGAGACCAAATAGGCCAATCGATAACAATCGCATAAATGAAAAGACCGGGATCGCTCCCGGCCTTCATTGTATTCTTGGCTGAGCGCCGAAGGCTGAATCAGCCTACAACCTCGGTGCCCGAAAACCAGTAGGCGATTTCTTCTGCAGCGGTTTCCGGGGCATCCGAACCGTGCACCGAGTTTTCGCCGATCGACAGGGCGTGAACCTTGCGGATGGTGCCTTCGGCAGCGTTGGCCGGGTTGGTTGCGCCCATGACTTCGCGATTCTTGGCGATTGCGTTCTCGCCTTCGAGAACCTGAACGACGGTCGGGCCCGAGGACATGAATTCAGTCAGTTCGCCGAAGAACGGACGATCCTTGTGCACAGCGTAAAAGCCCTGCGCCT
>DAINRF010000009.1:0-110176 GCA_036742015.1 Mesorhizobium sp. | reverse complement strand
TCAACGCGTCCGGCAACTATTCGGGCAAGTAATCTGCAGGCAAGGGACGGCAGGCGTCCAATCCGCTGCAATGGCGTGGCGAAAACCTCCCCGGTTTCGCATTGATGGACGTTCGCGATTTGCTGCAGAACGAATAACGGCCGGAGACCGCCGCACGCGATCTCCGGCCGATTTGAGCGGGCCCCGGCCGGTCCCGGCCTCCCTCCGCTCGATCGACGCACGACATCTGTCCCCCGACTACGATGGGTTCGCCTTCTCAAGCGATCCGGCGTCTGGGAACCCTGTTCAGGCTGCTGTGCGCAAGCCTTTAAGCTCTGCCCGGCGTCCTGCCGCACGCAGAACCCCATGTGCCCCGTCGAGCGCGCCTTCAATCAATTCCAACGCCAGGAACCTGTGTTTTTCATATGGACCCGGCATTGCCAGCCGGCCGGTTTTCTCGGCCGAGAAACCGAAGCGGGCATAGTATTCCGGGTCGCCGACGAGCAGAATCGCGCCGTGGCCGAGCCGCCTTGCTTCTGATATCGCATGCCGCATCAGCGCCGAGCCGATGCCCGCCGACTTCTGTACCGGATCAACCGCAAGCGGGCCGAGGAGGAGAGCGCGGGTTTGGCCAACCGCCACATCCCACAATCGCACAGTCCCGGCCACGCCGCTTTCGCCGCGCGCAACAAACGCCAGCCCTTCCGACGGTTTTCTGCCCCGCCGCAGCTTTTCTGACGACTTCTTCTTGCGCTTCGGCCCCATGGCGCGGTCGAGCAGCGCCTCACGCGCCTGCACGTCGCCTGCCTGTTCGGCGGCGACCGTCAAGCCGCCAATCTCCACCTTTGAGGGGGAGATTGGCAGCTGCAACGCCACGCCCAGGCCAACAATGTCGATAGCTGCGTTCACTTCGAAAAATCCTTCACCCGCAGAGAAAAATTTCCACAAGCAAACCCGTCCGGGCGCGGCAGCGCCCGGAGCAGGGTCATTTAGCGAACCGGACGGTTCGCTAAATCACGTAGGATCGCAGCGGCTCGAACCCGTTAAACGCCACCGCCGAATAGGTGGTGGTGTATGCGCCAGTGCCTTCGATCAGCACTTCGTCGCCGATCATCAGCGACAGCGGCATCGGATACGGCGTCTTTTCATAGAGCACGTCCGCCGAGTCGCAGGTCGGGCCAGCCAGCACGCAAGGCGCTGTCTCGTCGCCGTCGCGCGGCGTGACGATGGCATATCGGATCGCCTCATCCATCGTCTCGGCCAGGCCGCCGAACTTGCCGATGTCGAGATACACCCAGCGCACATTGTCATTGTCGCTCTTCTTCGAGATCAGAACGACTTCCGACTTGATGACGCCTGCATTGCCAACCATGCCGCGGCCCGGCTCAATGATGGTCTCCGGCATCTGGTTGCCAAAGTGCTTCGACAGCGCGGCAAAAATCGCCTCGCCATAAGCCTTGGCCACCGGCACGTCCTTGAGATAACGGGTCGGGAAACCGCCGCCCATGTTGACCATCTTCAGCACGATGCCTTCATTGGCCAGCGTCGCGAACACGCTCTTGGCGTCGCCCAGCGCGCGGTCCCAGGCGGACAGGTCGCACTGCTGCGAGCCGACGTGGAACGACACGCCATAGGCGTCGAGGCCGAGCTGCTTTGCATGACGCAGCACGTCGACAGCCATCGCCGGCACGCAGCCAAACTTGCGCGACAGCGGCCATTCAGCGCCTTCGCCATCGGTCAGCACGCGGCAGAACACCTGCGAACCGGGAGCCACGCGGGCGATCTTCTCGACCTCTTCAACGCAGTCGACGGCGAACAGGCGGATGCCCAGTTCAAAGGCGCGCTTGATGTCGCGTTCCTTCTTGATCGTGTTGCCAAACGAGATGCGGCTGGCAGGCGCGCCAGCATTCATCGCCATCTCCACTTCGGCCACCGAAGCGGTGTCGAACGACGAGCCCATCGAGGCGAGCAGGCGCAGGATTTCCGGAGCCGGGTTGGCCTTCACCGCGTAGTAGATTTTTGACTGCGGCAACGCCTTCTCGAAGGCGCGGAAATTGTCACGCACCACGTCGAGGTCAAGGATCATGCACGGGCCTTCCGGACGGCGGGTCGCGAGGAAGTCGATGATGCGCTGGGTGGCGGCCATTGGTCTCTCCATCAGTCACGCAGCCATGGGCTGCGCGTTCAAGCTGCGAACCGTCCCGTGCGGGGATCGTTTCGCGGTCAAACAAAGGCGAGAAGACTGCTTCATGGATCCAGCCGGTGGAGACCCCGGAACCATAAAACGCCGTCTCGCGGCGGTGATCGTTGAGCCGCCCGGCTCTTCGATCGCTTTGTCTGCCTTGGCTTGGATGGGATTCCCGTCCGCACTGCCGGCAATGAGGGTGTGCCTCAAAGGAGACCGGCATATGGACAACCGGCTTCCAAAAAGGCCCGCACCGTCGTTGCTTCAAGGCGTCCTCGGATCTGCGGTTGGCCGCTGAACCGACCGGGCTCGTTAGGTCCCGGTTACCTGCCCGATACCTCTCCATTTCGAGGTCGGGGGACGCCCACAGGCACGTGCGACTTTGGGCAAGGGCGCATGTAGGGGATTCGTCCTTACCATTCAATGAATAATCGTCCTGCGGCGATATTTTTTTCGCCCGGCGACTGGTTAGCGATACGTCGAGAACGGTTGATGGAAAACCGACTCATAATCGGCATCGTCATAGATCGCGATCGCAATGCCGGGGGGGTCAACATCAACAAACTTGTCGAGCTCTTCGTAGGATCGCGTAATGCGGCTGTGATGCCTTCTCGCCCATTCAGACAGCCTTTCGAACATCAGTGCCCGAGCCTCGACATGACGAGGATCAGGGCTCGCGCCCAGGTCCACCAGTTCGTTCGGGTCATTCACCAGATCGAACAACATCGGCCGGAATCCCTCGGCATGAATGTATTTCCATTCACGCGACACGCACATGACCAGCCGCGCATCTTCAGCCTTCACGTCGAGCGTCACCCTTGCCACGCGCATCGAGTAGTCATACTCCGAAATTGCGAAATCCCGCCATTTCACGTCGCGCCCATGCAGGATGGGGCTGAGATCGCGGCCTTCCAGAATATGCCGCTTTGGCTCGCCTCCAAAAAAGGAATGGAAGGTCGGCGCAAGATCGATGGCTTCGACCAGATCTTCACTCACCTGCCCGCGGGTCTGATCGGCTTCCGGCCTGGGATCAACGACAATCAACGGAACGCGAACCGACGGATCGTGGAACAAATCCTTTTCGCCCATCCAGTGGTCTCCAAGATAGTCGCCGTGGTCTGAACTCAGCACGATCATCGTCTCGTCGAGCACGCCGATCTCTTCCATATAGGCGAACAGCCGGCCCAGATTGTCATCGATCTGCTTGATCAGCCCCATATAGGCGCCAAGCATGGAGCTCCTGACATCGTCATCTGAAAACGCCCGGCAAACCCGCGAGTCCATGAATGCCTTGTAGACAGGGTGCGTATCAATCTTCTCTCCGTCAGCGCGAACCACGGGCAGCCAGGTCTCGGGAGGATACATGTCGTGATACGGACTCGGAACGATATAGGGCCAGTGCGGCTTGATGTAGGACAGATGGCATAGCCAGGGTTGATCGCCGGCGGACCCGATAAAGTCCATCGCACGGTTGGTGAGATATGCCGTTTCCGAATGTTCCTCCGGGATCCGGGAGGCGAGGACATTGTTCTTGATCAGCCAGCCCGACAGAACCTCTCCGTCTTCGGTCTCTCCGGAGTTCGCCCACGTATGCCAAGGATTTTCGGCCGTAAAGCCATGCTCGCGGAGATAGTCGTTATATCTGCAATCGGGATCAAAATCTGCGGCGTGAATCCCGTCGTCGCGTTCGAATGCCTCAAACCCGACCTGTGAGTGATGAACCCCGATGTCAGAGCCGGGATCGATGCCCAGCCTGTCCATTCCGTCTTCGTCGGCGACCATATGCGTCTTGCCGACCAGAACGTTTCGCACACCGATTTCATTAAGATGATCGCCGAGCGTCGGTTCGCCGATCCGCAACGGTATCCCGTTCCATGTCGCGCCGTGCGACCGGCAATATCGCCCGGTATAGTAGCTCATGCGCGACGAGCCACAGATCGGCGAGTTCACATAGGCGCGGTTGAACCTGACGCCCCTCGCCGCCAGTGCATCGATATTGGGCGTCTTGAGATGAGGATGGCCGTAGCAGGACAGATAATCCCAACGCAGTTGATCGGCCATTATCCAAAGTACTTTGTTGGCTTTTTTCATAACGTAAATACCTGTCCCGCTTCCGGCCCTGACCTTATTTCTTGACGAGCGATTCGATGGTCGCCCGGTAGAATTCCCGGGCAGCGCTTCCATCGATCCCCTTCTTGTCGGCTTGATCGATCCACTCGGTCACATAGGGCTGCGCAAGTCCGGCCAGCTCGGTATTGAATGCGTCGCTCGCCTCCAGGACCTGGAAACCTTCCGGATACGACTGGCGTGTAGCAACGCCTGCTTCATCCCAGATACGGCCGAACGCTCCAGCGAAGGCTTCGCCCGATACCGACATGATACCGTCGCGGTCCGCGGACGAGATCTCGTTCCACTTGTCTTCGTTGATCACGAAGGAGAACGATGCGGTGAACAAAGACGGGCTGGAGATCGTCATCGACTTGGCGTGGGACAGCGCGCCGAAAGCCGCCGCGCTGGTCGGATCGAGTCCGACAAAGCCGTCGACAACCTTACGCTGAACCAGCTCGGTCATCTGGATCGCCGGCCCGGCGACAATACCCGCGCCTTGCTTCTTCAAGATGTCCGCGATCGCGCCGGGAGGCGACCAGATCTTCCGGTTCGTCGCCGTCTCGACCGATGTGATCGGCGTATTGGTCAACGAAAAGAAGTCGGACCCGGGGAGAACCACAAGGCTGAGCAGATGAACACCGTCATATTCGTCGGCCGAGCTGAGGAACTTCTCATAGGTTCTCCATAGCGCTACGGAATTTGCATAACTGCTGTTATCGGAAATGAGCGGAAGCATCGCCACCCGCGGGCCCACGACTTCGTTGGCGATGAAATTGTTGGCCTGGATCGCCGCGTCGTAGATGCCGGAGCGCGCTGACGCCATCTGCTCGGCTGCCGGCGCAAGATTGGACGCTGGAAACGATATCTTGACGCGCCCTTCCGTAACCTTCTCAACATCCGCCTTCCACGCTGGCAACAACGCCTTGCACATAAAGTGCTGTGGCGGCCAAAGACAATTGACAAGCAATTGCGTCGTTTGGGCGTACACGCTGGTCGCAGTTAATGTTAGAAATAATGCACCAATTATACCATATATAGACTTCATATCTTCCTCCTCCTGATCAGATATTCTGAAACTTCATTCCACCGGCCAAAAAAGCGGCGGCAAAAAATTAATTCATGTTCGTATTTATTCGATAAATACTGTCACGACAGCTGGCACAAAAATCAGCGCCGTCAACACAACCAATATCGAAAATACAAACGGAATGACCCCGCGAAACACTTCCGTCAGATCAAGATCCGGCGCTGTTGCCTTGACGACGAAGACATTCATGCCAACGGGCGGGGTTATCAGGCCTAGTTCCGACACCAGAACAACGATGATGCCAAACCAGATCAGGTTCACATCTGCATCAATCAGCACCGGAAGAAACACAGGCACCAAGAGCAGTAGTATTCCGATGGCGTCGAACACCATGCCCATCGCTATGCCGATCAAGGCGATACAAATGACCAGCCCTGTCGGCGACAGATCCATTCGCTCCACAACGCCGACGAGCTCATAGGGCAGTCCCGACAAATTGATGAACTGGGCGAAGACAAGGGTTCCAAATATCACCATGAAGATCGACGCCGTACTCATGACCGCTTCACTGAGCGGGGCGCGCCAGTCTTTCACGCTGCGCAGGTAACCTCTTGAAAGCGCAATCAAGGCTGCGCCGAATGCGCCGATTCCAGCCGCTTCCGTCGGTGTAAAGATGCTTCCGTAGATCCCGCCCAGCACCAGAATGAACAGGAACAAAACCGGCAATATGCCTTTGGCGGAACCCGCCACAGCGACGCTTTCATCCTTGCCCTGGCTTGGCGCATAATCGGGCTTCCAGCGCACGATCAGGGCAATTGTCGCCATAAAACTCAACACCAGCAACAACCCGGGAATGATGCCGGCGATGAATAACTTGCCAATGTCCTGTTCCGCCACGATACCGTAAATTACCAGCGGCACCGACGGCGGAATAATGATCCCCAACGTTCCGCCAGCTGCAATTGTTCCCGCTGCCAGGCCGTTTGAATATTTGTATCGCTGCATCGCGGGCAACGCGATCTTGGTCATTGTTGCAGCCGTAGCCAGCGACGAACCGCACACCGCCGAGAATCCCGCGCAAGCCACAACCGTCGAATGCGCCAGCCCGCCCTTGAGGCGAGAGAACGCCGAGTGCGCCGCATTGAAAAGATCGTCCGATATCTGCGAGTGATAGATAAATACGCCCATCAATATAAACAACGGAATTACAGTAAAATTGTAATTCATTGCATCGTCAACGATCTGTTGCCCAAGCAATGCAAAGCCAGATTTGACGCCTCTGTAATAAATAACGCCAGATAGACCGACAAGAAGAGAGGCAATACCGATACGGACGCCAGAAAAAGCTAGCAATATGACCGCAAGAAACCCTAACAACGCAACCGTCATGGCGCTGCAACCTTTTTTACTGCAGTATTAATAATAATCCATAGCTGCAGTAAGGCTGCAAGCAGACAAAAAATGGAAACAGGCAGTATTATTGCGGCGCGAGGAAGTTCCAACACAATCGTCGTAACATTCCTCTCCAGATCATTGATGCCAATTCTGAAAAGCTGAACACCGACGATGCCAAGGCCGACAAAAGTAAAAATGTCCGTGTAGATCGCGTGAAGCCGTGGAAATCGGCGGCCAATGGCAGGCGAAAATATATCAACAGAGATGTGCTTGTCGTACAGAACAACAAGGCCCATGCCTGAGAATATCATTCCGATCAGCAGGAATTGCAGCACCTCGGTTGCACCGAATATTGGAGCATTCCAGAAATAGCGCCCAATCACGTCAGCAAAGGTGAGAAGCATCATGAAAAGCAGCGAAAGCGAAGAGAACCACTCAAGTATGTTGTGCGAAAATCGCACGAAGGTGCTCTTTTCCACCGCTTCCAGGGTGCCGGCTTCGTTCGCCTCGTTTTTCATCGGCCGTACTCAGCGGCATCCGCACCTGACCTGTTGCCGGCCGGCGGCACGGTCCTGAACTTTGGCGTTTGCGGCGCACGGGCTGCCAGAAGGGCAGGCCCTAAAATGCGATCAGCTTCGGCAAGGCGCAAATTCATCTGGTCGCATGAGATGTGTGCCGCCATGAGTCTTAACCCGCCTGTCGCTCTCTGGTCCGGCCAAAATCATGACACAGAACAGACCCAAGTCAACAAGATTGTCTGACATTCATTCAATCTTATGTCATGGCAGCATGACAGAATGGTCTATGTCTGGATGAAATCGGGCTATGAACCAGACAATTTTCGGGAAAGGCTTGCGAGCGCCCGGTCTTCTGCCGCCGAAACGGCCGCAAAATGGGTAAGAACCGGACCGCATCGCCTGACACGGCGAATTCCGGCGCCGCCCGCCGTCGAACTGCCTGCAAAACTGAGGATTTGAACCTTTCAGGATTGCCGCAAGATTCGCGCGCCCATCAGGGTGCGTTGATCGGCAGGCAATCGGTCGACGTCGTCTTGCATCGCCTGACCGGTTGGCCCGGCACCAGCGGCACAATACCCGTCATCGCATTGCCGAGATTGTTACCCAGGCGCGCACCCTGATCGCCAAGGCTGCGCCGGGTCGCCGGATCAACAATCGCAATCGGCACCGAGGCTGCAATGCCCGCTGCCGAGCCAACCGTGTTTGACACCGACAGTGCCGCCGCGCCGATCTTCTCGCCCACCCCAATTTGCTGGTCGGTCACCGTCTGGCCGGCGATCAGCCGGTCACCCAGCAACTTCACCACTTCCGGGCTCTCGGCAAACTTCGAGTGGTTCAGACTATCGCCCGCCTGTAGCGCGGAGAGGTCGAGCAGCGTGATGCCCTCCTGAGCCAGAGCCGCACTATATTCAGCACTATTAATGTCAATCTGACCAAGCCGCTGCACATTGCCGGAAATCCGGCGCGACAGGTCCAGCGCCCGGTCGTCGCGCGACACAAACACTGTGAACTTGGGTCTCTTTGGCCCCATATCTGCCAGCTGCACGCGAAACACGTCGATGTCGAGATCAGGCGCGGCGAGGATCACGTTCTGGATCTTTGAGGGCACGCCGTCATTGCGGATCGCCATTTGCCGCAGCGACTCCACCGTCAGCCAGGTGCCCATCGAATGCGCCAGCACGGTTACTTCCTTGATCTCGGGATCACGCGCCGCAGCCGTCAGCAGCGATTCGAGCGCCGTGCGTGAATAATTGGTGCT
This sequence comes from Mesorhizobium sp., assembly GCA_036742015.1. Taxonomy (GTDB): domain Bacteria; phylum Pseudomonadota; class Alphaproteobacteria; order Rhizobiales; family Rhizobiaceae; genus Mesorhizobium_A. Next base: position 101,705 of record DAINRF010000009.1, on the reverse strand, counting down.
TTCCTTGTCATAGCCATAGGCGAACACCGAGCCGCGCGACGGCCAGGTAAACAGGACAGGCGTCGCCGACGCGCCGCTGTCATGAGCGATCTGAGCAAAGCGGTAGACCGCGCTCTCATAGCGATTGTTGAAACCATGAACGAAGATCAGCAGCCGCCCATTGGTCGAACGGTGCTGCCGCAGCCAGTTCTGCCCCGCATCAATCGTCTTGATCGGCGTCACAGACACAGTCGAAAAATCTATCGCCGGATCGGCCGGCAACTTCTTCGGCCACTGCACTTGCCCCACCTGGCGGCTGGAATCCGGCGGAATCGACACGACAATCTCGGTCAGATCGATATTGGTGCCGCGTTCACCGCCATAAAGCACGCCGGGTGTCGTCGAGGGTGCGCGTGTCGTCGCCACCATGATTGGCAGTAATGTCGCGCCCGTCGCGGTCTTGCCGGTCGGCTCCAGCACGCCTTCCGGCAGGCCGGCGCAGGCAGCGGCCAGCAAACAGGTCAGGGCGAGGGCACACCATCGCGAGATTTTTGCAGCATACATCTGGTCGGCCGGCGAATTGTTCGAGTGACGATTGACGGCAATGCCCTTGCTATCCGGTTCAACCGGTAACAAGCCGCACCACGCCGGGACGTTGCATATCACAGGTTTTCGCCGACACGGAAAGATCACTAACGAAACCTTGGCTATGCCAGGCAATCACCTTGCATTGCGGCATTTATCAGACGCGCGGAGCGCAAAGTTTCCAGAATGCGCCCATTGCATCATCGCATCTTTGCGCAATTTCTTCATGTGTCGGCTCATCCAGCACCCTGTTGACCCGTCTTACCTGCTGATCCCCGATCAGCAGCGAGAAATACCAGCCGGTCGCTGCAAGCGCCGATGGCGCTTCAATCATCCCATGCCGCATTGCGTCCTCGATCACGCCTTCGATGAGCGGCAGCAGCGCCTCGCGCCCGGCGGCCGCAATCGCCGCGCCCAGTTCCCCCGTATCATCCATCGCCGCCGCCCGGTTCAGCATGATCGCCCGCTCGCCCAGCACCAGCTTCAGCAGCAGCGGCGCAAAATCATTGAGCGTCCTGACCGGATCGGTGCCGCCCGCCAGCGCCTTCGCCAGCTTCGCTTTGGTCGCGCTGGTATTGGTCTCGACCATCGACAGGAACAGGCCGCGTTTGTCGCCATACCAGCGATAGAGCGTCTCGTTCGACGCCTTTGCAGCCTTGGCAATCGTCAGCATCGACGTCGCCGCATAGCCGCGCTCCGCCACCAGCCGCGCTGCGGTCTGATGGATCTCAAGTTCACGCTTTGCCCGTGCTTCTTCCTTCATGCGAACTCCTGTTGACTCCTCTACCGTATACAAATATACGGCAACTGAAAAGGCGTATACATATATACGGAGATCATCATGACAACGCTTCCCGCCACCTTGTCGGCCATCGCTATTCTACTCGCCGGCGCAATTTTCGGCTTCTTCTATGCCTGGGTATGCTCCACGATGTGGGGGCTCGACCAGGCCGACCCGCGCGTCGCCATTGACGCAATGAAGGCGATGAACGCCTCGGTCCGCAATGTCGTCTTCATGCCCGCCTTCTTCTTCACCCCCGTTGCACTTGCCGCCGCCTCATGGGCATGGTTTGCATCTGGCCAGCCAATGTCGACCATTCTGTTTGGCGCAGCCGCCGCCGTCTATCTGGGACTCGGCCTCATCCTGACGACGGTGATCAACGTGCCGATGAATGAGGCGCTGGCCGCCACGCCAACCCCGACCGACATTGAGGCCGCCCGCGTCGTCTGGGCCAATTATTCCCAGCCATGGCAGTTCTGGAACACGGTCCGCACCATCGCCTCCGGCGTTGCCCTCATGCTCGCCACACTAGGCCTCATGGCGGTCTCGCGCGCTTGACATTTACAGGGCGGCTCATTGCAGCCGCCCTCTCCTTTTCGGCAAGATTGGCCGCTATCGTCAGCGATCATAAGAGTCTGTTTTGAAACCGTCAGGCTCTGGGAAGGAGGCAACAAGAATGCAAATCCCGAAGAACATCATCTGCATCTGGTATGATCGCGACGCCGAAGAGGCGGCAAATTTCTACGCCTCGCTCTTTCCCGACAGTTCGGTCAACGCCGTCTTCCGCGCTCCGTCCGACTTCCCTTCCGGCAAGGCGGGCGATGTGCTGACGGTCTATTTCACCGTCGCCGGCATTCCCTGCATCGGCATCAATGGCGGTCCCGCCTTCCCCCAGTCCGAAGCCTTTTCCATGCAGATCGCCACCGGCGATCAGGCCGAGACCGACCGCTACTGGAACGCAATCGTCTCCAATGGCGGGGCTGAAAGCGCCTGCGGCTGGTGCAAGGACAAATGGGGCGTCAACTGGCAGATCACGCCCCGCACCCTCACCGACGGGCTCCTGGCCGGCGGCGGCGAAGCCCGCCGCACCTTTGAGGCGATGATGGAAATGGGCAAGATCGACGTCGCCAGGATCGACGCCGCAAGGCGGGGCTGATTACCCTTATCCTCTCCCTCCGGAGGGCGGGGTCCGAAGGACGGGCGAGACCCGTGGCTCGCCCTAAGTGGCGAGCGTAGCGAGACGGAGAGGGGGAAGACCGTCCTGATGGCGCGTCCGCATCCGCCTTTCCAACACCACCCTTCCGCCCCGGCCCTTTCCCTGCTATTGCGCGGGCTAATCGAGGCCATCATGACAGATTTGAACACTTCCCCCGCGCCCGCCGCTTTGCCGGACGCGGTTCCCGCCCCGCTTGCTTCGGCGCTTGCCGCCCATGGCTATTCGCAGCTGACGCCGGTTCAGCTCGCCATGCTCGACGACAGCAACGCGGCCGCCGACCTGCTCGTCTCCGCGCAGACCGGCTCGGGCAAGACGGTCGCCTTCGGCATCGCCATTGCGCCAACCCTGCTGGGCGACGCCGCGCGTTTTTCTTCCGCCGCCCTGCCGCTTGGCCTGGTCATCGCGCCAACGCGTGAACTGGCCATCCAGGTGCAGCGCGAGCTCAACTGGCTCTACGCAGACGCCGGCATCGTCACCGCCACCTGCGTCGGCGGTATGGACATGCGCAATGAGCGGCGCGCGCTCGAACGTGGCGCGCATCTGGTTGTCGGCACACCCGGCCGCCTGCGTGACCACATTACGCGTGGCGCACTCGACCTGTCGGATTTGCGCGCCGTGGTTCTCGACGAAGCCGACGAAATGCTCGACCTCGGTTTCCGCGACGATCTCGAATTCATCCTGGCGGCAGCCCCCGACGACCGCCGCACCCTGATGTTTTCGGCAACCGTGCCGCGCGGCATTGCCGAACTGGCCAAGACGTTCCAGCGCGACGCCGTGCGCGTCGAGGTCGGCGCCATCAAGGAACAACATGCCGACATCGACTATCAGGTTATGCTGGTGCGCCGAGACGAGCGCGAACACGCCATCATCAACACCCTGCTGAACACCGACTCACCCGCTTCGCTGGTCTTCTGCCACACCCGCGAAGCTGTCCGGCACCTGGCCGCCCGCCTCGCCAATCGCGGTTTTGCCGTGGTTGCTCTATCAGGCGAGCTGTCCCAGTCCGAACGCTCCAGCGCGCTGCAATCCATGCGCGACGGCCGGGCGCATGTCTGCGTCGCCACCGACGTTGCAGCACGCGGCATTGACCTGCCCAATCTCGGTCTGGTCATCCATGCTGACGTACCGTCCAACCCCGACACGCTGCTGCACCGCTCGGGCCGCACCGGCCGCGCCGGCAACAAGGGCGTCTGCGTTCTGATCGTGCCGGAGTTCCAGCGCGGCAAGGCCGCCCGCGTCCTGTCATTGGCGCGCCTCACCGCCGCCACGGTTGCCGCGCCCGGCATAGCCGAGATCGAGGCGCGCTACCGCCGCCAGATCCTGGAAACCGCATCGTCCGCGCCTGCCGCCGACGAGGCCGAAACCGGCTTTGTCGCCGAGCTCCTGGCTGACCTGACGCCCGAGCAGATCGCCCTCGCCTATATGCGCCAGCAGCTTGCTTCACGACCCATCCCCGAAGACATCGTGCCACTGCCGGTCGACCAGATGGCGGTCAAGCCGCGCCGCGAGCGTAAAGACAATGACGGTCCGCGCGAACCGCGCGAGCCGCGCACCCAGATGGAAGGCGGCGTCTGGTTCACCCTGTCGCTTGGCAGAAAGCAGCGCGCCGATCCAAAATGGCTGCTGCCGATGATCTGCAAGGCCGGCGGCGTCACCAAGCGTGATGTCGGCTCGATCAAGATCGACGACAACGAAACCCGTTTCGAGATTTCTGGCGACAAGGCCGACGCTTACGCTGCCCACCTCGCCAGCGGCGCGGGTCTGGAACGCGGCATCACCATCTCGCGCGGCGGCCAGGCCGGCTCTGCGGCCCGCCCTGCCCGCAAGTTTGACCGCCGCGACGACCGGCCTGCTGGCGGCAAACCCGCCTGGGGCAAGCCGAAGGGCGACTTCAAACCCAAGGGCGATTTCAAACCGTCTGGCGACTTCAAGCCGAAGTCAAAATACAAGCCCAAGGGCGATTTTTCCGGCGACCGGCCCGCCGACTTCAAACCTCGCGACGACAATGCCGGCGGCTACAAGGGCAAGGGCGAGTTCAAGCCAAAGGGTGATTTCAAGCCCAAGGGCGACTTCAAGCCCAAGAAGCCGCACAGAAAAGGCCCCAAGGTCGAACGCTAGACGCAGCGCCTCTATCTCTCCCCCGGAGGGAGAGAAAGCAAAATCAATAACTTAGCGGGAGCAAAGCGGAGCTAAGTGCTAGATTTTGCCAGAGAGGGGGTCGCGGCGCACCCACCTCGCACCGCCGCCATCCTCGGCCTTGTTCCGGGGATCTATCAACTGGACAGTCGTGGAGCGCAAGGTCTTCATCTCGTCTTGAGACGCGGGGTCTGACGGGGACAGTTTACTTTTTCCACGAGCCCTCACTCACGCCGCAGGGCTGGAAAAGGTAAATTGTCCGCAATCGCCCATTGCGCCCCCTCCACCACTACGTGGTCCCTTGCCGGGGCGAGCCACGGGTCTCGCCCGTCCTTCGGACCCCCCGCTTCGCAGGGGAGGATACTGCGTTGCGGCCGGCCTCGACCTTGATCCTCCCCCGTTTACGGGGGAGGGGGACCACGTAGTGGTGGAGGGGGCATGCGGCAGAGCAAAGCAGAGGACAAACTCGGTGAAACGGAAAGAACCAACGTAAGAATTGGTTATTCTTTTCAATCACATAGAAAAAACCGATCGGCAAAAATCGCCATTTCTATACCCACCTCCCGCGCCTCCACTATCCTTCCTCTCGCAGTCTGCTTCGGGAACGGGTGTGCACACCGAGCATCCAGGCAGATGCGGCGCTGGGGTAGAGCGGGTCGGTACCGCAAAGCTCCAGCCTCGCCAGGCGGGATCCGTGAGCTGACAGGCGCTAATGCCTGCTGGCCGGCAAACGCCGGAGGTCAAACGCCAGCCGGGCGCGGGGCACCGCGCTACAGTATCACTTAGGAAACCACCCGCACGGTCACCGCGCCCGGCTTCCTTCTCCCCCGAAAGGGAGCGTTCTTTGAAAAGCCGATGCCATTGCCCGAAAGGGTTTTTCGGCGTGGCCGGAAGGCTGCAACGCTTCACATCATGAACAACCATGCTACACCTGTTCGCGAATCCTGAACGACGAGGTTTGCATTGGACACGCTCACCCGCATGCGCGCTTTCATCGACGTGGTCGAAGCTGAAGGTTTTTCCGCCGCCGGCCGCAAGGTCGGGCGCTCCAAGGCGCTGCTGTCCAAATATGTCCGCGAACTCGAAGACGATCTCGGCGCGCTGTTGCTCAACCGCACAACCCGTCAATTCTCGCTGACCGAAGCCGGCCACGCCTATTTCAAGCGCGCCTCCGAAATCATCCGCGAGATCGACTCGCTTGCTGACACGGTGCGTGATTCCGCCGGCGATCTGCGCGGCCGCATAAAACTCTCGGCCTCGCGCACCTTTGCCGACGCTCCCATCGGCCAGTCACTGATCGACTTCGCTAAGGCCCATCCCGACATCGTGCTCGACATCCATCTCGACGACCGCATGGTCGATCTGGTCGAGGAAGGATTTGACCTCGCCATCCGCATCACCCGCCTGGAAAACTCTTCCCTCATCGCCAAGAAACTGTCGCCCTTCGGCATCCGCATCTGCGGTTCGCCAGAGTTGATCGAACGTGTCGGCGCGCCGCAAACGCCGCAGGATCTGGCTCAACTGCCCTGCATTGTCGACACCAATGGCCGCTGGCTCTACAACTGGCCCTTCGTTACTGAAGACGGCGAGCCGACCAGCGTTGCCGTAACCGGCAGGCTGGAGGTCAACAGCCCATCCGCTGTGCGCGCCGCGGCCATCGCGGGTCTCGGCTTCACCACCCTGCCCGACTTCATCGCCCGCCCCGCTTTGCAGGATGGCAGTCTCGTTGCGGTGCTCGACAAATACGTCACCACCGGTGGCGGCATTTTCGCCGTGTACCCGCATCGCCGCTACCTGCCGGCGAAAATCCGCGCCCTTGTCGATTTTCTCACCCTCTGGTTCAAGCAGAACGGGGAAGCCTGATTTGCCGGCCCAATTCCGCCGCCATTGTCCCGCATTTTCGTTTTTCTGTTTCAGGACTTTTTAGATGCCAGCCTTTGCCCGCGGCGCCGCCGTATGTTCCATCGCTGCCGCCCTGGCGCTTGCCGCAACGCAGTCCGCGCTCGCCCATCCACACATCTTTGCCGAGGCCCGTCTCGACGTGATGGTCGGCACAGATCGCACTGTCACGGCGCTCCGCAATCTCTGGCGTTTCGACGACCTGTTTTCGTCCACCGTTCTGGTCGAGTTCGACAAGAACAAGGACCTGAAGCTCGATGACGCTGAACTTCAGACAATCGCCGACACCATCTACAAATCGCTCGCCGACTTCGACTATTTCCAGCTTGTCTCGGCCAATGGCAAGGACGTCGCCATCCAGCAGCCAAAGCAGCTGATCGCCACCTTCGAGCAGAACCAGCTCGTCGTCCTGTTCGAGACCGCGCCGAAGGAGCCGCTGAAACTTGCCGGCAAGGTCGATTTCGGCATCTACGACCCGACCTTCTACACGGCGATCGATTTCACCGAAGACGGCCACATGCACGTTGAAAATCTGCCCGGCGGCTGCAAGCATCATGTCGTGCGGCCCGACCCCGATGAAGCCATCGCCGAGAATCAGGACAAGCTGACGGAGGAGTTTTTCAATCAGCCCGGCGGCAATGACATGAGCAAGATCTTCGCCACCCGTCTCGAACTCGACTGCCCGCAGCATGGCTGAACAGGACCGGGTCATGCAGCCAAGAACCGTCCGCATCGTCTTTGCCGGTCTCGTCGCCGCCTATGCGCTGACCCATGTCATCGGCCATGCCCACGCCCAGAGCCCGCTCGGCGTCGGCACGGGCGAAACCGCCCTGCCCTCCACCGGCCTGTTTGGCGACTTGCTCAACTGGGTCAACGCCCAGCAGCAGAGCTTCTACCGCTCGCTCACCGGCGCAATGAAATCCATGCGTGACGGCGGATCGGGCGGCTGGCTGCTGGTCGGCCTGTCTTTCGCCTACGGCATTTTCCACGCTGCCGGCCCCGGTCACGGCAAGGCGGTCATCTCGTCTTACATGCTGGCCAACGAGGTCGCGCTGCGCCGCGGCGTCATGCTGTCCTTCGTTTCGGCGTTCCTGCAGGCAGTAACAGCAATCGTCGTCATGGCGCTGGTCTATTTGCTGCTGCGCGGCACCTCCATCTCGATGGGCGACGCTTCGCGCTTCCTCGAAATCTCGTCTTACGCCCTCATCACCGCCTTCGGCGCCTGGCTGTTGTGGAAGAAGTTGCAGCCACTTCTGTTCCGCCGCGCCGCCAGCCTGTCATCAGCTGCCACTCATGACCACTCCCAGCACCAACACGGGCATAGCCACCATCACCACGGACATGCCCATTCCCGCGACCACCACGATCACCATCACCATGACGAAGTCTGTTCAACCTGCGGTCACAGCCATGCGCCGGACCCGGCATTGCTTTCAGCCAACCGCTTTTCCTGGCGTTCGGCCTGGACAGCCATTGCGGCCGTCGGCATCCGGCCGTGCTCCGGCGCACTCATCGTGCTCACCTTCGCCTTTCTCAACGGTCTTTGGGTCGCCGGCATCGCGTCGGTGTTTGCAATGGCGCTCGGCACCGGCATCACGGTCGCCATTCTGGCAACGCTTGCCGTCACCGCCAAGAACGTCGCGGTGCGCCTGGCTGGCGATGGCAGCGCCGGCAATACCGTGCATCAGGTGATCGAGATCGGCGGGGCACTGTTCATCCTGCTCATCGGCCTGACGCTGCTGGCCGCCAGCCTTCAATAGCTGGCGTCAGCCGCCGCGCGATTTGCCCCGCCACCAGAACAGCAGAAAAAACGCGGCCACAAACGCGACAGCAATCACTGCCGCCGCCGCCGTCGACCAGTTACCAACCGCGATCATGATTGTCGGCAGGAAATAAGCCGTCAGCCCGAAGCCGATCATAATGATGGCAGCGGCAATAGCAGAGTTGCGGGTTTGTGCGTCCATGCCCTCTACATAAGCGTTTCGCGAAATTCTTCCAGCCGCTTCTTCTGCGACCCGTCTGCGGCAAAATTGGTCGGATCAAGCCATGCCTCATAGGCAGCCTTCAACGCCGGCCATTCCTTGTCGATGATCGAATACCAGGCAGTGTCCCGGTTCTCGCCCTTGATCACCATCACCTGCCGGAACACGCCCTCCGGCGAAAAGCCGAACCGCAGCGCCGCCCGCTTCGACGGCTCGTTGCGGTTGTTGCATTTCCACTCCCAGCGCCGGTAGCCAAGTTCATCGAACACATATTGCATGAACAGAAACTGCGCCTCGGTCGCCGCCGGCTTGCGCTGCATCAGCGGCCCCCAATGGATATGGCCGATTTCGGCCACGCCATTGGCCGGGTCCATGCGCATCAGCGTCTGCCGCCCAGCCACCTTGCCGGTCGCCTTGTCGATGCAGACAAAATACATCGGGTCGTCGCTTGCCTCCACCTTTTCGAGCCAGGGCTGGAACTCGGCCCGGCTTTGAGGCGTCACCTCTCCCAGCCAGCGGAACCGCTCGTCCGAATTTCCGGCGGTTGCCGCCTCAAACAGACCGTCGCCATGCTTTGCCGCGCTCAGCGGTTCCAGCCGCACGTAGCGCCCGTCCAGCACCTTGCGTTCGGGTCTTGGGCGGCCGGTCCAGTTCGACAGATCTTCGGACATGGGTATTCCTTTGCGTTGACGGGCTGGACAATCCCCGGAAACTTCCGTTATCGCTTAGCTCCAGTCTGGACCAAGAAAATGATCCAGAGACAGAGGGGGGGGGAAATCATGCTTCGACGCCTTGCCGGTTTGCGGCCGCAACTGGTCCTGATCATCACGCTGGCTGGCGTCGCCCTGTCACCGCCAGCTCTGGCGATGGGCTCGAAGGGCAATATGTGTGGCGGCGCTGCCGCCACCCAGTGCTCGTCGAAAGATTTCTGCGAATACAAGGCCGGCCAATGCGGTAAGGACGGCAAATCCGGCAGCTGCGTCGAAAAGACATTGAGATGCACCCGCGAATACGTTCCCGTCTGCGGCTGTGACGGCAAGACATATGGCAATGACTGCATGCGGCGCGGCGCAGGCGTGTCAAAACTGAAGGACGGCGAGTGCTGAGCTGCTACAGGCTGAGCTCAAACCAGTGGTCGGCGTAGGGATTGTCATTGTAGCGCGGGATCTCGATGTAGCCGCGCTTCAGATACATGGCTCGCGCCTCGACCAGCGTCTTGTTCGTATCGAGCACCACGGCTGAAAAACCCGCCTCGCCGGCCTGCATTTCCAGCCGGTCCATGATCCGTCCGGCAAGACCAATTCCCCGGGCGCTTTTGTCAATCCAGACGCGCTTGATCTCGCCGCGCCCGTCTTTCATGCGTTTCAGCGCCCCGCAGCCAACCGCCTTGCCGCCTCGCCGCGCAATCAGGAACCAGCCTTTTGGCGGCGTCATCTCCGCCGGATCGAAATTGTTGACGGCCAGCGGGTCGAACCCGTCGTCAAACCGCTCCGCCAGTTCGGCATAATATTGCCCGAGGCACCAGCGCGCATCCTCGCTGCCCGCCGCTTCAAACGCTATTGTCACACTATCCGCCATCATCCGCGTCCCACAAACGGCATCTTGGTCGCCATCACGGTCATGAACAGCACATTGGTCGACAGCGGCAGGTTGGCCATGTGCATCACCGCTTGCGCCACTTCCACGGGGTCCATCGTCGGCTCAACCGCAATGCGGCCATCGGCCTGCGGCACGCCTTTGGTCATCGGCATCGCCATTTCGGTCAGCGCATTGCCGATGTCGATCTGGCCGCAGGCGATGTCGAAGGGGCGGCCATCCAGAGCAATCGTCTTGGTCAGGCCCGTGATCGCATGCTTGGTCGCCGTGTAAGGTACAGATCCCGGACGCGGCGCATGCGCCGAGATCGAGCCATTGTTGATGATACGTCCGCCCATCGGCTTTTGCCGCCGCATCAGGCCAAATGCGCCACGGGCGCACAGAAAAGAACCGGTCAGATTGACGTTCACCACATCCAGCCAGGTCTCGACCGGTATCTCGTCGATCGGTGCGCCCTTGGCGCCAATGCCGGCATTGTTGAACAGAAGGTCAAGCCGCCCGAACTCCTGTTCGATCCGCGCAAATAGTCCGTCCACCTGCCCGGGATTCGAGACATCACAGCCCATTGGCCGCGCCAGTTCCGGCGACGGGCTGGTCCCAGCCGCCTCGTCAAGCTTGTCCTGGCGGCGGCCCACCATCACCGTTGTCCAGCCGTCGGCCAGCAATCCATGCGCCACCGCCGTGCCGATTCCGCTGCCAGCGCCGGTCACCAGCGCGATTCGATCTGCCATTTCCGTCTCCTTTTCAGGAACGGAAGCAGAGTGAGACGAACGTTGCAAGTTGCTGGATACAAAGCGGGCGGCCATTGGCGGCCGCCCTAATTTAGGACCCTGCTTGGGAGGAGATAGCGGATCCGATTGCCTAAATTTACAGCACGAAACTTAACCGAAGCTTAACACTGCAAAAGCTTCACAGGGGGTCAAACCGGCACCTTGGCTGACGACACAGTTGCTTCGACATGATCGACAAGCGCATCCGGCAAGCCAAGCCGGCCAGCCAGCATGTCGAGATAGCCGCGTTCGGCGCGGCTGTTGGGCTCGATCGCCAGCCGCGAGGCTGTGTACAGTTCAACCTTTTGCGCATCCGTTCGTGCCGAAACCACCAGAACGTCTACGTCCACAGGGTTGCGCAGCTCCTGCGCAAGGAATTGTTGTGCCTCCTCGCCAATACCGGCCACCTTCAACCGGTCGGAAATCCGGCTGCGCTCGTTATCGTCAATATGGCCGTCAGCACGAGCGGCGGCGATCATTGCCCGGACCAGCGTCAGCGCAAACTCGGTCTCGCCTTGCGGGGCCTGCGACGGGTGAAAGCTCGTATTGTCCGGCGGCGGCAGCAGGTCCTGCTCCTTTGCCGCCGTCTCCTGCGGCTGCTGGCCGTTCTGATAGTTCTGATATGCCTTGTAGGCGAGGCCTGCGATTGCCGCCAGGCCACCGATCTTCACCGCACTGCCGGTCAGCTTGCGTCCCGCTCCCGTGCCCAAAAGCACAGCAGCGATTGCGCCTGTCGCTAGTGGATTGTCCTTGGCCATCTGCACTGCCTGTCCGGCCTTGTCGCGCACACTTCCCTGTCCGCCTGGAACCTGACTGTTCAACAGGTCGTCGAGAAGCTTTTTCGGGTCGAACATGGAACCTCCTCATTAGGTCGTTGTCGGCACGCGCCTGTCCCTTTGACGTAGGCAACGCCTGCCCCCATTGCAATGATACCCGGCCAATTCCGGGGCGGATGTGAGTCAAAAACGTGGAAGCGCCAAACAGGCTCGCAGAATTTTCAGCCTTGCTGGCCGACATGACGGCGGCCTTGCACCTTGGCCAAACCCACCTGGCGGTGCCGCTCGGCATAACGCTGCCGGTCCGCCTCACTGCGTTCATCGTGACATGCCGCGCACGAAATGCCCTCGACATAAAGTGGCGACCCGCGATCCTGCGGCGTCAGCGGCCGCCTGCAAGCGCGGCATAGCTCAGCCTCGCCCTCCACCAGCCCGTGGCCCACCGACACCCGCTCGTCAAAGACAAAACACTCGCCCTGCCACAGACTTTCATCTTCCGGCACAGTCTCAAGATACTTGAGGATCCCGCCCTTCAGGTGAAACACGTCGTCAATGCCGAGGGTTTTCACATAGGCAGTCGCCTTTTCGCAGCGAATGCCGCCGGTGCAAAACATTGCCACCTTGCGCCCCGCCAGATCGTCTCGATGCGCAGTTGCCCATTCGGGAAACTCGCGGAAACTCGTCGTTGCCGGGTCGACCGCATCGCGGAACGTGCCAATCGCCACTTCGTAGTCATTGCGGGTATCGATGATGATCGTAGCGGGATCAGAAATCAGTGCATTCCAGTCGGCCGCGTCCACATAAGATCCTGCATCCGCCGGATCGAGCGTCTCGACTCCCATTGTTACGATCTCGCGCTTCAGCCGCACCTTCATCCGGTGGAACGGCATTTCGGCCGCCTCGCTGAATTTCAGCTCCAGCTGGTCGACACCATGTCGCGCCAGCAGGGCAACCAGCCCGTCCAGCGCAGTCTGCGATCCTGCAACCGTACCGTTAACGCCTTCACGGGCAACCAGCAGCGTGCCCTTCAGCCCGTTACCGCTGCAATAGCTGGCGAGCGTTGCTTTCAGCGCATCGGGATCGGCCACGGCTACAAAGCGGTAAAGCGCCGCCACGCGCACCTGCATCTGGTTGGAATTGTCGCTCATGCCGATGCGCGTACAGGCTCGTCCGAAGAAATTCAACGCCGATTTGTCCTCCCGCCCCCAAACCGCCGGATCATGGGTCGAGCAGCGGAGACAGAAAACATGTTCAGCAGACAGACTATCGAAGACATAAACAGCACGGCGCTGAGGCTTGGCGTGGAACCAGCCGCTATGCTTGCGGTTGCCGAAGTGGAATCAGGCGGCAAGACATTCGCCCGCGTCAACGGGCGCGAAGAGCCGCTGATCAGGTTCGAAGGCCACTATTTCGACCGCCGCCTGTCCGGCGAAAAGCGCGACCGCGCGCGGCAGGCTGGCCTCGCCAATCCGGCCGCTGGCAAAGTGGCCAATCCCTCAACGCAAAGCGCACGGTGGACCCTGCTACGCCGCGCAGCCGCAGTAGACCGTCAGGCAGCTTATGAGTCAGTCTCGTGGGGCGTCGGCCAGGTCATGGGAGCGCATTGGGCCTGGCTCGGCTATACAAATGTCGACGCGCTTGTCGCCGAGGCCCGCCGTTCGGTCGCCGGCCAGATCGAGCTGATGGCGCGTTACATCGAAAAGGCCGGCCTTGTCAGCCCGTTGCGCAGGCACGACTGGGCGGCGTTCGCGCGCGGCTACAACGGCCCGGACTACAAACGCCACGGCTACGACCGCAAGATCGCCGCTGCCTATGCGCGCTACGCCCGCCTGCCCCCACGCGCCACGGTCGACCCCCCCGCCATACCCACCCTCGCGCGTGGCGCGACCGGGCCAGACGTCGTTGATCTGCAGACTATGTTGATCGCCGCCGGCCAGACAGTCGCCCGCGATGGCATATTCGGGCTCGAGACCCAGCTTGCAATCCGGCGTTTCCAGACAGCACAGGGGCTGGACGCCGATGGCATTGCGGGTCCGTTGACCATGGCAGCGCTGTCAACCGCAAGGGGCGGTCGCCACTGGTGGCGCCGGATGGTTGACTGGATTGCCAAGATAGCAATCTAAATCGATTAGCAATCGACAACTGATGATCGGGATGTTAGCGCATGGTGGAAAGTCAGGCAGAGGGGTCGACGTAACATGGCACAGAAAACCGAACGGCTTTTGCCAGTGATGACTGGCCAGCCGGTCATTCCGGTCATCAAGATCGCCAGCGTCAAACATGCCATACCGCTAGCGCGAGCGCTGGCGCGTGGCGGCCTGCCAGCCATCGAGATCACACTGCGGACTCCCGTCGCGCTCGACGCCATCCGCGCTGTGGCCAACGAAGTCGAGGAGGCGGTTACCGGCGCAGGCACAATCCTCAACGCTCGCCAGTTCGAACAGGCGTCTGAGGCCGGCTCAAAATTCATCGTCAGCCCCGGCCTGACGCCGCAACTGGTCGCCGCCGCCAATGAGGGCGATGTGCCACTGCTGCCGGGCGCGGTTACGTCGAGCGAGATCATGGCCGCACTGGAACACGGCTATTCGCTTCTAAAGTTCTTCCCTGCGGAACAGGCCGGCGGTGCCGCCTACCTGAAGTCGCTCTCCTCGCCGTTTGCAGGCATTCGCTTCTGCCCCACTGGCGGCGTCTCGGAAAAGAACGCCATGACCTATCTCTCGCTGCCCAACGTTCTGTGCGTCGGCGGCTCCTGGGTTGCACCAGACGAACTGGTCAACGACGGCAAATGGGATGAAATTGAGAAGCTGGCCCGTCAGGCGTCCGGCCTGAAAAAAGGCTGATCGCAACAGAGATCAACGCAAACAAAAAACGCCCCGTCTCCGGGGCGTTTTTTCTCGATCATTTTGCTCAGTTCGTTCCGAATTTTGCCACCGGCATGAAGGTCACAGCCTTACCGCCAAACCGCTGCGGGTCGGGCGTTACAGCACCCCGCCGGAAACCGGCGGTGTAAACTTCCTTCGGCGCATCACGCAGTGACGCAACCGCAAACGCCTTGCCATCCGGCTTGGCCGACAGCGTCTTCTTGGTCGACAGCGCGCGGCCGACATTGGCTGTCTGCACCGGCTTCTGCACAACCTTCGGCTCGCGCTTCTGGTCGCCAGCCACCGGCTTCGCACCTTTCGGGGTGGTCGCAGGTCCCGCTGTCACGGCTTTCACAGGATCAGCCTCGATGCCGCGTAGCGCCTGACGTGGACTGGCCGGCTTGGTACCGGCAAGTGCCATGCGATCAGTCTTGCGGGTCGGCGCCTCATCCGTCTGCCCCTTGGGCGCCGGAGCAAGTGCCGCCATTTCAACCGGCGCAGCAGGGCGGGCCATAGGCACCGGAATGCCGGTCACGTCATTGTTTTCCTGTCCGGACAGGATGGTTTCAATCGCCATTTCGCCCTTGGTCGCCGAAGCACGTGGAGCCAGGGCATTTGGCGCCGCAGGAACAGCAATTGGTGCGGCTTCCGCAACCTGAACCTCAGGTGTATGGTCCGGGCGCGCCATCGGGATCGGCACACCCTCTTCGACAACGCCCTGCTCGACATTGACTGCCGCGAGTTCCGCCGCCGCCTGTTCGGTCATCGGCGCAACTTCGGCCTCGGCAATACCCACATCAGCAGACGGCCGAGGTGCGAGCATCGGGCGTGGCACGTCACGCAGCGGCAGTGCCGCCACGATGGTTTCTGCGGTCTTCGGCGCTTCTGGCTCAGGCGCAGCCGGTTCAGCCGCCACCGGTTCTGCTGCGGCTGGCGCTTGAGGCGCTGCCACAACAGGCTGCTGGGCCGAACCCATAGAATCTTCAAGCACCGACGCCTTTGGCACGGGCTTTGGCGCAGCAGGTTTTGCTTCAGCTACGACAACCGCTTTGGGAGCAGGCGCCGCGCGAGGCGTTGCGTCTGCAAATGCGGTCCCGGTCTCTTCTTCCTCATCAGCCCCGCCGCCGAACAGCTTCGCGAAGAAACCACCCTTTTTGCCGGAGCTGTCATTGCTGGCCATGGCGATCGGCGCACCCTTGCGCTTGGCATAGGCTGCGACAGCCGCGTCATAACCAGGCAGCGGTTTGCCATCCGTCGGCACATGCAGCGTCTTGCCGTTCGGGAACACCGAAACCAGTTCGCTACGGCTCATGCGCGGCCAGTGACGCACATTGCCGACGTCCATATGAACGAACGGCGAGCCAGAAGTCGGGTAATAACCAACACCACCGCCCTGGATGCGCAAACCGGCGTTGCGCAGGTTCTTCAGCTTCACGCCTGGGACAAAGAAATCCATCGCCTTGCCGAGCATGTGCTGGCTCTGCTTGGCCACGCCACGGCCGCGCTTGCGCAGCATCGAATTGGTGGCGGGCGAGCGATAGGCTGACACAACGTGGATGTAGTCGCGGCCGCCAGCGGCGCGATAGGCTTCCCACACCAGGTCGAACAGACGCGGATCCATCTTGGTCGGCTCATTGCGGCGCCAGTCGCGCAGGAAATAATTCAGCTGCTTGAGGCCGGAGGGAACATAGCGGCCGTTCTTTTTGAACGTGATTTCAGCCTTCTCCCTCGTATGCAGGTAGTAAAGCTTCAGCGTGCGCGTCTCGGCCGCAGCAAACGGAGCAGTTGCAAAAAGGCAAGCCATAGCCAGCATCAACGCCGCAAATGGACGCCGCCAATCTAGTCTACTGCCACTCTGTCCCTGATGGACACTTACGATCCTGGTCAAATCGCCCCGCCTTGCCGGCTGATTTTGGTCCCTGACAACGACTTTGCACAGGGTATGAGTCTGTGACTATCGTGCCTAATGGTTAATCACAGCTTAGTGAAGCCCAAATGCGGTAACACGATGGCAGCGGAGACACCTGGCCCAGCCACGCCCGGATATGGCAAACAATTGGTTTATCGGCCGATTTCGGCGATTTGCGCGCTTGCAGCGTTTTCGGCGATCAAACGCCCGGAATCAGGATCAATCCCGTATTCCTTGAACTTGCGATAAAGCGTGGATCGGCCAATTCCAAGCCGCCGCGCCACTTCGCTCATCTGCCCGCCATAGTGGTCGACGGCAAACAGGATCATCTCAAGTTCGATATCAGACAGCGTGCGCACATTGCCGCTGCCATCAAGCGCACTGACACTTGCCGGCGGCGAAACATCAACCGCTTCCTCTGCAATCATTGTCGGCTTGCCGATCATCCGCGGCAAGCTTGGCGCGTCAATGCCGCGCCGGACATTGACTGCATCGTCGGCCCACCTGGCTTCCCCATCACCATTCTCAAGTTCGAGCCGGATCTGGGGGAAGTCGTCAACGTCAAGTAATCCGCTGTCGGCCAGCACAAACGCACGAAACACTGCGTTTTCCAGCTGGCGGATATTGCCAGGCCAGTCATAGGCCATCAGCATCGACAGCGCTTTCGGCGAAATGCCGGAAATTGCGCTGCGCTCACGCTTGGCAAGCCGTGCGATGAAATGCGCCACAAGCGCCGGAATGTCACCCGCCCGCTGGCGCAACGGCGGCACCTGGATCGGAAACACATTCAGCCGGTAGTAAAGGTCCTCACGAAACAGCCCGTCCTTCACCCGTTGCAGCAGGTCGCGATGCGTTGCCGAGATCAGCCTTATGTCGACCTTCTGGACGCCGCGCCCCCCCACTGTTTCGACTTCGCCTTCCTGCACGGCGCGCAGCAGCTTGACCTGCACGTCGAGCGGCAGATCGCCGATCTCATCGAGAAACAGCGTTCCGCCATTGGCTTCCACAAATTTGCCCGGATGTTTCTCGGTCGCGCCGGTAAACGCACCCTTCTCATGGCCAAACAGGATGCTTTCGACCAGATTGTCGGGGATCGCTCCACAATTGACTGTGATGAATGGCTTGCCCTTGCGATCGCTGGCCGCCTGGATGGCGCGGGCGATCACTTCCTTGCCGCTGCCCGATTCGCCTTCGATCAGGATCGGAATGTCAGAGCCTGCCGCCTTGCGGCCCAATTGCAGCACACGCTCCATTCGGGGCGCTTGCGCAATCATCTCTCGAAAGCCCAGCGCCGCAGAAGGCTGACGCCGCGCCTGGCGGGCCGCGCCATCGCGCCCCTCCACTTTGATCGCATTGGCAAGCGATGCTTTCAATCGATCCGGTGAAACGGGCTTGACGAGAAAATCAAACGCTCCGGCGCGCATCGCCGAGATCACTGTCTCCATGCCACCATTCGAGGTCAGCACGATCGCGGGCGTATCAATGCCGCCGTCGCGCATCCGTGCAAGCACGTCGAGCCCGCCCATTTCCGGCATCACAAGATCAAGCAGCACCGCTGCGATCTTCCCGTCAGGAGCCGACAGCGCAGCCAGCCCTTCGGCGCCGGAAGCGGCCACTGCCGGCTGGTAGCCGATCTTGGACAATGCCGTCTCCATCAGGCGGCGTTGCACCGGATCGTCGTCGACGACAAGAATTGTTTGCCCCTGGCCTCCGGCGGCCGAACTCGGTTTCGCAAGTGTCATGGTGCATCGTAATGACACAGGGTTCTAAACAAGGGTACAACAAACTTGGTATACGTACGCAGTATTGGGCGTTAGACCTCAGCTTGATAACCAGGTACCGTCTATGCTCTCGACCACTCAAAAGCCCGTCCCCATGAACATCGCGGCAGTGTCGTCGTCCGGTCTCGACGCTGAGGCCCTGCCGCAGTGGAACCTTGCAGATCTCTATCCGTCAATCGATGGACCGGAGATCAATGACGACTTGGCGCGCGCCGCCGAGCGCGCCGCCGCATTCGAGCGCCGCTGGAAAGGCAGGCTGGCCGATGAAACGAGTGATCCGCAGCAAGGCGGACTGGTCCAGGCAATCAGGGAATATGAAGAGCTCGAGGAACTGATTGGCCGGCTGCTGTCATTTGCCGGCCTGGTCTATGCGGGCGACACATCTGCGCCGGCAAACGCCAAACTCTACGGCGACATCCAAGAGAAGATGACAAATGCAGGCGCAAATCTGCTGTTTTTCGCGCTTGAGCTGAACAAGGTCGACGACGCTCTGGTCGATGCGGCCATGGAAAGGGACACCGAACTTGCGCGCTACCGGCCCTGGATTGTCGATCTGCGCAAAGACAAACCCTACCAGCTCGAAGACCGCGTCGAACAATTGTTCCACGAAAAGTCGGTTAGCGGCCGCGCCGCCTGGAACCGCCTGTTCGACGAGACAATGACAGCGTTGCGTTTTCGCATCGACGGCGAAGACCTGTCGATCGAACCGGCTCTCAACCGGCTGCAGGATCCGAATCCCGACGCACGCCGCCGCGCCGCTGAAGCTTTGGCCAAAACCTTTGGCGAGAATCTCCAGACATTCACACTGATCACCAACACGCTCGCCAAGGACAAGGAAATTTCCGACCGCTGGCGCGGCTTTGAAGACATTGCCGACGCGCGCCACCTGGCCAACCGGGTCGAGCGAAGTGTCGTGGATGCGCTTGCGTCCGCCGTGCACGATGCCGCCCCCCGCATCTCCCACCGCTACTACGCCATGAAAGCACGTTGGCTAGGCGTCGATCAGTTGAACAGCTGGGATCGCAACGCCCCCCTGCCCGACACGCCACAGGCGGTGATCGGCTGGGATGAGGCCAAGACGACCGTCCTGTCTGCCTTTGGTGGTTTCTCGCCGGAAATGGCCGACATCGCACGCGGCTTCTTTGACAAGCGCTGGATCGATGCCGGCGTTCGTCCCGGAAAAGCCCCAGGCGCATTCGCTCACCCCACCGTGCCCTCGGCGCACCCTTACGTGCTGCTCAACTACCTCGGCAAGCCGCGCGATGTGATGACGCTGGCGCATGAACTCGGCCACGGCGTGCACCAGGTGCTGGCCGCCCACCAGGGCGCACTGATGGCGCCGACACCGCTGACACTGGCTGAAACCGCCTCGGTCTTTGGCGAAATGCTCACCTTCCGCTCGCTGCTCGACCGCACCACTGACCGGCGCGAACGCAAGGCAATGCTGGCCCAGAAGGTCGAGGACATGATCAACACCGTCGTGCGCCAGATCGCTTTCTACGAGTTCGAGCGCAAGGTGCATACCGAGCGCAAGTCTGGCGAACTGACCTCCGAGCGTATCGGCCAGCTGTGGCTGGACGTTCAGTCGGCCAGCCTTGGCCCGGCGATCCGCATCCAGCCTGGATACGAAACTTTCTGGACCTATATTCCGCACTTCATCCATTCACCTTTCTACGTCTATGCCTATGCTTTCGGCGACTGTCTGGTGAATTCGCTGTTCTCCGTCTACCAGAACGCCGGACCAGGCTTCCAGGACAAGTATTTCCAGCTTCTGCGTGCAGGTGGCACGAAGCATTATCGTGAGTTGCTGCAACCATTTGGCCTCGACGCCGCCGACCCCGGTTTCTGGCAACAGGGTCTGTCGGTGATCGAGGGATTGATCGCCGAACTTGAGGCGCTTGACGTCTGAATAATTTGCCGATCGTGAATAAACTGCTTGTCCAGGCCGTTAGACTTGCTTTCCTCTACGTAGCATGTGTTAGGTTCGGCGCGTTCAAATTGCGGAACATCGCCTGACCGGGGGAAGTTGATGAGAGGTTTGCTGACAATTGTCTGGGCCATTCTTGCTGTGTTGTTGTGCTGGCGGGCATATGGCTACAAGGCTCCAGCTATCGAGCAGGACATCCTGACAAGAACAGGCGACGCGGTGAAGGCGCTGAATGCCGATGCCGAAGTCATCGTCGATGGACGTTTTGTCACTGTCCGCGGACCTGAACCAGACGATGCATCGAAGTCGAAAACCCTTGCCGCAGCCGATGATGTCTATGGCGCGCTTGGGCCATATGACGGGCTTTGGGTTCCTGTCGCGGCCGCCGAGACGAAGGTGCTGGAATTCATCTCTGCCGAAAAGCGGTCTGACGGCAGCCTCGTGCTGACCGGTCTTGCTCCGAGTGATGACGTCAAGGCTGCGACCGAAGCCGCCGCAAAAGCCTCGTTCACTGGCGCCATTGACAACCGGATCGAAGTTTCCGGCAAAGGCGGCGACACTGCCCTTGGCTCACTCGGCGACGCCTTCAAGCAGCTTGCTGCGCTCGACGTTGGTTCGCTCATCGCAACCGAAGGCAAGCTCAAACTTTTTGGCCATACAGCAAATGATGCAGCCGCATCTGCGGCTGATGCGCTCGCCGGCGCGGCGCCGGATCTCTGGCAGGTCGTCGTCAAGGGCCCCGCCCCTGCCGCGCCATCAGCGCCTGGACGTCTGGGTATCGCAAAAACACCTGATGGCACGATCATCGCTTCTGGTGAAATTGCCACGGAAGCCGGCCGCGCAGCCGTGCTGGACGCTTTTCGAACCGCCAATCCATCGGCCAATATTGTCGACCGCCTCGTTGTTCGCGAACAGGGTCTTGACAGCAACTGGCTTGACCGCGCTGCCGCTGGCGCCAAGGGCTTGAGTGCGCTCGACTGGGGCAACCTGTCGCTTGAAGGCGAAAAATCGTACCTCACGGGTAGCGCCCCGCAGGACGCTATCGCCGGCGTAACCGGCGGGCTCGGCAACACATTTGAAGCTGCTATCACGCCTCGCCCCGACGACCTGAGCGCCAGGCTTCTGGCCGATCTCGAAGCGCGCGCTGCGGCACTCACCGAAGAACTCGCCGCCGCCAAGAAGCGTGTGGCCGATCTGGAGGGCAATAGTGGCAGCGCTCAAGCTGATCTCGACGCGGCACGCAAACGCGCTGACGAACTGGCCGCCGAACTTGAAGCCACCAAAGCGCGTCTGGCAGAACTTGAAAAATCGTCCGGCACGCTGCAGGCAGACCTTGATGCAGCGCGCAAGCAGATCGAAGACCTGACGGCGCAATTGGCCACCAAACCGGCGCCAGCCCTGCCAGGCGCACCATCCGCCATCGACGTCGCGCGCAGTTGCAACGAAGCCATTGCCGGCCTGCTCAAAGGTGCGTCGATCCAGTTCCAGACGGGCAGCGCCACCATCACGAATTATGGCCTCGGCGTCATCGACCGCATCATGCTTGTTGCGAAGCCTTGCCTTGAGTTGCCCGGCCTCAAGGTCGCCATCGGCGGGCACACCGACAATGTCGGCGACGACGACGCAAACCTGCGCCTCAGTCAGTCGCGCGCCGATGCCGTCAAGACAGCGCTGGCGCAACGTGGCATCAAGGACGAGATCATCACCGCACTTGGCTACGGCGAACGCCAGCCCATTGCCGACAATTCAACCGATGCGGGCCGGCAGGAAAACCGCCGTATCACCATGGAATGGTCGCTGCCCTGATCGCGGCGCGTACCCCTTTTCCTGAATCCGGAGACACGTGAATGGGTTACCTCCTCACACAGATGTTCCTCTATATCCTCGGCGCGTTCCTGCTGGGTCTTCTGCTTGGCTGGATCATCTGGGGCCGTCTGCGCGGCCGCATCGTCGAGCTTGAAAGCGACCTGGCCCGGCTTCGCGCCGAAAATGACCGCCTCAAGCGCGACCTTGAGGCGTGCGGTAAGGCGCGCGCCGATCTCGACGCAACCGTTCGCGGACTCAACGCCCAGCTTGCAGAACTGCGCGAACGTCCTGCTCCAGCGCCGGTCGCCCTCATGTCTGCCCCGGTCAAGAAGCCCGCACCGAAAAAGGCCGCCGCACCCAAGCCCGCGGCTGTCAAGGCAGCGCCCGCCAAGCCTGCGAAACCCGACAATCTGCGCCGCATGATCGGTATCGGTCCGGTCAACGACAAAAAACTGCGCGGCCTTGGCATCACCACCTTCAAGCAGATCGCCGCCTGGACCGCGGCGGACATCAAGCGCGTCGAGGACGTTCTTGAATTCGACGGCCGCATCGAACGCGAACGCTGGATCGAGCAGGCCAAACTGCTGGCGGCTGGCAACGAAAAGGAGTTCCTGCGACGCTTCCCGACAGCAGGCGGCAGCGGCAACACCTGATCGGACTGATTTCAGTTCAAGGCCGGCTCTTGCAAAGGAGCCGGCCTTTTGTTTTGGATCGAACCATGCCCGCACTTTCACCAACTCCCTATGACGGTTCAACGTCGCCGTTCACCATCGGCCTGAAGCCTCTCGATCTGGCTGGCTGGATCGACATCGACGATACGTTCGATCTGCAGCTGGGGGAAAAGCAGCGGCAGTATTCTGAGCGCACGCCAGAGGTGCTGGTCGCAGAGGCCGATACGATTGACGCGCAGCAGGAGGTGCTCGACCTGTTGTCCGAACACCTGGTCGCGCAATTCCCGCAGCGATATGCGATCGGGCCGGACGGGATAGCGGCGAGCCTCGCTGGCCCAGCCGCAAACGCAAGCCTGCCGCCACTGCACAGGGCGTCGCTGCTGGTGCAGGAAGACCTGATACTGATGCGCAAGGGTGAGACTGGCTGGCGGCTGGCCGCCGGATCGCTGTGCTTTCCCTCGTCATGGACGTTGACTGAAAAATTTGGGCTGCCGATCCATGAAATCCACCAGCCGGTGCCCGATTTTGGCGCAGGCTCGCGCAACAACGAACTCATCACCCGCATGTTCGACCGGCTGCATCAGCCGGTGCTTCGCTTCAACTGGTCGATCCAGGCGAACCCGAACCTCTATCACCCGATGTCGAATGCCGGGCGCGACGAGCGGGCGGAAACCAGACCATCACGATTTGGCGGACGAGATGTCCACGACGCGGCGTTCATCCGCGTCGAGCGCCAGACGCTGCGCAAGCTGCCGGTCTCGGGCGACATCCTGTTCACGATTCGCATCTATCTCGATCCGCTGGGCGCAATCGCAAAACACTCTGACCGGGCCCAGATCGCCCGCTCGCTCGCAAGCCAGTTACTGGCAATGAACGGCGATCAGCTGGACTACAAGGGACTGACCGCCGACCGTGACCGGCTGGTCGCGGCGCTCGAGAAGATCGCCGCGACCGGTTGAACTACGCGTCGTCTCCGGCCCTCGAATTGGCCCGCGCAAATGCGCCCGCCCCGCCGCCCGGCACGACGATGATGCGTGTCACATGGCCCTTTTTGAACGCCGCCAGGAACTTGTGATATTCCTTGAACGCGACACAGCCATGCGACTGGCCAGCTCGGCCCCGCAGCAGGTAGGAATGGGTCAAAATGCCGTCGCGGCCATGCATCGTCTGATCACCGACCGGCAGCATGCGCACCGCCTCCACACCGTGGAACCGCCTTTCGCGCATCCTGAGATCATAGGTCTGCGGCGGCGTCGGCCCGTTCATCTTCACATGCACATAGCGTGGATTGTCGGCCATCTTGCCGATGCCCGAATGCGCCTCAAGCACCGAACCGTCCGGCATGTAGACCTTTGCCGCACTGATGTCATAGACGGCGATTTTGTTATTGCCGCGTTTGGCGCTGCCGTTGAACAAATTCTTGAACAACCCGCCTGTTGGCTTTTCGGCGACGGTGGGCTTCTCCGGTGGCGGCAAGGATGCGACTGCCTTTGGCGCAGGCACGAGTTTCGCCGCCGGAGCTTCTGGCTTCGCAACTGCTTCATCGCGCTGCGGCCGGGCTTCGGGCAGCGGAACATTCTCGATCTCCAGCGCGCCGAGGTCGATACCACCTTCGGCATCCTCGCTCATCGTCCGAAGCGCAGCAATCGCTCCGCCTTCCGCCTTCGGCGATGAAGGGGCAAAGGCCAGCACCGTTGCAGCAGATGCCTTTGCCGGAGGCAAAGCGGCCAGTCCGGGTGCGGGCGTCTTTTCAACCGCTTGCTGTTCGGCTGTTTGATCGTTCAGCCTCGCGACGCGCGGCTCGGGAGCCAGACGTTTATCAAGCGTTGCAACCCGCTCCGGCTGCGCTGCCGAGTGGCCAAGATGATGGTACCATTTATCGTCAGGGGTATGCAGGAACGGCGCAATTGACCTCGCCGATCCGTGAAACTGTGTTGCAGGCGTTCCGGGCTTCACGAGCGACAGAGCAAATGCCGGCGCATGAAACGCCTTTCCGGCCAAGGCAGCGCCGGGCAGTGCAGTTGCTACACAGGCAAGCAGAATAGAACCGGATATGTGGGGGAGCCGCGACACGCGCGGCAGCAAAAACGGATGACGCACCAACTCGTACCAAACTGAGAACACAACGCAGTTGAATGCAGCCAATCAACCATCCTCAGTGTGAATCAACAGGGTTAACGAGTGGTTCCTTTCAACGAACTCCGTGGCGTCCTGATGGACGAGTTGCGGCAAACAGCAGACAGGAAAGACGGCTCGGTCAGATGCCCGAGCCGTACAATTCTTCGCCTGATTCAGCCGTCCATGGCGCAGGCATGATCGCTTCGCCAGCGCCGGGCATCGGCATCCAGCATTTCAGTTCCGTGTCCGCATAAGAGAATATCTGGCCCGGATGCGAATCCGCCGAGCGCCAGCCCTCGATACCGAACTGGTCGGCCCTCGCCCAATAGGCGACATCGACCTGCGCCGGTCCCTGCTCGCTCTCGCCAACCGTCACCAGCAGTCGCGAACCGTCCTTCGGCGCAGTCGAAATGTGCCGCCAGCCGCTTGGAACCGCCATCAATTGTACTCCTCGGGCAGGATGCGCACCGCGCCCTTGTCGGCGCTCGATGCAAAGGCGGCATAGGCTTTGAGCGCCGTGGTGACATTGCGCTTGCGCTTCTCGGCCGGCTTCCAGCCCTTGGCGTCCTGCGCCTTGCGGCGCTCGGCCAGCTCAGCATCGCTGATCTTCAGGTTGATGGTGCGGCCCGGGATGTCGATCTCGATGATGTCGCCAGTCTTGACCAGCCCGATCGCGCCGCCCATGCCAGCCTCTGGCGAGGCATGGCCGATCGACAGACCGGACGTGCCGCCCGAAAATCGGCCGTCGGTCAACAGAGCGCAGGCTTTGCCGAGACCTTTCGATTTGAGGTAGCTGGTCGGGTAGAGCATTTCCTGCATGCCAGGTCCGCCCTTCGGTCCCTCATAGGTGATGACGACAACGTCGCCGGGCTTCACCTCGTTGGACAGAATGCCTTTCACCGCCGAATCCTGACTTTCATACACGATTGCCGGCCCGGTGAATTTCAGGATCGACTCGTCAACGCCAGCGGTTTTCACCACGCAGCCGTCGAGCGCGATATTTCCTTTCAGCACGGCCAGGCCGCCGTCTTTCGAGAAGGCGTTGTCGGCAGAGCGGATGACGCCTGCCTTGCGGTCGAGGTCGAGATCCTTCCAGCGGTTTGATTGCGAGAACGCCTGCGTCGTGCGCACGCCGCCAGGCGCCGCCATGTAGAACTGGCGCACGTTTTCCGAATTGGTCCGCGAAATGTCCCACTGGTCGAGCGCATCACCAATCGTGACGGCGTGAACAGTCGGTTCATCGCGGTTGATGAGGCCGGCGCGGTCGAGCTGGCCGAGGATCGACATGATGCCACCGGCGCGGTGCACGTCTTCCATGTGCACGTCGCTCTTTGCGGGGGCGACCTTGCAGAGCACAGGGACCTTCAACGACAGCGCGTTGATGTCATCAAGATTGAAGTCGACCCCGCCTTCATAGGCAGCCGCCAGAATGTGCAGGATGGTGTTGGTCGATCCGCCCATGGCGATGTCGAGCGACATGGCGTTCTCAAACGCCTTCTTGGTGGCGATGGAACGCGGCAGGGCGGATGCGTCGTCCTGCTCGTAATAGCGGCGTGCGAGGTCGACGATCAGATGCCCGGCCTCGACAAACAGCCGCTTGCGGTCGGAGTGCGTAGCCAGCGTCGAGCCATTGCCAGGCAGCGACAGACCGAGAGCTTCGGTGAGGCAGTTCATCGAATTGGCGGTGAACATGCCCGAGCACGAGCCGCAGGTCGGGCATGCCGCCTCTTCGACAGTCGCGACTTCTTCGTCGGTGTATTTGTCGTCGGCCGCCATCACCATCGCGTCGACCAGATCGAGCGCCTGCAGCTTGCCCTTGACCAGAGCCTTGCCGGCTTCCATCGGCCCGCCGGAGACAAACACTGCCGGGATGTTGAGCCGCATGGCTGCGTTCAGCATGCCGGGCGTGATCTTGTCGCAATTGGAGATGCAGACCATCGCATCGGCGCAATGGCCATTGACCATGTATTCGACCGCGTCTGCGATCACTTCGCGCGAGGGCAGCGAATAGAGCATGCCGTCATGGCCCATTGCGATGCCGTCATCGACGGCGATCGTGTTGAATTCCTTCGCGACGCCGCCGGCGGCCTCAATCTCGCGCGCAACAAGCTGGCCGAGGTCTTTCAGGTGCACGTGGCCCGGCACGAACTGGGTGAACGAGTTGACCACCGCGATAATCGGCTTGCCGAAATCGCCATCCTTCATGCCGGTGGCGCGCCACAGGCCGCGTGCGCCGGCCATGTTGCGGCCATGGGTGGTGGTTCTCGAACGATATGCAGGCATCAATCCGGCTTTCATTTCAAAAGGTCGGATTTCATTATCGCCGATTGGCAGCGAATTGAACAAAAAAAGTAGTGAGGCCTTCGGTTGACAGGTCTCGGTCCGTCGCGCCTGAACTGTTGCAATGCGATCCCGATGGGATGCACAAAGGGCTCAAAAGCTTTGCAGATTGGAAAAATGACATGCAGATCGGAATGATTGGCCTTGGCCGGATGGGCGCAAACATGGTGCATCGCTTGCTCCGCGCGGGCCATCAATGCGTCGTCTATGACATCAATCAAAAGGCGGTTGCCGGACTGGTTGAGGCCGGCGCGACAGGCGCGGCGTCGATGGAGGAGTTTGTCCAGAAGCTGGCGCCGCCACGCGCCGCCTGGCTGATGCTGCCGGCCGCAATCACCGGCGACAATGTGCGCAAACTGGCAGGATTGATGCAGCCAGGCGACACGATCATCGACGGCGGCAATTCCAACTACAAGGACGCCATTGATCTGTCTGCCGAGCTGGCTCCGGCCGGCCTCAACTTTGTCGATGTCGGCACGTCGGGCGGCGTCTGGGGACTGGAGCGCGGCTATTGCCTGATGATCGGTGGCACAAAGGACGCCGTCCACCGGCTTGACCCGGTCTTTGCCTCGCTGGCCCCCAATGGCGATGCCGCCCCCTCGCCCGAAACCGGCACCGCGCCGCAAGGATTTCTGCATTGCGGGCCAAGCGGCGCAGGCCACTTCGTCAAGATGGTGCATAACGGCATCGAATACGGCCTGATGGCGGCCTACGCCGAAGGGTTCAACATTCTGAAATCCGCCAATGACGGCGCGACAAAGCGTGAGGCCAACGCCGAGACAACGCCGCTCGACCAGCCGCAATATTACCAGATGGAGATCGACCTGCCTGCGGTGGCCGAAGTGTGGCGGCACGGCAGCGTTGTCGGCTCCTGGCTGCTCGACCTGACGGCGCAGGCGCTGGCCGCTGATCCAAAACTTGATGGCTTTGACGGCCGGGTATCTGATTCCGGCGAAGGCCGCTGGACGCTGAAGGCGGCCATCGACACCGGCGTCCCTGCCCCGGTGCTGTCGGCGGCGCTGTTTGACCGCTTCTCCTCGCGCGGCAATGCTGGATTCGCCGACAAGATGCAGTCGGCTATGCGTTTCGCTTTTGGCGGACATCTGGAGAAGAAGCACGGCGATTAGACCCTTTCAGGTCGTAGTGATATAGAAATGCCGGGCGACAGGGCGGACCGCCGCAGGTCGGCAACATCCCGTAAATCACCGATCCAGGTAGGGTCAGAAAAGAGCCATGAGCAGCCAGGCCGATCCTGCCCCGCCTTCGCTGGCTGAGGCCACGCGTGTCTGGCTGAAGATCGGCCTTTTGTCTTTTGGCGGGCCGGCTGGCCAGATCGCGCTGATGCACAAGGAACTGGTCGAGGACCGGCGCTGGATCGGCGAGCAGCGGTTCCTGCATGCACTGAACTATTGCATGTTGCTGCCCGGCCCCGAGGCGCAACAGCTGGCGACCTATATCGGCTGGCTGATGCATCGAACAGCGGGCGGCCTGATCGCGGGGCTGCTGTTCATCCTGCCCGGCGCATTGGTGATGCTGGGCCTGAGCATGCTCTACGTGCTCTACCGCGACGTGCCGCTGATCGACGCCGCGTTTCTGGGCGTCAAGGCGGCGGTGCTGGCCGTCGTTGTCGAGGCGCTGATGCGCATTGGCCGCCGGGCGCTGAAAACGCGAGCGTCCTATGTGATCGCAGCGCTTGCCTTTGTGGCGATTGCCGCCCTGCACATTCCGTTTCCGTTCATCATTCTGGCGGCGGGCCTGACCGGCTGGCTGATGTCGCGCGTCTCGGATCCGTCGAAAGCAGCCGGAAAAGGGGCAGCGCCCGAACCTGCCAATGTTGTGGAGGCGATGTTTGCGCGCGGCGAGATGGACCACACCCGGCCGTCGGCGGCTCGCGCGTTGCGCACGCTTGCCATCTGGCTGCCGGTCTGGCTGCTGCCGGTGGCTTTGCTCTGGGCTCAGACAGGGGACACAAGCGTGTGGACGCGCATAGCGACGTTCTTTTCGACCATGGCGGTGGTGACCTTTGGCGGCGCCTATGCCGTGCTGGCCTACGTGGCGCAGTCGGCGGTGGACGGGTTTGGCTGGCTGACGCCGGGCGAAATGGTCGACGGGCTGGGCCTTGCCGAAACCACGCCCGGGCCGCTGATCCTGGTGCTGCAACATGTCGGCTTTCTGGCCGCCTATCGCGCGCCTGGGGCGCTTGATCCTATGCTGGCCGGCGCGCTCGGCGCGGCACTGACGGTGTGGGTAACATTTGCGCCGTGTTTCCTCTGGATTTTTGCCGGCGCGCCATTTGTCGAGACATTGCGTGGCAACAAGGCGATTGCAGGCGCATTGTCGGCGATCACGGCTGCGGTTGTCGGGGTGATCCTCAATCTGGCGGTGTGGTTTGCCATGCATGTCCTGTTCCGGGAGATGGCGAGCGTCGGATTTGGGCCGGTCCGGCTCGATCTGCCGGTCCTGTCGTCGCTCGACTGGCGGGCGGCGCTTCTGGCAGCCGCAGCGATGATCGCGATGTTCCGCTTCCATCTTGGCATGGCGGCAACACTTGCCGGTTGCGCGCTGGGTGGCATCATCCTCAGCGTGCTGCTGTGAACAAGATCCGCCCGGATTAACCAGAAACGTCTCGATTCGGGCGAGAAACGCTGCAGAACGGCGGCTTTTGCTGAATCCTGTTTATTATGACGCGCCGATGTGGTTTGTCTTTGGCCAGATGAAACAGCAATGGAGTGCTGAAAATTGGCGAATGCGAAATGGCCTGTCTACGGTGAGATCACCGGCCCAATCGTGATGATCGGTTTTGGATCGATCGGCAGGGGCACCCTTCCACTAATCGAGCGCCACTTCAAATTCGACAAATCCCGCCTCGTGGTCATCGACCCGAGCGAGGAAAACAAGGCAATCCTCGACGAGCACGGCGTCGCCTTCGTCAAGCAGGACATCACCAAGGACAATTACAAGAAGGTGCTCACGCCGCTTCTGACCAAGGGCGGCGGCCAGGGCTTTTGCGTCAACCTGTCGGTGGACACCGGCTCGGTTGACCTGATGCGGCTCTGCCGCGAACTCGGTGCGCTCTATGTCGACACGGTCATCGAGCCGTGGCTGGGCTTCTATTTCGACGACAAGGTGAAAAACGCCGACCGTACCAATTACGCGCTGCGCGAGACCTTGCTGGCCGAAAAGCGCAAGAACCCGGGTGGCCCGACGGCTGTTTCCACCTGCGGCGCAAATCCCGGCATGGTGTCCTGGTTCGTCAAGCAGGCGCTGGTCAATCTGGCGAAAGACACCAAGCTGGACGTCAAGGAGCCCGGCCCGAACGACCGCGAAGGCTGGGCCAAGCTGATGAAAAAGCTGGGCGTCAAGGGCGTGCACATTGCCGAGCGCGACACCCAGCGCACCAAGCGTCCAAAACCGCTCAACGTGTTCTGGAATACCTGGTCGGTCGAAGGCTTCATTTCAGAAGGGCTGCAGCCAGCAGAGCTTGGCTGGGGAACCAATGAAAAATGGATGCCGAAGAACGCCAAGACCCACAAGAAGGGTTCGCAGGCCGGCATTTTCCTGGAACAGCCTGGCGCAAATACCCGCGTCCGCACCTGGTGCCCGACGCCCGGCCCGCAATATGGCCTGCTGGTGACGCACAATGAAGCGATCTCGATCTCTGACTATTACACCGTGCGCGACAAGAAAGGCGAAGTGACCTACCGCCCGACCTGCCACTATGCCTATCATCCGTGCAATGACGCGATCCTGTCGCTGAACGAGATGTTTGGCGCAGCAGGCAAGGCGCAGCCGGTGCAGCACGTGCTGGACGAGAATGAGCTGGTCGACGGTTCCGACGAACTCGGTGTGCTGGTCTTCGGCCACAAGAAGAATGCCTACTGGTATGGCTCGCAGCTGACGCTCGAAGAAGCGCGGCGCTTGGCCCCGCACCAGAACGCGACCGGTCTGCAGGTGACGTCAGCGGTTCTGGCCGGCATGGTCTGGGCGCTGGAAAACCCGAACGAAGGCATCGTCGAGGCCGACGAGATGGATTATCGCCGTTGCCTTGAAGTGCAGCGCCCCTATCTCGGGCCAGTCAATGGCTACTACACGGACTGGACTCCGCTTGAAGGACGGCCAGGCCTGTTCCCCGAAGATATTGACGAGAAAGACCCCTGGCAGTTCCGCAACATTCTCGTACGTTGACAGAGGTCCAAACGCTATTGATTTCGCGGCGATAACGCGCAATTCAGGAGGCGTGGGGATAAAAACAGGGAAAAATACCATGCTGATTGCACGGAAGGCCGCGCTGGCGGGGGCTGCGCTTGCACTTTTGGCTGTTGCCGGTTGTCAAACCGGCCCCGGCCCCGGCTCGACAGGTCCGGTCGTCAGAGCCCCTCAGGGCGTCGAGGGTGAATGGCTGTCGACCGACGGTGTTGCGATGTCGCGCTTTGCTGGCGGCACGTTTGAAACGCTGGCGGTCGACACCGGCAACAAGCTCGCAACGGGCACCTACCGGAATACCAGCCCGACCGCTGTCACGATTTCGGTGACGTCGATCATCCGCCAGACCACGTCGAGTGTGAATTGCTCGCTGGTGACGACATCGCAAATGAACTGCACCAGTTCGGCTGGCCAGCAGTTTGTGCTGGTGCGCAAGCAGGCTGGCGCGGCCTGACGGCCCGGCCAGCTGTAGCGAATGCTGATCGCAATTGGCCTTGCGGCGTTGGTGGCAATCATCTTGCTGCCGACGGCGTGGGTACGTTGGACATTGGCCCGGCATGGATCCGAGCGCCAGGATCTGCCCGGCACCGGCGGCGAACTCGCCAAGCATCTGATTGAATATTATCAGCTTGCCGGGGTCAGTGTGGAGCGCACTGACGAGGGGGACCACTACGACCCCGGAAGCAAGACAGTCCGCCTCCGGTCAAACCATTTTGACGGACGCTCGCTGTCTGCGGCGGCGGTCGCGGCACATGAGGTCGGGCACGCCATCCAGGACGCCCGGGACGAGCGCGCTCTGCGGCTGCGGCAGACGTTGGCGCGGTTTGCGTCAGGGACCAACAAAATTGCTGGCTGGTTTTTCATTGCAGCGCCGGTGCTTGCCATCCTGGCCCGCACACCGGCAGCGTTCATTGCACTTGTCGCCATCGGGATTGCGCTGCTCGCCATCGACGTGATTGTCAACCTTGTAACTCTGCCGGTCGAGTTCGACGCCAGTTTTGGCAAGGCCCTGCCGATCCTGCGTGAAGGCAAATACCTGAAAGACAGCGATCTGCCGGCAGTCAAGTCCGTGCTGCGCGCAGCCGCATTGACCTATGTCGCTGCCGCATTGTTATCACTTGTCAATCTTGCAAGGTGGGTCCGCCTGCTGCGATAGTGTCGACATGATCCCGGGAGGAAAAATGGCCGAGTATTTCGACGCGCTGGAAACACGCGATCCCAAGACGCGCGAGGCAGAATTGTTCGCACGCCTGCCAACTTTCCTGACCGAAGCGGTAGCGAACATGCCCGGTTTGGCAAAATGGCTTGAGGGCCACGATGTTTCGGCTGTCAAAGACCGCGCCACACTGGCGAAGCTGCCGGTTCTGAGAAAGCCGGAGCTGATGCAGTTCCAGCGCGGCAACCCGCCCTTTGGCGGCTTTGCCAACCTCGCCTCGCGGCGTGGCAAGCGCATCTATCTGTCGCCCGGCCCGATCTGGGAGCCGCAGGCTGACGGCATCGACCACTGGCAGGGTGCACGTGCCTTCTTTGCGGCAGGCGCCCGCCCCGGCGACATCGTCCACAACACTTTCGCCTATCACATGACGCCCGGCGCGTTCATCATCGACGAGGGTGCGCGGGCTCTGGGTTGCATCGTCTTTGCAGCCGGCACCGGCAATACCGAAATGCAGCTTGACGCCGTTGCCGATCTGAAGCCGAGCGTCTTTGCCGGCACGCCGGACTATCTCAAAGTGCTGCTCGACAAGGCGGACGAGATGGGCCGCGATATGTCGTCGATCAAGCGTGGGTTGGTCTCGGGCGGGGCGCTGTTTCCCTCGCTCAGGGCCGAATATGCTGCGCGCGGCGTCAAGATCATGCAATGTTACGCCACCGCTGAGTTTGGCGTCATCGCCTACGAGACTGCCGGCGCCGATGGCGAGCCGATCCCCGGCATGGTTCTGAGCGAGAATCTGATTGTCGAGATCGTGCGTCCGGGCACGGACGATCCTGTCGCCGATGGCGAGGTCGGTGAAGTGGTCGTCACATCGTTTAATCCGGTCTACCCGTTGGTCAGGCTGGGCACCGGCGACCTGTCGGCGACGATTTCCGAACCATCGCCCTGCGGCCGCACCAATACGCGCATCAAGGGCTGGATGGGCCGCGCCGACCAGCGCACCAAGGTGAAGGGCATGTTTGTTGACCCCAAACAGGTGGCGCAGGTGCTGGCGCGCCATACCGATGTGGCGCGCGGCCGCCTCGTTGTCACCCGCCAGGATGAACGCGATTTGATGACCCTGCATGTCGAGCCAAAGCCAGGTTCTGCGCCGGATATTACAGCAATTGCCGCCACTTTGCGTGATGTCACCAAGCTTGGCGGGGAGGCAAAACTAGTCCCCGCCGCCTCACTGCCCAATGACGGCAAGGTGATTGCCGATGAGCGGAACTATTCCTGAATCCCGGCATCACCAAAAAGCTTGCGCAGCCGTCACACCAATGTGAAATTGACCGTTGAGAATGCAGCCGGAATGGCTCTATCAAGAGCCCGCGCATTGATTGGGAGAACCATTATGAAGAGACTTTCACTTGTGGCGGCCATGTCGGCTTCGGCCATCGCCCTGTCGACAGGCGCGTCCTTTGCCGACTACTCGCTCAATATCCTGCACATCAATGACTGGCACAGCCGCATCGAATCCAACAACAAGTTTGAATCGACCTGCTCGGCCGAAGACGAGGGCAAGGGTGCGTGCATTGGCGGAGCAGCACGCCTGCTGACAGCCATCGCTGACCGCCGCACGGCCTTGCAGGGCCAGAACATTGTGCTGCTTAACGCCGGCGACAACTTTCAGGGTTCGCTTTTCTATTCCACCTATAAGGGCACGGTTGAAGGCGACTTCCTCAACCAGATGAAATTCGACGCCTTGGCGCTCGGCAATCACGAGTTTGACGATGGCGAGGATGTGCTGGTGCCGTTCATCGACAAGGCGCAGTTCCCGATCCTGGGCGTCAACATCAAGCCGAACAACCAGTCCAAGGCCAGCGGCAAGATCAAGCCGTCGGTCGTTCTCGACATTGGCGGCCAGAAGGTCGGCATTGTTGGCGCGGTGACCACCGACACGCCTGAAGTCGCCTCGCCTGGCCCCAACATCCTGTTCGAGGATGATGTCGCCAACATCGCAGCCGAAGTGAAGAAGCTTGAGGCCGAAGGCGTCAACAAGATCATCGCGCTGACCCATATCGGCTATCCGCGCGAAATGGATGCGATTGCCAAGATCCCCGGCGTCGACGTGGTCGTGGGCGGCCACTCGCACACGCTTCTGTCAAACAATCCGGACGACAAGGCTGCTGGCCCCTACCCGACGATGGTCGACAACCCCGGCGGCTACAAGGTGCCGGTGGTGCAGGCCGGGTCCTACTCCAAGGTTCTGGGCGACCTTGTCGTCACCTTCGATGACGCGGGCGTGGTCAAGGAAGCCAAGGGCGACCCGATCTGGCTCGACAAATCAGTGACGCCGGATGCGGCGGCTCTGGCAAAGATCAAGGAACTCGGCGCGCCCATCGAAGAGGCGATGAAAGTCGAGGTTGGCGACACGACCGCGGCCATCGACGGCGACCGCAATTCCTGCCGCGTCAAGGAATGCTCGATGGGCAACCTGATCGCCGACGCAATGCTCGACCGCGTCAAGGATCAGGGCGTCACCATCGCCATCCAGAACGGCGGCGGCATCCGCGCCTCCATCGACCAGGGCAAAGTGACGATGGGCGAAGTGTTCACCGTGCTGCCATTCCAGAACACCGTGGCGACGTTCCAGATGACCGGCAAGGACCTGCGCGCATCGATCGAAGCAGGCCTGTCCGAAATCGAGGAAATCAAGGGCAAGTTCCCGCAGGTGGCGGGCCTGAAATATTCCTTCGACAAGGCGGTCAAGCCGAACGAAGGCCGCCTGAAGTCGATTGAGACCATGGAAGGTGGCGCCTGGGTTCCGCTTGACGATGCCAAAACCTACTCAATCGTCACCAACAACTTCGTACGCAGCGGCGGCGATGGCTACAAGCTGTTCGCAAGCAATGGCCAGAACGCCTACGACTTTGGCCCGAGTCTGGAACAGGTTGTCGCGTCCTACATTACCGCCAACAGCCCCTACACGCCAAAGGTTGAAGGCCGCATCACCGATCTGACCTCTGCCGACGTGCAAAAGCAGCTCGACGAGGCGGCTGCAGCCAAGAAGAAGGCTGCTGAGGAAAAGGCAGCTGCTGAAAAGGCGGCTGCCGAAGCTGCAGCCAAGCCAGCCGAACCGGCAGCCGCAGCGCCTGCCGCTGCTCCCGCTCCGGCGGCTCCTGCTCCGGCAGCGCCAGCGGCTCCCGTCGTCGTGCCCGCGCCGCCGCCAGGCTCCAACGACATCGCCAACCAGGCGCCGAAAATCGAAGCAGCGCCTGCTGCACCTGCAGCGCCTGCTGCACCTGCAGCGCCCGCTCCGGCTGCAACGCCAGCTCCGGCGGCTCCCGCTGCTGAACCGGCGAAGGCTGACTACATCATCCGCAAGGGCGACACCTACTGGTGGCTGGCCAAGCGCCTGCTCGGCGCACACCAGCGTTGGCCAGAACTGCAGGCGGCCAACCCGACCTATGACCCGGCCGACCTGCCGGTTGGCGGCGCATTGAAGGTTCCCGGCTGATTTCAGCTAACCTGAGCCCTAGCATTTGCGAGGCCCGTGCTCTTTTGAGTGCGGGCCTTGTTTCTGAAAACTCTGGCTGGGCAGCGTTTTGCCGCACCGGCAAAGATTGCAATCGACGCGCCCGGCTCTATGTCTGGGGCGCAACCGGATGATCGGCGATGAACAATCGGGCGACTGACAACAAATCGAATGCAGATATGGCCGCGCGGCCAGCGAACCACCCGCCCGTGCCCGGGCGGAAGATCGGTGTCGTGCTCGCCAATCTCGGCACGCCCGACGGCACCGACAATGCATCGGTGCGGCGCTATCTGAGAGAATTCCTGTCAGACCCGCGCGTCATTGAGCTGAACAAGCTGATCTGGCAGCCGATCCTGCACGCGTTCGTACTGACGACCCGGCCGGCAAAGACCGGAGCGAACTACAAGAAGATATGGAACACGGAAAAGGACGAGTCGCCGCTCCGCACGATCACGCGCGGCCAGGCTGAGCGGCTGGCCGAACGCCTGTCTGACCTTCCAGAGGTGGTGGTCGACTGGGCGATGCGCTACGGTAATCCGTCGATTGCCGAAGTTGTCGACCGTTTGCAGGCTCAAGGCTGCGACCGCATCGTCTATTTCCCGCTCTACCCGCAATATTCGGCGACGACGACCGCCACGGCCAATGACAAGCTCTACCGCAAGCTGATGACCATGCGGGACCAGCCGACGGTGCGTTCGGTGCCGCGCTATTTTGACGAGCCGGTGTTTATCGACGCGCTGGCCAATTCGCTTACCACCCAGCTTGCCGCACTCGATTTTGAGCCGGAAGTGGTGTTGGCCTCCTATCACGGGATCCCAAAACCCTATTTCGAGAAGGGCGACCCCTATCATTGCCACTGCGTGAAGACGACGCGGTTGCTGCGCGAGAAGCTGGGATGGGACGAAGGCCGCCTGAAGACCACGTTCCAGTCGCGCTTTGGCGCACAGGAATGGTTGCAGCCTTACACCGACAAGACGGTGGAGCAACTGGCAAAGGACGGCGTCAAACGTGTCGCCATCATCAATCCCGGTTTCTCGGCCGATTGCATTGAGACGCTGGAAGAGATCGACGGCGAAGTGCGCGAAATCTTCATGCACGCAGGCGGCGAAAAATTCGCCCATATTGCCTGCCTGAACGACAGCGACGACGGCATGGCGGTGATCGAGGCGATCACCCGCCGGGAGCTTGAAGGCTGGCTCTGACCAGAGTCGCCTCACG
Source organism: Mesorhizobium sp. (assembly GCA_036742015.1). Taxonomy (GTDB): domain Bacteria; phylum Pseudomonadota; class Alphaproteobacteria; order Rhizobiales; family Rhizobiaceae; genus Mesorhizobium_A. The sequence goes on along the minus strand of DAINRF010000009.1, from coordinate 64,481 downwards.
CAACAATTGGCGCGTTCATATTGATGCTGCCATAGTTCCCCCTTACATCAAATTGGTGGCGGCACTCTGATGTTGCCAAACAGGGGGTTTTGCTATGGGCTTTTATGCCTTTGACATCGTCATTCCGGTTCTGGTCGTCCTTGTCCTGCTGGTCATCTTTGCGGGTATCAAGACAGTGCCGCAGGGGTTCAATTACACGGTCGAACGCTTTGGCCGCTATACCCGCACACTGAGCCCAGGCCTCAATCTGATTGTTCCGTTCATCGACCGGATCGGCTCAAAAATGAACATGATGGAGCAGGTGCTGGACGTTCCGACTCAGGAAGTCATCACCAAGGACAATGCGATTGTCTCGGTTGACGGCGTCGCCTTCTATCAGGTGCTCAACGCGCCGCAGGCGGCCTATCAGGTGTCTGGCCTGCAGAACGCAATCCTCAACCTGACCATGACCAACATCCGCTCGGTGATGGGCTCGATGGACCTCGACGAATTGTTGTCCAACCGTGACCAGATCAATGAGCGGCTGCTGAAAATCGTCGACGACGCCGCTCATCCGTGGGGCATCAAGATGACCCGCGTCGAGATCAAGGACATCAACCCGCCTGCCAATCTGGTGGAATCGATGGCGCGCCAGATGATGGCCGAGCGTAACAAGCGCGCCCAGATTCTCGAGGCCGAAGGTTTGAAGCAGGCGCAGGTTCTGGAAGCCGAAGGCCGCAAGGAAGCAGCGTTCCGTGACGCTGAAGCGCGCGAACGTGCGGCAGAAGCAGAAGCCCGTGCGACCCAGGTCGTGTCTGAAGCCATCGCCAAGGGCGACGTGCAGGCGGTCAACTACTTCGTCGCGCAGAAATACACTGACGCGCTGGCAAAGATCGCGTCGAGCAACAATTCCAAGGTCGTGATGATGCCGCTGGAAGCCTCATCGCTGATCGGCTCGATTGGCGGCATTGGCCAGATCGCCAAGGAAGTGTTCGGCGACAACGGCCAACAGGCGCCACAGCGCCAGCCCCGCACGACGCCGCGCGTTGGCGGCGGCGACCAGTAGTCCTGCACCGGGAGGATCGTCATGCTGGAACGGATTTTTGGCGAACTTGGCCCCTGGAACTGGATGGTACTCGGCTTCATCCTGCTGACGCTCGAAATCCTGTTGCCAGGCGTCTACCTGTTGTGGATCGGCATTGCCGCGTTGCTGGTCGGCGCGCTGTCGCTACAATTGTGGGAAGTGGCCTGGTGGACCTGGCAGGTGCAGGTGGTGGCTTTTCTCGCTCTGTCTTTGATCTCGGCCTATGCCGGCCACCGCATCATGCGGGACCGCCAGTCTGACAGCGACGAGCCATTGCTCAACAGGCGCGATGCTCAACTGGTTGGCCGCACCGCTACCTTGCAGGAGCCAATCCTGGACGGCCACGGCCGCATCCGCATCGACGACACGACATGGAAAGTGACCGGGCCGGATGCTTCGGCCGGCGCCCGCGTGAAAGTCATATCAGCAGGCGGCGGCGAGTTGATAGTCGAAGTGATCTGACCTTCAGACTGCGCCGACGCGCAGCAAGTCGTGGAAATGCACCACCCCGACCGGCCTGTTGCCATCGACAACTACCAGCGCGCCAATCTTGTTCTCGTTGAGATAGGCAATTGCCGCGCCAGCTGACATGTCCGCGGCAACCGTCTTTGGCGTGCGGGTCATGATTTCCTCGACCGACACGTCTCTCAGATTGCGGTGCAGGTTTCGCGCAACATCGCCATCGGTAATGATGCCTGCCAGCGCGCCATCGGCATTGACAACGATGACGCAGCCGACCTTCTTTTTCGACAGCTCCATCACCGCGTCAGGCATCGTCGTCCCGACCGGTACCAGCGGCAGGTCATCACCCTGCCGCATGATCTGCGACAAATGCGTCAACGACGCGCCGAGCTTGCCCCCTGGATGGTAGCCAAGGAAATCGTCAGGCGTGAAACCACGTGCCTCCAGCAATGCCACCGCCAGCGCGTCACCCATGACGAGTTGCAGCAGGGCAGATGTCGTGGGGGCCAGACCATGCGGACAAGCTTCCTTCGCTTTGGGCAGCAGCAAAACCACATCGGCCTCGCGCGCCAGCGACGAGGCGCCCCCCGAGGTCAACGCGACCAGCGGGATCGAGAAACGCCGAGAATAGGAGACGATACCGCGCAATTCCTGGCTTTCGCCCGACCAGGACATCGCCAGAATGGCGTCGTTGCGGGTGATCATGCCGAGATCGCCATGATTGGCTTCGGCTGGATGCACGAAGAAGGCCGGCGTTCCGGTAGACGCAAGCGTGGCGGCAATCTTTGCGCCGACATGGCCGCTCTTGCCAACACCAGTGACGATCACCCTGCCTGTAACCGAAGACAGCATGGCAGCCGCCTTGGCGAATGCGCCGCTGGCGTCAGAACTCAGAACATCCAGAAGGGCAGCAAGACCGGCCTGCTCGGTGGAAATTGTGCGGATTGCCGACGCCGAAGCGGCAGCGGCAAATTCCGGGCTGACAGTGCTGTCGTGTTGCATGCGGCACCGCTTACAATTTCGTCCCAGCCCTGTCCAACGCTCATTGGTTCAGTCGGTCATTCAACCATCCGTTAACCATCGCCATTTACGGTCCGGTAATCATGGCGCAGTTCGTGCTGTGACGGATTCGGGTTGTCATGCCGCGTAGGGTTTCACATCGCTGGCGATTACTGCACGCACGGACTGCAGGTCTGGCGGCGGGCACGGCTTTGCTGGTTCTGACCGGCCCCGGACTTGCACAGGACAAATCTCCGCTGCGCGGCGAACTGACCGAAAGCGAAGTGCTCACCGATCTTGGCCGCGCAAGCGGCGAAGGACAGAAGCTCAAAAAGTTGAAAGAAGACAAGGTCAGACGCGAAGCCGAGGCAATCCGCTCGCGCTCGATGAGCAGCCCGGAAGAAGACCAGGTGACGGAAGTGGACACGGATCAATCGACTCTGTTTCCGCGCAAGAACGAAGAAGTGACTTTCACCGAAGACACCAAGCCGGCGCGGCGCGCTAAGCCGATGCGCGCGGCTCCCAAAGACGAGGCGGCAAACACACGCCAGAAGCGGGCCGGCGCACCGAAAGGCACATCACGTGAAATGACCGGGACGGTCAGCGAAGACAGCCGTTACGGCCAGCAGAAAATCGAAGGGACAGAGGCCGAATCCACGATCAATGAGAGCGATCAGGAGCGCAACGACCGTGTCGAGCGCGAAAACGGCCGCGCCGAGGCGATCGAAGGCCTGGACAAGACGCCTGAAGAAAATCCCTACGCGCCACTCGGCATGCGGGTTGGTACATTCAACGTCATTGCCACGCTCGAACAGGGGATGACGGCGACCGACAACGCCAATTACGGCTCGACTCCAAAGGGCGCGATTCTGTCTGAAACAACGCTGCGCCTCAATGCTGCATCCGACTGGTCACGTCATTCGGCGCTGCTCAATGCCTACGGAACTTACCGCAAATCCGTGTCCGGCGAAGAGGTCGAAGACCCGTCAGCTGGCGTTGACGGCACGCTCAACCTCGACATCAATCGCGACCTGCGTGCTATTGCCAAGGTTGGGTACAACCTGCGCCGCGAGACTGCCTCATCGCCGGTTGTACTACCCCCGGGCGTGTCCCGCCCGCTGCGCCATGAATTGAACGGCAGCATCGGCCTGCAAAAGGGCCTCGGAAAATTCAAGGTGACGACCACCGCCGCCATCAATCGTCTCGCCTATGGCGATGCAGATTCGCCGACCGGCCCGGTGTCACAGGAAGAGCGCAATTCGACGCTCTACACCGGCGCGCTGCGGCTGGGCTACGAGATTTCACCTGCCCTGACGCCCTTTGTCGAAGCCGAAATCGGCCGCCGCAACTACGATATGCGGCTGGACACGGCAGGCTATGCGCGTTCATCGGATCGTCTTGGCGCAAAGGCCGGTGTCGAGGTCAATCTGGGCGAAAAGCTGAACGGCGAGATGTCGGTCGGCTGGATCAACGAGAACTTTGACGACAACCGGCTGGACGACGTGTCGGGACTAACCACAAACGCCCGCCTCGCCTGGTCGCCAGAACGCGGCACGGTGGTCAATTTCGACGCCTCGACAACAGTCGAAGGCACCACAACTGCGGGCGAAAGCGGCTCGATCCTCTATTCATCCACGGTCGGCGTCGAGCGGCAGATCAGGTCAAATCTGTCAGCGGCAGCCTCGCTCAGCCTCGGCTACCGCGACTATATCGGGCTTGCAGGACGCGACCTGACATTCGCCGGCGAAACATCGCTGACATGGTGGCTGAACCGCTATGCGGGTCTCAAGGGCCGCTATCGCTATGAACAGGTCGCCTCAACGCTGCCCAACCGCGATTCGCAGGTGAACAGCGTTTTCCTGGGTCTGACTCTTCAGAAATAGTTATCCGCGCTTGAGCATCGCCGTCGGGCGATAGAGCCGGTCGATCGCCGCCGAAACCTTGTCAGCCACATCAGCCCGCGCCAGACCGAAAGCGATATTCGCTTCGACAAAGCCTTCGGGCGAACCGCAATCATAGGTCTCGCCGCGGTAGTGGTAACCGTGGAAGCCCTGCGACTGCGCCAGCGTCAGCATGCCGTCGGTGAGCTGGATTTCATTGCCCGCGCCACGCTCCTGCGTCTCCAGGATCTTGAAGATTTCCGGCTGCAGGATGTAGCGGCCGTTGATGAACAGGTTCGACGGGGCCGTACCCTTGGCCGGTTTCTCGACCATGGATGTGATCTCAAAACCGCCGCCTTCCGCCTTGCCGCGCCCGACGATGCCATACTTGTGCGCCTCAGCCGGATCGCACTCCTGCACGGCAATCACATTGCCGCCGGTGTTCTCATAGACCGACACCATTTCCTTCATGCAGCCCTTGTCCGACTGCATGATCATGTCCGGCAACAGCAGCGCAAACGGTTCGTCGCCGACCAGATCTCGCGCGCACCACACAGCATGGCCAAGTCCAAGCGGCACTTGCTGGCGCGTAAAACTTGTCTGGCCGGGAGCCGGCTGCAAACGCTGCAATTGGCCCAACTCCCGGTCTTTGCCGCGCTGGGCAAGCGTATTGTAGAGCTCGAACTGGATATCGAAATGATCCTCGATCACAGCCTTGTTACGACCGGTGACAAAGATGAAGTGCTCGATTCCCGCTTCACGCGCCTCGTCGACGACATACTGGATCACCGGGCGGTCAACGACCGTCAGCATTTCCTTCGGGATAGCCTTGGTCGCAGGCAGGAAACGGGTTCCCAAGCCGGCAACGGGGAATACGGCTTTACGAATCTTCTTCATCTCAACACACGATCGATAATTGACGATTGCGGGGACACTTTCATGCCTGAATTGAAATTTACTGAATTACACGTCAGATTTGGGCTGAAAAACGTGACTTCGCTTGACCATTCCTTGTCGAACGACCTTCATGGTAAACCAAATCCTAACCGCAATGAACGATGAATTGCCTTCCGAACGAACTATGGAGGCATTGATAATGGCAAAGAACAAAACATGGCGCACAGCTCTGGCCGGCCTGGCGATGTCGGTCGGTTTACTGGCGGGTAACGCGCAAGCTTTTGCAGACGCCGGCTTCAAACGCTGGGTCGCGGAATTCAAGGGCACTGCCGCAGGCGCCGGCATTTCCGGCTCGACCTTCAACCGGGCATTCGCCGGCGTTGTTGCGCCCGATCCGGAAGTTCTGGAAAAGGCCCGTTACCAGCCAGAATTTACTGCACCGGTGTGGGACTATTTCGACAATCGCGTGCACGAAGATTCGGTGGCGGTCGGCCGCCAGATGGCCAGGAAATACGCCAGCGTGCTGTCCAAGATCGAAGCCCGCTATGGCGTGGACCGCCACATCCTGCTGGCGATCTGGTCGATGGAATCGAACTACGGCGAGATCCTCAAGAACGACAAAGTGATGCGCTCGGTCGTTCGCTCGCTGTCCACGCTTGCCTATGCAGACAAGCGCCGCGCCAAATTTGCCCGCACCCAGCTGCTGGCGGCACTAAAGATCCTGCAGCGCGGCGACATTGACGAAAGCCACCTCACAGGCTCGTGGGCAGGTGCGATGGGCCACACCCAGTTCATCCCGACAAGCTTCATCGCCTATGGTGTCGACTTCGACGGCAATGGCCGCCGCGACATCTGGAATTCGATCCCCGATGCGCTGGCGACGGCTGCCAACCTGCTCGCCAAGAATGGCTGGCAGTCGGGCCGCACCTGGGGCTATGAGGTCACTTTGCCACCCGGCCGCAAGCTGCCTGGTGGAAAAATGTCGCTTGGCAAATGGCAGGCGGCAGGCGTGACGCGCGCTAACGGCAAGCCGTTCAGCCAGACCGGCACCAGCGCCGAACTGAAAGCGCTTGATGGCCGCTCGGGTCCAGCCTTCCTGGCGACAAAGAACTTCTTCGTACTGAAAGCCTACAACAATGCCGACAAATACGCGCTGGCCGTCGGACTTCTTGCCGACGAAATCGCCGGCTATGGCGGTCTCGTGAATGACTGGAATAGGCCATTTACCAAGCTGACCTTTGCGGAGAAGCAGGAATTGCAGAAGCGGCTGTCCATCCTCGGCTATTACGACGGCAAGTTCGACGGCAAGATCGGCGAAGGCTCGCGTGGCGCCATCAAGGCGTTCCAGTCAAAAGCCGGCATGACGACAGACGGCCACCCGAGCATGGAAGTGCTCAAGTCGCTGCGTAGCAGGTAGTCGATTGGTCAAGACCCGGACAGGCAGGACAATCTTCACCGTCAGTGCGTTTGCACTGGCGGTGCTTGCGTTTCACCCTGCCGGGACAACGCCTGCCTTTGCACAGGACCGCCCGCGCAACCTGTTTGAACTTCTGTTCTCGTCGCCGCGCCCTCCTCCGCGCGAGATACCTGAGACGCCTGCCCCTCAGATCAAGAAAAAGCCGGTAGCCAAGCCGCGCGCATCAAAGCAGCGAAAATCCTCGGCCAGCGTGGCCGCTGCACCTGTTGCACCATTGGTTGAGAAAGCCGAAAACGCCCGGGTCGTGCTGGTGCTGGGCGACTTCCTCAGCGATGGCACCGCGGAAGGGCTGGATGAGGCCTTTGTCGAAAACGCAACAGTTCGCGTCGTCGACAAGTCAAGCGGCTCCTCGGGCCTGGTGCGAGACGACTATTACGACTGGATCAAGAACGCCCCGGGCATCATCGACGCTGAAAAACCGGCAGCTGTGGTAGTGATGCTGGGTTCCAACGACCGTCAGGAATTGAAGGTTGATGGCAACCGCGAGCCGGTCCGCTCGGCCGCATGGATGAAAGAATACGAAACACGCGTCAATGCGCTGGCCAAGGCGGTGCGCGACAAGAACGTTCCGCTGATCTGGGTCGGCATGCCGCCGTTCAAACATAGCGGCACAATGGCCGACATGCTGGCCTTCAACGATGCCTACAAGACCGGCGCTGAAGCCGTTGGCGGAACCTTTGTCGACATCTGGGACGGTTTTGTCGACGAGAACGGCGCATATGTCACGCAAGGACCCGATATCAAGGGCGCGCCAGTGCGGCTTCGCTCGGGTCAAAACGGCATCAATTTCACCAGCGCCGCCAAGCGCAAGGTCGCTTTCTACATTGAAAAGCCTCTGGAGCGTATTCTGGGCGCGCAGACCGGTCTGCCTGCTATCGGCGCATCTCAAATACCGCCAATCCAGCAAGTCCCGGTCACGCCAGCTGACATAGACCGCACCAATCCGATGTTTCTGTCTGATCCGGAGCTCGATGGCGGCGGCGAATTGATGGGGGCTAGCTTTGAGCCTGCCAAAGCTCCACAGACGCAAGCTCAGCGCCTGACCGTCGACGGCATCGCAGCACCGCCGGTTGCTGGCCGCGCCGACGACTTTGGCGACGGCACACCGGCCAAGGCAGCAGCGCCGGCTCCGCCCAGCCAGCAAAAGACCACAGCTATCGTGCCGCAGCCAAAGGGCTGACGGGACCCGCCGCTTAGAGTCTGTTTGGAAACCGTCAGGCTGAGGCGAAAATGGTGATTTTCGAGCATCGGAGCGGAGCGTAGATCAACTACGTGAGCACCGAAGCGCAGAAAAGCGCCATTTGCAGACCAGCCTCACGAGTTTCAAAGCGGGCCCTTACCGCGGCAGGACGGTCGACCCCATCAGATGCTTGTCGATCGCGTGCGCCGCCTGACGGCCCTCGCGGATCGCCCAGACAACCAGCGATTGGCCGCGGCGCACGTCGCCGGCCACAAACAGCCCGTCTATATTGGAGCGATAGTCGCGGTCGTTGGCCACGACATTGGTCGAACCGCGATTGTCGCGGCTGGTCGATAGCCGCTCGCCCAGCGATTGAACCAGGCCGTTTTCAATCGGACCGGCAAAGCCGATGGCAATAAAGGCAAGATCGGCACGGATGACGAACTCGGTTCCGGCGATCGGCTTGCGCTTCTCATCGACTTCGCAGCACTTGACGCCGGTCAATTGGCCATCTTCATCGCCGATGAACTCAAGCGTCGCCACCTGGAACTCGCGGTCAGCGCCTTCAGCCTGTGACGACGAGGTGCGCATCTTGGTAGCCCAATATGGCCAGACCGCCAGCTTGTCTTCTTTCTCCGGCGGCTGCGGACGGATGTCGAGCTGGGTGACGCGCACTGCGCCTTGACGGAACGACGTGCCGACACAGTCGGACGCCGTGTCGCCGCCGCCAACGACGACGACATGCTTGCCGCCGGCCAGGATCGGATCAGACGGCCAGGCAACCGAGGTAATGTCTTCGCCGCCGACACGCTTGTTCTGCTGCACGAGATAAGGCATCGCATCGTGCACGCCAGCGAGTTCGGTGCCCGGAATGCCCGCAGGGCGCGGCTTTTCCGAACCCCCGCAATAGAGAACTGCATCATGCGTGGCGAGCAGTTCGTCGACCGTCTTGTCGACGCCGATATTGACGTTGCAATGGAAAGACACGCCCTCCCCGTCCATCTGCGCGATACGGCGGTCGATGTAGTGTTTCTCGATCTTGAAGTCGGGAATACCATAGCGCATCAGTCCACCAGGGCGGCTTTCGCGCTCATAGACATGAACCTCATGACCAGCACGGCCAAGCTGCTGGGCAGCCGCCATGCCCGTCGGGCCAGAGCCGATGATCGCAACCTTCTTGCCGGTCTTCTGCTCGGCCGGCTGCGGCTTCACATAACCCGTTTCATAGGCCTTGTCGGCAATCGCCTGCTCGATCGTCTTGATGGCGACCGGAATGTCCTCCAGGTTGAGTGTGCAGGCTTCCTCGCAGGGCGCGGGGCAGATACGGCCGGTCCAATCAGGAAAGTTGTTGGTCGAATGGAGGTTGCGGATCGCGTTCTCCCAGTCGCCGGCATAGACGAGGTCATTCCAGTCCGGGATCTGGTTGTGAACCGGGCAACCTGTCGGGCCGTGGCAATAGGGCACGCCGCAATCCATGCAGCGCGCAGCCTGTTTCTCGACCTCCTTGTCCGACATCGGCAGTGTGAATTCACGATAATGCCGGATGCGGTCAGAAGCTGGCTGGTACTTGTGCACCTGCCGGTCAATTTCGAGAAAACCAGTTACCTTGCCCATGTCAGTTCCAACTTCGGTGGGTCGTTACACTCAGGACTGCGAATGCAGCCAGTTCTGTTCCCAAGGGCGTCATCCTCGGGCTTGTCCCGAGGATCTACGGCCTCTGAACCGTCTATTCGAGACGCCCCAGCGCCTTTCCCTCAATCACTGCAGATCCTCGGGACAAGCCCGAGGATGACGGAGAACTCACCAACCTACTCCGCCGCCACGCCGATGCGCATACGCTCCATATCTTTGAGCGCGCGCTTGTATTCGACCGGCATCACCTTGCGGAATTTCGAGCGGTAGCTGGTCCAGTTGTCCAGAATCTCGCGCGCCCGCTTCGAGCCGGTGTAGTGCGCATGGTTCGAGATCAGCTGATAGAGCCGCTCGTCGTCATGGCGGGTCATGTCGCCTGACACGTCGACGCGGCCCATATGCGCGATGTCAGAGCCGTGGTGATAGATCTTCTCCAGCAGCTCGTCTTCTTCCGGAACCGGCTCCAGCTCGACCATCGCCATGTTGCAGCGAACGGCAAAGTCGTCTTCCTCGTCCAGCACATAGGCAACACCGCCCGACATGCCGGCGGCAAAATTACGGCCGGTCTTGCCGATGACGACGACAACGCCACCCGTCATATATTCGCAGCCGTGGTCACCCACACCTTCAACAACCGTGACAGCGCCCGAATTGCGGACGGCAAAACGCTCGCCCGCAACGCCAGCAAAATAGGCCTCGCCTTCAATCGCGCCGTAAAGAACGGTGTTGCCGACGATGATCGATTCATGCGCCACGATCTGAGCGTCATCAGACGGACGAATAACGATGCGTCCGCCCGAAAGGCCCTTGCCGACATAGTCGTTGCCATCGCCGACCAGTTCGAACGAAACGCCGCGCGCCAGAAACGCGCCGAATGACTGACCGGCAGTGCCAAGCAGCTTGACGTTGATCGTGTCAGGCCGCAGCCCCTTGTGACCAAACCGCTTGGCGACTTCGCCCGACAGCATCGCGCCGGCGGAACGGTCAACGTTCTTGATCGTCGCTTCGATATTGACAGGCTGGCGCGCAACCAGCGCCTGCTCGGCCTCGGCGATCAGCCGGCGATCCAGCACGTCGTCAATCGGATGCTCCTGGCGGCGCGTCCAGTGAATGTCCTCATGCGCCGCTTCCGGCTTGTGGAACATTTTTGAGAAATCGAGGCCCTTGGACTTCCAGTGCTCGATCAGCGCACGCTTTTCGAGCAGGTTGGTCTGGCCGATGATCTGGTCAAGATGGGTATAGCCCATCTCGGCCAGCAGCAGGCGAACCTCTTCTGCGACAAAGAAGAAGAAGTTGATGACGTGCTCGGGCGCACCCTTGAAGCGCTTGCGCAGAACCGGGTCCTGCGTCGCGACGCCGACCGGGCAGGTGTTGAGATGGCACTTGCGCATCATGATGCAACCGGCTGCGATCAGCGGCGCAGTCGAGAAGCCGAACTCGTCAGCGCCCAGCAGCGCGCCAACGATCACGTCACGGCCGGTGCGCAGGCCGCCGTCGACTTGCAGTGCGACACGCGAGCGCAGCCCGTTGAGCACCAGCGTCTGATGGGTTTCCGACAGGCCCATTTCCCATGGCGAACCCGCATGCTTGAGGGAAGTCAACGGCGATGCGCCGGTGCCCCCGTCATAGCCGGAAATGGTGATATGGTCGGCGCGCGCCTTGGCAACACCTGCCGCAACCGTGCCGACGCCGACTTCCGACACCAGCTTGACCGACACGTCGGCCGCCGGATTGACGTTCTTCAGGTCGTAGATCAGTTGCGCCAGATCCTCGATCGAATAGATGTCGTGGTGTGGTGGCGGCGAAATCAGGCCGACGCCCGGCGTCGAGTGACGGGTCTTGGCAATCGTTGCGTCAACCTTGTGACCGGGCAACTGGCCGCCTTCGCCGGGCTTGGCGCCCTGCGCGACCTTGATCTGCATCATATCGGAATTAACGAGATATTCCGTCGTCACGCCAAAACGGCCAGACGCCACCTGCTTGATCGCCGAACGCTCGGGGTTCGGCTCGCCATCCGGCAGCGGCTTGTAACGGTCCGGCTCCTCACCGCCCTCGCCCGTGTTCGACTTGCCGCCGATCTGGTTCATGGCGATGGCCAGCGTGGTGTGTGCTTCGCGCGAGATCGAACCGAACGACATTGCACCCGTCGAGAACCGCTTGACGATGTCAGCAGCCGGCTCGACCTGGTCGAGCGGCACAGGCTTGCGGCCCGTGTCACCGGCCAACAGGATCTTGAACAGGCCGCGGATCGACTGCGCATCTGCCGCTGCGCTGTCGAGTTCAGCCGAATATTGCTGGAACGTCTCCCAGGAGTTCTTGCGAACCGCGTGCTGCAATGTGGCAACCGCGTCAGGCGACCAGACATGCGCCTCACCACGCATGCGGAACATGTATTCGCCGCCGACGTCCAGCGCATTGCGCAGCACCGGATTATCACCAAACGCGTCGACATGACGGCTCACCGTCTCGGCAGCCACCTCGTCCAGCCCGACACCTTCGATGGTCGTCGCCGTGCCAGTGAAATACTGCTCGACAAACGGGGTCGACAGACCGACCGCGTCAAAAATCTGCGCGCCGCAATAGGACTGATAGGTCGAGATGCCCATCTTGGACATGACCTTCAGGATGCCCTTGCCGATCGACTTGATGTAGCGCGCGACGACTTCGTAAGCGTCGACTTCCGGCGGCAGCTCGCCCTTCTTGTGCATGTCGAGCAGCGTGTCGAAGGCCAGATACGGATTAATCGCCTCCGCGCCGAAACCGGCGAGACAGCAGAAATGATGGATTTCGCGCGGCTCGCCTGATTCAACCACCAGGCCAACCGATGTACGCAGCCCCTTGCGCACCAGATGATGGTGCACGGCGGCAGTTGCCAGCAGCGCCGGAATGGCGATCCGGTCAGGCCCGACCTGACGGTCCGACAGGATGATGATGTTGTAACGGCCGGCGACTGCTGCCTCGGCGCGCTCACACAGACGCTCGATTGCGCCCTGCATGCCAGCTGCCCCTTCGCTCGCGGCATAAGTGACGTCGATCGTCTTGGTGTCAAAACTCTCTTCGGTGTGGCCAATCGAGCGGATCTTTTCCAGATCGCCATTGGTCAGGATCGGCTGGCGAACCTCGAGGCGCTTGCGCCGCGACGTGCCGACTAGATCGAGGATGTTCGGGCGCGGGCCGATGAACGAGACGAGGCTCATCACCAGTTCTTCGCGGATCGGGTCGATCGGCGGGTTCGTGACCTGGGCAAAGTTCTGCTTGAAATAGGTGTAGAGCAGCTTCGACTTGTCCGACATCGCCGAGATCGGCGTATCGGTGCCCATTGAGCCGACAGCTTCCTGTCCGGTCGTGGCCATCGGCGCCATCAACAGCTTGGTATCTTCCTGCGTGTAGCCAAACGACTGCTGGCGATCGAGCAGCGACACGTCCTTGCGCAGCGCCCGCGGCTCAACCGGCTTCAGGTCTTCGAGAATGAGCTGGGTGCGCGACAGCCAGTCCTTGTAGGGATGGCGCGCCGACACTTCGGCCTTGATCTCCTCGTCGGAAATGATCCGGCCCTTGACCAGATCGATCAGCAGCATCTTGCCCGGCTGCAAGCGCCACTTCTTGACGATATGCTTTTCCGCCACCGGCAGCACACCAGCTTCCGAAGCTAGAATAACCCGGTCGTCATCGGTCACAATGTATCGGGCGGGACGCAGGCCGTTGCGGTCGAGCGTCGCGCCAATCTGCCGTCCATCCGTGAACACCAGCGCCGCCGGGCCGTCCCATGGCTCCATCAGCGCGGCGTGATATTCGTAGAACGCCTTACGATCGCCATCCATCGACTTGTTGCCGGCCCAGGCCTCCGGCACCAGCATCATCATCGCATGAGCGAGGCTGTAGCCGCCCTGGAACAGGAACTCGAGCGCATTGTCGAAACAGGCCGTGTCCGACTGGCCTTCATAGGAAATCGGCCAGAGCTTCGAGATATTGTTGCCGAACAGCTCCGAATCGACCGACGCCTGGCGGGCGGCCATCCAGTTATTGTTGCCGCGAACCGTGTTGATCTCGCCATTATGCGCAACCATGCGATACGGGTGCGCCAGCTTCCACGACGGGAACGTGTTGGTCGAAAACCGCTGGTGGACGAGGATCAGAGCCGATTCGAAACGCGGGTCGGTCAGGTCGGTGTAGTAAGCGCCAACCTGATAGGCCAGGAACATGCCCTTGTAGACGATGGTGCGCGCCGACAGCGACACGCAATACGCCCCGATATCCCGGTTGTTGTTTTCGGCATAGATGCGGCCGGAAATCACCTTGCGCAGCAGGTAGAGCCGCGCTTCGTATTCCTCGTCGTCATCAATCTCGGCCGGGCGGCCGATGAAAACCTGCCGGTGATAGGGTTCTGACGCGACAATGGCCGGAGCCTTGGACAGAGAAGAATTGTCGACGGGAACGTCGCGGAAACCGATGACCGGCAGACCTTCAGAAATAGCCGATTCGATAATGATATCGTTGACGTGGTCGCGCATCGCCTCGTCTTGCGGCATGAACCAGTGGCCAACGCCATATTGGCCCGGCGCCGGCAGTTCGATGCCCTGCCTTGCCATTTCCTCACGGAAAAAGCCGTCAGGGATCTGCACCAGCACGCCCGCACCATCGCCCATCAGCGGGTCGGCACCAACAGCGCCGCGATGCGTCAGGTTTTCCAGCATTGCCAGACCATCAAGCACGATCTGGTGCGACTTGACGTTCTTCATCTGCGCGATGAAACCAACGCCGCAGGCGTCATGTTCATTACGCGGATCGTACATGCCCTGCGCTGCCGGCAGGCCGGCGAAATCGACAGTTTTCGCAGTGCGCGCAGTCTGCTGCGCGGCGCTTACGGGCTCCGTCGACAGAGATGGCGTGCGATGCGTCATCGATCTTCCTCCATAGGGGGGCCATGTGGCCGGGGTGTTTTCCGCACTCAAGGCCGGACCGGCGCTAACTTACGCCATATCCAGCCAAAGGACGGAGTAAAATTATGACAGCAGTGCTGTCCTAATTGCGATATGACAGAATTTTGGCGGCGGCACAAGCAGGAAATGGAAAGCCAATGGCTTCGCCGCGAACTTTTCCGTCACGATAGTCGCACCAGACGCAACATTATTTCAATGTCGCGGCCACGCCCGGATCGGCAACCAGCCGTGCCCAATCGCCAAGAATCGTCGCCCGGGTTCGAAGGCCGCCCGATTGCTTCTGCCGCTCGGTGTCCTGCCGCAGGCGCACAATGACGAGGCGCGAGCCAGCCTTCTCGGCCCATCCGACATACCAGCCCCAGCCATGGGCGCGATCCAGTTCGCCGTTCGCCAAACGCGGAAACGCTGATCCTGTCTTGCCGCGAATTGCCCAGCCTGCGGACTTGTGAACCTCAAGCAGTTCGATCGCATGGCGGCTCGCTTCCCGATTCGGCAGTCGCAGGCCGGCCAGGCGCGCAATAAACACAGCTTGCTCGCGTGGAGAAATCTTGAGGGAGGAGCCGATCCAGGCGCGCTCGAGGCCATTGTTCTTGCCAAGATCGCCCGAAAAATCGGCATTTCCGTACCCGAACGACGTTGCGTAGTCGGACAATCTCTGCTCCCCCAGCCGTTCGGTAATGCGCTGCGAATACCAGACAACGGAATTGTGCATCCAGGCGATTGGCTCCGTCGGCTGTCGCCACCGCGCCCCTCCCCAATCGGGATAGCCCTTGCGGAAGGGCCAGACCGGCGCATTTGGGCCTGTCAGTATTCCGGCATCGAAGCCCATCACGGCCAGCGGAACCTTGAACGTAGAGGCCGGAGTAACCCGCTCGCGGCAAGCCGGACCCTGCTCCAAAAGAACCCTGCCGTCGCTGTCGGCGATAATTGTGCACAGGGTTTTCGCGCTGTCTGCCTTTGCCACTGTCAAGCATGCGGCAAGGACAGCGATTGTCGTCCAAATGCGCATCATGCTTGAAACTCCAGTCCGGCAAAGGTACCCGAAGCCAATCGGGAACAGGGCGCAATAACATGATTTTTTCCTCGGACAACTGGGCTGGCGTCCATTCACAGGTGGCAGACGCTCTGACACGCGCAGCGGGCGGCTTTGATTCTGCCTATGGGTCAGGCGAGTGGGACAAAAGGGTCGCAGCCCGCTTCAACGACATCTTTGAGCGCGAGGTAGCGGTGTTTTTTGTCGCCACTGGCTCTGCCGCCAATTCGCTTGCTCTGGCCTCGGTCCAGCGCCCCGGCGGGGTCGTGTTTGCCCATTCCGAAGCCCACATTCTCGAAGACGAATGCGGCGCACCAGAATATTTTTCTGGCGGAGGCAGGCTGCACGCCGTGCCGGGCCTTCTCGGCAAGATGGATCAGACGGCACTCGAAGCGGCAATCGGCCGTTTCCCGCCTGCCTTTATCCATGGCGGCCAACCCGCAGCCATCTCGATCACCCAGGCAACCGAGATCGGCACGGTGCATTCCATCGACGAGATCACGGCCATCGCAGAGATCGGCAAGCGCCACGGCATTCCGCTGCACATGGACGGCGCGCGGTTTGCCAATGCGCTGGCGTCGCTGAACGTATCGCCTGCAGAGATGACCTGGAAGGCAGGCGTCGACCTCTTGTCGTTTGGCGGCACCAAGAACGGCTGCTGGATGGCCGAAGCCGTCATCCTGTTTGACACGGCCCGTGCCGCAGAATTTGCCTTCATCCAGAAGCGTGGCGCGCAGCTGTTCTCAAAGTCGCGCTTCATTGCGGCGCAGTTCGAAGGCTATTTCGACAAAGACCTGTGGCTGACGTCCGCTGCCCACGCCAACCGCATGGCAGCGGACCTCGCAGCGGTGCTGGAAAAATCCGCGCGCGCGCGCCTCGCCTGGCGGCCACAATCCAATGAAGTGTTTGCGATCATGCCAAAGGCGCTCGCGAAAAACCTTCAGGACAACGGCGCGAAGTTCTACGACTGGCGCAAGCCGGCTTCGTTTGATAGCGCGCTCGACTCCGACGCTGCCATCTATCGCTTCGTCACCAGCTTCGCGACGGCGGAAGCCGACGTCGCGGCGTTTGCAAAGCTGCTTGGATAATCCGCAAACAAAAACGGCGCCCCTTGCGGGACGCCGTTCCAGTCTCGGGAGGAGAGAGGTTTAGGCTGCTTTCTTGGAGTCGGCTTTTGCCTCGGCCTTGGCTTCAACCTTGGCTTCGATCTGCTTGGCGGGCTTGTCGCCTGCGGTCGAGATCGAAATCTTGCGCGGCTTCATCTCTTCGGGGATGTTGCGCTTGAGGTCGACATGCAGCAGGCCGTTCTTAAGCGTGGCGCCGGATACTTCAACGTGGTCGGCAAGCTGGAAGCGGCGCTCGAAAGCGCGCGAGGCGATGCCACGGTAGAGCAGCTCGGAGCCGTCATTGGCGTTCTGCTCGGCTTTCTCGCCCTTGACCGTCAGCACGTTGCGATGAGCCTCGATAGCAATCTCATCTTCGCCAAAGCCGGCAACAGCCATGGTGATGCGGTAGGCATCATCACCGGTGCGTTCGATATTGTAGGGCGGATAGGTGGTGCCGCTGTCAGGCTGCGCAACCTGGTCGAGCAAAGAAAACAGCCGGTCGAAACCGACGGTTGAACGATAAAGCGGCGAAAAATCGAAATTACGCATGGGGTGTTCTCCTTCAGAGCAACAGTTTCGCGTGGTGACGAACGGCTGGAACCCTGATTGGCGTCCCCGGTTCGTCAGCGGCCCCTTTCAAAGGCGGCCACAACCCAGATTTGGGAAAAGCGCCCCGGCTTTTCAAGGGAGCCCGCCCGCGCAATGCCTGCAAAAGCGGCCTTCGAATATGAACGCCAGATGAACCGGCCCTTCGGAATACGTTCAGTCGGCGGGCAATAATGTCATCAACAGGATCGCTGCATCGGCGAAAGCAATGCCAACGATCCCGGCCCGGGTGTATCGTCCCTTCCGTTCGGGCCCTTGATAGGCCGGAAGCTCTGCTTCCGGCCATTTTTTCATGCCGAACCTTTGGGGCAACACCGGCCCGGACCTTTGCTTTTCTGCCGCGACATTCCTATCAAGGACGATCCAACCAGATCGCAGCCTGAATGAATCTTGTCAGCACCCCTCAAAACCCCGTGCCACCACTTGCCGATGCCGGCCGCATGGTTGCGCATGACGGCATCGGCATCCGTTACGCGCTGTTTCCGGCAACAGGCCGCCCGCTCAAGGGTACGATTGTCCTGCTCACCGGCCGCAACGAATTCATAGAGAAATATTTCGAGACAATCGGCAATCTGACGGCACAGGGATTTGGCGTTGCCGCGATGGACTGGCGTGGCCAGGGCGGCTCGGACCGCATGTTGAAGGACCGCCAGCGCGGCTACGTCAAACGGTTCGACCAATATGTTGATGATCTCGAACAGTTTATGACCGAAATAGTCCTGCCCGATTGCCGGGGACCGTTCTACCTGCTGGCGCACTCGATGGGCGGGCTGATCTCGTTGCTTGCCGCCCCGCGCCTGTTCAATCGGGTGCGCCGTATGGTGCTGTGCGCTCCTCTGCTCGAGCTCGTCGGCCAGCCGGTGTCGGCTGACATGCTTGGGCGGCTGACTGGAATTGCCTGCTGGCTCGGCTTTGGCACACGCTACATTTCGAACGGGCCGCGGCCACCGGGTGGCCCACCCTTTGCCGGCAACAAGCTGACATCAGACCTGATGCGCTACACCCGCAACCAGGCGATCATTGATGCTGCGCCCGAACTCGCGCTGGGTGGTCCAACGGTTCAATGGATCCATGCTGCCTGCGTGGCGCGCGACACGGTGACCGATCAGGATTTTCTGGCGCGTATCAACATTCCGACGCTGATTATTGCGGCGGGCGCAGACGAAGTCGTCTCAACCCCGGCGCTTGAAACGCTGGCCCGGCGCATGCGCGCCGCCTCGCTGGTTACAATCGATGGCGCACAGCACGAACTGATGCAGGAATCAGACGTGTTCCGTGAACAGTTCCTGTCGGCATTTCATGCCTTTGTGCCCGGCGAAGGCGCTGATCTGCTGGGCTGAACCGCTCTATCCTGTGATCAGTTTCAGCGCCTTGTCATGCAAAGCCGGGTTGGCGCTGGCGATGATGTCGCCGCCGCTTTCCGGCGCGCCGCCGGTCCATGTTGTGACAACCCCGCCCGCTTGTTCAATGATCGGGATCAGCGCCACAATGTCATAGGATTGCAGTCCGGCATCCACGGCAAAGTCGGCGTGGCCAGCCGCGACCATGGCGAAAGCATAACAATCAATGCCGTAGCGCGGCAGGCGCACCGCCGCCTCGAGCCGGTCATAGGCCACGCGAAGATCGCCCTTGAACAGCGCAGGCGTCGTCGTAAACAGCGTCGCGTCGGCCAGTTCGGACGTGTCACGTGTCTTCAAGCGCCTTGGCCCGCCAGGTCCCTCATAGTACGAGCCCTGGCCGTCGGCAAAAAACAGTTCGCCAGTAAACGGCTGCGCCATCATGCCGGCTTTTGCATCTCCATCGATCGTCAGTCCGACGAGTGTGCCCCAGACAGGCAGACCAGAAATGAACGCGCGGGTGCCGTCGATCGGATCAATTACCCAGACATGCGAGGCAGAAGCGTTTTCAGAGCCATGCTCCTCGCCCAGAATGCCATGACCGGGATACTCTTTTCCGATCAGCGCACGGATGGCGCGCTCCGCCTCGCGGTCTGCCTCAGTGACCGGATCAAAGCCCTTGGCCAGCTTGTTGGCAACCGCTCCAGGCGTGCGGAACCGCGGCAAAGTCTCCGCTGCCGCGGCAGCGGCGATGCGACGAAAAATGTCGGCGTTCACAATCATCGAAAACATCCGGTCCGGTTGGCTGTGTTTGCACAGCAATTCGCAGCAATACAATTTTGCGTTGCAGTATTGACATTTGTGCAACGCAACAAGAAACTCCTTTTGGACGGGCTTGCCTGTCCATGCCCTGTTTGGGCGTTTCCTCCCTAGACTTGACCGCGTTGCTCTGCAACGCGGTCTTTTTCAATCAAGCGTCATTCTGCCGCCATCGGCAGCGTATCGAACAGGTCGCCAGCGCCGGCCATCAGGCGCGCAGAAAACTCGGTCAGATCTTCCACCAGCGCATCAAAGCCGGGCAATTTTTTCAGGCTTCGCTCATCCATGTAGATGCTGCGATTGATCTCAATCTGGATCGCATGAAATCCTGCGGCCGGTCGGCCATAATGCTCGGTGATGAAGCCACCGGCATAGGGCTTGTTGTGCGCCACGGCATAACCCATCGAATCAAGCAGCCAGATCGCCAGTTGCGACAATTCCGGGGCCGCGGACATTCCAAACCTGTCACCGATCACGAAGTCTGGCTTTCCACGCCCCTCCCCGGTCCTGACCGAGCCTGGCATGGAATGGCAGTCGACCAGAACAGCGCGCCCGTTGCGTTCTCGAGCATCCATCAACAGCGCCCGCAACTGCATATGATAGGGTTTGTAAAGTGTATCGACGCGCATCACCGCCTCGGCCAGCGGCAGTTTTGACGCGTAGATGTCCTGACCTTCACCGACAATGCGCGGCACGGTGCCAAGCCCACCCGCGACGCGCGTCGAGCGCACATTGGCAAAGGGCGGCACCGGCTCGACAAACATGCGCGGATCGAGCTCCCACGGCTCGCGGTTGGCGTCGAGATATGCGCGAGGAAAATTCGCGGCGAGCAATGGCGCTCCCAACCCGACGGCGCCCGCAAACAATTGATCGACATAGCAATCTTCGGAACGGCGGATTGCCAGCCGGTCGAGCCGCGACATCGCCATAAACCGTTCCGGATAGTGCGAACCGCTGTGGGGAGAATTGAAGACAAATGCACTACGGCGGCGTGCGGGCATTGAAAGCGCAAATGGCCCGGCATCGCGAAAATCGTCAGCGGCAGTCATCGTATCCCGTTCATGCGATTACTCAAACGCGCGTCCATGTCTCTCGTAGGCGACGAAATTGGCATAGCCGGTTTCAAACTGTCCAGCGCCGAACGTTGCCGCAACGGCATTCACTTGATATTTACCCGCCAAACTTCATATTGGGGATGGTTAATAAGCAGGCTTTTCACCTGCCGGGGCTGATTCGGATACATCATGGCAAGAATACTGCTTGCAGAAGACGACGAAGATATGCGGCGCTTCCTGGTCAAGGCGCTTGAGCGCGCTGGCTATGACGTCAGCGATTTTGACAATGGCGCGTCCGCCTATGAGCGGCTGCGCGAGGAGCCGTTCTCGCTCTTGCTGACCGATATCGTCATGCCGGAAATGGACGGCATCGAGCTGGCACGTCGCGCCACCGAGATTGACCCGGACCTCAAGGTTATGTTCATCACCGGTTTTGCGGCTGTCGCGCTCAATCCGGATTCGAAAGCGCCGAAAGACGCCAAGATCCTGTCAAAACCCTTCCACCTGCGTGACCTGGTCGACGAAGTGGAAAAAATGCTGAAGGCCGCCTGAGCGGAGTTCCCTGCAAGCGGAGGGCATTTTGTGCATTGCGCAAAAGGCAGCCCAAAAGCTTCGTTTCACTATTGACGCCCGCACTCAGGCATGATGTATGCGCGGCTTCGAATGGGCGTGTAGCTCAGCGGGAGAGCACTACGTTGACATCGTAGGGGTCACAGGTTCAATCCCTGTCACGCCCACCATTCGACCCGGACTTCTTGCTCTGGACCTTGATCGAAAAATCCGCTTCGGCGGATTTTTTCGTTTTGTGGCACATTCATCCAGATGGAGATCGTCGCACTGCGTCCTTACTGGAACTCCCTGATCGCCAGCGAGGCAGCATCCCATTCATAAAAATCCGTCGGGCAGCCTGCCAGGCTTTGCTTGAAAAGCTCCTTTGCCTCTTTCAAGTTGCCTTTCATCCGGCTGAACTCGGCTTGAAAATAGGTCCATTCGCACACTTGGCCTTTGACCGCCTTGGCATCGCCCTTCGCTGCAGCAGCGGCGACATCGTCCGCGGATGCAGAGCCGAGAAAATACTGAACGACCGGTCCCGGCCAGACGGACAGGTCCAACCGTTTGGAGTGCCCGGCAAGATCCCCGCCTGAGCCTGCGCGCCATTGCGCCACTTGCAGGAACAGAGCCGCGTAGGCGTCTTTCGGAAAGAGCTCGATCGCCTTCTGCATCGTTAACGCCGCCGCATCTGCCTTGCCGTGATACATTTCGATGATCGCTTTGTTCTTGAACGGCGAATCGTCTTCCGGCTCCAACCGGATGGCGGTCTCATAGTCCTTGAGGGCAGCATCGAGATCGCCTTGCATGGACTTGATCTTGCCACGTACCTGGTAAGTGTCTGCGTCTTTTGGATCGAGACTGATCGACTTGTTGATGTCCATCGTCGCGCGATCAAGATCGCCTATCAATTTGTAGGCGAGACTTCGATTGTGATAGGCGCCTGCAAAATCAGGATCGAGGAAAATGGCGGTCGTCAGATCCAGGATGGCGCGCGGCCCATCACCCTTCAATCTCCAGACATTTCCGCGGTTGCTGTAGGGGCTGGCGTAACGAGGATCGAGGCGGATCGCCATGCCATAACTTGACATCGCCCGGTCGTGATTGCCCTTGGCGCGCCAGGCATTGCCGAGATTGTTGTAGGCGGTAGGGTAGTCTGCACGCAGGCGGATCGCCTCCAGGTAGTCAGAGATCGCCTTGTCCAGCTCTTTCTTGCGGCGCCACTCGAGGCCGCGGCTATTGAAAAACCGTGCGTTCTTTGGGTCCAGACGGATGGCATCGTCAAAATCGGCGATCGCGCGGTCACGGTCGCCCTTGTCGCTCCAGATTTCGCCACGATAGTAGTGGTAGACGGCATTTTCGGGATTGAGCTGGATTGCAACGCCATAGTCCAGGATCGCCAAATCCGGTTCACCCATCTTTCGCCGCGCCCTGGCACGATTGACGTAGTAGAGCGGATCCCGCGCATTCAACTTGATGGCGGCGTCAAAATCCGCGACTGCGCGCTTCAGTTCGCCTTTATCGCTGAGTGCATTGCCGCGATTGTTGAAATAGGATGGATCGGTTGGATCAAGCCGGATCGCCTCGCTGAAATCTGCGACAGCGCGATCCCGGTCGCCCTTGGAGTGCCAGGCGTTGCCCCGGTCATAGAAAGCGATCGCTGCTTCTGGGCGCAGGCGTATAGCCTCCGAATAGTCGGCTATCGCCTTATCAAACTCGCGCTTGCGTTCCCGAACGACGCCACGGCTGAGGTAAGCGTCGAAATAGGCGGGATCGAAGCGGATTGCGGCGTCAAAGTCCGCAAGCGCCCGTTCCGTTTCGCCTCTGGCATCCAGAATGTTGGCGCGATTGTAATGGGCTGGCGCATAGTCGCCCCCCAGACTGATGGCCCGCTCATAATCTGCAAACGCCTTGTCAGGCTCTCCCTTAACTCCCCACTCGACCCCGCGATTATTGATGTAACTCGGCTCATTCGGGTTAAGACGTATTGCCACATCATAGTCGGCGATTGCGAGGTCAGGCTCGCGTTTTTCACTCCAGACATAGCCGCGATTGAAATGGGCCAGAGCATGGTTCGGATCCAGGCGTATCACCTGACTATAGTCGCTCAGCGCCCGGTCCAGCTCGCCCCTGTTTGCCAGGAAGACGCCACGGGTCAAGTAGCCTCCTGGATAGGCCGGGTCTGCCTGAACAGCCTTGTCATAGTCGGCAAGCGCCTGTGCCGTCTCGCCTCTTGCTTCCAGAATTTCGCCTCGGTTGAGATAGGCTTGCGCATAATCGGGATCGATCCTGATCGCCTTTTCGTAGTCTGCAAGCGCTTTGTCCTGCTCGCCTTTCGCGCCCCATTCAACCCCGCGATTGTTGACCAGCCTTGGATCATTCGGGTCGAGCCGGATGGCAACATTGTAGTCAGAGATGGCTAGGTCGGGCTCGCCTTTTTCGCTCCAGTAATAGGCTCGGCCAAAATATCCTGTGGCATGTTCCGGGTCGTGGCGGATTGACAGGGCGTAGTCGGCAAAGGCCTTATCCACCTCGCCCTTCTTGTCCCAAAGCAAGGCGCGGCGGCTATAGGCATCAGCACGGGTGGGCTTGAGACGGATAGCTTCGGAATAGTCAGCTATCGCCTTGTCGTATTCCTGCTTGTCGTCCCAGAACGCGCCACGCCTCATATAGGCGTCGACATAGGCCGGATCGCTGCGGATCGCAGCATCAAGATCTCCGATGGCGCGATCTGGTTCATTTCTTGAACTCCAGATGCGGCCACGGTTGAACAGCGCCAGCGAATAAGTGGGATCAAGAGCGACCGCCGCGTCATAGTCAGCAAAAGCCTTGTCGTTGTCTCCCTTGGCGGCCCACTCAACCCCGCGATTGTTGAAATAGGTTGGGTCCTTCGGGTTTAGCCGGATTGCGGCGTCATAGTCGGCGATCGCCAGGTCAGGCTCGCCCCTTTCGCTCCAGACGAAGCCCCGGTTGAAATGCGCCAGCGCGTGTTTCGGATCGTGCAGGATCGCCAGGCTGTAGTCGGCCAGCGCCTTGTCTTTGTCGCCTTTCATGTCCCACAAATGGCCACGGCTGTTGTAGGCGTCAGCATAAGCAGGATCGCCCCGGATCGCCGCATCAAGATCGGCCAGGGCGCGATCCAGCTCATTCCGTGAGGTCAGCAGAATGCTGCGGTTGAAATATGCAATCGCATCAGCGGGCGCCAGGCGGATTGCTTCAGCATAGTCGCTTAGTGCCCGCTCGGCGTCGCCTTTCGCTTTCCACGCATTGCCTCGATTGTTATATGCGACCGCATATTTGGGATCGAGCTTCAGCGCCGCACTATAGTCTGCAATCGCACGATCCCAATCACCCTTGTCGGCATGAAGCACGCCTCGCTCGATATATGCATCGGCCTTGATGTAATATTCTGACCGTGGGCTCGATATGACGCCAGTACAAGCCACAATCCTGACTTCTGCGGACGTTTCCTTATTCAGACAGGCTCGCAACTCCTGAGGGCTTTTCGGCCTCTCGTCTGCGTTGCTGTTGAGCGCCAGCAACACGCTGGCCACAAATGCCAATGACCCCATCGGGCCTCCGCGATGCATCGACAACGTCGAATTTCAGTCTTCCGGCGACGTTAGCACCGTCGCCGGCAGGCCTGCAATCACCGGTAGCAGCAATGCATGGTTTGGGCAGCCCTATCCGCCAACCACAACCTTGATATCCAGATCGCCCTTGCCCTTGAGATCTATCTGTTTGGCGGCGCGGCCGTTGACGGTCAGCGAGCCCTTCTTGCCTTTGCCACGTTCGACAGTCACGCGGACGGTCCGCCCGCCAATGTTGAGCTTTGCCGCAAAGCCCGGCCAGTCAGACGGCAGCGCAGGCGCAACGATCAGGGTGCCGCCCTGCTTGCGAATGCCCAAGATACCCTCGACAGCGCAGCGGTAGAGCCAGCCGGCCGACCCTGTATACCAGGTCCAGCCGCCGCGGCCGGCAAGCGGCCCTTCGGAATAGATGTCGGCAGCGACGACATAGGGCTCGACGCGGTATTTTTCGGCGGCATCCCGATCAAGCGCATGATTGACCGGATTGAGCATGCGCAGGCCCTCATAAGCCTCGTCGTTCAAGCCCATCTGAGCCAGCGCCAGCACAAACCAGGTGGCGGCGTGGGTGTATTGCCCGCCATTCTCGCGCACACCAGGCGGATAGGCCTTGATGTAGCCCGGCTCCTTGGGCGACTTGTTGAACGGCGGCTTGAACAGCCGGATCAGCTGATTGTCGCGGTCAACCAGCGCTTCGCGCGCCGAGCCCATAGCCTGGGCCGCCTTCGCCGTATCTCCCTCGCCTGACAACACACTCCAGGATTGGGCGATGGAGTCGATCTGGCATTCGTCCGACAGATGCGAGCCGAGCGGCGAGCCATCGTCAAACGACCCACGGCGGTACCATGCGCCATCCCAGCCGGAGCTTTCGAGCGCCGCCTTGAGCTTGTCGGCATGAGCAAGCCACGCGCTGGCGCGCTTGTTGTCGCCACGCGCTTTGGCCACCGGTGCAAAGTCGCGCAACGTCTTGAGCAGGAACCAGCCGAGCCAGACACTGTCGCCCTTGCCCTTTTCGCCCACCCGGTTCATGCCATCATTCCAGTCGCCGCCAAGGATCAGCGGAATGCCGGTATCGGCAGTGCGCACAATCGCCAGATCAAGCGCCAGGGCGCAGTGCTGGTAGATCGTCGCCTTGGTCCGGGAAATCTCCGGCGTGAAGAAACTGTCGTGCTCGCCTTCCTTCAAAGGTTCGCCGATGATAAATGGAAGCTCCTCATCCAGAATTGTCTGATCGCCCGTCACCGCCATGAAATGGCCGGTCGCATAGGCCAGCCACACCACGTCGTCCGAGATCATGGTACGCACGCCAGCGCCCGTCCGCGGCAGCCACCAGTGCTGCACATCGCCTTCCGGGAACTGCCGCGACGCGGCATTGATGATCTGGGCGCGCGCAAGCTTTGGATCGTGCAGCAGCAGCGCCAGCGTATCCTGCAGCTGGTCGCGGAAGCCGAACGCACCGCTTGCCTGATAGAAGCCGGCGCGCGCACGGATGCGGCAGGCCAGCGCCTGATAGGGCAGCCAGTGATTGACCATCGCATCGAGCGCCGGGTCGGGCGTTTCGACCTGCAAAGTATCGAGGAAGCCGCGCCATTCTGCGTCGATAGTCTTCAGCCTGTCGTCAAAGCTGACGCCACGATGCGCCGCGACAAACGCCACCGCCTCACGTTGCGTTTCCGCATCGCCGAGCAGCAGCAACATCGTGTGCGTCTGGCCAGCGCCGATTTCGACATCCTGCGCCAGCGCACCACAAATGTCGCGCCCGGCTTCCACCGTGCCCGCCAATTGCGCGCCCTCGATTACTGCGCCCGGCATCGTCACCGAACCGGAGCGGCCAAAGAACTCGCCCCGGTCGCTGGTGTAGCTTGTTGCAGGCTTGTCAAACGCCAGGAATGCAACCCGGTCACCATAGTCGAGACTGTAGGGGTTTTGCGCCATGATCGCGCCGGTGGCGGCATCGAAAGACGGCACAAACATCGGCGCGCTGCGTGGCCGGTTGTTTCCCAGCACCCATTCGGCATAGGCATAGACGCGCAGGCGCCGCGACGTATGGCCGTCGTTCCTCACCATGATGCGGACGACCTTGACCGGATCGGCGCTGTCGACAACCATTTCGGCCTTGACCGACAGAGTGTCCTTGCGGCCTTCAAACGAGCTGACACCCTGGCTGTGCCGCACCTCGTGCGCAGTGCCCGAGCCCGGGGCAAGCGCCGCGAACGGCGCTACAATCTCGCCTGTATCGAGATCGCGGACAAAGATCGCCTCACCCGGACGATTGCTCACCGGATCATTGGTCCACGGCGTCAGCTGGAAATCGCGGCTGTTGCGGCTCCATGTGAAAGCCGACCCTTCGGCGGAAACATGGAAGCCAAAGCTGCCATTCGAAATGACGTTGACCCAAGGCTGCGGCGTCGCGCCACCACCCGGCAACCGAACGACATAGGAGCGGCCGTCGTCGGAGAACCCGCCATAGCCGTTCCAGAATTGAAGTCCCTCGCCCATATCCGCCTGCGCAAGCGCAGTGGTCGCGGGCGGCCGCGGCTGAACCCGCTCGATCGTCACATTGGCAAGTTGCGTTTGCAGTTCGGTTTCTGCGCGCTGAATCTGGTCCTCGATCTTGCCATTACGGGTGTGCAGCACGACACGCGCCGACGCGATCAGCGTCTTGTAGGAGCGCTCGTCCATCAGGTCGCGGCGCACCGCAAAAATATGCTGACGCGGACCCAGTTCGCTGCCGCGTAGCCGGCTGTTTTCACACAGCTGGTCAATCGCGTTCTGCAGGTCCTGCACATAGGATGCGGCCTGTTCATTGACGATCACCAGATCGGCCAGCAGACCGCGCGCGCGCAGATATTCCTGCATACGCAGCGCCTTGCCAACGATTTCTATGTCGGCAATGTCACCAATGCGCAGCGCAAAGATCGGGAAATCGCCCGAAATGCTCATCGGCCACAAGGCGCCTTGCGAGCTCATGCCTGTCGCAATCGTTTCCGGCGCCGCGCGCATTGCCGGGTTCGGATAGAGCAGATAGCGGCCAAGCTTCTGCACGTCGGCGGCTTCCGCCAGACTGAATCCGACATGGCGTGTCTGCACCTGCGACCGGGTCCAGGCATGCATCGACTGGCGGGCAAAGCTCTCGGGATGATCAAGACGCGCAATCGTCTCGTCCAGCTCTTCGCGGCTTGTGCCAACGAGCGTCCAGAACGTCAGCGCCACCTTCTTGTGCGCCGGAATGCGCACCTTGCGGCGCAGCGAGAACACCGGGTCGAGCACAAAGCCGTCGGACCCTGACAGTTTTGCTTCCGGATCAAAGGCAGCAGCCCAGCGCAGGTCACGCCCGCGCCCAATGAAGGCGCGCCGGTCGGTCTCAGCCTCGGTTTCGCCAGGATGACTTGCCGCAACCGTCATGAAATGCGCAGCTGCAATGTCCTTGTCGCTTGGCGCGCGCTTGCGCCTGTGGGCATAGATCAGGCCCCGCGCCCGGTCAATTTCGGTCTCGACAAACATTTTTGAGAATGCAGGGTGCGCATTATCCGACGCTTCCGGCGCCAGCACCAGCTCAGCAAAAGACGTCACTTCGACGACGCGCTCTTCACTGCTCTGGTTATAGATGGTGACGCGGCGCGCCTCGCCATTGGCTTCGGACGCAACGATGCACTCAACCTCCGAACGCAGCGCACCGACGGTCTTGTTGAATGTCGCCTTGTCATCGGCAAACATCACATCGACGCTCTCGCTTGCCGCGCCATGCGGCTCGGCGGTAGCGGACCACCACTCGTTCGACGCTGTGTCGCGCAGGAAGATGAACGAACCGAGGCGGTCTTCGACCGGGTCGGCGTGCCAGCGGGTGACAGCCAGGTCGCCAAATCGGCTGTAGCCCGAACCTGTCGACGAGATCATCACCGAATACGGACCGTTGGACAGCAGGCACGTCGCCTTGGGCGCATGCAGCGGATCGACAATCAGGCGAAGATCCGGCGGCACTTCGTCAGTATCGAGCTTGGAGCGCTCCTCGGCCTCGCTGCGCACGGTCGCAACAGGAATGTCGCGCGGTGCCTTTTCCTGCAGCAACAGTTCAGCAGCCTCGATTACCGGGTCGGAGTGGAACCGCTCGCGGATACGGCCATTGTGAATGACGTTACCGATGGCGACGATGCACATGCCTTGATGGTGGGCGTAGAAGTTGCGCACGACGGCGCAGCTTTGCCCTTCCGGCACACGCATCGGCGTGAAGTCGACAGCATCATAGAAGCCGAACTGGCCAAGCGCCCCGATCGACGCCAGCCGGTCAAGATTGTCCACTGCCTGCGCCGGCGCAAACTGCGCCGCCATCATGGTGGCATATGGCGCAATGACCAGGTTCTGCGACAGGCCGCGTTTCAGGCCGAGACCCGGCACGCCGAAATTGGTGTATTGGTAGGTCATCTCCCGGTCGCGCGCATTGTAGGCAGCTTCCGATATGCCCCACGGCACATTGCGCTGCTTGCCATAGGCAATCTGCCGCTTGATAACGAGACGGCTGGTCTGGTTGAGAATGCCGCCCGCAGGCTCGTTCATCACCAACGGCGGCATCAGATATTCAAACATCGAGCCGGACCAGGAGATCAGCGCTCCCCGGAAACCGATTTCGACAATCGGCCGTCCGAGCCTGAACCAGTGTTCGGTCGGCACGTCGCCCTTGGCGATGGCAAACAGGCTGGTGAGCCGCGCTTCAGAGGCCAAAAGGTCGTAGCAGCTTTCATCAAGCTGCCGGTCATCGACCCGATAGCCGATCGAGAGCAATTTTCTGTCGGGCCGCATCAGGAACGAAAATTCCATCTGGAAGGCGATAGTGCGGGCCCGCCGCGATACGTCCTGCATCCGGGTGCGCAGTTCCGCCAGCCGGCCTTCCTCAAAATGGGCATCGGCTATGTGGGATTCGCAGGCAGCCAGCAGCCGCTCCGCCCAGGTCACCAGATATTGGCTGTTGGCAGTCTCGGTGCCTTCATGCACCTGCCGCGCCAGCTTCTGCAACTCACGCGCATTGATCGCCAGATTGAGCGTGCGGATTGCAGCTGTTTCCGGCTCGCTCTGGATCGAACGCACCGCGCGCTTCATGCCTGTGATGCGCTCGTTCAACCGTTCGCGCACCGGACGGATCTGGCGGCGGTCATCAGGAATGGCCGAATGCGCCGACTGGAGGACGCCGACCGTGTCGATAATGCCTTCGAGATCACCTTGCAGGAAGGCGGCCGGCGCTTCGGCCCACTCCTCAAACGCACGCGCAATCGCCACAAGATGGCCGGCGAGATTGCCGCTGTCGACGCTCGAAATATAGCGTGGGTAGAGCGGCGCCAGCGTCTTCGTGTCATACCAGTTGTAGAGATGGCCACGTTCGCGATCGAGTTTTTCGACCGTATCAAGCGTCTTTTCTGAGCGCTCGATGGCTTCCGAGAGCGCAATCCAGCCAAAGTCGCGCGCCGCCACCACAGACAGCAGATACATGCCGATATTGGTCGGTGAGGTGCGGTTGGCGACGACCGGATATGGCGTTTCCTGCATGTTGTCCGGCGGCAGCTGGTTGTGTTCGTCGGTGACGTGCGTCTCGTAGTAGAGCCAGGTCCGCCGCGCGATCCGGCGCAGCTTCTCCTTGTCGCCGTCGGTCACCGTCAGCTCATCCTCAGCCTCGGCCGACCGGCTGATATACCAGGCAATCGCAGGCGCCAGCGCCCACAGGATCGTGTAGCAGAGCGCGAGGTTGGCGCCTGTTGTCTGGCCAGCAACGGCGACAACAAAGGCACCTGCCGCCACGACCACCGAGCCGGCCATCAAACCATAATAGTAGGACAGCGTGTCCGGCTGCGACTTCTGCACCTGCGAGGCCGTGCGCCATTCGAGCAGGTTCTTGCGGCTGACCAGCAATCGATAGAGTGTACGGACAATCGCATCGGCCATCATCCAGGCATGGTGGGCAATCAGGATCACCTTCAGTGCAACTTGCGCCGAGGCATAGACAAACTCGCGCACAAACGCCGCCACATGGCCGCGCAGCGTTGTCTCGGTCGATTTCGGCGTCAGCGCATGGATCAGGTCGAAGGTTGGCGCGATAAACAGCGCCAGCACCAGCAGCGTCATCCACTGCGCCGCAAAGGTGAACGACATCGACGCCCAGCCGATCGCGGCAGCCATCACCCAGAAGATCGGCGTCAGCGTGCGGCGCAGGTTATCGACCATCTTCCAGCGCGAAATGCCGTCGACGCCCGACCCGAGATCCAGCATGAACGGCAGCAACTGCCAGTCGCCGCGCGCCCAGCGATGCTGGCGCGACGCGTCGACCGGATATTGCGCCGGATAGTCCTCAACCACTTCGATATCGGTCACCAGCGCCGCGTTGGCGAATGCGCCTTCGAGCAGGTCATGGCTCAGCACTGCGTTTTCGGCGATACGGCCACGCAGCGCAGCCTCCATCGCGTCGACATTATAGAGGCCCTTACCGGTGAACGTGCCCTTGCCGAAGACGTCCTGATAGAGATCGGAGACAGCGAATACATACGGGTCGAGGCCCCGATTGGCCGAAAACACACGCTGGAAGAACGAGGACTCGTCGCCAGTGGTCAGCGAGGCCGTCACGCGTGGCTGCAGGATGCCAAACCCGCGCACCACCTGTCGTCCAGCCTCGTCGAGTTTTGGCCGGTTCATCGGGTGCGCCAGCTTGCCGGCCAGATGTGTCGCCGCATCGCGCGTCATGCGCGTATCAGCGTCGAGCGTCAGCACGTTCACAACGTCCGGCGGCAACGGCGCATCGAGTGGTACAAAGGTCGTGTCCGGGTCGCCGCGCAGCAGCAGATTCAGCTCGTGCAGCTTGCCGCGCTTGCGCTCCCAGCCCATCCATACGCCCTCGGCGTCGTTGAACAGGCGGCGGCGGTGCAGCAGGTGGAAGCGCGGCGCAATGCCGGGTGGATAGCGATCATTCAGCCGGGCAATCTCGGCGCGCGCATAGGCCAGGACGTCGAGGTCGCGTTCGTTCTCTTCGGTCTTGCTGTCAGGCCAGTCGGATAGAATGGCGTAGTAGAGCTCGCCACGCAAATTGGCGAGATAGTGCACCTCCATCCGGTGCACCATTTCCTCGACATCTGCGCGGGAACCAATCAGCGTCGGCACAACAACGAGCGTGCGCGCTGCGGCTGGCACGCCGTCCTTGAACTCATAGCCGATCAGCCGGGTTGGCCGCATGAACAGCAGCATCAATGTGTTGAACAGGCCGACCGCACCCTCGACCGCTGGCAGTGCAAACAGCGCCAGCATCAGGAACTCCCAGCCGCCCGAGATGCCGGCAGCTTCCGTGACCGTCGCCGCGATCCACAGGAAAATTGCCGTCAGCGCAAGGATCGGCAGCGCAAGCGAAATCCAGCCCCCGCGCTGAAAAAGCCGGAACAGCCGTTCGTGCAGAGCTGGCCGATAATTGATCTTCTTTTCGAGCTCTGGCCGGCGCGAGCCAACAAGGAAATAGCCGATATCGGCAAAATCGGGGTCGCTGCCTGCGTCTTCGGCTGCCGCCTTCGACAAGTCGATCGCCTGTCTCGCCACCTCGGTTTCACTTTTGCTGGAGCGTCGCGCCAGCCGCTCGATTTCCGTGCGATACTGGTCGCGGGACTGGAAATCCAACTGCTGCAGATTGGTCCCCTCGCGCAGAAGCGCATCAACACGGCTGACGCTCTCAAACCATTCAGTCCAGTCGACATCGTTGCAGAGCCTGAGGCCACGAACGATGTTTCCGGTGGTGACATTGCCGCTGGCCAGCGTCTGGTGTTCGCTGCGCGTGATCGCCTCGGCGTCCAGGCCATGGCGTTCCAGCTCACTTTCAAGCCACATCAGCGCTGCGCCTGCGCTCTTTGAGCCATCGCGCAAGCGATACAGGAACTGCGTGGCAAACGACGCGTCGCGGGCATGGTCGGCATAGGCCGCCAGCAGTTCAGTCTGTGCAGCGCCATCATCTTCCAACAGCAATCGGTCGGCGGTCTGATTGGCAATCATCCGCATCAGGCGAGCACGCTCGACCCGCATCGCCAGGCGGCGCAGGTTTTCGACAAGCACGAACCGGATAAATGACGGCAGCGCCCACAATTCACCTATTTTGAGCGGCTGCACGTCCTGATACGCCTGAACCAACGCACGAAGGCTTTCTGGCGAAATCGTGCTGTCGGTATGCGCCACATAGGCCCAGGCAATCAGCAGGGCCCGCGGCACCGATGCGCCATTGGGCAGTTTGACCTGCGGCAACTCGCGAAAAAACCGCTTGGGCAGGTCACGCCGGATCTGCACAATGCTCTCTTCGATCAGATAATTGTTGTCGAGCAACCATTGCGCTGCAGGCGTGATGGAATCGCCTCGCGCCTGCGCTGCATTGGTCGACTCGTAGACCCGCAAGATGCGGGCGGCGTCATCCTTGATACGCGCATGAAAATCAAACTCGCCCAGCCCCTGAAAGCCGAGTTGTTCACCTTTGCCGAGGTCTGCGCCAAGCCGGCGTAGCCGCTCCTCCTGAAAATAGTCATAGCGGATCGGAAGCTCCGCCGAAGGGGGCAACGGAGTGGCTGCGGATTTGGGCGGGCGCAACTTGAATGGGGCGTTCATGTCAAAGTTCTAGCATGTTTGAAGGTTACGACGAGATTGATCCGCGCGCGCGGCTATGTAAGGCACGGCTTTGTCCCGGTAAATCGTTCCAAGTCCGATTTCGTTGCACTGCAACAGCCCGTAATGCAAATTTACCAGCCATTTTGTTGCAGTGCAGTGGAACTCATTTTATTTGGCTGCGTTGTAGCGATCGAGTTGCTGGCAAAACTGCCCGCAATATGAGTTCAGATCGTTGGGCAGGAAAAAATGAGCAAGTCCATCCGCAAAGCGGTTATCCCGGCTGCCGGTTTCGGCACTCGAATGCTCCCGGCTACCAAGAGCATCCCGAAAGAGCTGCTGACGATCGTTGACCGTCCGCTGATGGACCACATCGTCGCCGAAGCCTTTGCCGCCGGCATTGAACACGTCGTCATCGTAACCGGACGTGGGAAAGGTGCGATCGAAGACCATTTAGACCATGGTCTTGAACTCGACACGACGCTGCGCGCCAGCGGCAAGCACGCGCTTGCCGACAAGATCCAGAGCCAGACGCCAGGCGTCGGTTCTGTTTCCTTTGTGCGCCAGCAGGAGGCTCGCGGCCTTGGCCATGCCATCTGGAGCGCCCGCCATGTTATCGGCGACGAGCCGTTTGCGGTTCTGCTGCCCGATATGCTGATGGTCGACGAGCAGCCTTGCCTGAAGTCGATGGTTGACATGCACCAGCGTCACGGCGGCAATCTGATCGCTGTCGAACGCTGCAAGCCCGAAGACGCGCACAAGTTCGGCATTGTCTCGCTAAAACTGTCGGGCGATGGCCCCTTGATCAACGGCATGGTCGAAAAGCCTGCTCCCGGGACGGCGCCGACCAACCTGTTTATTTCGGGCCGCTACATCCTTAATCCCGAGATCTTTGCGCTGCTCGAAAAGCAGGCGCCGGGCGCTGGCGGCGAAATCCAGCTGACCGACGCTCTGGTCGGCTTGATGGGGTCACAGGAGTTCCGGCCGTTCGAATTCACCGGCCGCACGTTCGACTGCGGATCGCCAGCTGGCTTTGTTGGCGCGAACCTAGCGATGGCGATGATGCGGCCAGAGCTGGCCGGGGCATTGTCGGACGAAATCGCAGACATCGCGACACAGCTTGGCCTGCTGCGCTCGAAAGCGGCCTGACCGGCCGGCGCGACAAAATGCGCAGGTGAGTGGATCTCTTCGCCACAAATCCAGCGTCTTTCAACTTCACGTGACAAACGCCGGCCGGGGATAAGTTCCCGGGCGGCACATCAGCAAACAAAACAAAAGTGCAGTAAAGACAGGGACCCCCGCGTTGATCAGGACTCTGAGACAGGGCATTCCAATGGTTCGCTCCAGGCAGAACCGGAAGGAAGCCATCGCCACCCAGACGGCAAATGTCGAAGCTGGTAGCGAGCGCATCAGCCTCGCCGCTGTCTATTGGCGTGCGCTGAGTTATCTGTCGCCGGCAAAGCGCCAGGTTGCGGTCATCTGCCTGGCCAACATTATTCTGGCGATGGTTGTCATTGCAGAACCTATCCTGTTTGGCCGCATCATCGACGCCATTTCCGAAAAGCGCGACGTCGTCCCGGTGCTCGCCTTGTGGGCAGGCTTTGGCCTGTTCAACATCGTCGCCTTTGTCGCCGTCGCCCGTCAGGCGGATCGCCTCGCGCACAAGATGCGTGTTGACGTGCTGACCCGCTCCTTCGGCGACGTCATGACCATGCCTCTGTCGTGGCATTATCAGCGCGGCACGTCCAACGTGCTGCACACACTGCTGCGCGCGGTCGATACATTGTTCAGCCTCTGGCTTGAGTTCATGCGCACGCATCTGGTCACTGCAGTGTCCCTGCTCCTGCTGGTGCCGACCGCAATCGCGCTCGACTGGCGCCTGTCAGTTGTACTGTTTGCGCTTGGCGCTGCCTACATCATGATCGGCCGCTTCGTCATGCGCCGCACCGAGCAGAACCAGAAGACGGTCGAGCAGCACCATCACCGGGTGTTCGCCCATGTCAGCGATTCCGTCTCGAACGTTGCCTTGCTGCAGAGCTACAATCGCGTGCAACAGGAAACGCAGGCGCTGCGCTCGCATGTCGAGAAGCTGCTGAGCGCGCAATATCCAGTGCTTGACTGGTGGGCGCTGGCCAGCGGCATGCACCGCGTCGCCTCCACCCTGTCGATGATGATCGTGCTGGTCATCGGCGCGCTGCTCGTTTCGCGTGGCGAGCTGAAGGTCGGCGAGATCGTCGCATTCACCGGTTTTGCTGCACTGCTCATCAGCCGCCTCGACCAGGTCTCGGCCTTCGTCAACCAGATCTTTGATGGCCGCGCCCGCCTTGAGGACTTTTACAAGCTCGAAAGCGCGACCGAACTGCGCAAGGAGCCTGAAGGCAACGTGACGCTTGGCAAGGTCATCGGCCATGTCCGTTTCGACAATGTCAGCTTCCAGTTCCCCAACTCGGATCAGGGGGTCGAGAACGTGTCCTTTGCCGTGGAACCTGGCAAGACAGTTGCCATTGTCGGGCCGACAGGCGCCGGCAAGACGACGCTGATCAACCTGCTCCAACGGGTCTATGATCCGGTGCAGGGCGAGATCCACATTGACGGTATCGACACCCGCACCGTGTCGCGCGCATCGCTACGCAGCTCGATCGCGACCGTGTTCCAGGATTCTGGCATGCTGAACCGCTCGATCGAGGACAACATCCGCATCGGGTGTGCGGACGCCTCTGAAGACGCAGTTCGCGCAGCAGCCAATGCAGCGGCCGCGCATGATTTCATCCTGGGCAAGAGCGACGGATATGGCACCCATGTTGGCGAACGCGGCGGACAATTGTCCGGGGGCGAGCGTCAGCGCATCGCTATCGCCCGCGCCATTCTGAAGGATTCGCCGATCCTTGTTCTAGACGAGGCAACCAGCGCGCTAGACGTGGAAACCGAAGAGCGCGTGAAGAACGCGGTCGATGACCTGCGCGACGGCCGCACCACCTTCATCATCGCTCACCGTCTGTCGACGGTTCGCGATGCAGATCTGGTCCTGTTCATGGATCAGGGCCGCATCGTGGAGCAGGGTTCGTTTGATGAACTGGCCAACCGCAATGGCCGCTTCACCGCGCTGCTGCGCGCCGGCAGCCTGATCAGCGACCGCAAGCCCTCAGGCGTCGTCGTGCCTTTTGGCGTGCAGGCGGCCTGACCACGGAACAATCAGAGCAATTCCGCAATCGAAAATGGCCGCGTCTCCGCGGCCATCTTTCTGGAGAGATTGTCTCGTTCCGTCTAGCGTCCAGGAACCTGGCAGCAAACAGCGCTTGCCCTCAGCGTGGCATCGCTACCACCGTTGTTTTTCGCAGAACAGTTCCCGCCAGCTTGATACACAAACGGCATTAGCCATGACGTGGATTCACAATTGGTAGAGACCATCGTGTAGCCTGCAGCACAAGTGGGCGCAGTCACATTCGTCTGACCGCCGTTAGCAGCTACCGTGACACTCGTCCTGGCCGTCTCCACACATTGCAGGGGAGTGGCCTCTGCAGGCATGAAGTATCCCAGCACGTCGATGACGTAGTTTACTTGCGAGATCGACCTTATCGTCAATTCATCTAAGCAGGTCTGGCAACTTGTAACGATAAGATCAGCGCTTCCGCTAAAGACACCTGGCTTGTAAACAACGGTGTTACCAGTCTGAAAGGGTGCGCTACCCGAGAAGACCTTGAAGTAACCCTCCGCCGATGCATTGAGGATCGTAACGCTGATTGCGACCGCGGTCGCGAATGACGGTATGCCGCAGTTTGCCGACCCATCGCCGTTGGCAAACGTGCCGTTTCCGCCTTGGTCGGCATACGAAAATACATCTTCCGTATCGATGCCGAGATTGGTGTTGGCCGACAGCGGCGAGCTGATCACGCGGGAATCGGCCACCCGGCACCGTCCGTTCGGCAGTGGGGTATATGTAGTGTCCGCGACATTGGACCCGAGCACTTGCGGGGCGCTCAAACTGTTTGAGCCTGCCGCCGGAATGCTTGCCTGATCTATGTTCGCGCCTGCAAGTGCGGCATGCATCAGGTCGAGGCTCGGCATGGTCGTTGCACGCAACACGTTTGACGCGTCCGCGGTCGCGACGGCGCCTCTCAGCTTCTTCGACCAGGCCTTGACGTCGCCGCCCGGCGTCTTCAGAACCGCCCCTGCAAACTTCGAGCTTAGCTGGTTTGCGATCTTTGTCCGCTGGGCATCTGTCAAGATGGTAACCTGGGCGCTTTTGGCCGTTCCCCTGAAGTCGCCCGGTTGCTGGGCGGTCGCCGACGGGGTCGCCATCCAAGACAACACTCCCACGAAGCTTGCTGCAATTATTCTGGTGAGTCTCATGTGAAGTTCCCCTTTCCATTGTTGAGCGCCGACAATATTTCACAAGAGTCTTGAGCTTACGACTCGAAATGACGCTACGTAAGGTCAAATTTTACCGGCTGAAAGAGCGGCATTCGACGAATGCCGGCCGTTAGACTACGATGTCAGCAATAAACTGGTCAGACATGACCAGCTACGATACCAGTGAATGACGCAATGCGGCATGAGTCGACATATGCGATCGACGACCCGTCATTGCGCACCCCGGCGGCGATCAGGGTCTCTATGTCGACAGGCTGGCCAGCCGCCCTGGCAGTTTGGCAATCGTCCCGGCGTCCGCGTTGGCGAAGGCAAATCGCAGGTTCGCGTCCTGACCCTCGCCAAAATAGACCCCCGGCAGAACCAGGACACCGGCTTCGCGCGCCATGCGTTCAGCGACCTTGCGTGACGTCTCATTGCCAAACGGGTGCTGGACAAAGGCGAAATAGGCGCCGACCGAGCGGAGTTTCCAGCCGGGCAATTGCGTCATCGCATCCTTCAGCGCAGCCGTGCGCGCCATGATCTCGAGCCGGTTGCCTTCGCGCCATTCATCCAGCGAAGACAGGGCTGGGGCGACTGCAATCTGCGGCGGCCGCGGTGCACAGATCTGCAGATTGTCCATGACCTTGGCCACCTGCTCCACCAGCGCCGGCGAGGCCGTGATTGCACCCAGCCTGTGACCTGGAATGCAGAACGACTTCGAGAACGAATAGAGCTGGACAAGATTGTCGCCCCAGTTCGCCTCATCGAACAGCCGGTGCGGCTGTTCTGATCCTGCTGGCAGAAAGTCCCGATAGGTCTCGTCCAGGATCAGCCACGCGCCGCGCTTGCGGCACACGTCGAGCAATTCAGCCAGCAGGTCAGCCGGATAGACCGCGCCGGTTGGGTTGTTGGGCGACACGGCGGCAAACGCCTTTGCGCCGCGGCTCAAGACACGGTCAATATCAGCCGGGTCCGGTAGAAAGCCGCCTTCCGGATCGAGATCGACATAGTCGACACCGATGCCGAGCATCGCAAGTGTTGTCTCATGATTGAAATAGCAGGGATTGGTCATGGCGATCCGGTCGCCCTGCCCCGCAAGTGTTATCGCGGTCGCAAAGAATGCCTGATTGCACCCGGCAGTGATGTGGATATTGGCCGCCTCGACAGGCGCGCCATAAAGGCGGCGCATTTCGCCCGCCAACGCCTCTCGCAGCACGTCTTCGCCCTCGATTGGGCCATAGCCGGCAAGCGCCGGATTTCCCGCAGCCTGAGCCAGCGCGGCGAGCAGGTCTGCATGTGGCGGATAGCCAGGCACCGCCTGCGACAGGTCTATCAGCGGCCCTAACGCGCCCTTGTAGGCGCGGCCCCAACCCTGCACCTCGGGGATAGGCGGGGACGACTGGCTGGAGACCAGTGTGTTGATGGCGGGTTTCCGGGTGTTCAAGTCACGTCTCGCTTTTGCTGTGGCCATGCAGTTTCAGACGTCTGGCTTGGTCAATGTCAATTGCCATTCGTATGGCCCAACAGCTAACGTGGGGTCGTAGCAGACCGGATGAGGTAACGCTCATGGCATTTGACAAGAAGGCCCTTCAATCATTGCGGGACAAGTATGCCGACAGCGGTGGCGGCGACATTTTCGACCCGAAATTCCGCAAGGTCGCTGATCGTATCTTCAACAAGGCTGGAACCCGCGTTGCCCCCTATGCCGGCGTGCCCACGCTGCTGGATGCGCCGCATATGCCTGTCGATCCGGTCAATCCTGATCTCGGCGACCTGCAGGTGGCGCTTCTTGGTGTGCCGATGGATCTCGGCGTCACCAACCGCAACGGCTCCCGCTTTGGGCCGCGCGCCGTGCGCACCATGGAGCGCATCGGTCCCTACAACCACGTGCTCGACTGTGCGCCCACGCATGAACTGCGTGTGGCCGACATTGGCGACGTGCCGTTCCGCAGCCGCTACCGGCTTGAGCAAAGCCATGAGGACATTGAAGCGTTTGTCGGCAAGATTGCCGCGCAGGGTGTCGTCCCTCTCTCAGTTGGCGGCGACCATTCGATCAGCCACCCGATCCTCAAAGCTCTCGGCAAGGATCGCCCTGTCGGCATGATCCACATTGACGCGCACTGCGACACCGGCGGCGCGTTCGACGGCACAAAGTTCCACCACGGCGGGCCATTCCGCAACGCTGTTCTCGACGGCGTGCTCGACCCGACCCGCACCATCCAGATCGGCATTCGCGGCCCGGCTGAATATCTGTGGGAGTTCTCCTATGATTCCGGCATGACGGTCATCCATGGCGAGGAAGTGCCGCACATGGGCATCGCCGCCATCATCGACAAGGCGCGCCAGGTCGTCGGCGATGGCCCGACCTATTTGTCGTTTGATATCGACAGCCTCGATCCGTCGGTGGCGCCAGGCACCGGCACGCCGGAAGTCGGCGGCCTGACCACACGTGAAGTGCTCGAGCTGCTACGCGGCCTGAAGGGCGTCAATCTGATCGGCGGCGACATGGTCGAGGTCGCGCCGCAATATGACGCAACTACCAATACCGCTCATGCGGGCGCTCAGGTATTGTTTGAAATTCTCAGCCTGATGGTGTTCAGCCCGTCGATTGGCGGACGCAAGGACTGATCTGAAAAAATCAACATCCGCCAACGCGCGGTAATGGGAGACTGACAATGACGAAGCTTCTGACAGGCCAAATGACCCGCCGCACGGCGCTGCTGACCGGTGTTGCTGCGGCTGGCGCACTCGCCATGCCGGCAATCGTGCGTGCCCAGGACAGGTCGATCAAGATCGGCGTCTATGGCGGCTACTTCAAGGACTCGTTCGACAAGCACATCTTCCCCGAATTCACCAAGGCGACCGGCATCGCGGTGGAATCGGTTGCGGAACCGACCGGCGAGGCATGGTTGGTGCAGCTCGAACAGGCAGCCAAGGCCGGTCAGGCGCCCGCCGACGTCTCGATGATGTCACAGACTTCGACACTCAAGGGCCAGTCAACCGAACTGTGGACCCCGATCGACGCATCCAAGATCGCTGCCTACAACGACCTGCTGCCGCAATTCGTCAACAAATATCCCGACGGCCGTGTCGCCGGCATCGGGGCGGTGGCGTGGTACATCACGCTGGTGACCAACACCAACGCCTATCCAACCGCACCCGACAGCTGGGCAGCTCTCTGGGACCCGGCAAACAAGGACAAGCTCGGTCTTCTGGCACTCGTCTCCAACTCCTTCCTGCTGGAAGTCACCGCCAAGACATTCATGGGCGGCACCAATGCGCTCGACACCGAGGAAGGCCTGCTGAAGGCGTTCGAAAAGCTGGCCGAAGTGAAGCCGAACGTCCGCCTCTGGTATCGCGACGAAGCCCAGTTCGAACAGGCTCTGAAGTCGGGCGAAATCCCGATGGGCCAGTATTACCACGACGTCACCGGCCTTGCGGCTGCCGACGGCCAGCCGGTTCGCTCCACCTTCCCGAAGGAAGGCGGCATCCAGGATTCCGGCAACTGGGTCCTGTCGCGCGCCTCCACCAAGGTCGACGAGGCGCATGCCTTCATCGACTATATGAGCCAGCCAGCAATCCAGGGCCTGATGTCGCGCAAGGTTGGCACCGCGCCGACCTTGAAGCGCGACGTGCTCGACCTGACGGCCGAGGAATTTGCCGCCGTGTCGTCGGACATCGCACCGATCATCCCGCGCTACGACCTCTACACCTCGAAGTCCGACTGGCTGAACCAGAAATGGACCGAGCTGATCGCCGGCTGATCGGTCTGGTCTCGCATCCGGCCTCTCCTTGACAGGAGGGGCCGAAACCAGTTTGGCAGCGCCCCTGCCCATTGAAAGTATCCAAATGTCCGGCCTGTCGATCGAGCACGTCACCAAGTCATTCGGCGACTTCAAGGCCGTCAATGACGTCAGCCTTGACGTGCCGAACGGCAAGTTTGTCTGCCTGCTCGGCCCGTCCGGCTGCGG
This sequence comes from Mesorhizobium sp., assembly GCA_036742015.1. Lineage (GTDB taxonomy): Bacteria > Pseudomonadota > Alphaproteobacteria > Rhizobiales > Rhizobiaceae > Mesorhizobium_A. The sequence continues at coordinate 22,931 of DAINRF010000009.1, read as the reverse complement.
CAAGACCACCCTGTTGCGGATGATCGCCGGCCTTGAAGACCCGAGCAGCGGCTCCATCCGCCTCGACGGCGCCGAACTCAACGCCATCCCGACCCATAAACGCGATCTCGGCATGGTGTTCCAGTCGCTGGCCCTGTTCCCGCATCTGACCGTCGGCGAAAACATCGCCTATGCCCTGCGCATTCGCGGCGCGTCCAAGGCCGATCAGGCAAAGCGCGTCGACGAATTGCTTGCGATGATCCATCTGAAAGGTTTTGCCGACCGGCCGGTGGCAAAACTCTCCGGCGGCCAGCGCCAGCGTGTGGCGATTGCCCGTGCGCTGGCCATTTCACCAAAACTGTTCCTGCTGGACGAACCGCTGTCGGCACTTGACGCCAAGCTGCGCGAGGCGATGCAGGTCGAACTGCGCCAGTTGCAGCAGTCGCTCGGCATCACCACGATTGTCGTCACCCACGACCAGCGCGAGGCCATGACCATGGCCGATCTGGTTGTCGTCATGGGCCAGGGCAAGATCCGGCAGGCAGCGCCACCGACTGAAATCTACCGAAAACCCGCCGACGCCTTTGTCGCCGACTTCATCGGCTCGACCAATCTGCTGCCGTTCGGCGATGGCGGCACGATCTTCGGGGCGAAGATTGCAGGCGTCAGCGGCGCAAAGGGCGACAAGCTCTCGGTCCGCCCGGAAGATATTTCGGTCACAGCGCCCGGCAAGGGCGTGTTCGACGGCACGGTGACCTTCGTGCGTGATCTCGGCGGCACAATCGAAACCTTTGTCGAAATCGGTGGCGAAACCCTGACGGCAGTGTCCACTCCGCGCGACCGGCCGCATGTCACTGCAGGCCAGAAGGTCGGCTTGTCATTCCCCGCCGACGCCAGCGTCGTGGTGTCGGGATGAAACGCGAACCGCCCCGCGCGCTGGCCGACTACGCGCCGCTGGTTTTTCCCGGCGCGATGCTGACAGTGTTTTTTGTGATCCCGTTCTCGATCATGCTTGCGGTGTCGTTCTTCAAGCGCAATCCGGCCGGCTTCTACACGCCCGATTTTGTCTTCGACAATTATGCCCGGTTCCTCAGCCTGTTCTTCGGCAAGGTGTTGGGCTTTTCGCTGATGCTGTCGGTCGGTGTGGCCATCGTCTGCGTGCTCATCGCCTTTCCCTTCACCTACCTGCTGACAAAGCTGTCGCGCCGCGCCCAGACGCTGTGGCTGGTGGCCCTGCTCTCTGTCCTGTCGATGTCGGAAGTCATCATCGGCTTTGCCTGGTCGACGCTCCTGTCGCGCACCGCCGGCATCACCAATCTGTTTGTCTGGCTTGGCCTTCTTGACCAGCCGGTCGCCCTCATCCCCAGCTTCTGGGCAGTGCTGACCGGCATGGTCTATCAGGCGCTGCCCTACACGGTCCTGGTGCTCTACCCGGCGCTCGTGCGGCTTGATCCGACCCTGTTGGAAGCCGCGCGCACGCTTGGAGCCTCCCCCATCCGCGCCTTCCTGAACGTCGTCGTTCCGGCGCTGCGTAACACGATTGTCGCCACGCTCATCATGGTCTTTGTCTTTGCGCTGGGCTCCTATCTGCTGCCGCAGATCCTTGGCCGGCCACAGCACTGGACGCTGTCGGTGCTCATCACCGATCAGGCGATCTACCAGTCCAACATGCCATTTGCCGCGGCCATGGCTGTGTTCCTGGTTCTGATCTCGCTGTCGCTGGTCGGCCTCACTTTGCTGATCGGACGCCGGGAGGCCGCACAATGAGCCGGGCGCTGCGCAATTTCTACATGGCCCTGGTCGGCCTGTTCATGTCGCTGCCGATCATTGTCGTCGCTGGCGTCTCGGTGAACGAAAAGCAGGATCTCTCCTTCCCGCCAGTCGGTTTCTCGCTGTCATGGTATGCACAGATCTTCACCGACAGCGGCTGGCGTCAGGCGCTGTTCAATTCGCTGCTGCTGGCAGTGTCGGCTGCTGCAATCGCGGTCGCCATTGCCCTGCCGCTCGCCTGGTTCCTGTGGCGGCGCATCGCGCCCTGGGCAAACATCTTTCAGGTGCTTGGTCTCGCCCCCTTCATTCTGCCCCCGGTCATCACCGCGCTCGGCTTCCTGTCGTTCTGGGCGACCGTCGGCGCATACGGCCAGCCCTGGACGGCGGCGATCAGCCACGCGATCTTTTTCGTGACGCTGCCGCTGGTGACGCTGTCACTCGGCTTTGCTTCCATCGACCGCTCGCTGGTCGAGGCCGCCGCCACCATGGGCGCGGACGACCGCACCATCCAGCGCACCATCATCCTGCCGATGATCCTGCCCTATCTCGTGTCGGGTTTTGCCTTTGCCTTCGTGCTTTCGCTCAACGAATACATCATCGCCTATATGACGGTGGGCTTCACCATGGAGACGCTGCCGATCAAGATCTTCAATGCGCTGCGCTACGGCTATACGCCAACCATGGCGGCGGTGACGGTCTTCTTTGTTGCGGTTGCCGCGCTGGTGTTCGGCACAATCGCCATCTTTGGCGACATCCGGCGGCTGCTCGGCGCAATGGGACAGGACGACAGCTGATGCGGATTGCGGCGCTGCAGATGCAGGCTGTCCCCGGTGATGTCGACGCCAACCTGGCGCGCATCGAGCGCGCAGCTGTCGATGCTGCAGCACAGGGCGCTTCGCTTCTCATCGCACCTGAACTGGCGCTGACCGGCTATGGGGCTGGCAAAGCAATCCTCGCTCTGGCCGAACCTGCCAATGGCCAGCAGATCGACCGGCTCGCAAAGATCGCGGCTGAGACCAGCGTGACAATCATCGCCGGTTTTGCAGAAGCCTCAGAAGGAGCGGTCTGGAACAGCGCGGCTTGCGTCGATGGCAAGGGCAACCGGTCAATCTACCGAAAGTCCAATCTCTATGGCGGTTACGAGAAGAATCTGTTCCGCCCTGCCACGCCCGCTTCGGTCTTGTTCGACCATGCTGGCATCACCTGCGGCATGCTGATCTGCTACGATGTCGAGTTCCCGGAAAACGTCCGCCGTCTGGCAAAGGACGGCGCAAAGCTGATCGTCGTTCCGACCGCGCTGCCAGATGGCGACAGCGGACGTTTCATCGCAGAACACGTAATCCGCACCCGGGCATTCGAGAACCAGGTGTTTGTCGCCTATGTGAACCATTGCGGCGATGACGGCGAATTTGCCTATGCCGGCCGCTCGCAGATTGCCGCACCGGACGGCTCACTGCTGGCGCAGGCGGGTCCGCAGGGCGAAGCCTTGCTGTTCGCAGACATCGATGTTGGCGCTTACGCCGAATCCTACGCCGCCAACACCTATCTCAGAGATCTTCAGGTCTAATCCTGCAGCACCAGCACGTCGCCTGCGTTGAAGGTAATCACGGCCGGCTCGCCGACGCGCGGCGGTGGCATATGCGGCTTGTTGAACGTGTCGAGCGATACGATGTCGTCGCCCACGGCAACCTTGACGCGGATAACCGAACCCAGAAAACTCACCTCGGCAATCTTGCCGTTGAGCTTTGAGCCCTGCCCTGGAAATTCGCCAAGCGATACGGTTTCGGGACGCAGCGCCAGCGACACACGGTCACCGGCCTTACGGGTGGCGACCTTGTCTGAAAGCGCAATCTCCGAACCGGCCACCTGCACGATGCCATGCTGCTCATTGCTCAACACGCCTTCAAGCACGTTCAGAGTGCCGACAAAATTGGCGACAAAGCGCGTCGACGGACGGTTATAGATTTCAAACGGCGATGCGACCTGTTCAGCCACGCCCTGATGCATGACGGCGATACGGTCGGAGATCGACAGCGCCTCTTCCTGGTCATGCGTGACAAAGATCGTGGTGATGCCAAGCCGCTGCTGGATGGCGCGGATTTCCTCGCGCAGCGACACACGCACCTTGGCGTCCAGCGCCGACAGTGGCTCGTCGAGCAGCAACAGCTTCGGGCTCGGTGCAAGCGCACGCGCCAGCGCCACGCGCTGCTGCTGTCCGCCGGACAGCTGGTAGGGATAGCGGTCGCCAAGCTGCGGCAGCTTGATCAGGTTGAGCATTTCCGCAACACGTTTGTCCTGCTCGGCCTTCGGCACACCCGCGACACGCAGACCAAAGGCGATGTTCTGTGCCACGGTCAGATTGGGAAACAGCGCATAGGCCTGAAACACCATGCCGATATTGCGCTGGTTGGGACGTAGCCGTGTCACATCCTGCCCGCCGACAAGAATCTGCCCGGCGCTTGGCTCCTCAAAGCCCGCAATCATCCGCAGCACTGTCGTCTTGCCGCAGCCCGAAGGCCCCAGGAACGAGACGAATTCGCCCTGCCCCACATCGAGATTGAAATCCCTGACGACCGTCGTCGGGCCGAAAGATTTGCGGATATTTTTCAGGCTCAGAAATGGATCAGACATCGGTTGTCGACCGTCCGTTCTTAATGCGGTTGCGATTGCGCCTTGGGCGCAAACCGCGACACGATCTGGATGAGGGCCATGCAGCCCCAGGTGATGCCAAAGGCGATGACGGCAAGCGCAGCGGGCTCATAGGCGCGGTTGGCGCCAAGCAGCTGCATGAACGGCCCGAAAGCCGGCCGGTTGAGCAGCGCCGCCATGGTGAACTCGCCAAGCACGATCGCAAACGTCAGAAACGCGCCCGACAGCACGGCGACCAGCACGTTTGGCAGGATGATACGCGACAGGATGGTGAACCACCCTGCTCCGAGCGATTGCGCCGCCTCCGTCAGGGTGGTGACGTCGATGGTGCGCAGGCCCGTGTCGACCGCACGATACATGTAGGGCATCGCCAGCGTTGCATAACCGAACATCAGCAGCAGGTTGGTGCCCGTGGCCGAGCCGGTCAGCGGCAGCCAGCTCGACGTGTTGTAGAGCCGGATATAGCCAAACACGATGACAATCGCCGGGATGATGAGCGGCAGCAGCGTGACGAACTCGATGAATGGCCTGAGCCGCGGCAGCTTCAGCCGCACCCAGTAGGCGGTCGGCACAATGAGAAACACGCCGAACAGAATGGTGACGATGGCCATGCCGACCGAATAGGTGAAGGTTTCCTGGAAACGCGGGTCGGCGAGCACCTTGGCGTAGGCGTCGAATGAATATTCGCCGCGACGCATTTTCAGCGAAAACTCCGTCATGCCGATGAGCGGCAGGGCGAAGTAGAGAAGGCCGGCGAACAGCGCCAGCCAGGCCCAGAACTTCTTCATTTCTGCCACCGCTCAGACCTGGCGCGCAGCCAGATGTAGATCGTGTTGGCGATGCCGGTGACAACGATCATGCCGAACGCCAGCGCGTAACCCAGATGCGGGTCGCCGAGCACGTCGCCGCGGATCTGCGCAAACAGCAGGATCGGAACGATGGAAAGAGACGAGCCGGTGAGTGCAATAGCGGTCGCTACTGCGCCAAACGAATTGGCGAACAGTAGCGCAAAAGTGCCGAGCAGTGACGGGAACAGGATCGGCAGCGCCACCATGCGCCAATACTGAAAACCGGTCGCGCCAAGAATGCTCGCCGCCTCGCGCCATTCGCGTTTGAGACCATCCAGCGCCGGCGTGATGATCAGGATCATCAGCGGGATCTGGAAAAACAGATAAGTGACCGTCAGCCCCCAGAACGACAGCAGGTTGAAGCCAAGGCTTCTCAGATCAATGCCGAGATTGGTCCGCAGGAACACGGTGACAAGACCGATAGGCCCAAGTGTCGCGATGAACGCAAAGGCCAGCGGCACGCCGGCAAAGTTTGACGCCACGCCCGAAAAAGTCAGCATCGGCGAGCGAATCCATCGCGGCAGACCGCCCATCGTAATGGCGGCGGCCACCGCAAAACCGATCAGGCAGCCGAGCAGCGCCGAGGCGAGACTGATACGGATGGAAATCCAGTAGGCCGCCATGATCGACGGCGTGAACAGGTTGCGGATGTTCTGCAACGTAAATTCGCCTGCCGGGTTACGGAACGCGCCGATGACGATGTTCATCGTCGGCAGCACCAGGAACAGCAACACAAACAGCAGGAACGGCACGACGCCCAGCCAGTGCAGCGGCAAGCGCGCTCTGGTCCTGTCTTGGGCGGCAGGTGCGGAATTGGTCATGAGGTTCCGATGATCTGGCAAATGAACAACCCGCCCCGTCTGGTGACGGAGCGGGTCGTCCTGTTTCAATTACTGCACGTTGGCGCCGACGACGGAGTCCCAACCAGCGGTCACAGCCGCCTTGTTGTCATTGACTTCCTCAAGCGTTGGAAAATACGCCTTGTCGTAGGATTCTGCCGGCGGCAGCTTGTCGAGCAGCTCCTGCGGAACCTTGCCGTTCTTCACCAGGTCGTTGAACCGGATCGGGTGGCAATAGCCCTTCAGCCAGCCGAGCTGACCTTCGTCGGAATAGAGATATTCCATCCAGAGTTTTGCAGCATTCGGATGCGGCGCATAGGCGCTGATCGCCTGCACGTAGACGCCGGCCAGCACGCCGTCCGACGGAACGACAACATCAACCGGCGGGTTGCCGGCCAGCGTGTCGCGCCACGACAGGGCATTGTAGTCCCATGCCACGACGATTGGCGTCGCACCTTGAGCAACCGTACCCGCCTTGCCGATGACCGGAACGAAATTGCCGGCCTTGTTCATCTCGGCAAAGTAGGCGAGACCCTTCTCGCCAGCTTCCTTGCCGCCCTTGCCGCCATTGGCCAGGCCGACGCCGAGAGCTGCCAGAATGGCCTGGTTGGACGCGCGCGGATCACCCGCCAGCGCCACCTGCGCCTTGTATTCAGGCTTCAGCAGGTCAGCCCAGCTGGTCGGCGTGGTCTTAACCAGGTCCTTGTTCACGATGAACGACATGACGCCGTAGTAGTCGCCATACCAATGGCCTTCGGCATCCTTGGCGCCATCAGGGATCGTGTCCCAGGTCGCAACCTTGTAAGGCTGGATCAGGCCTTCGGCCTTGGCCGACGGACCGAACGCCAGACCGACGTCGATCACGTCAGGCGCTTGCGGGCCCTTGTTGTCCTTGTTGGCCTTGATCGCTTCGATCTCGTCTGCCGAGCCCGCATCGGGGTTCAGCTCGTTGACCTGGATCTTTGGATACTTCGCCTTGAAGCCGGCAATCACCTCGCCATAGCCGCACCAGTCATGCGGCAATGCAATCGTGGTCACCATGCCTTCGGCTTCGGCGGCCGCCTGCAGCGCAGCCATGTCGGTCTGCGCCGATGAAATCGCCGACGACGCCAGCAGAGCGGCGGCAGTTGTCGACAGTATCTTCCCCATAAACATCTTCATTTGTTTCTCCTTGATACGGACGTCACGTGACGCCTGCGACGCGGTTAGCCACTTTCCGTGACAGTTGGATGAACCCCGGTGATGTCCTGCGCGGAACGGAAGTTAAGACCTTTTGTCCGGTCCTAGCAATCGCGCCCCGCGTCATTTTTTCGCCGGCTAACGACGGGTCACAGTGTTCCGTCGATAGAATTTTCGAGCACGGCCAGAGCCGCCTTCTTTGTCAGCTTCACCGGGTTGCCCCCGGCGGTCGGATCAACAACCGCCATGTCGGCGATCAGCCCCTTGCGCTTCTTGTCCATCTCCAGCCCCTTGATGAAGTCTGGCAGCGTGTGCGGCACCTTCAACTCCTTGCGCAGTTTCAGCACCGCCTTCTGGAACCCGTCGAACCCGCCCTTGATGCCGCAATAGGCGGCCAGCCGCTCGATCTTGGGCTCGATCGCATCACGGTTGAATGCCAGCACGTAAGGCATGAACACGGCATTGGTCATGCCGTGGTGTGTGTCGTAGAGCCCGCCAATCGGATGCGACAGCGAATGGATTGCGCCCAGCCCCTTCTGGAACGCAGTCGCGCCCATCGCAGCAGCCGCCATCATGTTGGCCCGCGCCGTGATGTCCTTGCCATTGGCAAAGGCCTTTGGCAGGTTTTCAAACACCAGCCGCACGCCCTCGACGCCGATGCCATCCGCCATCGGATGGAAGCCCGGCGCACAATAGGCCTCAAGGCAGTGCGCCAGCGCGTCCATGCCGGTGCCGGCCGTAATGAAGGGCGGCATGCCGACAGACAGTTCCGGATCGGCAATGACAATCTGCGGCAGGATTTTTGGGTGGAAAATCACCTTCTTGGTATGCGTCGCCTCATGGGTGAGAACACTGGCGCGGCCGACTTCGGAGCCTGTGCCCGATGTTGTCGGCACGGCAACAATCGGCGCTATCTTTGATGCATCAGCGCGCAGATACCAGTCGCCAATGTCTTCAAAGTCCCACACGGGCCGCGTCTGGTGCGCCTGGAAGGCAATCAGCTTGCCGAGGTCCAGCGCCGAGCCGCCGCCAAAGGCGATGACGCCGTCATGCTTGCCTTTCTTGAACACCTCGATACCCGCAGTCAGATTGCTCTCCACCGGGTTCGGGCGCACGTCCGAGAACACGCCATATTTGACGCCGGCGTCATCGAGGATTTTCAGCGTCGACGCGACGACCGGCAGCTTTGCCAGCCCCGGATCGGTAACAAACAGCGGCCGCTTGATGCCGGTCGCGGCGAGCGCATCCGGCAGTTCCGAGACACGCCCCGCGCCAAAGCGCACGGTGGTGGGGTAATTCCATTTGGAAACAAGTTTGGTCATCTTCGCATGCCTGTTGAAGTAGCTAGGTTTTGAACCTGTTGACGAAAGTATTCGCGACACGTTCTGAATCGCGCATGTAGGGCACCCAGATCAAAACCATCACCGCCGTCCTGGTGATCTCGAAACCGGCTCTTGCGGCAAACACGCTTTGGCCAGACGCGGCCAGCCAATCCGAGAAAACAAAATAGGCTGCCGCTAGGTCAACCACAATGAACGCCAGCGAAGCCAGGGCCCAGACGGTGAACAGGCGGGGGAACGCCGCATTGTATTCGAACATCCGGTGCAGCAGGAATACTGGAAAGATGACGACAAAGAAGAGATCGCCCAGGAATTCGACGATGACGAACCCCATCTGAGCCGTCGACAACATCTGCCATGTTGCGAAAAATTGAGAATAGCTGAAGAGGTGAAGTATCCCCCGCATGACGGTCATCACCAGCAGGATCAGCACGACAATCAGCCATCCGCCCATGCCGCGAAGTTCTGTCTTGGACTCCGGCGGCGCGGGGGGTGCCTCCGCAATTTGATCGTTGTCCGGCACCGTCATACTTCCCTGAGATGGTAGCTCTTGGGCCGGGTCAGGTTGTCGTAGCCAATCTGCGAGAGCGCGGCCCCCTTGCCGGTGTCCTTCACGCCTGTCCACACCAGCGCCGGGTCCAGATAGTCGCAGCGGTTCATGAACACGGTGCCGGTTTCAACCTGATCGCCGATCTTCACAGCGTGCTCAATGTCCTGCGTCCACACCGATGCGGTCAGGCCATAGGGGCTGTCATTCATCAGCGCGATGGCTTCCTCGTCATTGCGCACCTTCATGATGCCGACGATCGGGCCAAAGCTTTCGTCGCGCATCACGCTCATCTGGTGGTTGACGCCGGTCAGCACCTCGGCTGGCAGATAGGGTGAGCCGGCCTTGTCGCGTGCATCCTTGGTGTTCATGTGCGCCACGGCCCCGCCGCGCAGGGCTTCGGCCTTCTGCTCGCGGATGAAATCGGCAAAACGCGCCTGCGCCATCGGCCCCATGGTCGTGTCTTGTTCAAGTGGATTACCAAGCTTGTAGCCCTTGGTCTCCTCGATGAAGCCCGAGACAAAATCGTCATAGACCTTTTCGTGCACATAGACGCGCTCGATGCCGCAGCAGCACTGGCCGGAATTGAAGAACGCGCCTTCGACAAGGTTCGGGATTGCGTGGTCGAGCTTGGCATCGGCCAGCACATAGGCCGGGTCCTTGCCGCCAAGTTCCAGCCCCATGGTCATGAACGTGCCCGCCGCTGCCTTTTCAATCGCGCGACCGCCCGCCACCGAGCCGGTGAAGTTGACGTGATCGATCTTACCTGAACCCAGCAGCTTTTCGGTCTGCGCGTGGTTCAGCACGATGTTCTGGAACACGCCTTTCGGCAGGCCGGCGGCTTCAAACGCCTTGGCAAAACGATCACCGACCAGCAGCGTCTGCGCCGCATGCTTCAGGATCACCGTCGACCCTGCGATCAGGGCCGGCACAATCGTGTTGACGGCGGTCAGATACGGATAGTTCCACGGCGCGATGACCATCACGACGCCGAGCGGATCCTTCTTCACATAACGGCGGAACCCGTCCTTCGGGTTCGACGCCATCACGGGTTTGAGCGCCTGTTCGGCGATCTCGACCATGTAATTGGTGCGCTCTTTCACGCCACCAAACTCGCCGCCATAGCGCACCGGGCGGCCCATCATGTGGGCAAGCTCCGGCACGATCTCGTCGGACATGGCGACAAGAGCTTCCAGCATCGCCAGCATGTATTTTGAGCGCCTGTCCACTGACAGCGCCGCCCAGCCGGGCTGTGCCGCACGCGCGGCCTCAACAGCCTTCGACACCTGAGCATCGGTTGCAACCGGACGCTCGGCATAGACCTGTCCGTCGATGGGGGAAATGAGCTTGATGGTTTCGGTCATGATTAGTTCCAAAGTTTTAGCAGGCAAGTGTGCGAACATGGCCCTCAGCCCCGTACCGAAGGATCGGTTTGTCGCTGGTGATCAGAACCATATCCAGGTTCCTTGCTGTCGCGACGAGCGTTCGATCCGTTGGGTCTCCGTGCGGGAAAGAAGGCAAAAACGATGAGTCGATGAGTATCTCCGGCGACAAGCCGGAATAGGTCGCGTTGAAGGCGGATAGAAATCGTTTGAGAAATTCGGCCGGGGCCAGGGGCGATCTCAACCGCCTTTTGCTCATCAGCATTCCTATCTCCCATGCCGAGATCGGCGAAACATAAAGCCGGGACCGCTCTGATGCATCTTTGATTGCATCCATAGCCTCAGGCTTCATGGCCTCGCTAAGCGATGCATAGATCAGCGCACAGGTGTCGAGCAGCAGGGAAGGCTTATCGCGCACGATCGTCCTCATCGTTCGCCTCACCTTCAAACCACAACTCGCTTGAAGGCGTCGTGAGGTCATAGCCCGGCTCGATTGTCATCAGCCCCTTCATGAAGCCGAAGCCCGGATGCTTTGGCGCCGACCGATTGGCCGCTAGTTCTGCCTGGGGCGCCTCCCCAAAACCCTGTATCTGCATCTTATCCTCCATCGGACGTACCCGCCGAAAAACCAGGCGTTCGCCCGCGACGTCGACAGCCTCTGTCTGGAACCCTGCCTCGAGCCATTCTTTGGTCATCACATTGTTGTTCGGATTGTTCGACCACCACGCCCTTTGGTTTTTCGACCGCTCCGGAAGCTTTCTATCAAGTATGCCTTCAATCTCCGCGAACGTGACCGCCACCCGGTCGCCGGCTTGCGCCTGCAGGAACTTCCTCAACGGCTCGTACACACCCATGACACCCTCCTTTGAAACACATTCTATCTTAGATTGTGTGTATGTGTGTGTCAAACAACGATCCGAGTGTGTTTTTCCTAGTACCTCTCAAACCCGCGATGCAGCTCCCAGTCCGTAATGCGGCGGTCATATTCCATCTGTTCCCACTTGGCGGTGTGGACGTAGTGTTCGATCACGTCCTCGCCGAACGCCCCTTTCAGCATCTTCGACTTGGCCATCGTCTCGGTCGCAGCGCGCAGTGTTTTCGGAATTTCTGGCAGCTTGGTCGCCTGATAGGCGTCACCGACAAACGGCTCCTGCAAGGACAGCTTTTCGTCAATGCCTGCCAGGCCTGCCGCGATCAGCGCCGCAAAGGCGAGATAGGGGTTCAGGTCCGCGCCGCCGATGCGGCACTCCATGCGGATCGCCTTTGAGCCCATGCCACAGAGACGGAAACCGGCGGTGCGGTTATCCTCCGACCACATGATCTTGGTCGGCGCGAACGTGCCCGACTGGAAGCGTTTGTAGGAATTGATGTAGGGCGCAAGAAACCAGGTGAATTCCTTGGCGTATTTGATCTGGCCCGCAGACCACGCCTGCCCCAACTCAGAGAGTGTCCACTTGGCGTTCTTGTCAAAGAACAGCGGCTTGCCGTCCTTGCTCCACACCGAGTTGTGGATGTGCGACGAGTTGCCTGCCAGCCCGTAATTGTATTTCGCCATGAAGGTGACGGCTTTGCCTTCCTGGTCGGCAATCTCCTTGGCGCCATTCTTCATGAACACATGCTGGTCGGCCATTGAGAGCGCCTCGTCATAGCGCGCATTGATCTCTTCCTGGCCCGGACCCCACTCGCCCTTGGAACATTCGATCGGAATGCCGGCAGCCGTCAGCTCGTTGCGCAGCCGGCGCATATAGCTTTCTTCCTTGGTGGTGATTCCGATCTGGTAATCGCCAATATAGGGCGACGCCGTTTGCAGGCTCTGCCAATGCTTGGCGCGCGCTGCGTCATAGCTTTCGTTCAGCAGGTAAAATTCGAGTTCCGAGGCAAAATAGCCGACATAACCGCGCTCGGTCAGACGCGCGATCTGCTTGCGCAGAATGCCACGCGGCGAATGCGGCAGGTCTTTGTGGGTCTTGTGGTCCTGCAGGTCGCACAGAACCAGCACGGTCTTTTCCAGCCACGGCACCTTGCGGATGGTCGACAGGTCTGGCTTCAGCACGAAATCGCCGTAGCCTTGGCTCCAGCTTGCCGCCTTGTAGCCCGGCACCGGCTCCATATCGATGTCGACGGTCAGCAGGTAGTTGCAGCCATGCGTCTCTTCGTAAGCGTATTCGACGAAATAGGAGGCCACGAACCGCTTGCCGAACAGGCGGCCCTGCATATCAACCGCGCTGCACAGCACCGTGTCGATCTCGCCGGCGGCGATCGCCTTTTTCAACTCATCAAACGACATATTGCCGGCCATTGTGGCGCTCCTTGAAACAGGATGGTTCGGCCGGGGACACATTGCCCCCGGCCAATCTTTGATCGTCAGCTATAGCGGTACGGCGCACCCGCTTTCACCATCGACTCGTTGTATTTCTTGATGATCTCGACAACTTTTGCCGAGCGTGGGCTCTGCGCCGCGATCTCGTCCCAGAACTTGACGGCTTCGTCCTCGACCTGCTTCCATTCAGCTGCCGGGATGGTGGTCAGTTCCAGCTTGCCTGTGTTGCGGTAGTTGGCTTCGCCTGCCCAATACCAATGCTGGCGGTAGTAATGCGAGGAATCGATCGACAGCCGGTAGAGCTGCTGCAGGTGCTCCGGCACAGCCTTCCACTTCGCCGTATTGACGAAATAGGAACCTGCCCATGCTCCCGACAGCGGGTTGGTCAGGTAATATTTCAGCGCATCGGCCCAGCCGACCGTGTGCATTTCGGTGATGCCGCACCAGCACACGCCGTCCAGCTCGCCCGTCTGCAAAGCAGGCTGCACGTCTTCGTAAGGCAGCGTCACCGGCACGACGCCAAACTTCGACAGGAACTGGCCGCCGGTCGGGAACGTGTAGACACGCAGGCCCTTCAGGTCAGCCAGCGAGTTGATCGGCTTGGTGGTGCCGAAATTGCACGGGTCCCACGCGCCGGTCGACAGCCAGGTGACGTCCGGGATTTCGGCATAGGCCTCTTCCCAGATTTCCTTCAGGCCGTGCCAGTGCCAAAGCGCCGGAACGTCGAGCGAATAGCGTGCGGCGAGCGGGAAATAGGCGGCGAACACCTTCACGTCGACAGGCGCGGCGGCCGAGTCATCGTCGCTCTGCGCTGCGTCAATCGTTCCCGACTGCACGGCACGGAACAGTTCGCCATGCGGCACTAGCTGGTCGGCGGTGTAGAGTTCGATCTCCATCTCGCCATGCGCCGCCTTGTTGAACCATTCGATCGAGTTCTTCACCACATGGTCGGCCAGCGCCGGGCCGGCATAGGACTGCATGCGCCACTTGATCGGCGCCTGTGCCTTCACATAGGGCGTCGCCAGCGCGGTCGCGCCGACAGCGCCAGCGCCGGTGAGCACCGACTTGCGCAGAAAATCGCGTTTGCTGAGGGTCGTCTTGTCAGTCATTTCAAGTTCTCCTTTTGCGATTTATCGAATGTGGCGAAACGGTTCTCATCGGCCCGCCTTGTAGAGTTCTGGCAGCCAGAGCGCGATCTGCGGGAAGATCATGATCAGGATCAGCGACAGCACCATCAACGCGAAGAACGGGATGATGGAGCGATAGATGTCCATCAGCGTAATCTCCGGCGGGGCCATCGCGCGCATCAGGAACAGGTTATAGCCAAACGGCGGCGTGATATACGCGATCTGGCAGGTGATCGTGTAGAGAATGCCGAACCAGATCGGGTTGAAGCCGAGCGAAATCACCAGAGGGATGTAGAGCGGCGCAACGATCACCAGCATGGCGGTGTCGTCCAGAAATGCGCCCATCACCAGGAATGACAGCAGCATCAGGATCAGAATCGTCCAGGGCTCGAAATGCCAGGTGTCGATCAGCAGCGTCTTGACTGCCTTCACCGCGCCAAGCCCGTCATAGACGGATGAGAAGCACAGCGCCGCCAGGATGATCCACAGGAACATGCAGCTGATCGTCAGCGTGTTGCGGGTGCAGTCCTCCAGCACCTGACGATTGAGATTGCCCGCCCACCACGCGGCCAGCGTCGCAAGCAGCGCGCCGACGGCTGACGATTCCACCAGACTGGTGATGCCGGTCATGAACAGGCCCATCATCACCACAAAAATCGCCAGCGGCAGCAGGCCTTCGCGCAGCAGCCGGAATTTTTCGGCGCTGGTGATCTGGGCGCGTTCTTCTTCCGGCAGCGCCGGGCCGACTTCCGGCTGCAGCAGGCAGCGCACATAGATGTAGATTGCAAACACCAACGCCATCAGCAGGCCGGGTCCAATGCCCGCCAGCCAGAGGTCCAGCACAGGCTGTCTTGCGATCATCGCATAAAGCACCAGCACGACGCTCGGCGGAATGAGAATTCCAAGCGACGATCCGGCCTGGATAACGCCGGTCACCATCACCTTGTCATAGCCGTGGCGCAACAATTGCGGCAGCGCAATCGTTGCTCCAATGGCCATTCCGGCGACCGAAAGTCCATTCAAGGCCGCGATCAGCACCATCAAGCCGATGGTCCCCAGCGCCAAACCGCCACGTACCGAGCCAAACCAGACATGGAACATGCGGTAAAGACCGCTCGCCACACCCGATTCCGACAGCATGTAGCCCATGAACACGAAGAACGGCACGGTGATCAGCGGATACCAGTTCAGCACCTGAAACGAGGCGTTGAACGGCATTTCGAACGAACCCTGGCCCCATAGCCACAGCGCCGCCGCCGATCCGACAAAGCCGATCACGCCGAAGACCCGCTGCCCGGTGAAGAGCAACACCATCATGGTCCCGAACATGAAAAGCGTGATAAACTCCGAACTCATTGGATCGGCCTTCCACGCCAGATGGCGACATCCTTGATCAACGCCGAAATGCACTGCAGCAGCATCAGGAAGACGCCGAACGTCATGACCGACTTGATCGGCCACAAGACTGGCGACCAGGCAGAATAGTTCACCTGCTTGTACTGGATGGCATATTTGGTGCTCGATATGCCGCCTGCCAGAAGCACCACCAGGAAAAAGATCACGAACAGGATCGTGAACGCGTCGGTGATGGCGCGGCGGCGCGCATCAAGCCGGTTGTAGAACAGGTCCATGCGCACATGCTGGTCGAGCTGAAACGCGTAGGCGCCACCGAGAAGGTAATAGGCCGACAGGATGAACTGGGACATTTCCAGCGCCCAGTTGATCGGCACGCCGAAGAAGACGCGTGAAGCGGTCGAGGCGAGCAGGATCGCCGCCATCACATAGAACAGATACATGGCAAACCGGCCGACCCGGTAATTGAACCGGTCAACAATGCGGACAAAGGCGACGAGTGCTTTTGGCATCCTCTCCCCCTAACCCGCTGCCGCGTTTCGAAGAGCATCCGGCAAAGGCGAACGCGCCGCTGCTTTCACCTCGTCTGAACCAAGAATCGCCGCGAGCCGCTCCGACCAGAGCTTCTGGCCTGCCTGGTCAGATATTTCGTCATTGCGCAGCTCGATCATCAGGCATGGCAGGCCGCGCGGACGGGCGTGCCGTTCAAGCGTATAGTAGACGCGGTCCGCAGGGCTGTACGGCTCGTTGGCGTCCGCGATCACACCGTCGAGATCACGCAGCTGCTCCAGCATTGGCTGCGCCATCCGGTCGTCGTCATCATGGATGATACCTATGTGCCAGGGTCGCGACACGCCACGATAGACCGGCGTATAGCTGTGGACCGTGACAATCCAGACCGGCAGGCCTGCGCCAAGCCGTTCATCTACGAGACCGGCCAGAGCGTCATGAAATGGCCTGTGCGACAGCTCGATTCTGGCGGCGCGGTCAGCGGGCGACAGGTCTGTGTTGCCGGGAATGTTTGTCGTCTCGCTGACGGCAGGCACGAGGTCGGGCGCATCGGTTGGCCGGTTGCAATCGATCGCCAGCCGGGAAACGCAGCATTCGACCAGCGGAGAATCAAGCGTTCTTGAAAGCTGCTGCGCCACCGGCAGCGCGCCCGGGTCCCAGGCGATGTGGCGCGTCATGTCAGATTGCGGCAATCCGAGTGTTCCCAGAGTTGCCGGCAGCCAGTTCGATGCATGTTCGCAGACAAAGACAAAAGGTCCTGCCCCGTTCCGGTTTGTAACCAGAACCGGTGGCCTGGATTGCGTTTCGGTGTCGAAACCGCGTCCTGCCAATTCGCTCCCCTCGACGCGCTGTAACGTTTGATACGTTTTGCTGTTTGTTGCGCTATCAAGTATGATCTGATCCGGTATTTCCGGGTTTGTCAAACTGGTTTTGGGAGCGGCTGTTGGCAACGCATCTAGCCGAGATGATCGTAGCAAAGTCTGGCGACTTGCCGCCCGGCGAACGCAAGGCCGCCCAGGCGCTGATTGCCAATTATCCGATGCTTGGCCTCAAGACCGTTGCGGAGTTTTCGGCGCGCGCCGGCGTCAGCTCGCCGACGATCCTGCGCTTTGTGTCTCGTATGGGTTTCCAGAACTATTCGGAATTTCAGGGCGCCCTGAACGACGAACTGGCGGCGCGGCTTGAGTCTCCCCTGTCGCGCACCGGATCGCGGCCAACATCGCAGCGGGGCGAGGTAGAGCCTCTGACAGCCGCCATTCAGGACAACATCACCGAGACATTCCGGCTGCTGCCGCCAAAGCTGATGGACGAGGCCGTGGCGATGCTCGCCAACCCGCGTCACAGGATCCATCTCATCGGCGGCCGCTTCACTGATCCGATTGCGCGTTATCTCGCAGCCCACCTGCAGATCATCCGCCCGGGCGTCGATCACCTTGAGGGACAGGAGAACATGTGGCGCGACCGGCTGCTCGACATGGGCAAGCGTGACGTCATCGTTGTTCTCGACATCCGCCGCTATCAGGACAGCCTTGTGCAGTTCGCCGAAAAGGCAAGCGCGCGCGGCGTTTCGATCCTGTTGCTGACCGATCAGTGGCTGTCTCCAATCGCGCGCGTCGCCAGCCATGTGATCGCAGCACGCACCGCAGTGCCATCTGCCTGGGATTCGTCGACTGCCTTGTTCGTAGTCGCGGAGCGGCTGATTGCCGGCGTCACCAACATGCTGCCCGAGCAGAGCGCAGCCCGCATCCGCGACATGGACGCAATGCGCGGCGAATGACAAAGTCGTGAAGCAGAGATTGCGATATTACCAAAGTTTTAGGTGACATCGCCGCGTCCAGCTAAGAAATGTCACAGTGACGTGGCTCCATTGAACCGCGAGCAAGGTTGCTCGCTTGCAAGGACGCCTACTAGGTCAATATTGGTCCTGGCGTTACTGGGCCCGAGCCGGAGCATCGAATGGCATTCTGGAAACAGGCGCTGCTGTCCCTGATACTTGTCGCCGCCGCCGCATTGGCGTGGGCGAAATTCTATCCGGGCTCGGCTGAAACCCTTGCCGGCTGGGGCGTGACACTGCCAGCCTTCCTGACCAGCGAAAGCGCCGCTGCGCCTGCACCCGGCCAGAGCGCCGGCGGCAATCAGGGTTCTGGCAATCGCAACCGGCCAAGCCAGCCGGTGATCGCATCCGCCGTAACCGAAGAGATCATCAATGACCGGCTCTCGGCCATTGGCACCGGGCGCGCGCTGCAGACTGTCGCCGTTATGCCCTATGCGGCGGGCCGCCTGACGGAGATCCTGGTTTCATCGGGAGCAACCGTGAAAGCAGGCGACACTATCGCACGGCTGGACGCGGAGGGGGAAACGATTGCAGTCGACCGCGCCAAATTTGCGCTGGATGACGCGACCGCCAAGCAGGAGCGCATGCGCACGCTGCGCGCCTCCAACACCGCAACCAACGTTCAGGTGACAGAAGCGGCTCTTGCAGTCGACAACGCAAGACTGGCGCTGCGCGACGCGGAACTGGCGCTCGACCGCCGCGCCATCACCGCACCGATTTCGGGCGTCGTTGGCATCTTGCCGGTAGCCGCCGGCAATCATGTGTCGGCGGCCACCGAAATCGCCCGCATCGACGACAGGTCGGAAATCCTGATCGATTTCTGGGTGCCGGAACGCTATGCGACGCTCATCAATGTTGGCGAGACGTTGAAGGCGGCGTCAGTCGCGCGGCCTGCCGACGTATATGATGGCGAGGTCAGCGCGCTCGACAATCGCATCGATGCCGCAAGCCGCACCTTGCAGGTGCAGGCGAAGATCAAGAACTCCAATGACACGCTGCGCGCCGGCATGTCGTTTCAGGTGACGATGCAGTTTCCAGGCGATCGCTTCCCTGCTGTCGACCCGCTGGCGATCCAGTGGGGGTCGGGCGGCGCATTCGTCTGGCTGGTCCGCGACGGCGTTGCCGCGCGCACCGAGGTCCGGATCATCCAGCGCAATACCGATACCGTGCTGGTCGACGCACAGTTGAAGCCCGGCGAGATTGTCGTGACCGAAGGCATTCACGCCGTGCGCGACGGTGCGCCGGTGACGGTCGCCCGCGTCAATGGCGCGGCGACGCCGCAGCCAGCCGCCCAGACCAATGTCAGCTCGACCGGAGGCTGACCGGTGAGCCCTGTTCCGCACCAAAGCCCGGAGACCGGCGTCACCGCCCTGTTCATCCGGCGGCCTGTGCTGGCGTTCGTCATGAACGTCCTCATCATTGTTGCCGGACTGGCCGCTTTCCTTGCGGTTGAAATCCGCGAACTGCCGGACGTTGACCGCCCAGTGGTCACCATCAGCGCCAACTTCACGGGTGCTGCCGCAGAAACAATCGACCGCGAACTGACCTCCATCCTTGAAGGCGCAGTGTCGCGCGTCTCCGGCGTGAAGGCGATCTCGTCGTCATCGTCATTCGGGCGTAGCCGCGTCACGGTGGAGTTCAATGACGGCGTCGATCTCGATGTCGCCGCGTCTGACATGCGCGACGCGATCAGCCGGGTGCAGAACGACCTGCCTGACGACGCCGAGGTGCCTCGCATCGTCAAGGCGGACGCCAATGCCGATGCAGTGATGCGCCTTGCCGTCACCTCCGACACGATGACGATCCAGGACCTGACTGTGCTGGTGGAAGATCAGATCGTTGACTCGCTGTCGTCTGTTCCGGGCGTCGCTGATGTCCAGATCTTTGGCGACCGTGCCAAGATCTTTCGTGTCGACATCAATCAGGCGCGGCTGTCGGCGCTGGGCCTGACCGTTGCCGACGTACGCGCCGCACTCGCCTCGATCTCGTTTGATACGCCGGCGGGCTCGCTGACCTCCAATACGCAAGACCTCGTCGTCCGCGCGACCGCTGCCGTGACAACGCCTGAAGAATTCGAAAACCTCGCTGTCGGCCCTGATGGCGGCATGACCAGGCTGCGCGATGTGGCCACCGTAACATTGGGCGCCGACATCGGCGAGTCGGCCTTGCGGGCCAATGGCAAGACCGGCGTCGGGCTGGGCATCATCCGCCAGGCGCAGTCCAACACGCTGCAGATCTCGCAAGGCGTGCGCTCGTCGATTGCGCAGTTGAACCAGACCCTGCCCGACGGCGTGGAAATCCGCATCACCAGCGACGACGCCACCTTTGTCGATGGCGCGATCAATGAAGTCGAGATTGCGCTCGGCATCTCGGTGTCACTGGTGCTGCTGGTGATCTACATGTTCCTGCGCGACTGGCGCGCGACGCTTATCCCCGGCATGAGCCTGCCCGTGGCGCTGGTGGGCACGGTCGCGGCAATCTACCTCGTCGGCTTTTCGCTCAACATTCTGACGCTGCTGGCGCTGGTGCTGGCAACCGGCCTTGTCGTTGACGACGCGATTGTCGTGCTTGAAAACATCGTGCGCCGCCGCAACGAAGGCATGGGTCCGCGCGCCGCAGCTGTGCTCGGCGCGGAAGAAGTATTCTTCGCCGTCATCGCCACCACCGCAACGCTGGTTGCGGTGTTTGTGCCGCTGTCATTCCTGCCCGGACAGACCGGCGGCCTGTTCCGCGAGTTCGGTTTTGTGCTGGCGATATCGGTCATTCTGTCGGCGGTGGTCGCATTGTCGCTCTGTCCCATGCTCGCTTCACGGATGCTGAAGGCGCACACCGAAGAGGAAGACAACGGCGTGCTTGGCCGCATCGGCGGCGTGCTCGCCGGCGCCTACAGACGCGTGCTCTCCGCGTGCCTCAACGCGCCGCTTGTCGTGGTACTGGTGTCAGTACTGTTCGGCGCAGCCGCCTGGGGCGTGTCGGGCGCGATCAAGTCCGAGCTGACGCCGCCGGAAGACCGTTCGATGATGTTCCTGCGCATCTCGGCTCCGCAAGGCGTGTCCATCGACTACCTGTCGCAGCGCATCAGCGACATCGAGCGGTTGATTCAGCCCCTGCGCGATTCGGGCGAAGTGACAAACACATTTGGCATTGCCGGCTCGCAGGGTTCGTCGAACTCCGGCTTTCTGGTGATGACGCTTGCCCCCTGGGACCAGCGCGAACGCAGCCAGCAGCAGATCGTGGCGCAGGTCGAGCAGGCGATGCGCGAGGTGCCGGGCGTCCGCGTCTTCGCCGCCCAGCCCAACAGCCTCGGCATCCGCGGCGCTGGCAGCGGCCTGCAATTCGCAATCGCAGGCAATTCCTACGCCGAGCTTGGCGCAGCCGCCGTGCGCGTGGTGGAAGAAATGGAGAAAGACAGCCGCTTTATCCAGCCGCGCCTGTCGACTGATACGACCCAGCCGCAGCTCTCGGTCGAGATTGACCGCGAACGCGCATCTGATCTCGGCATCGACATTTCCGGACTGGCGGAAGCCATGCAGGCAATGCTCGACGGGCGCGAAGTGGGATCGGTCTTTATCGAGGACCGCAGCTTTGACGTGAAGCTGGTCTCGACCACCAATCCTATCAATGACCCGACCGATCTCGAGAACATATTTCTGAAGTCCCGCGACGGGCGCTTTGTGCCGATGTCGACCATCGCAACCCTGACCGAGCGGGCCGTGGCCCCTTCGCTGGCGCGCGAACAGCAGATGCGGTCGGTCGCCATTACCGCCGGGCTCAGACCAGATTTTGCGCTTGGCGATGCCTATGCTGAAGCGCAACAGATCGCTTCGCCGCTGATCCCCGCCGGCGCGCGCATCATCCCGCTGGCCGAAACCGCAACGCTGGGCGAAACCACCGGCTCGATGTTTGTCACCTTCGGCTTCGCTATTGTCATCATCCTGCTGGTGCTGGCGGCGCAATTCGAGAGTTTTGTCTCTGCGATCATCATCATGGCGACGGTGCCGCTGGGCCTGGCCTGCGCGATCTTCGCGATGCTAATGACCGGCACCAGCCTGAACGTCTACAGCCAGATCGGTCTGGTGCTGCTGGTCGGCATCATGGCCAAGAACGGTATTCTCATCGTCGAATTCGCCAACCAGTTGCGCGACCGCGGGTTGGGAGTACGCGAGGCCATTGAAACTGCCGCCAATGTGCGTCTGCGCCCGGTGACGATGACGATGATCTGCACCATCCTTGGCGGCCTGCCGCTGATCCTGGCGTCGGGCGCTGGCGCGGAAGCCCGCATTGCGCTCGGCTGGGTGATCGTCGGCGGCCTCGGCCTGTCGACGGCATCGACGCTGTTCCTGACGCCGGTCGCCTATCTGCTGCTCGGCCGCTTCATCACGCCGAAGGTGGAAGAGGCGGCGCGCCTGCACCGCGAGCTGGAAGCCGCCGAAGAGCTGGAAGCCAAGCTGACGCCTGCGGAGTGAATTCTGGCCGAGTGAAGAGTACGTGGGCGCGCATTCCCGCTCCGGTCTGTGGAGGGAGAATGTCGGCGCAGCGGTGGTTGAAAGACGACGGCGGCGGCTAGGACGTGTCGAGATACGGCGTGCGGGCGCGCATGGCCGGCGCGTTGAACGCAGGCGCGCGCATTGCAAGCAAACGCGTGACCCGGGCCGAAATGTTTTGCAAGGCCGCTTCGCGATCCGCCTGATCGAGTTGCTCGATGTGAGCGACGAGGAAAGACAGTGCCCGGCCAAGTTCGCTCAAGGCTGAGGCAATGCGCATCAGGTCTTCAGCGCTGTCGTCGCTGCTGGTCAGGTCGAGGTCGGAGAAGACAATTTCAAAGCCGAGTTCGAGCCCGGTTTCCAAGACCATGTCGCGCACGGGGAAAATGACGAGGCCGAGTATCCAGCACAGCGTCCTGCGCACGATGCGCGAGCGGTTTGTCGTGCATTCTGCAAGGGCGGAGAGCGCAAACAGCATGGCGACGATGCGGTGAAGCATCTGCATTCTGCTGTCGTTTTTGCCCTCCCTTGCCATGTGTGTCTCCGTTTGTGGTGGAGGTATTGTGGAGGCGTGTTGAGGGAGGGGGACAGATTTTGTGAAATATTCTTCGCGATCTGCTTTTGCCCCCTCCACCGCCTACGGCGGTCCCCCTCCCCCGCTTCGCAAGGGAGGATATTGCGTTGCGGACGGCCTCGACCTTGATCCTCCCTTGCGAAGCGGGGGAGCGACTATCTGTTGTGTCAAGTTGCATTGATGATCTCCGCTCGCG
>DAINRF010000008.1:0-115850 GCA_036742015.1 Mesorhizobium sp. | reverse complement strand
GTCAAGGGAAGTCCCGAAACGTCGTTTGTCCGTGGAGGCCAACCGGAAAGGAAAAAGACCATGGCATTGCCAGACTTCAGCATGCGCCAGTTGCTGGATGCAGGTGTTCACTTCGGACACCAGACCCACCGCTGGAACCCCAAGATGGCTCCGTACATCTTCGGCGCCCGCAACAACATCCACATCATGGACCTGTCGCAGACGGTTCCGCTGCTCCATCAGGCTTTGAAAGTCGTGTCGGACACGGTTGCCGCCGGTGGCCGCGTTCTGTTCGTCGGCACCAAGCGCCAGGCTTCTGACATCGTTGCAGACGCCGCGCAGCGCTCGGCCCAGTACTACGTCAACTCCCGCTGGCTCGGCGGCATGCTGACCAACTGGAAGACCATTTCCAACTCGATCTCCCGTCTGCGCAAGCTGGACGAGCTGCTCGCCGGCGAAGCACATGGCTTCACCAAGAAGGAGCGCCTCAACCTCGACCGTGAACGTGAGAAGCTGAACAAGGCTCTCGGCGGCATCAAGGACATGGGCTCCACGCCTGACCTGATGTTCGTGATCGATACTAACAAGGAAGCAATCGCCATCCAGGAAGCCAAGCGTCTTGGCATTCCGGTTGTCGCGATCATCGACTCGAATTGCGATCCGGACGTTGTCGACTATCCGATCCCGGGCAATGACGACGCCCAGCGCGCGATCTCGCTCTATTGCGATCTTGTTGCCCGTGCTGCCATTGACGGCATCGCGCGTCAGCAGGGTTCGCTTGGCGTTGACATCGGTGCTTCCGCGCAGGCTCCGATCGAGCCTGCCCTGAACGAAGTTCAGGAAGGCGGCACGCCGGAAAACCGGTAATCCATTCTCGCGGCGGATCTCAAAAGTCCGCCGCGGACAATCTGAAGGCGCCGACGGCGCATTTTCGCGGACCGGAAGCTGACCGAATTGGTTTTGCGCCGGCCGCTGACACGCACTTAGAGGTATGAGATGAGCATTTCCGCTGCACAGGTGAAAGAACTGCGCGAGCTGACTGGCGCAGGCATGATGGATTGCAAGGCTGCTTTGGCCGAGACCAATGGCGACATGGACGCTGCGGTCGACTGGCTGCGCAAGAAGGGCATTGCCAAGGCCGACAAGAAGTCAGGCCGCACCGCGGCTGAAGGCCTGATCGGCGTCGATTCCGGCGTGGCAGAAGCTTCGATTGTCGAAGTAAACTGCGAAACCGACTTTGCCGCACGCAACGAAGCCTTCCAGGAACTGGTCCGCAACATCGCCAAGGTGGCGCTCGCCTATGATGGCGATCACGCCAAGTCGCTGGCGGCGCAGTACCCGCATTCCGGCAAGACCGTCGCTGATACGCTCACCGACGCTGTCGCCACGATCGGCGAAAACATGAGCTTCCGCCGCTCGGCCAAGCTTTCGGTGTCGAAGGGCGCCGTCGCGTCCTATGTCCATAATGCGTCGTCGGAAGGCCTCGGCAAGATCGGCGTGCTCGTTGCGATCGAGACCGACGGCAATAAGGAAGCTGCAAAAGCATTTGCCCGCCAGGTCGCCATGCATGTCGCAGCGATCAATCCGCTGTCGCTCGACGTCGACGCACTTGATCCGGCCGCAGTTGAGCGCGAGCGCGCTGTACTGACCGAGCAGGCGCGTGAATCCGGCAAGCCGGAAAACGTCATCGAAAAGATGATTGAGGGCCGCATTCGCAAATTCTACGAGGAAGTCGTCCTCGTGAAGCAGGCATTTGTCGTCAATCCTGACATTACCGTCGAAGCCGCGCTGAAGCTTGCCGAAAAGGACATTGGCGCGCCCGCCAGGATTTCTGGCTTTAT
The DNA here is from genome assembly GCA_036742015.1 of Mesorhizobium sp. Classification (GTDB taxonomy): domain Bacteria; phylum Pseudomonadota; class Alphaproteobacteria; order Rhizobiales; family Rhizobiaceae; genus Mesorhizobium_A. The sequence continues at coordinate 114,030 of DAINRF010000008.1, read as the reverse complement.
CCGCTATGCGGTTGGCGACGGCATCGAAAAGGAAGAGAGCGATTTCGCAGCCGAAGTCGCAGCCGCTGCAAAAGGCTGATTGGACTCTTCGAACTGCTTTCAAAAGCCGGGCCAAGCGCCCGGCTTTTTTCTTTGCCGGGTTCATTGCTGGTTACATTGTTTGTCCGGTGATGACATCGCATCGGCCATCGTGTATCCGGCTTGGCAAGACAAGAATCCGGGGCGAGATGCGGTTTTCGCCCACCAAACGCCGACATGAGCGAGGTCCCTATGGCTGCAAAGCCGCTCTACAAACGTGTGCTGCTCAAAGCGTCTGGCGAAGCCCTGATGGGCGAACAGCATTTTGGCATTGATGTGTCGGTTGTCGATCGGATCGCGTCAGACATTGCCGAAGCGCGCGCAATGGGGGTGGAGGTTGGCGTCGTCATTGGCGGTGGTAACATTTTCCGTGGCGTTGCTGTCGCATCCAAGGGCGGCGACCGGGTGACCGGCGACCACATGGGCATGTTGGCGACCGTCATCAACTCGCTGGCCCTGCGCACCTCTCTCATCAAGATCGGCGTCGACGCGGTGGTTCTGTCAGCTATTGCCATGCCGGAACTGTGCGAGAGCTTTTCCCAGCGCCAGGCAACCGCATACATGAACGAAGGCAAGGTGGTTATTTTTGCCGGCGGCACCGGCAATCCGTTTTTCACGACCGATTCGGCTGCCGCCCTGCGGGCTGCTGAAATTGGCGCCGGCGCACTGTTCAAGGGTACCCAGGTCGATGGCGTCTATTCAGCCGACCCGAAGAAGGACCCGGGCGCCGAACGCTATGAGCGCATCACCCACAAGGAGGTGCTGGATCAGGGCCTCGCGGTGATGGACACAGCGGCAATTGCGCTTGCGCGTGAGAACAACATTCCGATAATCGTCTACTCCATTCACGAACAAGGTGGATTCGGCGCGATCTTGCGCGGGGAAGGCCGTTGCACGGTTGTGGCGGACGCGTAGACCAGACAGGACGAACGGACGGAGACGACAAACATGGCCGACGGGATCGATTTCAAGGACATTCAGCGCCGCATGGACGGCGCGGTCAGCTCATTCCGGCACGATCTCGCTTCGCTGCGCACTGGCCGCGCGTCGGCAAACCTGCTCGATCCGATCATCGTCCAGGCCTATGGCGCGCCAACCCCGATCAATCAGGTTGCGTCGGTGACGGTACCCGAAGCGCGCATGATCTCGGTCAGCGTTTGGGACAAGTCGCTCGTCGGCGCAGTTGATCGCGCGATCCGCGAAGCCAATCTCGGCTTCAACCCGATCATGGACGGCACGACGCTCCGCATTCCTCTGCCGGAACTGAACGAGCAGCGCCGCAAGGAGCTGGTCAAGGTCGCCCACACCTATGCGGAATCGGCCAAGGTCGCCGCGCGCCATGTCCGCCGCGACGGTATCGATTCGCTCAAGAAGGCGGAAAAGGACGGCCAGATCAGCCAGGATGACCAGCGGAATTCGTCCGACCGGGTGCAGAAAATGACCGACGATACAATATCGATCATCGAAAGCGCGCTTTCCGAAAAGGAAGGCGAGATCATGCAAGTCTAGATCGGTCGACATGAGAGACCTCGCCGACAGTCCGCAGCCTGGACCGGTCCATGTGGCGATTATCATGGACGGCAATGGCCGCTGGGCCAAGGCTAAGGGCAAGCCGAGATCAGCCGGGCATCGCGCCGGCGTCGAGGCTCTGAGGGCGACCGTGCGTAATGCCGGCGAGCTCGGCGTCAAATGGCTGACCGTCTACGCATTTTCCTCGGAGAACTGGTCGCGTCCGCAATCCGAGGTCAGTGACCTGATGGGGTTGTTGAAACTGTTCATCCGCCGCGACCTCGCCGACCTTCACAAGAATGACGTCCGGGTCAAAATCATCGGCGCCCGCAACAATTTGCAGCCCGACATCCGCAAACTGCTCGAAGAGGCCGAAAACCTCACCCTCAACAATCGCACCCTGACCCTCATAATCGCCTTCAACTATGGCGGCCGTGACGAGATCGTGCGTGCCGCACAACAGTTTGCGCGAGATGTGCTTGCCGGAAAGGCTGAGCCGGATCAGCTGACGACAGTCGATTTCGGCGCTTTGCTTGATACCGCCGATATCCCCGATCCTGATCTATTGATCCGCACCGGCGGCGATATGCGGTTATCCAATTTCCTGATGTGGCAGTCCGCCTACACCGAGTTTGTCTTCCTCCGGTGTCTGTGGCCGGACTTTTCCCGCGCCCAGCTTGAGGATGCGATTGCCGCGTTCGGGTCGCGCGAACGCCGCTTTGGCGGCGTCACAGCTGTAGGCGCTGGCACATGAGTAACCTGCAGCAACGCGTGATTTCGGCCATCATCCTCGCTGCAATCGTGCTCGCACTGACCTGGGTCGGCGGCATGCCGTTCAGGTTGCTTGCCGCGGCAATCGGCGCTTTGGTCTTCTATGAGTGGACAACCATGTCGGACGCTGCCGCAAAAGACAGGCCGCTGTGGATGGCTGCCTGGATACTGGTGGCGCTGGCGCTTGCCGCACTTGTCTGGGGCGGTTTTGGCGACTGGATACTTGTTGCGAGCGGCGGCGTTTCGATTGCCATCATCCTTTTCGGCGTTATGCGCGGGCAGGGCGGCCTGACCGGCCGCGGTATGCTCTATGCGTTGCTTCCGGCAATCGCACTTGCTGGTTTGCGCGGAGACTCCATGCCCGGCCTATGGGCGATTATTTATCTGTTCGCCGTTGTGTGGGCGACCGACATCTTTGCCTATTTTGTCGGCCGCGCCGTGGGCGGCCCAAAACTTGCGCCGTCCATTTCACCGGGCAAAACCTGGAGCGGTGCAATTGGCGGCGCCGTATTTGCACTGCTTGCAGCCGTTGCAGTGGCGTTTGCGCATGGCAGCGCCAGCCCGGTTCTGCTCGCGGCCATCGCTTTGCCCCTTTCGGCCATTTCCCAGATTGGCGACCTCTATGAGTCGCGCTTCAAGCGTCGCTTTGGCGCAAAGGACTCAAGTAACCTCATTCCAGGACATGGAGGTGTGATGGACCGCGTCGACGGGCTTGTCGCGGCCGCTGTCGCACTGTATCTCGGCGGCCTGGTCGCATTCGGCGCGGTCGGCGCGGCTCAAGGACTGTTTTCTTAGCCCGCCTGATGGCTGGCTTGTCACGCTTTCGCCAGCATTGGGCGGCCAAGGTCGGCTTCGGGCAAGCATCGGGCGCGATGTTCCGGCCGCATCTCAGGGGAATCTTTTGGATCTGATCAATTCAATCGTCGGAACAGACGGGCTCATCCTCGGCACCATCGTTCCATTCCTGCTCGTCCTGACCGTTGTCGTGTTCGTGCATGAAATGGGTCATTATCTGGTTGGGCGCTGGTGCGGCATCGGAGTTCAGGCGTTTTCCATCGGTTTCGGACCGGAACTGGTTGGCTTCAACGACCGTCACGGCACACGCTGGAAGCTGTCGGCGATCCCGCTGGGCGGCTATGTCAAGTTCGCCGGCGATATGAACGCTACAAGCACGCCAGACCCTGATGAAATAGCGTCTCTGTCCGAAGAAGAGCGCAAGGTCGCGTTCCATACCCAGCCGGTCTGGAAGCGCGCGGCGACGGTGGTTGCCGGCCCGCTGTTCAATTTTTTGCTGACGATCGCAGTCTTTGCCGTGTTGTTCGGTGTCTATGGCAGGCCTGTGGCGGAGCCCGTTGTCGCCGAGGTGGTCGTTGGCAGCTCAGCGGAAGCTGCAGGTTTCAAGCCGGGCGACCGTTTTGTCAGCGTTGATGGCGATCCCGTAGAGACTTTTGCCGATGTGCAGGCGCATGTTTCAGGCAGAACCGATGATCCGCTCGTTTTCGTCATGCTCCGCGACGGCAAGGAAGTCACACTGACCGCTACGCCGCGCCTGACTGAGCAGAAAGATGGACTGGGCAACACCGTCAAGGTTGGTGTCATCGGCGTCGTCAACACCGAGCAATTCGCCCAGCGCAAGGTCATTGAATACGGCCCGGTCGAATCGGTGTGGCAGGCTGTTCTTGAGACAGGCTCGATCATCCAGCGTACCGGCCAGTTTCTGAAACGCTTTGCATTCGGCCGCGAAGATAAATGCCAGCTTGGTGGACCGGTAAAGATTGCCAAAATGTCGGGGCAAGCGGCCCAGATGGGGCCACTCTGGCTGATTCAGCTGATTGCCTTCTTGTCGGTTGGCATCGGTTTTCTCAATCTGCTGCCGATTCCACCTCTCGATGGAGGGCATTTGCTGTTCTATGGAATCGAGGCTGTCATGCGCAGGCCGGTGACGGAGCGGCTGATGGACGCGGTCTACCGGGTCGGCATGTTTGCAGTGCTCGCCTTCATGGGGTTCGTTGTCTACAACGATGTCTTTGCATGCTGAAAAATGCTGAAAATTCAGCGATCATTTACCATGGCGCTCAATGGCGTGGCCCGAAAGCCACGCCGCCAGGCCAACGTAAATTCAAATTAACCAGAAGCCTTGCGTGTAGGGAAAATCCGGCTATTACGGTAGCGGTCATGACCGCATCGTCCGGTATCTCGCCGTGGGGACTACGAGAGCAAGGTAATTAAGCCCGATGAAGGCAATGAAGAAAATGATGGGTGCTGCATCCGCGGTAGCCCTTTCAGCCGGGTTCGTTGTATCCGGCCAACTCGCTGTGCAATTGGCAACAGTTTCGGCAGCGCAGGCCGCTGTCGTCAGCAGCATCTCGGTAAGCGGCAACCAGCGCATCGATGAACAGACGATTCGCAGCTATGTGGGCATTCAGCCTGGCCGTTCTTTCTCACCTGCCGACATCGATCAGGCGGTGAAGACCCTTTTCGGCACTGGTCTCTTTTCGGACGTTCGTGTGACGCAGCGCGGTTCGACGCTGGTGGTTGAGGTCGACGAATATCCTGTCGTCAATCAGGTGCTCTTCCAGGGCAATAAGAAGCACAAGGACGCCGTTCTTCTGGGGGTCGTTCAGCTAAAGCCACGCGGCACTTTTTCCCAGTCGCAGATGGAAGCAGATGCTGAAGCCATCCGTCAGGCATACAGCCGCATCGGGCGCGATGACGCGACCGTGACGACGCAGGTGATGGATCTGGGCGGCAATCGCGTCAACGTCGTCTTCACTGTTCAGGAAGGCGGCCGCACCAAGATCGCGACAATCAATTTTGTTGGTAACAACGCTTTTGGTGATCGTCGGCTTGCCGACGTGGTGTCGACCAAAAAGTCGAATATCCTGTCGTTCCTTTTCCGTGACGACATCTATGATGAGCAACGTCTGCGCGCTGACGAAGAGGCTCTTCGCCGTTTCTACTACAGTCGTGGTTATGCTGACTTCCAGGTCATTTCGTCCTCTGCCGAGCTCAACGAAGCGACCAATGAATACATGGTTACCTTCACGGTCGAAGAGGGTGAGAAATACACATTTGGAGAGATTTCGGTTGAAAGCTCTATCGACGGCGTTGATAGCAATTCGTTGAACGGCGAGGTCGAGACGCACGCTGGCGATGTCTACAATGCCAAGAAGGTCGAAGACACGATCATTGGCCTGACCGAGCGCGTGGCAGGCAATGGCTATGCGTTTGCGCAGGTAACGCCGCGCGGCGACCGCAATTTCGAAACCCGTACGATTTCGGTCGTCTATACGATCGATCAGGGCCCTCGCACCTATATCGAACGCATTGAAATTCGCGGCAATGCGCGCACGCGTGATTATGTCATCCGCCGCGAGTTCGATCTGTCCGAAGGTGATGCGTTCAATCAGGTTCTGGTTCAGCGGGCCAAGCGCCGGCTGGAACGGCTGGATTATTTTGAGACTGTGAACATTTCGACGGCTCCCGGATCCGAGCCGGACCAGATCGTTCTGGTGGTGGACGTTGTGGAGAAGTCGACGGGTGAGTTCTCGATCGGCGCTGGCTATTCTACCGGTTCGCAGACCGGCGGCGTTTCGGTCGAAGGTTCGATCAGCGAGAGGAATTTCCTCGGTCGCGGCCAGTTCATCCGTATTTCAGCCGGTGGCGGCAAGAATTCGCGCGACTTCCAGCTGTCGTTCACGGAGCCGTATTTCCTTGGCCGCCGCATGTCGGCTGGCTTTGACATTTATCGGCAGACCCGAAACTTCAACAATTATGACACTGATCTGGTTGGCGGGTCGCTCCGGCTGGGCCTGCCGATTACGGATAATTTGTCAGCGTCGCTAGCATACAATCTGACGAAGGAAGAGTATGAGATCAGCGACTCTTGCGACAATAACGGACTGCTGAAGGGGCAGCCCGGCTACAACGACAACTTGCCAAGCGGCACTTGCGTTGTTGCGCCGTCAATTATGGCCGGCATTTTGACAAGTCCTTGGATCAAGTCGTCTGTCAGTGGTAGCCTGCAGTACAACTCGATCGATGACATGAAGAATCCGCGTGAGGGCATCTATGCCAATTTCACGACGGAAGTGGCTGGCCTTGGTGGCGATGCAAAATGGGCGAAATTCACCACGCGCGGCACATATTACAAGACCCTGTCTGATGAACTTGACATCGTGGGGGTCCTGAACGCTGGTGCAGGCCACCTGCAGACGTTTGACAATGGTATCCGTGTGTTCGACCAGTTCCAGGGCTCGGACAAGATGATCCGCGGCTTTGCCTACAATGGCTTCGGACCTGTAGATACCAACGGTTCCGCTGCTAGGAAGGATTGGTATCACCTCGGCGGCAAGACCTATTTCCATGCTTCGGCTGAAGCGCAGTTCCCGCTGCCGGCAGTGCCGCCAAGCCTTGGCATGAAGGGTGCGATCTTTGCCGATGCAGCGACTCTGTTTGGCGTTGACCGGGGCATTGCAACATCTGGCGCAGCTAATACTGCCTCCTTCGACATGAACTGGCGTGCGTCGGTTGGCGTCGGTATCATCTGGGCTTCGCCATTTGGTCCGATCCGCTTCGACTACGCTGTGCCTGTGCTCAAGGAGCGCACAGATATCGTCCAGAACCTGAACTTCGGCGTTTCAACGCGCTTCTAGTTTGTGCTGTATCTATCTTCCGGGCCGGTATGCCCGGAAGAGAGGCTATTGATGACCGATCCGGTCTTTTTCCCACCTGCGCGCCGGATCAGTCTGGCTGAGATTGCAGAGCTGACTGGCTCTGCATTGGCTGACACAACTCAAGGCGCAATGGAAATTTCCAGCGTGGCGTCGGCGTCTGACGCCCGTCTTGGGCAGATTTGCTACCTTGATGGCAAAGGCGCGGCAAAGCTGGCAGAGCGGCTGCGGGCGTCTGCAGTATTTTGTAGCTCCGAGATCGCTGACAAGATCCCGCAGCAGGTTGCCAGACTGGTCACAGGACGCCCGCAACAGGCCTTCGCACTGCTGACCCGCGTGCTCTATCCCGAGGCAAATGTCCCACAACCCTTGTTCGATCGCAGGGGCGTTTCGCCAGCAGCTCATATTGCGCCCGACGCGTTTATCGAAGACGGTGCTGTCGTTGAACCGGGAGCGGCAATCGGCCCCAAGGCGACAATCGGTGCTGGCGCAGTCATTTCTGCAAATGCCGTGATTGGCCGCAGCTGCCAGATCGGTCGCAAGACCTATATTGGTCCTGGCGCCAGCATACAGGCAGCGTTTATCGGCGATCGCGTCGTCATCCATGCCGGTGTCCGCATCGGCTGCGACGGTTTCGGCTTCGTTGCCGGGCGTTCAGGGCTTGAAAAAATACCGCAGATCGGCCGCGTCATCATTCAGGACAATGTCGAAATCGGCGCCAACACGACGATTGACAGAGGCGCGCTGAGCGACACGATCATTGGCGACGGCACAAAGATCGACAATCTGGTGCAGATCGGTCACGGTGTCACGATCGGGCGCAGTTGTGCAATTGCGGCCGCTACTGGCATCAGCGGCTCGGTTCATATCGGGGATTTTGTGATGATCGGAGGCGGCGCTGGCCTTGCCGATCACGTGACGATTGGCGATGGCGTTCAGCTTGCAGCTCGCAGCGGCGTCATGCATGACATCCCTGCGGGGGAGAAGTGGGGCGGCACGCCCGCCCAGCCGGTAAAAGGCTGGTTGCGTGAAGTTGCTTTGCTGCGCGACATGTCAAAGTCGAGGAACAGGAAATAGGAAATGTCCGATCAGGCGAACGCACTCGATTCCGTCGACATTCTCAGAATCCTCAAACTGCTGCCACACCGCTATCCGTTGCTGCTGGTTGACAGAATTATTGAGATTGACGGCGACCGGTCAGCGATCGGCATCAAGAATGTGACAATCAATGAGCCGCACTTTCAGGGACATTTTCCCGAAATGCCGGTCATGCCGGGCGTCCTGATCATTGAAGCTATGGCCCAGACAGCGGGGGCCATTTGCCTGCACGCAGCCAGATCAGGAAAGCCGTCTCTGGTTTATTTCATGACCATCGATGATGCCAAATTCAGAAAGCCAGTCGTTCCAGGGGATCGTCTCGAGCTTCACGTCAAGAAGGAAAAGCAGCGCGGCAATATCTGGCGCTTTGCCTGCGAAGCAACAGTCGACGGTGGCAAGGTTGCGGAAGCCGTCATCCAGGCCATGATGACGCCGGTGCCGGAAACATCCGCGTGAGCCAGGGTGTATCGATCCACCCAAGTTCCTATGTCGAGCAGGGCGCGCAACTTGGCGCGAACGTTCAGATTGGTCCGTTTTGTCACATCGGGTCCGATGTTGTGCTGGGTGACAATGTCATCATCGTAAGCCATGTGTCGATCACTGGCGCGACAACGCTGGGCGAGGGATGTCAGGTCCACCCGCAGGCCGTCTTGGGACAGCCGCCACAGAACCGGGCGCACAAGGGCGGACGCACGACACTCGTGGTCGGTCGCAACTGCGTCATCCGCGAGGGGGTAACTTTCCACCTCGGCACTGACACAAGCCGTGGAGAAACGCGCATCGGCGACAATGGCAATTTCCTTGCCTTCACCCATGTCGCGCATGATTGCATCGTTGGAAACAATGTGACCATGGCCAATGGCGCGGTGCTGGCTGGCCATTGCGAGATCGGCGACCATGTCATTTTTGGCGGTCTTTCGGCGGTCCATCAGTTCACGCGAATCGGCCACCACGCCTTTATCGGCGGTCTGTCCGGCGTCGAGGGCGACGTCATTCCGTATGGTATCGTCACAGGTGACCGGGGCAGGTTGCGTGGGCTGAACATCATCGGCATGAAGCGATCCGGCATCGCCCGCAGCGACATCCACGCTTTGCGCAACGCGTTCCGGATGATTTTTGATCCGGCCCGCCCGATGGCCGACAATCTGTCAGCGGCAAAGCTTCAATACGCTGTCTCTCCGGTCGTCCAGGACGTCATCGGCTTTATGACAGAACGCGGCAAACGTCACTTCTGCGTTCCGCCTCTTGACGCCACATCCGCATCTGTTGACGACGCGGATTGACGCCATGGCGCTCGCACTGAAGCCAGGCGAGCGTGTCGGCATCATTGCCGGTGGCGGACTGCTGCCATTGCAAGTCGCGCGCAGCATTGCCGGAGAGGGCCACAAGCCATTCATTCTTATCATCGAGGGCGAGCCTGGGCTTGAGACAGGCCTCTCCGAGTTTTCGCACCAAGATGTGCCAATCGAAAAATTCGCGCGCTTCCCTTCGATCATGATTGCAAACGGCGTGACGCATCTTGTCATGGCGGGATCTATCACACGGCGGCCAAAATGGTCGGCCGTCGAATGGAGCTGGGATCTGGCGCGTGTTCTTGTTGCCGTTGTTCCGGCATTGGCCAAGGGTGACGACAGCCTGTTGAAGACAAGTGTCGGCATACTCGAAAAGAGTGGTCTCCGCGTTGTCGGGCCGCATGAGTTTGTCCCCGATCTGGTTGCACGCCTTGGTGCGATGACGTTGAAGAAGCCAGACAGCCAGGCGCAGCACGACATAGAGGCTGGCCTCAAGGCGGCCTTGGCGATCGGTGCGCTCGATATCGGGCAGGGTGCAGTTTCTATCGGCGGCCGCGTCATTGCACTGGAAGGCATTGAGGGCACTGACGGGTTGCTGGAACGGGTCAGAGATCTGCGCAGTCACGGACGTTTGGCAGGCAGACAGGGTGGCGTTTTGGTCAAATGCACCAAGCCAGGACAGGAACTGCGCGCCGATTTGCCTGGAATGGGGACGAGGACGGTAGAGGATGCCCACGCAGCCGGACTGGCAGGCATAGCGGTCGAGGCCGGCCGGACATTGATCGTCGACTACGATCAGGCGGTTCGGCGTGCGGACGAGTTGGGCGTGTTTATCGTCGGTATCAAGGCGGATCTCGCCGCATGAAGCCGCTGCGCATCGCTATCATCGCAGGTGAAGAATCGGGTGACCAGCTCGGCGCAGATCTGGTCCGCTCATTGCGCGGTGCATCGGGGCGCGACATCGAGTTGGTCGGTATCGGCGGTAGCCATCTCGCTGCGGAGGGGCTTATGTCCCTGCACGATCCGCGCCGGCTCGCGATCATGGGCGTCACGGCGGTGATCCGCGACTTGCCCGGTCTCCTGTCGATGATCGGTTCGACGGCCCGCGCCATCGCTGCCGCAAAGCCCGATTGTTTGATCACCATCGACAGCCCGGCCTTCAATTTACGCGTCTCGAAAAAGGTGAGAGCACTCGATGCTTCGATCCCGATTGTCAAATATGTAAGCCCCAGTGTCTGGGCCTGGGCACCGTCACGCGCCCCGGCAATGAAAGCCTACGTCGATCACGTCCTGTGTATTTTGCCGTTTGAACCAAAGGTGCTGAGCGAACTTGGCGGTCCGCCGGGCACCTATGTCGGCCATCGCATGACGCATGATACAGGTCTGCTCACGGCGGCCAGAGATCAGGCCGAACGCAGGGCGTCACAACGCACTGGCGCACGCACCCTTCTGGTTCTGCCGGGTTCGCGCAGGGCAGAGGTGAAGTCGCTCGCCGGTCCATTTGGTGAAACAGTCAAAGGGCTAGCTACCCGCAATCCCGATCTCGAGTTGGTACTGCCGACTGTTCCCCATGTAGCCGGCCTGGTTCGCGAACTCGTCGCGTCCTGGCCCGTTCAACCTCGAATTGTCGAAGGCGCAGACCCAAAATGGCAGGCATTCGCGACTGCTGATGCAGCACTTGCCGCGTCTGGCACGGTGCTGCTTGAGCTGGCGCTCACAGGCGTTCCGGCGATATCCTGCTACAAAGGCGACGTCATTACGAACGCATTGCAACGGCTGATCACAACCTGGTCGGCGGCTCTCCCGAATATTATCGCAGACAGGGCGATTGTGCCGGAGTTCTATAATTTTATGATCCGGCCACCGATGCTGCTGCGCTATCTCGAAGGTTTGATGGCTGACGGCAGCGCACGCAATGCGCAGCTCGATGGCTACGACCTGGTGCGTCAGCTTATGGCGACCGACAGACCGGCCGGCGACATTGCCGCCGAGGTCGTGCTTGACCTGATCGACAAAAGAAAACGGGCACCTGAAGCACCCGTTTGCGTTTGATTTCTGAAACTTAGCGCTTGGCGATCGGCACGTAATCGCGCTCGGTCGCGCCCGTGTAGAGCTGGCGCGGGCGGCCGATCTTCTGCATCGGATCTTCGATCATCTCTTTCCACTGCGCGATCCAGCCGACCGTACGTGCAACGGCAAACAGCACCGTGAACATGGTGGTGGGGAAGCCGAGCGCCTTCAGGGTGATGCCGGAATAGAAGTCGATGTTCGGATAGAGCTTCTTGTCGATGAAATACTGGTCGTGAAGCGCAATGCGCTCCAGTTCCATCGCCACATCGAGGATCGGATCGTCCTTGATGCCGAGTTCGGCCAGAACCTCGTGCGTCGTCTTCTGCATGATGCGCGCGCGCGGATCGTAGTTCTTGTAGACGCGGTGGCCGAAGCCCATCAGGCGGAACGGATCGTTCTTGTCCTTGGCGCGTGCAATGAATTCAGGGATGCGGTCAACCGAGCCAATTTCGTTCAGCATGTTGAGCGCTGCTTCGTTTGCGCCGCCATGCGCCGGGCCCCACAGGCAGGCAATGCCGGCTGCGATACATGCGAATGGATTGGCGCCCGACGAGCCGGCAAGACGCACGGTCGACGTCGAGGCATTCTGCTCGTGGTCAGCGTGGAGGATGAAAATGCGCTCCATGGCGCGCGCCAGGACCGGATTTACCTTGTAATCTTCGCAGGGCACGGCAAAGCACATATGCAGGAAGTTGGCCGCGTAATTCAGATCGTTCTTCGGGTAAACGAACGGTTGGCCGATGTGATATTTGTAGGCCATGGCTGCGATCGTCGGCATCTTGGCGATCAGGCGGATCGAAGCGACCATCCGCTGCTGCGGGTCCGAAATGTCAGTCGAGTCATGATAGAACGCTGACAGCGCACCAACAACGCCACACATCACGGCCATCGGGTGAGCATCGCGCCGGAAGCCGCGGAAGAACCACGCCATCTGTTCGTGGACCATGGTGTGGCGCGTCACGCGCTGGTCGAAATCTTCCTTCTGCGCCTTGGTCGGCAGTTCGCCGTAGAGCAGCAGGTAGCAGACTTCGAGAAAGTCGCCGTGTTCGGCCAGTTGTTCAATCGGGTAACCGCGGTGCAGCAAAACGCCTTCGTCGCCGTCGATGAAGGTGATTTCAGAATCACACGAGGCCGTTGACGTGAAGCCGGGGTCATATGTGAACGCACCGGTTTCCTTGTAGAGTGAGCCAATATCGATAACGTCCGGACCCAGCGTGCCGCTGCGAACGTTCAAATCAATTGATTTTCCGCCAAAATCGAGCTTCGCAGTCTTGTTCGTCATAGCCACTCCAATCAAAAGTTCTGGCGGAACCGCCTATCCGGCACAAGGCGTAACCTCGTGCACCCCAACATAAGCCCGGCACTTGCTAACGCATTTGGGGGTAGGTGCCAAGCTGACTATCGTCGATGCTGCACTGCCGAAGACGCACGGTCCAGCGAAAAGCGCGGACAAGCTGGAAACGCGCAAAAGATTGCCTTGCCCAAGGTTATTGCAACTGTATCCAAAGCTCTGAGCAGGTGCAACATTTGCGTGTGCTCAATCAGTCTGATCGCCGATGCGGCCGAGCGATTCATCTTTGCCGAGAACCGCCAGAACATCAAAGACGCCAGGTGAGGTCGAGCGTCCCGTCAACGCAGCACGCAGCGGCTGTGCCACCTTGCCGAGCTTGACGCCGGCTTCTTCGGATACCTGCCGGATTGCTGCCTCAGTTGAAGCCGCCGACCAGTCTGAAACCTGCGAAAGCGCGGCATGCGCCTTTGCCAGCACGGCCTTTCCGTATGCGTCGAGCAGGGCGGCGGCCTTCTCGTCCGCAACGATGGGCCGGATCGCAAACAGGTAGCCGGCACTGTCCGCCAGTTCGACAAGCGTCTTGGCGCGTTCCTTGAGGCCCGGCATGGCGGCGCGCAATTGGGCACGCTTGTCAGCGTCAAGCGCCTCGAGCATTTTCGGGCCGCCTTCCAGATAGGGCAGAGTCTTGATCAGCGTCTCGGTCAGTTCATCATCATCGGTGCGGCGCATCCACACGCCGTTCAATGCTTCCAGCTTGGCGAAATCGAAACGCGCCGCGCCCTTGTTGACATCGTCAATGTCGAACCAGGCGATCATGTCTTCGATCGACATCACCTCGTCGTCGCCATGGCTCCAGCCGAGACGGGCGAGATAGTTGAGCAGTGCGTTCGGCAGATATCCCATGGCGCGATATGCCTCGACGCCAAGCGCGCCATGGCGTTTGGAAAGCTTTGCGCCATCCGAGCCATGAATGAGCGGGATATGCGCCCAGACCGGCACGTCCCATCCCATGGCGTTGTAGATGACCATCTGGCGCGCCGTGTTGGTCAGGTGATCATCGCCACGAATGACATTGGTAACGCCCATGTCGTGATCGTCGACGACGACAGCGTGCATGTAGGTTGGATTTCCGTCGGAGCGCAGGATGATGAAATCGTCGAGATCCTTGTTGGGAAAGCGCACGTCGCCCTGCACCCGATCCTGCACCAGCGTCTCGCCATCACGCGGGGCCTTGATGCGGATCGCGCCCTTGACGCCCGCCGGTGCTTGAGACGGATCGCGGTCGCGCCACGCGCCGTCATAACGTGGCGGACGGCCCTCGGCCTTTGCCTTCTCGCGCATCTCGGTCAGTTCTTCAGCGGTTTCGTAGGCGTAGTAGGCCTTGCCAAGGCGAACCAGCTCCTCGGCAACCTCGCGGTGCCGTTCGACACGGCCGTACTGCGAAATAGCGTCGCCGTCCCAGCTCAGACCAAGCCAGGTCAGGCCTTCGAGGATGGCGGCGGTCGCCGCATCGGTTGACCGTTCGCGGTCGGTGTCCTCGATGCGCAGCAACATCTTGCCGTCGCGGTTCTTTGAATAGAGCCAGTTGAACAAGGCGGTTCGCGCGCCGCCGATATGGAGATAGCCCGTCGGCGAGGGCGCAAACCGGGTGATGATTGGTTTTGTCATTGCAGCTTCCGGAAGGGCGCAGGACGCGCCGATGGTCTTTTGTCGGCGTTCATGTAGCATGCCCTACAGGTGGTGCAAGTTTTGGGGTCACCATGAGAGGAATGCCGTCTCAGGAGGACGTGCAGGAACGCCTTTTGCTGGCGGACCCGGCTGACGACGGCCTGATCGAAACGGGCGGCGTTCCTGCCACGACAGCCGACCCGCGGCCATCGCAAAAGAGCAAACGGCCACTTGTCCCATGGCAGCTGACAGCCGTTTCCCGGTTGACCCGAAGATTCGGTCAATCTGCCGTTTTGGAAGCGGACCGCGGCGCGATCTTCCTGCTTGCGCCGGTCATGATCTGCGTCGGCTGCCTGGTTTATTTCGCAGTTCCCTTCGAGCCCGGCTGGCCAGTTGCACTTGCACCCGGATTGATTGCGCTGTCGGTCGCATGGGCCGCAAGACATCGGGAGGCGGCAGGCGCGGCCGCCCTGTGTGTCACGCTTTTGTGTGCCGGTCTTCTTGCTGCGAAGGTTGAAACGTGGCGTGCGTCCACGCGCGTCATCGGTGGTGAAATCACGACCAAAGTGACGGGACGCGTCGAACTCGTCGAAGAGCGTGAAAACGGCCGTATTCGTCTGACGCTCTCGGTGCTGGATACGGCACGTCCCAAGCTCCGCTACCAACCGGACCGGGTACGGCTGACGGCGCGCAAGACCCCAAGTGCTGTCCGTCCGGGTTCTACCGTGACAGGCGTTGCCAGGCTGACCCAGCCGCTTGGACCATTGCGGCCTGGCGCCTATGATTTTGCGTTTGAGAACTACTTTGATGGCATAGGCGCAACCGGCTTCTTTCTGCGAGACCCGGTCCTCGTAGAGATTGGAGGCGCCAATGGTCCGAGGCTGATCGAGAAAGCGGCATACATGATCGAGGACCTGCGCAATGAGCTGGCGCAGCGGGTGCGCCGCCACATCGGCGGCGACGAGGGCGAGATCGCCGCTGCATTGATTGCCGGCGTGCGGGCTGGCATCCCCGAAAAGACTAACGAAGTGCTGCGTATCACTGGCCTGGCGCATGTGCTGTCGATCTCCGGATTGCACATGGCGCTGGTTGCCGGCGTGGTTATCGGAGCGATGCGTTTTGTATTCGCGCTGTTTCCTGCCTTTGCGTCCAGATACCCGGTGCGGAAATTCGCCGCCGCAGGCGCGTTGGTGGCAGTCGCGATCTATCTGCTGATTTCGGGCGCGGCGATTGCCGCCCAGCGCAGCTTTCTCATGATCGCCGTCATGCTGGTGGCGTTGCTGTTTGATCGCGTAGCCCTGACGATGCGCAATCTGGCGATTGCGGCGCTTGTCATTCTGGCGATTGCCCCACATGAGGCGGCCGGGCCAAGCTTTCAGATGTCATTTGCCGCCACTGCGGCTCTAATCGCAGCCTACGGATGGTGGCAACATCGGGATGATCGATCAACGCCGCAACAACGCGTCAGAAGCAACCTTGTGAGCCACCTGACAAGCAGGGCGGCCCTCTATGCTGTGGGGCTCATCGCCACCGCGCTCATCGCCGGTTCGGCAACCGGAATTTTTGGCACATGGCATTTCCAGCGTGTTTCGCCGCTCGGCATCCCTGCAAACCTGCTCACCATGCCCATCGTGTCAGTCATGGTCATGCCATTTGCTGTGTTGGGGGTGCTCCTGATCCCGTTCCAGCTTGATGGGCCTGCTTTCTGGGTCATGGGCAAGGGACTGGAATGGATGATTGCCATCGCGGTCTGGCTCGCTGCCCGCACGCCCCTTGATGCCATTGGCGTTATTCCTCTGTCGGCGGTGATCCTTCTGTCGCTGGCGCTGATACCACTGACGCTGGCAACGACGACAGCATGGAGAGCCACCGCCGTTCCTCTCGTCATGCTCGGCATCGCGAGCTTGTTGATGCGAGATCTACCAACCGTTTTTGTTAGCGAAGACGCCCGTCTTGTGGCGGTCCGGCAAGACGATGGACGCGTCGCAGTCAATCGAAGCCGTCCGAACTCTTTCGTGATGAAGGATTGGCGGCGCGCGATGATGGGCGGAGCTGTGACCAAGCCGGCTGAAGAGTCAGTCGATGACGCGCTGTTTGCCGCCAGAGGCGCGTTCGCCTGCCGCGACGGCCTGTGTGTCATCATCCAACCCGGCCTGTCATTGGCGCATGCCCGCGACATGGTCCGTGCTGAACCTGCATGCAGCCGGGTCGAGGTCATCGTGATTGAAGATGCGACGGCGGCAAACCCATGTCCGCATTCAACGACCAAAGTCGTGACGGCCAAAACCTTTGCGCTGCGTGGCAGCGCCGAGATCAAACGAGGAGGGGAGATCGTATTCGCGCTGCCTGAAACTGCGCGCTCCGAAACAGCGAGACCTTGGCACGACCATCGCCGCTTCTCGCGCGCCGCACGCGGCATGCCGCCATACGTGCCGAAATCAAAACGGCCAGTGCAGCCGGCTCCAGCCTCAAGCGGCCAACAACCTGCCGTGCCGCCTGATACACTCGACACAGACGCTCAATAGCGCCGGATCAGTCCGACCAGCTTACCCTGAACCTTGATGCGGTCTGGCCCAAAGATACGTGTCTCATAGGCGGGGTTAGCCGCCTCAAGCGCAATCGACGCGCCCTTGCGCCGGAACCGCTTCAACGTTGCTTCTTCGTCATCGACCAGCGCCACGACAATATCACCGGGCGTCGCATTGTTGGCGTTGCGGATGATGACCGTGTCGCCATCAAAAATCCCGGCGTCGATCATCGAGTCGCCTTTGACTTCAAGCGCATAGTGCTCGCCGCCCGACAGCATTTCCGGCGGAACCGAGATCGAATGGGTCTGGTTCTGGATTGCGTCGATCGGCACGCCAGCAGCGATGCGGCCCATCACGGGAATTGACACGGCGCTGCCCGCATCATTGCTCGGCGCCGGCGCAGGAGCCGGCTCTGGCCGGCGGCCAAGACTGCCTTGAATAACGCTTGGCGAGAATTTCCTTGGTGCATTAATCGACGGTGACAGCGATTCAGGCAGTTTGATGACCTCAAGCGCGCGCGCCCGGTTCGGCAGGCGGCGAATGAAACCGCGCTCTTCAAGCGCCGTAATCAACCGGTGAATACCCGATTTCGACGCCAGATCGAGCGCGTCTTTCATTTCATCGAACGACGGAGGAATGCCGGATTCCTTCATCCGCTCGTGAATGAACATCAGCAGCTCATGTTGCTTGCGCGTCAGCATATTGCCTCCGGGGAATCATCAGAAAACAAACCCAGAACGAACACTATCTGTTCGATATGTGTTCCGCAACTGATTAAAGTTTAATGAATTCGTTAAGGACGCCGAAATTATTTGGCGTTGAGGAGCGTCCGCAATCCAGAATTATCTGTCGCTGACGGACGCTCACTCGCATTGATTTTTATGGTTAATTTCGCCTGTGGCTGGATGCTCAATCGGCTGTGGCATATGTCCGCAATAGGGCTCAACGACAAAGATTTATAGACCGTTGTTTTCGTTGTTGTTTTGCGGACCATGAACGAATACGGCTCAGAATGAGAACCGATTGCGGAGATCAAATTGTCTACGCGCCTATCGACTGCTCTCACCTGTTCGTTCAATGTTGCCCCAAGAGAAACCTCTGAGCTGGGGAGAGGATGAGCGTGCCTGACGACTACCGCTCCTCATATGACGGTAAGCAAGGAACGGACGCATTTGACCGCTTCTGGCCTTGAGCGCTACTCCGCCGCCTCTTTCTTTCGTCCACCCGGCCGCCTTTCCAGCAGTTCCTTCAAAAATTGGCCGGTGTAGCTGCGTGGTTCGGCGACGATATCTTCCGGCGTGCCGGACGCGACCAGTTCGCCGCCGCCGTCACCACCTTCGGGGCCAAGATCGAGCACCCAGTCGGCCGTCTTGATGACTTCGAGATTGTGCTCGATGACCGCCACCGTGTTGCCCTGGTCGACCAGTTCGTGCAGCACTTCGAGCAGTTTGGCGACGTCGTGGAAATGCAGGCCGGTGGTCGGCTCGTCGAGGATGTAGAGCGTCTTGCCGGTGGCTTTCCGCGACAGTTCCTTGGCCAGCTTGATGCGCTGGGCCTCGCCGCCCGACAATGTGTTGGCCTGCTGGCCGACATGGATGTAGCCGAGGCCGACTTTGGCGAGTGTTTCGAGCTTGTCGCGCACTGCCGGCACAGCGGAGAAGAATTCTGCGCCTTCCTCGACCGTCATATCGAGCACGTCGGCGATCGACTTGCCCTTAAACGTGACTTCGAGTGTTTCGCGGTTGTAACGCTTGCCGTGGCAGACATCGCAGGTGACGTAGACGTCGGGCAAAAAGTGCATCTCAATCTTGATGACGCCGTCGCCCTGGCAGGCCTCGCAGCGGCCGCCCTTGACGTTGAAGGAGAAGCGGCCGGGCTGATAGCCGCGGGCTTTGGCTTCCGGCAGGCCGGCAAACCAGTCGCGGATCGGGGTGAACGCGCCGGTATAGGTGGCGGGATTGGAGCGCGGGGTGCGGCCAATCGGCGACTGGTCGATGTCGATGACCTTGTCGATGAACTCCAGGCCTTCGATGCGGTCGTGCTCGGCGGCGTGTTCGCGAGCACCCATGATGCGGCGCGAGGCTGCCTTGAACAGGGTCTCGATGAGCAGGGTCGACTTGCCGCCGCCCGAAACGCCGGTGACTGCGGTGAAGGTGCCAAGCGGGATTTCGGCGGTGACATCTTTCAGGTTGTTGCCACGCGCGCCAACCACCTTGATGCGCTTGCCCTTCTTGCCCTTGCGCCGGTCTGACGGCACGGCGACCTCCAGCTCGCCCGACAGATATTGTCCGGTGACAGAGCGCGGATTGGCCATGATCTCGGCGGGCTTGCCCTCGGCGATGACGCGGCCGCCGTGAATGCCGGCGGCGGGGCCGATGTCGACGACATGGTCGGCCTGCAGGATGGCGTCCTCGTCATGTTCGACAACGATGACAGTGTTGCCGATGTCGCGCAGGTGCTTGAGCGTGTCGAGCAGGCGGGCATTGTCGCGCTGGTGCAGGCCGATGGACGGTTCGTCGAGCACATAGAGCACGCCGGTGAGGCCGGAGCCGATCTGTGAGGCGAGGCGGATGCGCTGGCTCTCGCCGCCCGACAGGGTGCCGGAATTGCGCGACAAAGCGAGATAGTCGAGGCCGACATCGTTCAAGAAGCGCAGGCGCTCGCGGATTTCCTTCAGGACGCGAACGGCGATCTCGTTCTGCTTTTCGGTGAGCTGCCCCGGCAGATCCTCAAACCAGGCGCCAGCCTTGCGGATGGACAGCGCCGTGACCTCGCCAATGTGGCGGCCGGCGATCTTGACCGCCAGCGCCTCAGGCTTGAGGCGATAGCCATCGCAGGCCGGGCAGGGGGTCTCGGACATGTAACGCTCGATGTCTTCGCGCGACCAGGCAGAGTCGGTTTCTTTCCAGCGGCGCTCCAGGTTGGGAATGACGCCCTCGAAGGTTTTTGTCGTCTTGTAGGAGCGCAATCCGTCATCATAGGCGAACGTAACTTGTCGCTTACCAGTGCCTTGCAGGATGGCCTCTTGCGCTTCATGCGTCAGCGCTGACCATTTGTCGCCAAGTTTGAAGCCATATTCAGCCCCCAGCGCCTCAAGCGTTTGGTTGTAATAGGGCGAAGTGGAGCGCGCCCAAGGCGCAACCGCGCCGCCGCGCAATGTCTCGTTCTCATCGGGAATGATGAGATTGCGGTCAATCGCGCGCTGCGAGCCGAGCCCGTCGCAAGTGGGGCAGGCGCCGGCGGGATTGTTGAACGAAAACAGCCGCGGCTCGATCTCGGCAATGGTGAAACCGGAGACCGGGCAGGCAAACTTTTCCGAGAACATGACGCGCTCATGCGTCTCGTTGGCGCTCTTGTTGGCTGATTGGGCCGCAGTTTCCTCCGGCGGCAGCGGCTTGTCGGCATATTCGGCAATCGCCAGCCCATCGGCCAGTTTAAGCGCCGTCTCGATGGAATCGGCCAGCCGCGCCGCGAGATCGGGCCGCACCACGACGCGGTCGACCACGACGTCGATGTCGTGCTTGTATTTCTTGTCGAGTGCCGGGACCTCGGCGATCTCGTAAAACTGGCCGTCGACCTTGAGGCGCTGAAAACCCTTTTTCTGCAGTTCGGCGATTTCCTTGCGGTATTCGCCCTTTCGGCCCCGCACGATGGGGGCGAGGATGAACAGGCGGGTGCCTTCCTCCATCGCCAGCACCCGGTCGACCATCTGCGACACGGTCTGGCTCTCGATAGGCAGGCCCGTCGCGGGCGAATAGGGCACGCCGACACGCGCAAACAGCAGGCGCATGTAGTCGTAGATTTCGGTCACCGTGCCGACGGTGGAGCGCGGATTGCGCGAGGTGGTTTTCTGCTCGATGGAAATGGCGGGCGACAGGCCGTCGATCTGGTCGACGTCCGGTTTTTGCATCATTTCGAGGAACTGGCGGGCGTAGGCCGAGAGCGACTCGACATAGCGCCGCTGGCCCTCGGCATAGATCGTGTCGAAAGCGAGTGACGATTTTCCCGAGCCCGACAGGCCGGTGATGACCGTCAGACTGTCGCGCGGCAGGTCAATGTCGATGTTCTTGAGATTGTGCTCGCGCGCGCCGCGAATGGAGATGAATTTCTGGTCGGCCATAGCCGCACGCCGCCTCGTATCTGATTGTCTGGAACGGCGGACCGGCCGCCACCAGCCAATGTAGGAATTTGTGTTGCGAAATCGAGTCCGGCCTTTTGGGCTAACGAATATCTGCGCTGGCGGGCAGCGGCAAGCAAAAAGAACGGAGCAGGAACAGTGATCCTGACAGGACATTGTCAGGAGGTGGCGCGATTGCGGCGTTCACATTTTGCAACAGGGCCCGATTTGGCTTGACCCTGGGGCACGGCAGGCGCAAACTTTTATTGTTGGAAGGTTGAGCGCCCGGATCAAATCAAAAGACCTGACGTGGCTGCTCTTCGCGAGGGGACGTCTGCGAGACGCCGCAGGCGCGACGCCCGAAGCGAATGAGACCTTTCCGCGATGAAGCGCAACGGACCACGGAGGAGGCAATGACCCCACCTGATAGTCCCGTCTGGCTCTGCCAGTGAGCAGGGCCGCGACAGTCACAGGCGGCGCGTAAAGTTCGCCGAACCACGGCTGGCGTCATGACCCCACAAACAGAGACCACAGTCGGATCGATGACAGGTTCATCTTGGCATCCGAGAGATATGCCGGTTGTTTGCACCGGCAGTGCGAGCTTGAAGGCTCATCAGCAAGAAAACCCCGTGTGCTGAACAGGCACCGGGGTTTTCGCGTGCTTAGAGAACCAGGAACAAATCAACGGGTGCTGACATGTGCTGGCTCATCGGGTGATGTGTCGCGCTGCGGATATCGGTGATGGAGGCGGTTCTGGCGCACGGGCCGTGGGAACAGGGGCGTAGTGCGAATAATGTGCATTCAGTGCGGCCTGCCCTGCACTCAGCCTCAACAATTCTTCCTCAAGTTTGAACATTGTTGCGAGTGGCGTCACTGCGCCGATGATGACGCGGGCGCGATCCCGTCGTTGACTCTGAACTTGGCCGCGGCGATCCGTAAGGCAGTTGCTGATCAGACGGACGAAGTTCTCTGGCGCTACGAACTCAATTTTCATCAACGGTTCAAGCAGTTGCACCCCCAGCTTGGGAATGGCCTCAGTGAATGCGGCCCGCCCGGCAGTCTTGAAAGCGAGATACGATGAGTCTGTTGGATGGAAGGCAGCATCAATCAGTGTTGCCTTGACGCCAATGATTGGCCTGTTTGCCGGGAAATTGAGCGCCATAACACTCAAGATGCCGTGTTTAACGCCCGCTACGTATTCGTCGGGAAGCGCGCCTTGCGCAAGGCACGATGCAAAGACAAGTTCTTCGGCTGCCAAGTCAGGCTCGAATAACAAGGTGACGCGTGCGAAATGCCCGACTCCGAATTGCGCGCTGTATGTGTGGTCAAGCCTATGCGAGCGGGTGATCGTTTCACGGTAAGCGACCTGTGGCGCTTGGAATGTTGCTTCAACGGCGAACCGTTGGACGGCGTAGTCCAAATATTGTTCGGTCATCCCGCCGATGAACATTTGTCTTCGTCCGTTGGCGTCCGCGAACCAGAATGCTGGATCCTGGCCGGCCAATGTGGTCATTGCCCGCTGCAATCGAATGCTGTCAGCCGCTGTTTTCGGTTCGGCCTTGGACAGGAGCAGTGGCCACGGCGAGGAATGTTGAAGGAACATCAAGTAACCATCTCAGGTTGAGTTGACGGCTGCAATCCTTCAAGCATGTTTACAGATTGGTCGCGCGGCGCGGCTATTCAGCGTCCGTTCGACGATGCGCCGACCTGATACCAGATGTAGCCCGACACTTCGACGTCCCAGTTGCCAGCCTTGAACCGCTTCTTGCCGTCGGTGCTTTCGGCCTGGATCTCTTCGGGCTCAGGTGCTGGCTTGACGATGCTGTATCCGGCGTCGACGCCGGGCAAGCCTTCAGCTTCGGCCTTCTTCTCCTCCGCGCCAAGGGCGGCGAACGATCCGCCGAGCAGGAGAAATGCGGCTGTGACGGCGTGGGGGACGTATCTCGACATCGGCTTGTTCCGTGGGTGTGGCCGACCTTGCGGCTACACTGATATCTAGTCTGCTGACGCTTCTGTGCCAAGTTCCGACCGTTCACAACTGGGTGCACGCATCTGCACGGGTTGAAACTCCACGGTTTCGGTTGTTTTGCCCCTTGCATCTGCCTGTCAGAACGAATAGAACAAAAAAGGAACCTCAAGCTTGTGGATAGCGGCAAAGTTTGGCCGGCTTTGTGCCGCCTGGGCGGGAATTGGTGGTAGAGAAGGGCACTGCCGGGCCCGGCAAGCGGGCGCGTGCGGCTAGTGACGGATTGGTTTCGGACAAGCGTGGAGAAGTGTGATGGCGGGCAGCGTCAATAAGGTCATTCTGGTCGGCAATCTGGGCGCAGACCCGGAAATCCGCCGGCTCAATTCGGGCGATCCGGTCGTCAATCTCAGGATCGCGACCTCGGAAAGCTGGCGCGACAAAAACACGGGCGACCGCAAGGAAAAGACCGAATGGCACAATGTCGTGATCTTTAACGACAGCCTGGCCAAGGTTGCCGAGCAATATCTGAAAAAAGGCATGAAGGTTTATATCGAGGGCCAGTTGCAGACCCGCAAATGGCAGGACCAGCAGGGTCAGGACAAATATACGACCGAAGTGGTGCTGCAAAAATTCCGTGGCGAGTTGCAGATGCTGGATTCGCGCAATTCGGGCGACGGCGGCGGCCAGGTGTCCTATGACCGTGGCGGCGATCGCGGAGGCCGTTCCGGCGGATCAGATTTCGGCCAGTCAGGTCCGGGCGGTGATTATTCGCGTGGTGGTGGCGGCGGTTCGCGTGGTGGCGGCGGCAACCGCGACATGGACGACGATATCCCGTTCTGAGCGGAGTGTTGTGACCCGGGTATGAATGATTGTGATGGCGGTGGCGTCTTGATTCTTCACGCCGCCATCAGTGCCTTGATCCCGTCGGCAACGAATTGCACGGCAAGTGCGGCCAGAATGACGCCGAGCAGGCGGGTGAGGATCGAGCGGCCGGTCTGGCCAAGCCAGCGGTCGAGCGGTTCGGCGAGGATGAACACGAGCCAGGCGCTGAAGACAGCTAGCACCAGGATCACCAGCAGAGCGATCTGGCCGATGAGAGTCGGAAACGAACCGGACAGCAGCACGGTTGCCGAGATAGCGCCGGGACCGGCGATCAAAGGGATCGCCAGCGGGAAGGCGGCGACATTAAGAATGTGGTCGCGGGTGATGGCGACGTCGGCAGTCTTTTCCTTGCGATCATTGCGTTTTTCAAAAACCATCTCGAAGGCGATGAAGAACAACAGCAAGCCGCCTGCAACCCGGAACGCCGGTAGCGTGATGCCGAGCACCGACAGGATGCCAGCGCCTGCGACGGCAAAGATCGCGAGAATGACATAGGCAATGATCGACGCACGCAGGCCGACCTGGCGGCGTTGGTTGCGGCTCATGCCGCGCGTTACGGCCAGGAACAGCGGCGCAAGGCCCGGCGGGTCAATGGTGACCAGCAAGGTGATGAACGCATTCAGCAGACTGTCGAAGCTTGGCATGCGGCCCCCTTACCGCTGAGACTATCCCGGCTGCAATGCGCTTGCCAGCACCTGCTGGAGCAATTCCGGCAGAGTGATTCAATCTTTGCCTGAATGGCTCTAGGTGAAACTGACAGCGTCGGTGTTTGCGCCGCAGAGCAGGACGGCGACGCGTTCGTCTCTTTCGGGGCGGTAGACGCCCGACAGAAATGCGGCAAATGCAGCGGCCCCGCCGGGTTCGGTGACGATACGCATCCGGTCCCACAGCGCCTGCTGGGCTGCACGGATGGCGTCGTCTTCGACCAGAATGGAGGCCACGACGTGTTGTTGGGCGATCGGCAGCATCAGCGCGCCGATCTGGCGCGGCGCAAGCGAATCTGCGGCAATGCCGCCGGCCGGCGCATCAACCGGATGACCGGCCTCAAGCGCCATGTGAAGCGTGGGCGCTGCCTCAGGCTCAACCGCAACCACCTTGACCCGGCCACCATACCAGGCGGCAATGCCGCCGATCAGGCCACCGCCGCCAACGGCGACAAGCAAGGTGTCGATGGCTGACCGCTGCTCCTCCAGTTCAAGGCCGACGCTGCCCTGGCCGATCAGGGTTTCGGGCATGTCATAGGCGTGGACCGAAAGCGCGCCCGACTGTTCGACAAAGGTGTTGCAGGCCGCGAGTGCATCGGCGTAGCGATCGCCGCCGACCACCAGCTGCGCGCCATAGCCGGCGATCTTCTTTCGCTTGGCCTGCGGCGCGATTTCCGGAATGAAGATGGAGGTTGGTATGCCCAGCTTTTGGGCGGCGTAGGCAACCGCTGCGCCGTGATTGCCGCCTGACGCAGCGGCGACGCCGGCAGGACCGGGCTGGCGGGTGAGCAGGTTGGCGAACGCGCCGCGCGCCTTGAACGAGCCTGAATGCTGCAAATATTCCAGCTTGAAGGCGACCGGGTGTGACGGCGCGCCAAAATCGGCAAGGTCGGCGTCGATCACAGGGGTGCGCCTGACATGCGGCCGGATCAGGTCAAAGGTTTGCGCGATCGTTTCGCGCGAAATGGATGGCTGGCCGGTTACAAAAAAAGTCTCCGAAAAAGCAGCTGGCGGTCGAAAATGATGGCTTGGATGGTCGATGTTGCGCCGCCGCAAGGCACATTAGCCTGAGGATTAACTACGCACCACCAGCCGCAGCGGCGAACGCGGATGGACGAGAAGCCAGATTGTGAGCATGGTGAACAGCAGTTCATTGCCGATGGCATTGAACAATTCGCTGAACGTCCAGTCCGCACCGGACACGTCTTCGAATGCGATGAGCGCTAGCGTATCGGTGTCGCGGTCGCCGGAATAGACCAGCATGGCCAGCAGGTTGTTTCCCCAATGGATGCCGAAAGCTGCGCCGAGATTGCCGGTGTAGACAACCAGAAATGCGGCAGACGCCGTAAACGCACCGACCGCGACAAGGGCCCAGATGTTTACAGTCAGGGTTAGGTCAGAATCCCAATGCAGCACGGTGAAGATCAGGGAGGGTACACCGGCCCAGATCCATGGCGAGCCAAATCGCCGGGCGAGCAATTGCATAAGATAGCCGCGAAAGAAGAGTTCCTCGCCAGATGACTGGAGAAAGATCAGTAGCGCCAAAGGTGCGAGCGCGATGAGCCAATCGCGCAACGATGCATCTGTGCGGACAAAGTCTTCTCCAATGGCCAACCAGATGATCGTGATGACGGTTTCTGCGACGAGAACCGCGGCCGTCGCGCGCCAAAAATCCGACTTGTCGATCCTGAGTTCGACGCCCAGGGCGGTGACGATGTGACGGCCATGGACAAGGCGCAACACGATGAAGACTCCCGGCCAGAGAATGGCGACTGATGCCAGTCGCGCTGTCAATCCGGCATAGCCTGACAAGATCGTTTCGGTGGTCCATGCGGGATCGCCGGTCGTCCAAAAATCGTATTGAATAAGCGCAAACAGGACGGCACCTGATCCGGCAAGCCAGAGAAGCATGATCAGAATGAAGCCGGCAATGATCGACCGCAGGCTGTAGCGGCCGAAGCCAGCCAGCGAAACATAATTCCTGAAGGGCGTCATGTTCATGGCAGGCCCGCTCGTTAAGAGCACGTTCCGGTTTGGCGCAGCCATGGCCGTCCGTCAATGTGGAGGTGGCTGCCTGGAGGCAATCAGGCCTGCGGACGGCGGCGGACGGATTCCACCGCCAGCGGTGAACGCGGATGCAGCAGCAGCGCCAGTTTCGCCAGTCCCGCAATCAGGCCAACAATAGCGATGACAATGGAACTGCCGGCGGTCCAGGTTGGATCGGAAACAGATTTTGTGCTGACAAGGGCGAGATTGCCAAGGCGGTCGTCTGCCGAGATCAGCAGCAGCGCCGCTATGTTGTTGCCCCAGTGCAGGCCAAAGGCAGCGCCAAGATTTCCGGTCACATAAACCAGCAGCATGACGGTTGCGGCGATGGTGGCGATGGTGAACAGGGCTGCGGCGTTCATCGCGCCCGTGGCGTCGGCATACCAGTGCATCATGACAAAGGAGATGATCGGCAGACCCGCCCAGACAAGCGGTGAGCGGAAACGATGCGCCAGCGCCTGAGGCAAGTAGCCGCGAAAGAACAGTTCCTCGCCGGACGTCTGGACGAACAGAAGCAGCAGCATAGGCAAGAGCCATAGCAGCCATTGGCCGAGATTGATGTTGGCGGCGGCGGGCAGGCCGCCCGTCAGCAGCGCCGGCAAAATCGACACGATTGCGACAATCAGTGCTGCCGTGAGGCCACGCCACATGTCGGGCCGGTTGATGCGCAGGGTGGAGCCAAGCACAGACACAAAGGCGCGGCGATGAACAAGGCGCAGGCCGATCCAGACCGCCGGCCAAAACGAGGCGACCGATCCCAGCAGGGTAAAAGCGCCCAGCCGGCCTTGGGTGGCCGCTGATGTGGCTTCGCCGGCCGATAGTGACGGATCCATGTACCAGGCAATGCCCATGCCGAGGACGAGCGCCAGAACCGTTGACATCAGCCAGATCGCGACGATGACGATGGTTCCGATCAGGATGGAAGGAATGCCGTTGCGGCCCTGACCGGCGAGTCGGACATAGTCGCTGAATTGTTTGTTCAGGTGCATTTTCCCCCGCCCTGCGTCCGATGCGCCGCTGCTTTGTGCGGCGCGAAAATGCCCGGATTCCACGCCAATTGCCAAGGGTGTCGACGATGCTTATTCCGCGTCAATTCGTCTGATAGCCTAACATACTGAAAACAATGAGGCTTTATGCCGTGGACTGGCGGCAATGAAGTTGGAGAATTGGCGGGGCTTCCTATATAAGTAAGTAGATACTTTCCCGAATCGAGTGACCTGATTTGAGCGACCAGACGAGACCGCCGGAAGACGGCCCGGACGGCATCGAGCCGATTAACATCATTGATGAAATGCAGCGTTCCTACCTTGATTACGCGATGAGCGTGATCGTGGCGCGTGCGCTCCCAGACGTGCGTGACGGCCTGAAGCCGGTTCACCGGCGCATCGTCTATGCGTCGCAGGAGAGCGGTTATCACTGGAACCGTAAACATGTGAAATCGGCGCGTCCGGTTTCGGACGTGATGGGTAAATACCACCCGCATGGCGACGCCTCGATCTATGACGCTTTGGTGCGTATGGCTCAGGACTGGTCGATGCGCGTGCCGCTGATCGACGGGCAGGGCAATTTCGGCTCGATCGACGGCGATCCGCCTGCCGCAATGCGTTATACCGAAGCGCGCCTGACCAAGGTGGCGCATGAACTGATCGAGGACATCGACAAGGACACGGTCGATTTCCAGGAAAATTATGACGGCACCGACACCGAGCCAAAGGTTCTGCCGGCACGTTTCCCTAATCTTCTGGTCAATGGTTCTGGCGGCATCGCGGTCGGCATGGCGACCAATATCCCGCCGCACAATCTGGCTGAAGTTTGTAACGCCGCGATTGCGCTGATGGATAATCCGGCGATGGAGCTGCCGGACCTGATGGAGATCATTCCGGGGCCGGATTTTCCGACCGGCGGCCTCATCATGGGGCGCTCGGGTATCTATTCAGCCTATTCGACCGGCCGCGGCTCGATCCTGATGCGCGGCAAGGTCGATATCGAGCAGATCCGTGGCGACCGCGAGGCGATTGTCGTCACCGAAGTGCCGTTCCAAGTGAACAAGGCATCAATGATCGAAAAAATGGCCGAACTGGTGCGCGAAAAGCGCATCGAGGGCATTTCCGACATTCGCGACGAAAGCGACCGGCAGGGATATCGCGTCGTCATCGAGCTCAAGCGCGACGCTGTTGCCGATGTGGTGCTGAACCAGCTCTATCGCTTCACGCAGCTGCAGACCTCGTTTGGCGCCAACATGGTGGCGCTGAACGGCGGCAAGCCGGAACTGATGACGCTGATCGACATGCTGAAGGCGTTCAATCAGTTCCGCGAAGAGGTCATCAGCCGCCGCACCAAATATCTGCTGCGCAAGGCGCGCGAGCGGGCGCATGTGTTGGTTGGCCTGGCGATTGCGGTGGCCAATATTGACGAGGTGATCCGGCTGATCCGGGGCGCCAAGGATCCGGGGGACGCGCGCGAAAAACTGATGACGCGCAACTGGCCGGCGCGCGACGTGGAATCGCTGATTTTGCTGATCGATGATCCGCGCCACCGGATCAATGAGGACGGCACCTACAACTTGTCGGAAGAACAGGCGCGCGCCATCCTGGCGTTGCAGCTGTCGCGCCTTACGGCTCTGGGACGTGACGAAATCGCCGACGAATTGAACGAGATCGGCGCGGAAATTACTGAATTCCTTGATATTCTCGCGTCGCGCGCACGCATCCAGCAGATCGTCAAAGACGAACTCGCTGCTGTGCGCGACGAGTTTGGCACGCCGCGGCGCACCGAGATTTCGGACGCCGGTTCTGACATGGATGACGAGGACCTCATCCAGCGCGAGGACATGGTCGTCACGGTGACGCATGAAGGCTATATCAAGCGGGTGCCGCTTTCGATTTACCGGGCGCAGGCGCGTGGCGGCAAGGGCCGCTCGGGCATGTCGACCAAGGATACCGACTTCCTGACGCGGCTGTTTGTGGCCAATACGCATACGCCGATCCTGTTCTTCTCGTCGCGAGGCATCGTCTACAAGGAGAAGGTCTGGCGGCTGCCAATCGGCACGCCGCAGTCGAAGGGCAAATTCCTGCGCAACATGTTGCCGCTCGAAAACGGTGACCGGATCACTGCGATCCTGCCGCTTCCGGACGAGAGCGAGTGGGACAAGCTGGACGTGATGTTCGCTACCACGCGCGGCACGGTGCGCCGTAACAAGCTGTCAGATTTCGCGGATGTGAAACGCAATGGCAAGATTGCGATGAAGTTCGACGAGGAAGGCGATGCCATTCTGGCGGTCGAGACCTGCACCGAGCATGACGATGTGTTGCTGACCGCAAATTCGGGCCTGTGCATCCGCTTCCCGGTGGCTGACGTTAGAGTCTTCCAGAGCCGGGGCTCGCAGGGCGTGCGCGGGATCAGGCTGGGCGATGACGACCGCGCCATCTCAATGACCATTCTCGAGCATGTCGATGCAGAGCCTTGGGAGCGCGCGGCGTTCCTGAAGCGGGCGACGGCCGAACGCAAGGCCGCGTCCGCCGAAGAAGGCGAGGCCGAGGATGAGGTCGTGCTGACGAACGAGGACGTTGGCGAGGAAAGCGGCGAGCTTTCGGATGAACGCTACGCATTCATGCAAGAGCACGAGCAATTTGTGCTGACGGTAACCGAATTCGGCTACGGCAAACGCTCCTCGTCCTACGATTTTCGGATTATCGGGCGTGGCGGCAAAGGCATCCGCGCGACTGATGTCTCGAAAGTTGGTGAAATCGGTCAGCTGATCGCGACATTCCCGGTGTTGCCTGACGATCAAATCATGCTTGTAACCGATGGTGGTCAGGTGATCCGTGTGCCTGTCAGCGGCATTCGGGTCGCCAGTCGCGCCACCAAGGGCGTGACGATCTTTAAGACGGCCGCAGGCGAAAAAGTTGTGTCGGTCGAGCGTATTTCGGAGCCGGAAGGCGATGAAGAAGCAGGCGAAGGACCTGCTGAACCGGCCGGGCCGGTAGAACCTCAGGGCGAATAGGCCCTGAAAACAAAAAAATGCCGAAGCCTGAGGGAACACAGGCTTCGGCGCTGGAGAATAGTCAGTTGAAAAATCAGCAGGTCAAGCCAGCGCGGCGCGCGTTTTTGATCTGCTCCTGCTGATTGAGGCGGCGCGTTTCCTGATGCATGCCAAATGCGGTCGCGATCAGCATTGCGATGGTCATTGCGGTTGCGAGCATCAAGATGATCATGTTGCGGGCTCCTTCAATTAACGTAACGGTCGCAACGTCAAAAAGGTTGCGGTCAAGTTGTGTTACACTGTAGCCGTTTGGCGTGAAGCCAGCATGAGTGCGCCGTTCATCCGGCGTTCATGTGTCTTTGCGCGCGATAAACGCTGGAAAATCACGCGGTTGACCGCTACAAGCCAAGAAACACAACGCGCTTGCAGGATCGGGAGGCTGCGTCAGAGCCATGTCATCGACAATTGCCATATATGCCGGCTCGTTTGATCCCTTGACCAATGGACACATGGACGTGCTGAAGGGCGCGTTGACCGTGTCAGATCACATCTATGTTGCGATCGGCATCCAGGCATCCAAATCGCCGATGTTTACGCTGGATGAACGCCGCATCCTCATCGAGAAAGCGACACGCGACGAAATGGGCGCTGATGCGGCCAAACTGGAGGTGGTCTCTTTCGAAGGGCTGCTGATTGACGCGGCGCGCAAACACGGAGCCCACATCATGATCCGCGGGCTGCGTGACGGCACCGATCTAGACTATGAAATGCAGATGGCGGGCATGAATGAATCGATGGCGCCGGAGCTGCAGACCGTATTTATTCCAGCCAGCCCGTCAGTCAGAACCATTACCGCCACATTGGTACGGCAGATCGCATCAATGGGTGGCGACATTCGTCAATTCGTGCCCAAGGCGGTCGCCAAGGCGCTTGCCAAGAAATTTCCGCACTGACACATCCGGAGTTCCTCAAATATGCGCATCAAATTTGCAACGGCGCTTGTTGTCGCCGGCCTGACGGCGTTTTCAGCGTCGACCTTCTCGGCTCAGGCCGCCGAACCCGACAATACAATGATTATTACCCTGAAGGACGGCGACGTGACCATCGCGCTGCGGCCTGATCTGGCGCCGCAGCATGTGGCGCGGATCAAGGAACTGGTGCGCGAAGGCGCTTACGACAATGTAGCGTTCCATCGCGTCATCGAAGGCTTTATGGCGCAGACAGGCGACGTCCAGTTTGGCGACATGAAGGAGGGGTTCGCTCCGGAGCGCGCCGGCACAGGCGGTTCTGACAAGCCGGACCTGCCGGCCGAATTTTCCAAGGTTCCATTCGAACGCGGCGTGCTGGGTATGGCCCGGTCACAGGATCCGAACTCCGCCAATTCGCAGTTCTTCATCATGTTCACGCAATACCCGTCACTGAACGGCCAGTATACGGTCGTTGGCGAGGTGGAGAAGGGCATGGACCTGGTCGACAAGATCAAGCGCGGCGCTGGCGGCAATGGCGAAGTGAGCGACCCTGACCGGATGGTCAAGGTGCGGATCGCTGGCGACAAATAATCAATCAGAAGAAGGGACCCGACATGGTCGAGATTACAGACAAGGAAAACACGATCATCATGGATACGACCAAAGGTAAGGTCGTGATCCAGCTGCTGCCGGACGTAGCGCCGCAGCATGTGGCGCGGATCAAGGAACTGGCGCGCGAGGGCTTTTATGATGGCGTGGTGTTTCACCGCGTGATCGACGGCTTTATGGCGCAGGGCGGCGACCCGACCGGAACCGGCATGGGCGGTTCGCAGAAGCCGAACCTGCCAGCTGAGTTTTCGAACGTGCCGCACAAGCGCGGCACCGCCTCGATGGCGCGTTCACAGAACCCGAACTCGGCCAACTCGCAGTTCTTCATCTGCTTTGACGATGCTCCGTTCCTGAACCGCCAGTATACGGTTTGGGGCCAGGTGATCGATGGCATGCAGTATGTTGACAAGATCAAGCGCGGCGAGCCGGTGAAGGATCCCGACTCGATTGTGACGATGCGCGTCGCCGCCGACGTCTGATTTCTCTCAAATCGCCGGCTCCACGACCATTCTACCGCCAAGGCGGTAGCGGACCGTGGGGCCGTTTGCATGTGTTGGACCATGAAAGTCGAGCTTTTCGATTTCGACCTGCCAGAGGCGAGCATTGCGCTGAGACCTGCCGTGCCGCGCGACAGTGCGCGCTTGCTGACGGTGCGGCCGGGCGGGCGGCTGGAAGACTGGCGGGTCAGCGATTTGCCGGGACTGCTGTCGCCCGGCGATGCGCTGGTGTTCAACGATACCAAGGTGATCCCGGCGCAGCTTGAGGGCGTGCGGTTTCGCGGCGACGCGCAGTCGCGCGTGGACGCGACGCTGCACATGCGGGTCGGACAGGACAGCTGGAAGGCGTTTCTGCGGCCGGCCAAACGCGTGCAGGCCGGCGACCGCATCGCCTTTGGCCATACCGGCAATCTGTGCCTGATGGGCACGTTGAACGCCGTGGTCGAGGAAAAGGGCGAGGCAGGCGAAGCGCTGTTGCGGTTTGAACTCGGCGGTGCTGCGCTGGACGAGGCGCTGCACCAGGTCGGCCACATTCCACTGCCGCCCTATATTGCCTCAAAACGGCCCGAGGACGAACAGGACCGCAGCGACTACCAGACAATCTATGCCGATGAAGAAGGCGCGGTGGCCGCGCCAACCGCTGGCCTGCATTTCACGCCAGCCCTGTTCGAGGCGCTGGATGCGGCGGGCATTGAACGGCATTTTGTGACGCTGCATGTCGGGGCAGGGACGTTCCTGCCGGTGAAGGCCGATGATACGGCCGATCACAAGATGCATGCCGAGACGGGCCGAATTTCTTATGCGACGGCAAGCGCGTTGAACAAGGTGAAGGCTCGTGGTGGCCGCATCGTTGCAGTTGGCACCACGTCGCTCAGGCTACTGGAAAGTGCGGCGCTCGATGACGGAACATTGGCCGAGTGGTCCGGCTCGACCGATATTTTCATCACGCCTGGCTATCGATTCAAATATGTCGATGCGTTGATGACCAATTTTCACCTGCCGCGCTCGACACTTTTCATGCTGGTGTCGGCTTTCGCCGGCCGCGAAGTTATGCACAGCGCATATGCACATGCGATTTCTCATGGCTACCGGTTCTATTCCTACGGGGATTCGAGCCTGCTGTTCCGGGCCGATCTCTGATGACCGACAAGTTTTCCTTCAACGTCAGCGCGACCGATGGCGCGGCGCGGCGCGGCGCGATTTCGATGCCGCGCGGCACGATCCAGACGCCAGCCTTCATGCCGGTGGGCACTGGCGGCACGGTGAAGGCGCTTTATATGGATCAGGTGAGGGGCGCGGGCGCCGACATCATTCTGGGCAATACCTATCACCTGATGCTGCGCCCCGGCGCTGAACGTGTGGCGCGGCTGGGCGGCCTACACGAGTTTGCCCGTTGGCCATGGCCGATCTTGACCGACAGCGGCGGATTTCAGGTCATGTCGCTGTCGGCGCTGAGAAAGATCACCGAACAGGGAGTGACCTTCCGGTCGCACATTGACGGGTCGTCGTGGGAAATGAGCCCGGAGCGGTCGATCGAAATCCAGGGACTGCTGGACTCGGACATTCAGATGCAGCTCGACGAATGCGTGGCGCTGCCGGCCAAACCCAAAGAAATCGAAAAGGCGATGGAAATGTCGCTACGCTGGGCCGAGCGTTGCAAGGCGGCATTTGGCAAACAGCCGGGCAAGGCGATGTTTGGCATTGTGCAGGGCGGCGACAACGAGGCGCTGCGGGTGCGGTCTGCCGAGGCTCTGAAGGCGCTTGACCTGAAAGGCTATGCTGTTGGCGGGCTTGCGGTGGGTGAGCCGCAGGCAGTTATGTTGGCAATGCTGGAGGCGACATGCCCGGTGCTGCCGGAAGAAAAGCCGCGCTACCTGATGGGCGTCGGCACGCCGAACGATATTCTGCAATCGGTGGCGCGCGGCATCGACATGTTCGATTGCGTGATGCCGACCCGCGCCGGGCGGCATGGGCTGGCTTACACACGGCGCGGAAAGATCAATCTGCGTAATGCGCGCCATGCAGACGATCATCGGCCACTGGATGAAGAGAGCAGTTGCCCGGCGGCGCGCGACTACAGCCGCGCCTATCTGCACCATCTGGTGCGTTCAGGCGAAGCGCTTGGCGGTATGCTGCTGAGCTGGAACAATGTGTCTTACTACCAGGATCTGACGCGCGGCATTCGCGGCGCAATCGAAAAGGGCAGGTTCGCCGACCATTCTGCGGAAACGCATGAAGGCTGGGCGAGGGGGGACTTGCCGGCTCTTTAGGTCGACAGCGAACTTGAGGCGCGCAGCGAACAGCCGGTGATCAGATATTTGCCGTCAGATTGCAGTTCGAGCGTGTAGACTGCTTCATAATCCTTGCCGTCGGGGCCGACGATCAGTACCTGCTGGACGATCTTGCCTGCGCCCATTTCCTGAACCTTGCCGAAAGCGTAGCTTTGCGGGCGGCGGACCGGCGCATAGCCACTGGTGACCATGTTCATGAATGCGTCGACGGAGGGAAATATCTGTTTGACGTTTGGCGCGGCAAAGCTGTAGGCGGCGGCCCCGTCATCGGCGAGAAGCGCCTTCATTTGGCCGTTTATTGCCGCCTGCGCGCCACGAACCTCTGCTTCGCCGGAAATGGCTGCGAACGAAAGACAAATGCTGAATAAGGCCGCATATAAGATCCGCATCGCTTCCTCCATTCGATGCACAGCGCATCGATCCATCAACATGGTTACGGTTGAAAGGCACAGCTAGTTTCATTTTCGGACCGGCATTTTGGTCTGCGCGCTTGCATGGGCGAGTTCGAATTGCCAGAGTCATCCAAAATTCCAAGTTGCGGACTGTCTCATGCAAGCGCTTTTTGTCCAGATCAAATGCGAACTCGGCAAGTCATATGATGTTGCAGGGGCGATTGCCGACCGCGAGATTGCGTCCGAGATTTACTCGACAGCCGGGCAATGGGATTTGCTGGTCAAATTCTACGTGGAGGATGGCGTCGACATCGGCCATTTCGTCAACGAGCAAGTTCATGCGGTGCCGGGAATCAGAGACACGCTGACGGTGATGACCTTCCGCGCGTTCTAGTTACGCCGGCAATTTCCCCGGATTCAGGTGACCCGGCGCTCAAAAAAGCGGCGGGTTTATGAGCGTTTTTGCGCCTCGTAGCCCAAATCATGGGCATCCCGTGACCCGGCTCCAAAGATTTTCGCTAACTGCGCGATTCTGCTTGCATTTCCAAAGGCCACTTAGTGAAATGGCCTGGCTGAGGAGAGCAGAATTTTGGTTGCCTTTGACGAGATGAGGCCCGATAGCGGCCAGGTTCGAAAACCGTATTCGACCTATGATGAGTGGTTTGCCAGTCAGGATCCTGCCCGCCTGAAGGAGAAGACCGACGACGCGGAGCGTTTTTTCCGGAAGACGGGCATCACCTTCGCTGTCTATGGCGAGGAAGAGGCGTCGGAACGGATCATTCCTTTTGATATCGTGCCCCGCATTCTGTCCGGTCAGGAATGGCGGCGGTTGACCCAGGGCATCGAGCAGCGAGTTGTGGCGCTGAATGCCTTTCTTGACGACATCTATCATCGGCAGGAAATCTTGAAGGCTGGGCGCATTCCGGCTCAGCTGATCGCCGGAAACGAAGCGTTCATTCCCGAAATGGTCGGCGTTCGTCCGCCTGCCGGGGTCTATACGCACATCATCGGCGTCGACATCGTGCGCACAGGCGAAGACCAGTTTTATGTGCTCGAGGACAATGCGCGCACGCCGTCTGGTGTTTCCTATATGCTGGAGAACCGGGAGACGATGATGCAGCTCTTTCCGGAGCTGTTTCAGAAGATCAAGGTCAGGCCGGTCGAAAACTATCCGCAGCTGTTGCGTCAGTCGCTGGCCAATGTCAGGCCAGAAGTGTCGAGCGGTACGCCGACGATCGCAGTGCTGACGCCCGGCATCTACAATTCCGCCTATTTCGAGCACGCCTTCCTCGCCGATCAGATGGGCGTGAACCTGGTGGAAGGAAGCGATCTGCGGGTTGTTGACGGGCGTATTGCGATGCGCACGACACAGGGATATCAGCCGATCGATGTGCTGTACCGGCGTGTCGACGACAACTATCTCGACCCGCTGACATTCAAGGCTGACTCGGCGCTTGGGGTGCCGGGCATAATGGATGTTTACCGCGCCGGTCGCATCACCATTGCCAATGCGCCGGGCACCGGGATCGCCGACGACAAGGCGATCTATTCCTATATGCCGGAAATCATTGAGTTTTATACTGGCCGCAAGGCGATCCTTGGCAATATCCCGACATGGCGCTGCTCGGAACCGGCCAGTTTGAAATATGTGCAGGAGCACCTGGCCGAACTGGTGGTGAAGGAAGTTCACGGCTCTGGCGGCTACGGCATGCTGGTGGGGCCAACTGCTTCCAAGAAGGAGCGCGAGGCCTTTGCCGCCAAACTGGCAAAGCGGCCTGCAAATTATATCGCCCAGCCGACGCTTGCGCTGTCGACCTGCCCGATCCTGACCAAGGCAGGGCTGGCGCCGCGCCACGTCGATCTGCGGCCTTATGTGCTTGTGTCCGATCGAATCCAGATCGTGCCGGGCGGCCTGACGCGCGTTGCGCTGAAGGAAGGATCACTTGTCGTCAACTCCTCGCAGGGCGGCGGCACAAAAGACACCTGGGTTCTGGACGACTGATCATGCTTGGACGTAACGCCAACGGTCTGTTCTGGATGAACCGCTATATCGAGCGCGCGGAGAACATGGCGCGCCTGGTCGATGCCGGCCTCAGGCTGGCGCTGACACGCACCACCGATTCCGCCGATGAATGGACTTCTGTTGTCCTGTCGGCGGGCGTCGATCACCATTTCCGCCTGAAGTACGATCAATATAATGCCGGGACCGTGTCGGATTTCCTGCTGCGCGATACCAGCAATCCGTCGAGCGTGATGACAGCGATCGAAACCGCGCGCAACAATGGCCGGATGGTGCGCACATCGCTGACGCGGGA
Organism: Mesorhizobium sp.; assembly: GCA_036742015.1. GTDB lineage: Bacteria > Pseudomonadota > Alphaproteobacteria > Rhizobiales > Rhizobiaceae > Mesorhizobium_A. Next base: position 76,283 of record DAINRF010000008.1, on the reverse strand, counting down.
GACATGGGAAAGCCTGAACGAAGCCTGGATGGCTATGAAGCGTATGCTGAGCGCGCCGATTGACGAGCGCGAGCTGCCGCTCATCCTCGACCGGATCAAACGTGAGACGGCTCTGATCCGCGGCGCCCTGCACGGCACGCAATTGCGCAATGAAATCTTCGATTTCAGCCAGATCGGCACTTACATCGAACGTGCCGACAACACGGCGCGCATCCTTGACGTCAAATACTATGTCCTGCTGCCGTCCGTATCCTGGGTCGGTTCTTCGCTCGACAATTATCAGTGGGAATCAATCCTTCGCTCGGTATCAGCGCATCGCTCCTATCGATGGACTTATGATGTCGAATACAAGCCGACCAATATTGCGGATTTCCTGATCCTGAACTCGCGCATGCCGCGCTCACTGACCTTCTGCTATCGCAATCTTTCCGAGAGTCTGGACTATCTTGCCACAGCTTATGGCGAGCGGCAGAAGTGCCATGACACGGTCGCAGCAACGCTTGGAAAGCTGAAGGTGCGGTCGATCAAGGATATTTTTGACCGAGGTCTGCACGAGTTCCTAGTCGAATTCATTGGCGACAATAACAAGCTCGGAAGCGAGATCGCCGAAGAATACCGGTTTGTTTGAGGGTTGAGCGGCTATGCGATTGAGGATCACACACCGCACCGAATACCGTTACGATGCGCCGATGGGATACGGTTTGCAGCGACTGCGCCTGACGCCATCAGACGCCAGGACCCAAAGCGTGATCAACTGGACGATCGAAGTCGAGGGCGCACGCGAGGAACTGAGATACAATGATGGCTTCGGCAATGACACGAGACTGCTGACGATTGATGGCGCGTCGGAGGCGGTGACGATTGTTGCGACCGGTGAAGTCGAGACCAACAACACGGCAGGCGTGGCCGGACCACAGCGTGGTTTCATGCCGCTATGGATATTCAGCCAGCCGACGCCGTTGACAGAGCCAGGAAAGGGCGTCGACGCGCTGGCAAAAGAAATCGGCGATGGCGAACAGCTTGACCGGATGCATCAGCTGATGGCGCTAGTTGCGGCCAAGGTTGCGTATCAGACCGGAGTGACCAATGCCCAGACAACAGCCGAAGAGGCTCTGGCGCTGGGGGCAGGGGTCTGTCAGGACCACGCGCATATTTTTGTCGCCGCCGCGCGGCTCGCGGGCTTCCCGGCACGTTACGTCAGCGGCTACCTGATGAAGGAAGGCGACCAGGCGGCTGCGCATGCCTGGGCCGAAGCATTTATTGATGGATTGGGATGGGTAGGCTTCGATCCATCCAACAAAATGTCGCCAGATGAGACTTATGTTAGTCTGGCGACTGGCCGCGACTATCGAGACGCAGCACCTGTTTCGGGTATTCGTATCGGCCAGGCGGTGGAAACACTTGCGGTCAGCATCACAGTCGAGCAGTAGTCGCCAAAATTCGGCTGGATCGATTCCATGACTTATTGCGTTGGCCTGAAAATAGACCGCGGACTGGTGTTCATGTCCGATACCCGCACCAATGCGGGTATCGACAACATATCGACATTCCGGAAAATGAATGTCTGGGAGACGCCTGGCGAACGGGTGATCGTTCTGCTGTCGGCCGGTAATCTGGCAACAACGCAGGCAGTGGTGAGCATTCTGGACGAGCGTTCGAAGGCGCCGGGCGACCGGATGCAAACGCTGCTTGAGACGCCATCCATGTTCCAGACAGCGCGGGTTGTCGGATCGGTCGTGCGAGAGGTGATCGAGACGTCGGCGCAGTCGGGCCAGAGGGCGGATGCATTCAATGCGTCATTTATCCTCGGTGGTCAGATCAAGGGCACTGAGCCGCGCCTGTTCATGATCTATCCGGAAGGCAATTTCATTGAGGCTGGCGGCGACACGCCATTTTTTCAGATCGGCGAGACCAAATATGGCAAGCCGATCATCGTGCGCGCCTATGAACCGGACATGTCATTCGCCGAGACAGCCAAGCTGTTGATGGTGTCGTTCGATTCCACACTCAAGTCGAACCTGTCGGTTGGCCTGCCGCTCGATATGCTGTTTTATGAAAAGGACTCGCTGGGCGTGACGCTCCAGAAGCGGATTGCTGGCGATGATCCGTATTATCGCACCGTTTCTGAAGGCTGGTCGTCAGCGTTGCGCAAGGCATTTGAAGACCTGCCCGACTTTCCGGCCTGAGGCGCGGTAGCGATGAACGACGAGGAATTCCGCCACTGGTCGACCATCGCAGCTCAATGGGGAGCGGACTATCGCGCATCTGTCCGGGACAGGCCGGTTCGCGCGCCTCTGACGCCGGGCAGCGTTGGCATCCAGATTGCGGAAACGCCACCTGAGCAAGGCGAGGCGATGGATACGATCTTCGCGGACTTCGAAGACGTCATCATGCCGGCAATGACGCATTGGCAGCACCCACGCTTCTTTGCTTATTTTCCCGCCAATGCGGCGCCAGCCTCGGTTGTGGCTGAATATCTGGTTACGGCGGTCGCTGCTCAATGCATGCTGTGGCAGACATCGCCGGCTGCAACTGAACTGGAGACCAGAATGGTCGACTGGTTCCGCCAGGCGCTTGGACTGCCGGAGCGGTTTTTGGGCGCAATCCAGGATTCGGCTTCATCGGCCACGCTGAATGCGACACTGGTGATGCGCGAAAAAGCGCTTGGGTTTACCGGGAATACAAAAGGCCTGGCGGCACAGCCGGTGCTGCGTGTCTATTGTTCCGGCGAGGTGCATACGTCCGTCGACCGGGCCATCTGGGTGTCGGGCATTGGCCAGGACAATCTGGTCCGCATTCCGGTCACCGGCGCCAGCCGCTCGATGGATATTGGAGCGCTGGATAAGGCGATCCGGGCTGATCTTGCCAGCGGAATGATCCCCGCCGGTATCATCGCTTCGGTCGGCGGCACCAGCGTCGGCGGCACAGACGACATGGTCGCAATCGTGAACATGCTCGACCGGCTGGAGCGCGAGACGCAACACCGGCCATATCTGCATGTCGATGCGGCGTGGGCAGGATCGGCAATGATTTGCCCCGAACTCAGGAAGCTCTGGGCGGGCGTCGAGAGAGCGGATTCAATCGTCTTCAATCCGCACAAATGGCTTGGCGCACAATTTGATTGCTCGATCCAGTTCATCGCCCGGCCAGACGAACTGGTCAAAACGCTTGCAGCCCAGCCCGAATATTTGAAGACGCATGGGGCGGAGCACATCGTCAATTATTCGGAATGGTCAGTGCCGCTTGGACGGCGATTCCGTGCTCTAAAAATCTGGTTCCTGCTGCGCGCCTACGGACTGGAATATCTGCGCAGCATGATCCGCAATCATATCGCGTGGTCGCGCAAAGTAGCCGAGCGGCTGCGTCAATTGCCGGATTTTGAGATCGTGACCGAACCGATGCTGTCACTGTTTTCGTTCCGGCATGCGCCGGCGGGTGTGGTGGACCTCGATCAACACAATCAGAACCTGGTCAACCTCATCAATGATGACGGGCGCACATACCTGACCCAGACACGAGTCGACGGCAAGCTAGCAATACGGTTTCAGGCGGGGCAGTTTGACATGCGCGAGGAAGATGCCGATACGGCGTTTGAAGTGATCCGCGAGCTGGCCGCGCGCGCGTAGCCAGCCACGAATGTTTGGAGGAACTCATGGCAAAGTCTGCCGCACCCCGGCATGTGCTGGCGATTGATCAGGGCACAACCTCCAGCCGTGCAATTGTCTTCGACGATTCGATGCGCGTCGTGGCTGTTGGCCAAAAAGAATTTCCGCAGATTTTTCCGGCGTCTGGCTGGGTCGAGCACGATCCGGAAGCGATCTGGGACACCGTTTTGTGGTCAATCAGGACGGCTCTGAAGAAGGCGGAATTGGCTGCTGCCGACATTGGAGCTGTAGGCATCACCAATCAGCGTGAGACCGTCGTCATCTGGGACAAGGCAACCGGCAAACCGATCCACAATGCAATTGTCTGGCAGGACCGGCGCACCGCAGACCAGTGTGCAAAACTGCGCAAGGCAGGTCACGAGTCATATGTGACGAAGAAGACCGGCCTGCTGCTCGATCCCTATTTTTCTGGCACCAAGATCGCCTGGATCCTCGACAAGGTGAAAGGTGCGCGCCGGCGGGCGGAAAAGGGCGAGCTGCTTGCCGGTACGATCGACACGTTCTTGATGTCACGGCTGACGGGAGGAGCGGTGCATGCCACCGACGCCACCAACGCGTCGCGAACGCTGCTGTTTGACATCGGGTCAAACGCCTGGGACGAGAAACTGTGCGAGATCATTCGCGTGCCGCTGCAACTGTTGCCGCAGGTGCACGATTGCTCGGCCGATTTTGGCACTACTGATGCAAAGGTATTTGGGGCCGCGGTGCCGATCTTGGGCGTGGCGGGCGACCAGCAGGCGGCGACGATCGGGCAAGCCTGTTTTGAACCTGGCATGATGAAGGCGACATATGGCACCGGCTGCTTTGCCCTGCTGAATACCGGCAAAGACAAGGTGAAGTCCCGCAATCGGTTGCTGACGACGATCGCATACCGGCTCAATGGCGAAACCAGTTATGCGCTCGAAGGTTCGATCTTTGTCGCAGGTGCGGCTGTGCAATGGCTGCGAGACGGACTTGGCGTCCTGTCCAAGGCGGATCAATCGGGCGAACTGGCGGCGAAGGCGGACGAGAATCAGGACGTCTACCTTGTGCCGGCGTTTGTCGGTCTCGGCGCACCGCATTGGGACGCAGACGCGCGCGGAGCGATGTTCGGGTTGACGCGTGGTTCAGGGCCGGCAGAATTTGCGCGCGCTGCATTGGAGGCCGTCGCGTACCAGACCCGCGATCTGCTCGAAGCGATGCGAAAAGACTGGAAAACGAAAGACACGAGCACGGTATTGCGTGTTGATGGCGGCATGGTCGCGTCAAACTGGACGATGCAGCGGCTGGCAGACATTCTGAACGCGCCTGTGGACAGGCCGGTGATCAGGGAAACAACAGCGCTTGGGGCAGCCTGGCTGGCAGGGTCACGCGCAGGAATTTTCCCGGACCGCGAAAGATTCGCCAAAAGCTGGGCACTGGAGCAGCGATTCGAACCGTTAATGGACGACACGTTGCGCAAACGCAAACTTGCCGGCTGGCAGTGGGCGGTTTCGCGCACCTTGCGATAGGGGTGCCCAAAACAAATCCCGCGCCAGATGGCGCGGGACTGTCAATTTCATCGACGCGGTCTCAGTAGCGGTAAGGCGAGTAGCATTCACGGCGAGGGCCGTTGTAGGGCTGGTAGGTGTTGTCCCACGCGCGATACGAGCGATAGCGGTTGTAGCACCAGCGCACATGGGCGCTCGATGCACTGCGATAGCGGCGCGGTGGTTCGTAGTATCGCGGGCCACTGATGGCCGAGCCGATGATAGCGCCGGCGAAAAACGCCCCGGCCGGATACCACCAGCCATTGTGGCGGCGATAGCCCTGACGCCAGTGCCGAGAGCCACGATGTCCGCGCCAGTAACGCGAATCGCCGCGGCGCCAGCCGCCATTGCGCCATCTTTCGCCACCGCGATTAAACCGCCGATGATCACGAACATCTCGGCCGCCGTTCTGCACATTGATGATGTCGGACCGGGTTTCGACCGGGACACGAGGCGCAAATTGCGGCGCGGCATTAGCGGGAGCAAATGAACTGACGGCAAACGACACCGCCAGCGTCGCAGCACCAAAGATTGAAGCAAGTTTTCCCATGGTCGTCTCCTCAACCGGGTAACGGATGTCCCTAATTTAGGTAACGGCAAGAATGCGGCAAGGTTCCGGCAATAAAGCGAAATAGTGGCCGAACCAAAAAAGAAAGTCGGCCTGGCAGGCCGACTTTACAGTTTGGGCGAGACGAGCGGGGGGGGGGGGACGTGCCCGTCCTAATAGCAAAAATGCGCCTAAAGCCAAAAGGTTCCGGGCGCATTCGAAAAAACTGACTATTTCGAAGTTTTTTTTGCAGCTGGTTTTTTTGCGGCAGGTGGCTTTGCAGAAGCTTTCGGCTTGGCTGCGGCTGCTGGTTTGGCTGTAGGCTTTTTCGCGGCCTTGGACGTTGAACTGACTGCTCCGGCAACTGCTCCCGCGACGCTGCCAGCCACAGAAGCGACGCCAACGACACCCTTGGTGATTGCCTTGCGAACGCTTCTTGCAGCCTGCTTGGCAGAAGCAGATGCTTTCGCGGCATTACTTGTTTCGGCTTTGGCGCTTGCTTTTGGTTTGGCGACTGCATTGCTTGCCGGCGTTGCTTTTGGTTTTGCAGTGGGCTTAGCAGGTGCCTTGGCGGCAGACTTGGCTGTTGCAGTAGCAGTTGCGGTCGCCTTCGCCGTCTGCTTCTTTCCTGCTGCTGGTTTTGCTGCGGGTTTTGTACTCGCTTTACTGGTGGTCGCTTTCGTAGCTTTGGCCATGGCCTCCCTCCAAATTGTCGATATGGAATCATGCTGCGACAGCTACAAATTATCACGAATGTGACAGACCACGCATCGTTGCGGAAAAGCTGATTTGAGCGGTTGACCGGCGGAAGCTCGATCCCTATGTTCCGCCGCACTTTTGAGGGCATCCGGGCCCTTGGGGCGCGTAGCTCAGCTGGTAGAGCAACGGACTTTTAATCTGTAGGTCATGGGTTCGAGTCCCATCGCGCTCACCATTCAATTTATTGATTTGAATGGTCTTTTTACTGATCGACTGGTCGTCTGGACGGGTCGTCGGGAGTTTTCGGTCCAAAGGTTGCCGTTTTAGGGCAGAAAATTGCACAAAAGTTGTTAGTAACCCAAACGGAATGGTGATTGGCGCCATTGCCTCGGCCCGGTTATAGGGCGCTGACAGGCGGACGGAAGAAATTGGCCCTCGATATCGGATATCTAGCAGCGTTTGGTGGCGGCGCATTGTCTTTTCTGTCGCCGTGCGTCCTGCCTCTTGTGCCACCCTACTTGTGTTACATGGCCGGTGTGTCGATTGACGATTTCCGTCAGGAAGGAACCGTTCAGGCAGCCCCCGCCCGAAGCGCATTGTTCCTTTCGTCCTTGGCGTTCGTATTTGGTTTTTCGACCGTATTCGTTGCGCTTGGCGCGGGCGCATCGTCTGTCGGATCGTTGCTGAGAGCCTGGCAACAGCCGCTGGCGATGGTGGCAGGCATCGCGATCATAGTCATGGGCTTGAATTTCCTTGGGGTCGTCAAGATACCGTTCCTGTCGCGCGAGGCGCGGTTCAGTGGCGGGGGCAAGCCGGCCAGCCTGCTCGCGGCCTATGTCATGGGTTTGGCCTTCGCATTTGGCTGGACGCCGTGCATCGGGCCGGTTCTTGGACCGATCCTGACATTGGCCGGTGGCAGCTCGACCGTTGGCGAGGGCGCACTTTTGCTTGCAGCCTATTCTTTGGGACTTGGCGTCCCATTCATCATTGCTGCGCTGTTTTCGGGCGCGTTCATGCGATTTGCAGCCAGATTCCGGCCGCAGCTTGGCCGCGTCGAAAAAGTGATGGGCGGCCTTCTGGTGATTGCAGGTCTGCTGTTTGTCACCGGTGGCCTGCAATGGACGTCTTATTGGCTGCTTGAAACGTTCCCGGGTCTGGGATCGCTCGGATAGAGCCAATATTTGACCCGACGCGTCCCGGTGTTACAGAGACAGCAAAATCAACAGCATTGGTGCCCGCTTCCATGACCAGCCGCTCCTGCCTGACCATTATCCTTGCCGCAGGCGAAGGCACACGCATGAAGAGTGCGATGCCAAAGGTGCTGCACAAGGTGGCAGGCCTGCCAATGGTTGGCCACGTTGCCAAAGCTGCGCTATCCGCTGGCGGGGGCGAAGTTGCGGTTGTGGTCGGCCGCGGTGCCGATGATGTGAGGGCGTCGATTAAGCCGTTTGCGCCGGGGGTTGAGACCTATTTGCAGACTGAGAGGCTGGGAACAGCCCACGCGGTCCTAGCCGCAAGCGCCGCCATTGAGCGCGGTTTTGATGACTTGCTGATCATGTTCGGTGACACGCCTCTGATCGAAGCAGAGCCGCTTGTGCGGGCAAGAGAACTGATTGCGGAAGGCAACGCTGTTGCGGTTGTCGGCTTCCGGACGCCAGAGCCCGCGGGATATGGCCGGTTGATCGAGAAGAATGGCTCTCTCATTGCAATCCGCGAAGACAAGGACTGCACCGATGAAGAGCGCAAGATCACCTATTGCAACGGTGGCCTGATGGCGATCGACGGGCGCAAGGCGCTCGGTCTGCTGGACAAGATCGGCAACAAGAACGCCAAGGGCGAGTATTATCTGACCGACATTGTCGAGATCGCCAACGCCGAAGGCCACAAGGTGGCGTCGACCGAGGCGTCTTTCGAGGCTCTCCTTGGCGTCAACAATCGCGTCGAACTATCTGAAGCAGAGGCGATCTGGCAACAGCGGGCGAGGCGGCGTGCAATGCTGGCCGGTGTGACGATGGTTGCGCCAAAGACGGTGTTTTTGTCGTACGACACCGAGATCGGGGCAGACACGATTGTCGAACCGCACGTGTTTTTTGGCCCGGGCGCGAGCATCGCTGGCAATGTGATGGTGCATTCATTTTCGCATATAGAAGACGCGACTGTCGGTGAGGGGGCGGAGATCGGGCCTTATGCGCGGCTGCGGCCCGGCGCCAAGCTCGGCAAAAAGACCAAGGTCGGCAATTTCGTTGAGATCAAGAAGGCGGACATTGACGAAGGGGCCAAGGTCAACCACTTGACCTATATTGGCGACGCCGAGATTGGCGCTGGGGCTAATATCGGTGCCGGAACGATCACCTGCAACTATGATGGCTACAACAAACACCTGACACGTGTTGGTGCTGGTGCCTTCGTCGGGTCCAATTCGTCACTGGTTGCTCCCGTCTCGGTTGGAGCGAACGCCTATGTAGCTTCTGGCTCAGTCATCACCGCCGATGTACCGGACGACGGGCTGGCCTTTGGGCGAGCGCGTCAGGACGTGAAGCCGGGTCGCGCCAAGGACCTGCGCGCTCAGTATGCTGCCGAAAAGGCGAGACGAACCGGTAAGCAAGACTGAACTTCTTTGCTGTATGAGAAACGCACGGGTGGCGTTTCGGCAATGTTGCGCTGCAATGAACTGAAACCTTATTTGACTTCCGGACAGGCCCTGGCCTGCCTAGAAGGACGATAAAGGCAATTCCGGGCAAATCGCGGGGTGAGACAATGTGTGGTATCGTTGGCGTTGTAGGTCATTCCCAGGTGGCTCCGCTCATCGTTGAAGCTCTGAAGCGACTTGAATATCGCGGTTATGATTCCGCCGGCGTTGCGACGATCGAGCATGGCGAACTGGCCCGGCGTCGCGCGGAGGGCAAGCTCATCAATCTCGAGCGCCGGCTGAGAGACGAGCCGCTGGAAGGTACCATCGGCATCGGTCACACCCGCTGGGCAACGCACGGCGTGCCGAACGAATCTAACGCACATCCGCACTTTTCAAACGGCGTCGCGATCGTCCACAATGGCATCATCGAGAATTTTGCCGAGCTGAAGAAGGAACTCATCGCCGATGGCTATGAGTTCACGTCACAGACAGATACCGAGGTGGTAGCGCATCTCGTTGCGCGTGAACTGGCAAAAGGTGCGAAGCCGCAAGATGCAGCATTCGCCGCCTTGAAGCGCCTGCAGGGAGCATTCGCGCTGGCGATCATGTTCAAGGGTGACGAGGACCTGATTGTTGGTGCGCGCAATGGCCCGCCGCTTGCCGTTGGTCATGGCGACGGTGAAATGTATCTGGGCTCGGATGCAATTGCGCTCGCTCCGTTCACCAATTCGGTGACATATCTTGAAGATGGCGACTGGGTGACGGTGCGTCGTTCGGCCATCGAAATCTTTGACATGGATGGCAAGCGTGTCGTGCGGAAGAAGCAGCAGTCGATCGGCACCGCATTCCTGGTCGACAAGGGCAATCACCGGCATTTCATGGAAAAGGAGATCCATGAGCAGCCGGAAGTGATTTCTCACACGCTGGCAAATTATCTCGACTTCACCACGCTGACCGCCAAGGATATCGACCTGCCGTTTGATTTCGCCGAGATCGACAGGTTGAACATTTCTGCCTGCGGCACGGCCTATCTGGCCGGACTGGTGTCCAAATACTGGTTTGAACGGCTGGCGCGGTTGCCGGTCGACATCGATGTCGCGTCGGAATTCCGCTATCGCGAGGTGCCACTATCGCCAAAGAGCGCTGCACTTTTTGTGTCCCAGTCGGGTGAAACTGCTGATACGCTGGCGTCGCTGCGCTACTGCAAGCAGGAAGGCATTCCGATCACGTCGATCGTCAACGTGCGTGAATCGACCATGGCGCGTGAATCCGATGCGATCTTCCCGACACTTGCCGGACCCGAAATCGGCGTTGCCTCCACCAAGGCTTTCACCTGTCAACTGTCGGTGCTTGCTTCGCTTGCGGTTCGCGCCGCCAGGGCTCGCGGAACAATATCGGCGGAACGTGAGCAGTCCCTGGTTCGCGAATTATCGGAAACGCCGCGCCTCGCCAGCCAGGTGCTAAAACTGTCGGATCAGATCGAGAAGGTGGCGCGTGAACTGTCGCATGCCAAGGATGTGCTCTACCTGGGTCGCGACACCAACTATCCGCTTGCACTTGAAGGTGCGTTGAAACTCAAGGAAATCAGCTACATCCACGCCGAAGGTTACGCGGCGGGCGAGTTGAAGCATGGGCCGATTGCATTGATTGATGAAAACATGCCGGTGATTGTGATTGCCCCGCATGATCGCATCTTTGAAAAGACTGTTTCAAACATGCAGGAAGTGGCGGCGCGTGGCGGCAATATCATTCTCATCACCGACCAGAAGGGCGCAGCAGCAACCAGCCTGAAGACGTTTGAGACCATCGTTCTTCCGGACGTGCCGGAGATCATTGCGCCGATCATTTACGCGCTTCCAATCCAGATGCTGGCCTATTTTACGGCCGTGTTCATGGGCACAGACGTCGATCAGCCGCGCAATCTGGCCAAGTCTGTCACGGTTGAGTGACAAGCGGCACGTTTCAATTCGGCGAGTGGTGAACTAAATGATGATTCGACGGGCGGCTGGTCGCCCGTGACGGATTTTTGATGACACGCCTCAGGAACTATTTTCTCACCGGTTTGATCGTTTGCGCTCCGTTGGCGATCACAGCCTATCTCGTCTGGTCATTCATCCATTGGGTTGATTCCTGGGTGAAGCCATACATCCCGCTGGGCTACAGTCCCGACAATTATCTGCCGTTCGCGGTGCCCGGCTTCGGTCTTTTGGTGGCGCTGCTGGGCATCACCTTGATCGGGTTTCTGACGGCGAATTTTGTCGGCAGGACCATCGTGCGGTATGGCGAGAAAGTCCTGAACCGCACGCCGCTGGTGCGCGGTATCTACAAGACGCTGAAGCAGTTGTTCGAGACGGTCCTGTCCAACAAGAGCGAGACCTTCAACAAGGTGGCGCTGGTCGAATATCCGCGCAAGGATATGTGGTCGCTGGTGTTCATGGGTGGCGCAAAGCAGAGCGAAATCAACCATGTGCTTGACCGGCCGGGCGACCCGCTTGTCGGCGTGTTCATGCCGTGCACGCCCAACCCGACAACAGGCTTCCTGATGTATGTTCGCCGCTCTGAGATTGTCATGCTGGACATGACAATCGAGGACGGTGCGAAGCTGATCGTATCGGCGGGTCTTGTGGCGCCGGAATACAAGCAGAAGCTGGCCAAGCCCGATGGCAGCCTGGTCGAAGTAGCGCTGGGCAATCCCGCCGTCACAAACCTCAAGAAATCGGGCTAACCGGCACGCAATAGCCGAACTGCCTCATCGCGTCCGAACAGGTAGAGCAGGATGCGAATGGCCTGGCCCCGCTGGGATGCCAGATCGGGATCGCGGTGCAGCAAGAGGCGTGCATCATCACGCGCCGTTTCAAGCATGTCCGAATGGAATTCGATCCGCGCCACCTGAAAGCCGGGGGTGCCGGATTGACGCGTACCCAACAGTTCGCCTTCACCACGCAGTTTCAGATCTTCCTCCGATATCCGGAACCCATCTTCGGTTTCGCGCATGACCTGCAGGCGGCGTGTTGCGGTTTCGCCGAGTGGACCTTTGAACAGCAGCACGCAGCTGGAGGATTTGTCGCTACGTCCAACGCGTCCACGCAACTGGTGCAATTGCGCGAGGCCGAAGCGTTCCGCGTGCTCGATGACAATGATCGTGGCGTCGGGCACGTCAACGCCGACCTCGACAACCGTTGTGGCGACCAGAACACGTGTTTCGCCGTCCTTGAACGCGCGCATCGCAGCGTCTTTTTCAGTCCCCTTCATGCGGCCATGAACAAGGCCGACGACCGGGCCAAGAGCTTTTGACAGCGTTGCAAAACGCTCCTCGACCGACGTCAGCTCGACTTCATCGGATTCTTCAACAAGCGGGCAGATCCAGTAGGCCTTCTGCCCCTCGTGCAAAGCGTTGCGGATGCGATTGACCAAATCGTCCATGCGCTCGAAGGGCAGAGTGACTGTCGTAATCGGACGACGCCCGGCGGGCTTTTCGGTGAGTTTTGATACATCCATGTCACCGAAAGCGGTAAGTACCAGGGTGCGTGGAATGGGCGTTGCGGTCATCACCAGCATGTCAGGCGCATCGCCCTTGGCGGTGATGGCAAGGCGCTGGTGGACACCAAAGCGGTGCTGTTCGTCGACAATTGCCAGCGCAAGGTCGTGATAGTCGACTGCATCCTGAAACAGCGCATGGGTGCCAATGACGATGGACGCCGAACCGTCTGCAAGGGCAGCCAGGATTTCCGCGCGCTCGCGGCCCTTTTCGCGGCCTGTCAGAATGAGCGCCTTGAGGCCAGCTTTTTCGGCGAGCGGCTGGATGGTGGAAAAGTGCTGGCGTGCGAGGACTTCGGTCGGCGCCATCAGGGCCGACTGGCCGCCGGCTTCGGCAGCGCGCGCCATGGCGAGCAGAGCGACAACCGTTTTGCCCGAACCAACATCGCCCTGCAGCAGGCGCAGCATGCGTTCGGGCTTAGCCATATCTCCGGTGATTTCAGCAAGCGCGGTCTCCTGCGAGCTCGTCAGCGAATAGGGCAATGTAGCGCGGATTGCCCGCTCAAGCGCTCCATTGCCGACAAGTGCGCGGCCGGCGCCCCGGCGTGTGCGCGCACGAACCAGCGCCAGTGAAATCTGGCCAGCCAGCAACTCGTCATAGGCGAGCCGCCGCCAGGCTGGCTGTTCGGGTGATACGTCGAGTGGGTCAGCCGGATGGTGCAACAGCTTCAGCGCTTCGGAGAAGCTGAAAAAATCCAAGCTGGATGTGACAGACGGGTCCTGCCATTCGGGCAGCAGCGGCAGCAGTTCAAGCGAGCGGTCGACAGCGCGTCGGACGATCTTGCCGGACAGTCCCGCCGTCAGAGGGTAGACAGGTTCGACCAGCGGTAGGTCTGCCGCGTCAGCGAGCGCAGACATGTGATCAGGGTGCACCATCGAAGGGCGGCCATTGAACCAATCCATCTTGCCGGACACGATGACGGTTTCGCCAACGGGCAACTGCTTTTCGAGCCACTCGCGATGGCCGCGGAAGAAGGTGAGCGCCACTTCACCGCTATCGTCATGTGCGAAGACGCGGTAGGGCACGGAGCGGTTGCCGCGTGGTGGTGGCTGATGCCGGTCAATGCGGACCTCCAGCGTGACGATCGCGCCTTGTGCCGAATTTGCGATGCCCGGGCGGTTGCGCCGGTCAATTACGCCGGTCGGCAGGGTCAGAAGCAGGTCGCCGATCCGCACGTCGCGGCCGGTTGTGTCGGCGGCCACAATGTTGGCGAACAGCTTGGCGGTGCGATCACCGACGCCATCAATGGTCGTAACTGGCGCGAACAGGGGATCAAGAAGAGAAGGACGCATGGCGCCAGAACTTAGTCGCTGCCCGGCGTGGCGCAAGGCTGACAATGATGCAAACAGGCGCTATATGCGCAGTCCCAAGGAACACTCCCATGACCGGAACAACCAGAACCAGCGCCGATCTTGATCCGCGCCGCCGCAAGGCGCTTTTCCGCGCCTGGCACCGCGGCACACGCGAAATGGATCTCATTCTGGGCGGGTTTGCCGACCTGCATATTTCGGAATTGAGTGAAACTGAGATGGACGAGTTCGAGGCGCTGCTCGATCAGCTCGATCCGCTGCTTCTGGACTGGGTGACCAGCATTGCCCCGACGCCGGACGAGTTCAATACTTCGTTGTTCCGCAGGATTGTCGACCACAAGCGCCACATGCAGTTCTGAATTCATGTCCCTCATTGATCCCATCGGTTTGAACCAGTTTGTTGGCCATCGTGCCGTTGTTGACGGTGTGGCGGACGGTTTTGAGCCGTTTGCAGTCGCCCGCATGGCGACAGAAGTGGCCAAGAACGGGCCGATCGTTCTGGTGGTGCGCGACGGCCAGCGGCTGCCGGCCATGGCCGACGGGCTGGCTTTCGCCGACCCGTCATTGCCGGTGCTGGAACTGCCTGCCTGGGACTGTCTGCCATACGACCGCGTGTCGCCAGGTGCAGATACGGCGGCGCGGCGGCTCGACGCGATGGCCCAGCTTGTCGCGCTGCGCGACAAGCCGCACCGGGCAGTGATCCTGACGACCGCCAACGCCGTGCTGCAAAAAATGCCGCCGCCGGACGCCATCGCGGAGCAGGGGCTTGTCGCGAAACCCGGCAACCAGATCAACATGAATGCGCTGGTGGCACGGCTGGAGACCAGTGGCTTCGACCGGGTCGGTACTGTGCGCGATGTTGGCGAATATGCAGTGCGTGGCGGCATTCTCGATGTGTTTGCGCCGGGCGCCAGCGAGCCGCTACGGCTGGATTTCTTTGGCGACACGCTGGAATCGATCCGCGCGTTTGACCCGGCAACACAGATGACGACGGGCGCTCGAAAACAGTTCCAGTTGCAAGCGATGAGCGAGGTCTCGCTCAATGCTGACACGATCAGCCGTTTCCGCCGCGCCTATATCGAGGCGTTTGGCGCGCCATCCCGTGATGATGGACTTTATGCAGCCGTGACCGAAGGCCGCCGGTTTGCCGGCATGGAGCACTGGCTGCCGTTCTTCTACGAGCGGCTGGATACATTGTTTGACTATCTTCCAGGCGTGCCGGTGATCTTTGAACCGCTGGCGCATGAGGCGATTGCCGAGCGCCGGACGCAGATTGAAGACCACTACGAGGCGCGCAAACGGGCGCTGGATGAGCGCGGCCTGGGTGATGCCGTGCCCTACAAGCCGGTGCCGCCGGATACGATGTATCTGTCTCCGGACAAGCTTGACGCGGCTGCAGGTGAGCGGTTGGCAGTCGATATGTCGCCGTTCGACCAGCCGGATGTTTCAGGCCGCAAAGTCTATCATGCCAAGAGCCGGGCAGGGCGCAGCTTTGCCCAGGAGCGGGCCGACCCGTCGCAAAATGTGTTTGACCATGCGGTGAACCACATTGCCGCCATCCGGGCAGCCGGGCGGCGGGCAATCGTTGCAGGCTGGACGGAAGGCTCGCTCGACCGGTTGACGCAAATCCTGTCTGACCATGGGCTGGACGGGATGGAGCGTGCCGCGTCGCTGGCGCAAGCGGATGGCATGCCGGCGGGCAAGGTGGCGCTTGCAGTTCTGCCGCTCGAACACGGTTTCGAGACAGACAAGTTTGCGGTGATCGCCGAACAGGACCTGCTGGGCGACCGGCTTGTCAGGCGTTCGAAGCGCAAGAAAAACTCCGACTTCATTTCTGAGGCCTCGTCTTTGGCGACCGGCGATGTGGTTGTGCACCAGGAGCACGGCATCGGCCGTTTCATCGGCTTGCGCACCATCGAAGCAGCCGGTGCGCCGCATGACTGCCTCGAAATTCACTACGCCGGCGACGGGCGGCTTTTCCTGCCGGTGGAGAATATCGAACTTCTGTCGCGTTTCGGCTCGGATGCGGCCGAAGTGCCACTCGACAGGCTGGGTGGCGTTGCCTGGCAATCACGTAAGGCAAAGCTGAAGAAGAAGCTGCTCGAAATGGCCGGGCAGCTCATCCGGATCGCCGCCGAGCGCAAGATGCGCGGTGCGCCTGTGATGGCGCCGCCAGAAGGCGTCTATGGCGAGTTCGCCGCGCGCTTCCCTTATGACGAAACGGACGACCAGTTGACCGCAATCGAATCTGTCATTGGCGATCTGGCGGCAGGTCAGCCGATGGACCGGCTTGTGTGTGGCGATGTCGGCTTCGGCAAGACAGAAGTGGCGTTGCGCGCAGCCTTTGTCGCGGCGCTTGAAGGATTTCAGGTTGCGGTTGTTGTCCCGACGACCCTGTTGTCGCGGCAGCATTTCAAGACGTTTTCGCAGCGATTCTCCGGGTTGCCGGTCAAGGTTCGGCAGGCGTCGCGAATGGTGCCGGCGAAAGAGCTGGCCGAAACCAAGGCGGGGTTGGCAGATGGCTCGATCGACATCGTTGTCGGCACGCATGCGCTGCTCGGGTCAGGCATCAAATTCCGCAATCTCGGCCTGCTGATCATCGACGAGGAACAGCACTTTGGCGTGAAGCACAAGGAGCGGCTGAAGGAGCTGAAGTCGGACGTTCACGTGCTGACACTTTCGGCGACGCCGATCCCGAGGACGCTGCAACTGGCGCTGACAGGCGTGCGCGAATTGTCGTTGATTACCACGCCACCGGTCGATCGCCTTGCGGTGCGAACCTTCATCTCGCCGTTTGATGCACTGGTGATCCGCGAGACGCTGCTGCGTGAACGCTATCGCGGCGGCCAGAGTTTTTATGTCGTGCCGCGCATTTCCGACCTTGCCGAAATCGAAGACTTCTTGCGTGCGTCGGTGCCGGAACTGAAGGTCGGACTGGCGCACGGCCAGATGCCGCCGGGTGAACTCGACGACGTCATGAACGCGTTCTACGACGGCCAATATGATGTGCTGCTGTCGACGACGATTGTTGAATCGGGCCTCGATATTCCGTCGGCCAATACGCTCATTGTGCATCGGGCCGACATGTTCGGTTTGGCGCAGCTGTATCAGTTGCGCGGGCGGGTAGGGCGCTCGAAACAGCGCGCCTATGCGCTGTTCACGCTGCCAGCGAATCGCAAGCTGACAGACACGGCCGATCGGCGGCTGAAAGTGCTGCAATCGCTAGATACGCTCGGCGCCGGGTTCCAGTTAGCCAGCCACGACCTTGATTTGCGCGGCGGCGGCAATCTGCTGGGCGAAGAGCAGTCGGGGCATATCAAGGAAGTGGGCTACGAACTCTACCAGCAGATGCTGGAGGAGGCGGTGGCCGAGGTGAAGGGCGATGCGGATGCCGGCGACGGCAACTGGTCGCCGCAGATTACCGTCGGTACCGCTGTGATGATCCCGGAAGGCTATGTGCCGGATCTGCAATTGCGGCTGGCGCTCTACCGCCGTCTGGCGGACCTCGAAACGCCGGAGCAGATCGACGCATTTGGTGCAGAACTGATCGACCGTTTCGGGCCGTTGCCGGAAGAGGTGCAGCACCTGTTGAAGATCGTCTTCATCAAGGTTCTGTGCCGGCGCGCCAATATCGAGAAGCTTGATGCGGGGCCGAAGGGCGTGGTGATCCAGTTCCGCGACAAGACGTTTGCTGACCCGGTTGGTCTGGTGAAGATGATCGGCGACCAGGGTATTCTGGCCAAGATCAGGCCGGACCAGAGCGTTGTGTTCATCCGCGACTGGCCAACGCCTGACAAGCGCCTGCAGGGCTCGGCGGTGATTGTCACGCAACTGGCGCGTCTGGCGGGTCAGGTCAAATAGCGATCAGCCAATTGGGTCAAGCCGGGGCGTCGAGCGTGCCATTGCGTTTGGCGTCGGCGACTTGCCTGATCGCGTTGGCCAGGACGTCGGCGTCCTGTGCGCCGACGATTGCATAACGCCCCTCGAGCAGGAAACACGGTACGCCGGTGATCCCCATCTGCCGCGCCTGCTCGATCTCGGCGCGAACTTCATCCTTGTCGGCATCGCTGGCCAGCAAAGTGCTTACCACCGCTTGATCCATGCCATTTTCGCCGGCAATGCGGGCGAGCACCGTGTGGTCAGAAATGTCTTCACCTTGCTCGAAAAATGCTGAAAACAGCGTCCTTACGACCGAGTGCTGGATAACTTCACCCTGTGAGGCGGCCCACCGGACGACGCGGTGCGCGTCGAGCGTATTCGGCGATTTGCGAATATCGGAGAAGTGGAAGTCGATGCCCTCGGCCTCGCCAAGCGG
Organism: Mesorhizobium sp.; assembly: GCA_036742015.1. Taxonomy (GTDB): domain Bacteria; phylum Pseudomonadota; class Alphaproteobacteria; order Rhizobiales; family Rhizobiaceae; genus Mesorhizobium_A. The sequence goes on along the minus strand of DAINRF010000008.1, from coordinate 58,069 downwards.
CACTATATGGTCATGGATATCGCGCAGCTTCTGTTCAGAGCCGAACTTGGCCAGCATATACGCCTTGCGGTCAAGCCCTTCCGGCGGAATGGACGAATCCAGCTGATAGGGCCGCCAGCGCAGATCGACTTCGAGATCCGACTGCCAGGCAATCGCCTTTTCGAGACGTTTTTGACCGATATAGCACCAGGGGCAGACAACGTCAGAGACAACATCAACCTTGATCGTAACCGGGCTTGCTGCATCAGACATAGAGGCCTCCTACTTTGATGGTTCGCGCCACCATGTCGGCAACTGGTATCCGCCAATCGGTGTCGTTTCTGGCCTGCCGATATGGCTCCAGCGCGCCACCCATTGTTGCGGCTGGTGATAGAGCGGCACAACCCAGGCACCGCTCAACAAAATGCGATCATAGGCGCGCACAGCATCCACAAACGCCTCCTGCGTGCGAGCGTTGAGCATGGCGTTGATGGCCGCATCAATCGCCGGATCGGCAACGCCGGCATAGTTCATCGAGCCCGGCGCATCGCGCGACACGCTGCCCCAGCGCCCGACCTGCTCGACACCAGGGGACAGTGATGACGAGAAGAAAAACATGATCGTCTCAAACTCGTGCGAATTCAGCCGCTGCTGATATTGCGCCGCGTCGACCGATCGGATGTCGAGGCGGATGCCAAGCAGGCCGAGTGTGCGTTGCCACCACAGGGCAAGTGACTCGCCCGATTTGTCTCGCAACATGATTTCGAACGCGACCGGCCGGCCCTTTGGCGTCATCAACTGATTGCCCTCACGGGTGTATCCGGCAGCGGTCAAGATATCGAAAGACTGTTTGAGGAATGCACGATCGCGGCCCGAGCCGTCGGAGACCGGCGGTTTCCAGGTTCCTGCCATTATGTCGGGGTCAACGGCGTCAGGGAAGGGCTCGAGCAAGGCCTTTTCGCCGTCGCTCGCCGGATGACCGGAGGATGAGAGTTCGGAGTTGTCGTAAAAACTCTTGGTGCGGGCGTAGGCGTTGTTGAACAGATTGGCGTTGGCCCATTCGAAATCAAACATGCCGGCGAGCGCCTTGCGCAGGGCCTTGTCCTGGAACAACTCATTTCGCGTGTTGAAGACAAACCCCAGCATGCCGGATGGCAAGCCAGCGCTAAACACGTCCTTGATAACCTTGCCGTCGACGACGGCTGGAAAACCGTAATCCTTGGCCCAGCGGTTGGAATCGCCTTCAATGTGGACGTCGACCAGCCCCTTTTTGAAGGCTTCGAACAAGGCGTTTTCATCGCGGAAATAGGTGAGGCGGATCTCGTCGTAATTGTTGAAGCCGCGGCGCGAGGGAATGTCGGCGGCCCAGTAATTGGGGTCGCGGCGCAAGGAAATCATCTCGCCTGGGCGGACATTCTCGACTTTGTAGGGGCCGGAGCCGACTAGAGGTTTGAGCGAGGATTTGGCAAAATTCTCTGCGTCGGTGGCGTGTTTGGGCAGGATCGGCATCAGACCCAGAATCAACGGCAGTTCGCGATCCGGCTCTTTGAAGACAAGGCGCACGCCGTCGTCGCCAACCTTTTCCATCCGTTCGATTTTGTTGACCGTCGTGCGATAACGCGGCCAACCCTTGTCGCGCAGAAGTTCGAGTGTGAAAATTACATCGTCCGGCTTCACAGGCTCGCCGTCGGAAAAGTGTGCCCGCGGATCCAGACGGAACTCGACAAAAGAACGTTCGTCATCGGTCTCAACAGTCTTGGCGAGGAGAGGATAGAGCGTAAAAGGTTCGTCCTGCGAACGCTGCATCAACGAATCAAACAGATTGTAGCCGCGCACGAGATCGAGAAGGGCGCTGACGCCCTGGCCCTGGACGATGAATGGGTTGAGGCTGTCGAATGTGCCTTGGAGGGCATAGTTGATCGTGCCGCCTTTGGGCGCATCCGGATTGGCATAGGGAAAATGCGTGAAATCGGCCGGAAGCAAAGGCTCTCCACGCATGGCAATGCCGTGTTTGGGCTCTGCCGCAGCAAGGGCAACCGCAAATGCGCCTGCAAGACAGGCGGCAAGGGCAAAGGGAGCAGCAGCACGGCACAATCGGATGAGCGTCATGGTCTAACAATCTTGGCAAGTCGAATCGGCGTGTCAGGTTTACCACGCCCGGCTGTCGCGAGGCATAACGCCTGTTTTGCGCGGCTTTTGCTCTGGATTTGACGCCCCCGGCAGTGTAACAGGCCCAGCCAAGACATGCTGTTGCCTCAATTGAGCAACAAGAGCATCACACCGCGCCGATGCGCGCCTGGTTCATTGCAAAGAGGATTTTTCATATGCCGAGCCTGACAAGCAAAGCCCCTCGTACTCTTGCGCTGGTTGCCGCATCTGCCGCTGCCATTGCTGCTTCTGCTGCTTCTTCTTTCGCCCAGCAACAGCCAGCCGCTGCCCCCCAGATGCCGCAGGGCTGGTACAAGGAATGCGGCAAGATGCAGGACTTTGATATCTGCAACGTGCAGAATCAGGTCATTGCCCAGACTGGCCAGATGTTGACCGCTGTGCAGCTCGCTGAATTCAAGGGCAAGGTAAACCGCCGCGCGCTGCAGATCAGCGTGCCTGTGGGCCGTCTGCTGCCCGCAGGAGTGACGATGCAGATCGACGGCAGCAAACCGTCCAAGATCGAATACACGACCTGTTTCCAGGACCGTTGCGTTGCTGACGCCCCGTTGACCGACGCGATTGTCGCATCGTTGAAGAAGGGCACTGCAATTACCCTCACGAGCTACAATTTCCAGAACCAGCCGAACCCGATCAAGATATCGCTTGACGGTTTCACCGGCGTCTATGACGGCCCGGCGCTGAATCAGGATCAGTCTACCGAGCGCAAGAAGGCGGCGGAAGAATACGTGCTGCGTAACCGCCAGCCGCTGCTCGACAAGCTGAAGGCCGAACAGGAAAAGGCCAAGGCCGCGGGCAACTAATTCCCGGGTCAGCCTGATGAATTGAGAACGGGGCCTTTCGGGCCCCGTTTTTCGTTGTGGACATCAGGTTGTTGGCTTGGCGCATCAATGCGCGATACCTGACTTGCGTACATAGGATCCGTCCGCTCGGGCGACAAACATGTCTTTAACCTGGGCATGGCGGACCGGAGTTCCAGTATCGTCGGGCAACAGATTTTGTTCCGAGACGTAGGCGACGTATTCGGTTTCTGAATTTTCTGCCAGCAGATGGTAGAAAGGCTGGTCTTTGCGGGGACGGACTTGTTCGGGAATGGCCTGATACCATTCCTCCGTGTTGGCGAATTCGGGGTCAACATCATAAATGATGCCCCGGAACGGAAAGATCCGGTGCTTGACCACCTGGCCAATCTGGAATTTTGCTGTCTTGTATTCGATCATGGCCTTCTTCCTCAGCGTTTACTAGACGACAAGGCCTTGGCAATTCAATGGCAATGGCTTGACGGCAATGCCTGGACGGGGATAGCCCGGCAGCGGACAAGCAGGATCTGACCAGCCAAGATGTATGACGTTTTCGGCCTTGTACTGCCGTTCTTTGGACTGATCTTCCTCGGATATGTCGTCGCGCGCATCACCAGGCAGCCCCTGGAGGCGCTTGGCTGGATGAATACGTTCATCATCTACGTCGCGCTGCCGGCCCTGTTTTTCCAGCTTCTGTCCAAGACCCCGATCGAGCAACTGACTGAATGGAGTTACATTTTCGGCGCAGTTGCGGCGACATACGTCGTGTTTGCCTTGATGTTTATAGGCTCATGGTTGCGCGATCGCGATATCGCATCAGCTACCATCAAGGGCTTGGCGTCAGCCTATGGCAATATCGGGTATATGGGTCCGGGCCTGGCTCTTTTGTCCTTCGGCGAAGCGGCAGCTGTGCCTGTCGCGCTGATCTTCTGTTTCGAAAACGTTATTCACTTTGCGGTCGCGCCGATGATGATGGCGCTGGCGGGCGGCGAAAAGACGCCGCCCATGACGCTGGCATGGGATGTTGCGAAAAAGATCCTGCTGCATCCATTCATCATCGCAACAGTCGTCGGCGTGGGGGCAGCAGCGATGAATTTCAGCGCTCCCGTGCCGCTGGAGCGCTTGCTCGAAACGCTGGCAAGGGCGGCGGCGCCGTGTGCACTGTTTGCTATGGGTGTCACACTGGCGCTGCGGCCATTGAAGCGAGTGCCGACTGAGCTTGGCTATATCGCGGCTCTCAAACTGATCGTGCACCCTGTCTTGTGCTACCTCGTATTGAGCGCCGTCGGCGATTTCGATCCAATCTGGGTATATGCTGCTGTGCTGCTCGCGGCCCTGCCGACAGCGACCAATGTGTTTGTGATCGCTCAGCAATACGGGGTGTGGGTGGAGCGGGCGTCAGCAAGCATCTTGATTACCACGGTGCTTTCTGTCGCGACCGTGACGGGGCTGCTTTACCTCATCAAATCAGGCCTTCTACCGCCGGACCTTTTCCCAAGCAGTTGAGCCGAGGCTCGCCCAGCCGCTGCCGGGCAAGAGCCCTTCGCGCATGACAAAAGCACGGAGTGGAGCTGCAACAGAGAGCGCCGCCAGACCTGCGCTACGCGCAAATTGCGCGGGCAGCAGGTCAGACAAGAGCGACCGGTTGAGCAGATCTACTGCACTCGATCGCGCCAGCACATCTGCTCGCCGGGCGGACCGATAGGCCGACAATATTTTATCTGCGCCAGGGTCGCCGCCATGCGAGCCGACAATGCGCGTCAGTTCTGCAACGTCGCGGATGCCGAGATTCATGCCTTGGGCGCCAATCGGCGGCAGGATGTGCGCGGCCTCGCCAACCAGCGCTGTACGGCTTGCCGCCAGTGTCGACGGCAACATCGCGCTGAGCGGAAAGATCTGGCGGCCAGGCTCGATATTGACTGCGCCGAGCACTGACTTCATCTGCTGTTCGATGCGCGCGGACAGGGCAGCGTCATCAAGCAATGCCAGCTCCTGTGCCTGTTCTGGCCGGACGACCCAGACAAGGCTCGAACGAAGACCGGGAAGCGGGACGACAGTAAAAGGGCCGGTTTCGGTATGAAATTCGGTCGAGACAAAGCCGTGCGGGCGGGTATGGGCAAAATTGAGCACCAAAGCCGATTGCGGGTAAGCGCGGAAACTGGCCGTGATTCCAGCCGCAGCACGGGCAGGCGAATTGCGCCCATCAGCTGCAACCACGAGACGGGCTGAAAGCGCCTCGCCATTTTCCAGAGTTGCCGTGTTGGCGCCCTGGCCGGTTTGCCATTCGCTGACCATCAGTTCAAAACGGGCAATTCCGGAAATGGCGGCAACACGATCGGACAGAAGTGCGGCAAGTGACGTGTTTGCAATATTAAGACCAAACTCTTCTTCGCCGATCTCTTTGGCATGGAACGTGACGGGCGCCGAGCGGACCAGCCGGCGGGTAGCGTCGATGATGCGCATTGAATTGAGCGGTGCGGCAATGTCTTCGCTGAAACGATCGACGCCAATAGCCTCAAGCACATCAAGTGATGGCCTCATAAGGGCGGTCGTGCGATGGTCGCCGGGCGCTACAGGCCCAACAAGCGCAATCGACTTGCCCGTGCGTGCAAGTGACAAGGCCGCGATCTGGCCGACAGGCCCTGCGCCAGCAATGATGATGTCAAACGAATGTGCCACGCCGTTCTGTCCATCTATTTGTGTGTTTCGGTCATAGCAGTGGGGACAGACTTGTTTCAACGCGGCAAATCGCTGCTTGGATGCTTGTTCGTGGTCGCTGCTTCGGCATAATGATTGCAACGCTTGACGGCGAGACCGGACAGGAGATCAGGACCATGCCGTCGCGGCAAAAGGGTAAGCAGAAGCAGAACCGGCAGCCACGTGAGGCGTTGCGCAAGATAGCCGAGCGGATGGATGTGAAGCCGCCGGTCGCGCCGACCTGGCCACAGACTCGCGCCTTTTTTGTACATATTCTCACGGCATCCGGGTCATTTCTGGCCTTCCTGTCGATCGTTGCGGCAAGCGAACAGCGATGGACGGCCATGTTCTGGTGGCTGGGACTTGCGCTTCTGGTCGACGGCATTGACGGACCTATCGCGCGAAAGCTGAAGGTCAAAGAAGTGCTGCCGACATGGTCGGGCGAAACGCTCGACAACATCATTGATTACGTCACCTATGTGATTATTCCGGCTTTCGCGCTCTACCAGCGTGGCTTCATGGGAGAAGGGCTGTCATTCCTGTCGGCCGCGATCATCGTCGTCACGTCTGCAATCTACTACGCCGACACCGGAATGAAGACAAAAGAGAATTTTTTCAAAGGCTTCCCTGTCGCTTGGAATATGGTGGTCTTCGCCCTTTTCGTCATTGAACCTGGCGAATGGGTGGCGTTTGCGGTGGTCTTGATCTGCGGCATCCTGACCTTTGTGCCGGTAAATTTCCTGCACCCCGTGCGCGTGGTGCGGCTGCGCTCGCTCAATCTGGCTGTAACGCTGGCCTGGTGCGCATTTGGCATGCTGGCGTTGGCGCAGGGCGCGATGGCTGCCTTCTACCAGGAGATTGGCGTACTGGGCGACCATGTCGACATGTTCACCAAGTTCGGCATTGCAATCACCAGCATCTACCTTTTCTGCATCGGCGCTGTGATGCAGTTTTTCCCGAATCTTGGCGCGCCAAAAACAAGTGGCGCGGCCAGCGGCTGACAAGGAATATTCATGCCCAGATCGATCCTTATCCACCAGACAGGCGGCCCCGAAGTTATGGCCTTCGAGGACGTTGCGACGCCGGTAGCCGGGCCGGGCGAGGTTGTGATCAGGCAGACAGCGATCGGTTTGAATTTTCTCGACACCTATTTCCGTAGCGGCCTTTATCCAGCGCCGAATGGACTGCCACTGACGCCGGGCGGTGAGGGCGCTGGCGTTGTGACGGAAATCGGACAGGGCGTGACGGGTCTGAAGATTGGAGATCGAGTCGCCTATTCAACGCCACTTGGCGCCTATGCGGAAGTTCGGGCTCTACCGGCGGACCGGCTGTTGAAGATTCCGGATGGGATTTCTGACGAGCAGGCGGCGGCCATGATGCTCAAGGGCATGACCGCATCCTACCTGCTGCATCGAACATTTGCGGTGAAGCCGGGCGACACCGTTCTCTATCACGCTGCGGCCGGTGGCGTAGGGCTGATTTTTGGCCAGTGGGCGAAACATCTCGGCGCAACGGTAATCGGCACGGCTGGCTCGGCAGACAAGGTGGCGCTGGCCAACGCACATGGCTACGACCATGTCATCAACTACCGTGAACAAAACTTCGTCGAGGAGGTGGCGCGGATCACCGGCGGCAAGAAGTGTGATGTGGTCTACGACTCGGTTGGCGCAGACACCTATCTTGGTTCTCTGGACTGCCTGCGGCCGCTTGGCATGTTTGTAACGTTTGGCCAGTCATCCGGGCCAATACCGCCGCTGAACCTGGCGATTCTGTCGCAGAAGGGCTCGCTCTATGCGACCCGGCCAACACTGTTCAACTATATCGCCAGGCGCGAAGATTTGGAAAAGACCGCAGGCGCACTGTTTGATGTGGTCCGGAGCGGGGCGGTCAAGATCGAGATCAACCAGACCTACGCGCTCGCCGATGTGGCAAAGGCGCATGCTGATCTTGAGAGCCGCAAAACCACCGGCGCCACGGTTCTGATTCCCTGAGCAGGCTGACGGACACGCCCGCCTCCGCCCAGGCTGGCGGTGCGTAATGTCTGCATAACATCGATCGAAATGCCGCCTTTTCCCAAGCTGTGTGGTGCAAAACAGTGCACGAACTCATTGAAGCACTTTCAACGTGCAAAACGCTTTGCGCACAGCGCATGGCGCGCCTAGTCTGCCTTGGGAACATTAACTGAGCTGGAAAACAGCCTATGGGGAACTCTGCGCCGGGCGTCACGTCCGACGAAACCGGCCTACTTCTCGATGTGAGGGGGCTGACGAAGATTTTTGGTGCGCTAACCGCATGCGACCATGTCGACCTGAAAGTCGCCAAGGGTGAGATCCACGCCCTTTTGGGTGAAAATGGCGCCGGCAAGTCGACGCTTGTCAAAATGCTGTTTGGCACGCTGACACCAAATGCAGGCGAGATCCGCTGGAACGGCAAGGCCGTCATGATTCGATCGCCCGGTGAAGCAAAGCGGCTGGGCATCGGCATGGTGTTCCAGCATTTTTCGCTGTTTGAAGCTCTGACGGCTGCCGAGAACATTGCGCTTTCGCTGGACGCAAAAACACCCATCAGTCAGATTGCTGAACGGGCGCGGACGTTGTCTGTCAATTATGGCCTGCCGCTTGATCCCGGCGCGCATGTCGGCGATCTGTCGGTCGGTGAGCGCCAACGCATCGAGATCATACGCTGTCTGTTGCAGGAACCGCAGCTCATCATCCTGGACGAGCCGACTTCGGTGTTGACGCCGCAAGAAGCCGACAAGCTGTTTGAGACGCTGGAGCGGCTGCGCAACGAAGGAAAATCGATCCTCTACATCAGCCACAGGCTGGAAGAGGTGCAACGCATCTGCGACAGGGCGACGGTCCTGCGCCATGGCAAGGTTGTTGGCCACTGCAACCCCCGTGAGGAGACACCGGCATCACTGGCGCGGATGATGGTGGGGACCAGTGTTCACGAAGTGAACCGCCAGGCGGCGGACGTTTCGACCGGCGACACACTGATCGAGATTGCCGGCCTGTCGCAGCCGGCCAAGACGCCGTTCGCCATGCCGCTCAAGAACATTTCACTGTCCGTACGCGCGGGCGAGGTGGTGGGCATTGCCGGCGTCGCCGGCAATGGCCAGGGCGAGTTCTTTGACGCGATCAGCGGTGAGGTCACCCAGAATAGCGCGGGCACGGTCCGCATTCGTGGAATCGACGCAGGTCATCTCGGCATCAGTGGAAGGCGACTGCTGGGCGCAGGATTTGTCCCGGAAGAGCGGCTGGGTCACGGGGCGGTGCCCGGCATGAAACTGTCCGAAAATATGCTGCTGGCGCGTCACAGATCCGACGCACGGGCTTTTCTGCGCGGTGGGCTGCTCGGCTTTGTCGACCGTAGTTCTGTCGAGGCGACAACCCAGCGGGTGATCAAGGAAATGGATGTGAGGAAAAGTGCAGAAGATCCTGAAGCAGCTGCGCTTTCTGGTGGCAATCTGCAGAAATTCATCATTGGCCGGGAACTCGATCGATCGCCGTCGGTCATGATTGTCAACCAACCGACCTGGGGCGTTGATGCGGGTGCCGCCGCACGCATCCGTCAGGCGCTGATTGATCTCACGCGCAACGGATCGGCGGTGATCGTCATCAGCCAGGACCTGGATGAATTGTTTGAGATATCGGACCGGATTGCGGTGATGTCGCATGGCGAAATGTCGGCAACGATCCCGATAGCAGACGCGACGCGTGAGAAGATCGGCCTGCTGATGGGCGGCGCAGACGAAGCGGCGAGGGCACATTGATGCGGCTGGAACTGGTCAAGCGCCCGCAACATTCAAAACTGTTCAGCGCCCTGTCGCCGTTTATCGCTTTCGCGCTGACGGTGATTGCGGGTGCCATACTGTTTGCCTTGCTCGGAAAGAGCCCTTCGGCGGCGCTCTATTCCTATTTCATAGCGCCGCTGACCGAAGTTTGGTCCTTGCATGAGTTGGCGATCAAGGCGGCCCCGCTTATCCTGATAGCGGTCGGTCTCTCGGTGTGTTTTCTGTCGAACAACTGGAACATCGGGGCAGAGGGCCAATTTGTCATCGGCGCCGTGACCGGCGCGATGCTGCCGATCGTGTTTCCAGGATTGCAGCAATCAATGGCGGCTCTGCCGCTGATGCTGATCATGGGTGCGCTTGGCGGCGCGGCCTATGCGGCAATCCCGGCATTTCTGAAGGCAAGGTTCAACACGAACGAGATCCTGACCAGCCTGATGCTGGTTTATGTGGCGCAGCTGTTCCTTGACTGGCTCGTGCGTGGGCCTTGGCGCGACCCGGCAGCGATGAACTTTCCGCAAGCGCCACGCTTTACCGGATACGCTGTGCTGCCGGAAATGATGCCGATGGAGGGCAGAGCAAATGCTGGCATCATCTTTGCCGTGCTTGCTGCGGTGCTTGTTTGGGTGCTGCTCAACCGCATGTTGAAGGGCTTTGAGGTCAAGGTCATCGGCATAAGCCCGCGCGCTGGACGTTTTGCAGGGTTCAGCACGACCAAGATGATTTTTTTCTCGTTCCTCCTGTCTGGCGCGCTAGCCGGCCTTGCCGGAATATCGGAAGTGGCCGGCGCAATCGGGCGGCTGCAGCCGTCGATCTCTCCAGGTTACGGTTTTGCGGCAATCATCGTGGCCTTCCTCGGCCGCCTGAACCCGCTCGGCATCATCGCCGCTGGGCTGCTGCTTGCATTGACATATCTTGGCGGTGAAGCGGCGCAGATTTCTGTCGGCGTGTCAGACAAGGTTGTGCGCGCTCTGCAAGGGCTGCTGCTGTTCTTCGTGCTCGCCTGCGACACGCTCATCCACTACCGCATCCGTTTTGTCGGGGCAGGTCGCGACGTTGCGGAGGTGAAGCCAAATGTTTGAATCGATCCTGCTGACAATTGCCACTGCTGCCACGCCATTGTTGATCGCGGCGATCGGCGAACTGGTGGTCGAACGCTCAGGCGTGCTCAATCTCGGCGTTGAGGGCATGATGCTGATGGGAGCGGTGACCGGCTTTGGTGCGGCGCTGGCCACAGGCAATCCGTGGATCGGCGTTCTGGCTGCTATCGTTGTCGGAGCGTTGTTTTCGCTGCTGTTTGGCTTCCTGGCGCTGACGCTGGCGACCAATCAGGTGGCCACCGGCCTTGCGTTGACCCTGCTTGGCATTGGTCTGTCAGGAATGATCGGCACAGCCTTTATCGGCCAGCCCGGTGTCAAACTGACAGCGATCTACATTCCGGGATTGACCGATCTGCCAATGGGCCGCTTCTTTTTTGGCCAGGATCCACTGTTTTACATATCGATCCTGCTGGTCGCTGCTGTCGGTTGGTTCCTGTTCCGCACGCGCGCCGGGCTCACGCTTCGCTCCATTGGCGATAGCCATACGGCTGCGCATGCGCTCGGCATCAAGGTTATCCCGATCCGTTACGCAGCGGTTGCGTTTGGTGGGGCATGCGCTGGCCTGGCTGGCGCGCAGATGTCACTGGTCTACACCTCGCAATGGATCGAGAACATGACGGCCGGACGCGGCTGGATTGCGCTGGCGCTCGTCGTGTTCGCCTCGTGGCGGCCATGGCGAGTTTTGCTTGGAGCCTATCTGTTCGGTGCGATCACCATTGCGCAGTTGCATGTGCAGGCGCTGTCTGTAAACGACATTCCGGTAGCGTCTGGCGCAATGTGGATCGTCTCAGAATCGGGACGCTGGCTACTCGGATTGTTGAAATCCGTGCCAGCACAGTTTCTTTCTTCGCTGCCCTATCTGGCGACAGTGGTTGTGCTTGTGCTTATCTCACGCAATCGTCGCATGACACTGATCAATACGCCCGCAAGTTTGGGCAAACCATTCGTGCCGGATCGGTAAGAGACGGCCAGACCGAAAGCCCGGAAGGCTTGAAACCACAGAGGAAGAACAGATGAAAAAACTCTTGATCGCATTGGCTGCCTCGGCGGCGGCTATCGTCGCATCGAGCGGCGCGATGGCCCAGGACAAGATGAAGGCCTGCTTCATCTACGTCGGCCCGATCGGCGACTTCGGCTGGTCATATCAGCATCATCAAGGTGCGCTCGAGATGCAGAAGGCGCTCGGCGGCGAAGAAAAGGTCGAGATCGCATATCTGGAAAGCGTGCCGGAAGGCGCTGACGCCGAACGCGCGATCACCAATTTCGCCCGCTCCGGCTGCAAGATCATCTTCACAACGTCGTTCGGCTATATGGACGCCACCAATGCCGTGGCGGCCAAATTCCCGGATATCAAGTTCGAGCACGCGACCGGCTTCAAGCGCGACACCGAGAACGTGTCGACCTACAATTCAAAATTCCATGAAGGCCGCTACGTGCAGGGCGTCATTGCTGCAAAGATGTCGCAAAAGGGCGTGGCAGGTTACATCGCTTCGTTCCCAATCCCGGAAGTCGTGATGGGCATCAACGCGTTCGTGCTGGGCGCGCAGTCGGTCAATCCTGACTTCAAGGTCAAGGTCGTGTGGGCCAACACCTGGTTCGACCCGGGCAAGGAAGCTGACGCTGCCAAAGCTCTGCTCGATCAGGGCGTGGATGTGATCACCCAGCACACCGATTCCACCGCGCCGATGCAGGTTGCGGCAGAGCGCAAGGTAAAGGCGTTCGGGCAGGCGTCGGACATGATCAAGTTCGGTCCTGAAACCCAGCTGACGGCCATCGTCGACGATTGGGGTCCTTACTACACTGAGCGCGTCAAGGCGCTGATGGACGGCACCTACAAGCAAATCGACATCTGGGGTGGCATGAAGGAAGGCCATGTCGTGATGGCGCCCTACCTGAACATGCCCGATGACGTGAAGAAAGCTGCCGAAGAAGTGCAGGCAAAGATCACCGATGGCTCGTTCAATCCGTTCACCGGCCCGATCAAGAAGCAGGACGGCTCCGAATGGCTGGCCGCTGGCGCAGTTGCGCCAGACGGCGAACTGCTCGGTCTGAACTTCTACGTCAATGGCGTGGACGACCAGCTGCCGAAGAACTGATCGGAGCACTGCGGGCTGCGCCGGCAGCCCGCGATCGACAAGACACAAGGCCTCGCCGGTTTCCCGGCAGGGCCTTTTCTTTGGCCACCGTGCGGATGGGTTGCGGGCCTTTGTGAGGTGAGGACGGCGGACACTTCAAAAGATTCGTCCACATTGGCTTGAGGCGCGGGACTGCACCATGTTCGAACGAAAAACCCCGGCAAAGGCCGGGGTTCTTGAAGATCGTTCGGTCATTGACCGGTAGCTGGACTAACGCCCTATTTGAGACGGCCGCTGGCGTGGGCCAGCATCGTGTAGACCTTGCCGGTGTCCGACGACAGGTAGGTCTGGGCCATCATCGAGTCACGGTCGTTGCGAGTGACGTCTGCAATCAGTTTCTCGAAATCGTCGCAGTAGCGGTCGACCGCCGAGCGAAAATCCGGCTCGGTCTGGTATTTGCGGCGGATGTCATCAAACGTCTGCTGGCCTTTGAGTGTGTAGAGCCGGCGGGTGAAGACGTTGCGTTCACCGCGCCGATAGCGATCCCAGAGCTCAATAGACGCGTCGTGGTCGATGGCGCGGGCAATGTCGACCGAAAGCGAGTTGAGTGATTCCACCACATGCAATGGCGAACGCTGCGTCGGCGCTGGCTGAACTGGCGCGGCGCGGGCAGGTGTCTCGTCTGAGGCGCGGCGCAGCAGATCACTGACCCAACCACCTGTCTGCGCAGGCGTTTCGACCGGCGTCCGCTGCTTGGCCGCAGGCGTTGCCTGGCGAGGCGCGGGGGCTGGCGCCGGGCGCGCCTCGACAATTGGCTCAGGTGCTGGCGGTGGTGCAACGGCGCGCTGGGGGGCTTGTGGCGCTGCCTGGCGAGGCGCCGGAGCAGGTGCCGGACGCCGTGGCTGGCCGGTCTGATCGCTGGCAGAGCGGCCGGAGCGAGCAACAATATCCGACAGTTCTTTGAGCGCGTTGATCTGCTCGGAAACGGCCCGGCGCATCGCCGTCGTCGTTTCCTTGGTCTCTTCCGGCAGGTCGAGCACGCCCTTACGCAGTTCCGAACGTGTTTCGTCGAGTTCGGTGCGGATCAGGCTGGCGGTGCGGCGAATTTCCTGCGTCGCATCGGCAAAGCGCTGGGTGGCGCCTTCCACAACTTCGCTGATTGCCGAGCGCATGTTTTCGGTGGCCTGGCGGGTGCGGCCATCGGCCTTTTCGAAGGTTTTTCCGATCAGTTCCTCGAAGGCGCGCATGACGCCTTCGATGTCGTCCGACTTCTTGACCAGATTGACGGCCAGCGTTTCCAGCGCCGCCTGACGCTCGTCGAGTGTCGAGGCGAGGTTGGACTGAGCAGAGCCGAGAAGGTCGGACGCGCTGTTGAGCACGCGGCTGTGGTCATCGAATCGGTGTGCAATCGACGCGATGTCCTTCAGTGTCTTGGACGACAATTCGGTCAAACGTGTCGCGTTAACGTCGATAATACGTGCCGAGCTGGCGAAAGTCTGGGCCGACTTTTCAGTCGTCGCCGCAAACGACTGTGTCGTGCCTGCGAGCCGGTCTTCCAGATCGCCAAGGTTCGACTGGGCAACATTGATCAACTGGCCCAGTGACGAGCTTGACGCGGTGAGGCGCTTGAGCAGTTCGTCAACGCTGTCTGACAGGCTGACCCGTGCACCTTCGACCGCCGAAAGCGTTTCAGCGGTGCGGGAGGCGAGCGCATTTACAAGTGCAGCATTTTCGCTGCGCAGACGCTCGGAGGCAGCGTGCGTGGCAGCCTCAAGGTTCTGTTGCAGTTCTCCACCGCTTTCGGCGAAGCGCGCAACCAGAGGCCGCGCCTGTTCGTCCAGAACACGGCCGATTTCGGCGGTGCGGGCGGCGAGCATATCGTTGAGATCGCGGGTATGCTTGTCAAAACTGGCAGCGGCCTCGTTGGTGCGCTGGCCAATGTGGGTATTCACTGCAGCGAACGTCTCGGCGATGACATTTGCGCGCGAGGCGAGCTGCGCCTCGGACACGGCTACCTGGTCAACCAGCTTTTGGCCGACAACTTCTGCGCCCTCCGCCAGACGGCGCTCGACGGCGTCGACTTGCGACTCGACATTGGTGATGACCGAATTGGCGCTGTCGGCGAGGCGATTTTCGAGATTGTGAAGAGCGTCTTCGATTGAGCGCGCACGGTCCGCCATTTCGGCAGACGTGAGGTTTGTGCGCTCGGCAAGTTGGCGGTCGATATTCTCGAACGCACCAACGACGTCGCCAACACGGCTGTTCAACTGATCTGCGCTGGCCTCGATTTGGCTGGCAATCCGGCGCTCTGCAACTTCAAATGCGTTTCCGAATTCGGCCGCGCGCGTCGACAGCATATTGGCCGCAGAGCCTATGCGGCTGTTAAGCGTTTGATCGGCTTGATCGAAGGTCTGTCCAAGCTCATTGGCTCGCGCAGTGATTGTAGTGCTCGCCTGCTCGATGCGATCTGCGATCGTGCGATCCATTTGCTCGAAAGTTGTTCCAAACTCGCGGGCCTTGGTCGACAGGGCGCTGCTCGCCAGGTCAATGCGTGCTGCAATTACCCGGTCAGCCTGATCAAAGGTCGCTCCAAACTCTTCGGCGCGGGCAGACATCGCTGCACTTGCCTGGTCAATGCGGCCGGAAATCGTCTGGTCGGCCTGATCAAATGTTGCGCCGAACTCGCCGGCGCGGGCAGTCATGGCCGCACTTGCCTGCTCAATGCGTTCAGACATTGCCCTGTCAGCCTGATCGAAGGTGTTGCCAAGCTCGCTGGCGCGAGAGGCCATTGCAATGCTTGCCTGCTCAATCCGGTCAGCAATCGTGCGGTCAACCTGCTCGAACACAGACCCGAGTTCACCGGCACGCGTCGATATTGAGGCGCTTGCAAAGTCGATCCGGTCGGCAATGACCTCGTCAGCCTTTTCGAAGGTCCGCGACAATTCAGATGCCCGGGCTGCAAAGGCGGCGTTGGCCAGATCGATGCGTTCTGCAACCTTGGCATCGGCATCAACAAAGGCGCGGTTGGCGTCTTCGGTCAGAGCAGCTGTGATTTCCAGAACACGATCACGCAGTGCGCCAGCAAGCGCACCTGCGCTGCGTTCCAGCGCGGTCCGGACATTTTCAACACCCGAAGTGATTGCGAGCTCGACACCGCGTGTCCGATCTTCGATTGCCCCAATCTGGCTGCGGAATGCCTCTTCGACACGCGCAACTTCGCCTGCGATGGCTTCACTGATCTCGATCCTGCCGCCAGCCAGCCTGTCGATATTGGCCATGATGGCGTCGTCGATCGTGTTGCGCGTGGCGCCGAGCTTTTCGAGATCGTCTTCGAGCGCACGCGCCATGATGTTGCGGCCTTCGGCCAGCTTGTCGACATGGCGCCCGACTGATGCGTCGATCGCCGCGCGAGCTTCGTCGAGACGAACCAGATCGTCTTCCAGAGCCTTCGACATCTTGCCGCGGCCTTCGGAGAGGATGTTGGTGTGTTCCTCAATGCGGCGGTCGATTTCGGCGCGCGCAACTTCGATCGAGCGCATGTCGTCCTTGAGAGCCTCGCCAAGGATCGAACGGCCGCGTTCGAGCACCTGGGTGTGCTCCTCGATGCGACGGTCGATCTCGGCACGTGTTTCGGCCAGACGCTGCAGGTCCGCGTCAAGCGTTCCAGCCAGCGTGTCTCGGCCATCAGCCAGCATTTGCGCGTGCCGTTCAGCGCTGCGATCAATGTCGGAGCGAATGGCGGCGAGCTTGTCCATGTCGTCCGACAGAATGCCGGCGAGATAGGTGCGGCCTTCCGCGAGCTTCATGGCGTGCGCGCTGACCGTTTCGTCAAGGGCGGATCGGGCGTCGGTCAAGCGCAGCAAGTCGGCGTCGAGAGCCGTTGCGATGACCTGGCGGCCAGATTCCAGACGCGAATTGAAATCGCTGGCGCGGGCTTCGAGCATCGTCGAGGTCGACATGACGAGATCTGCCATGTCTGTGCCGATACGGGCCTTGGTCTCGTCAATCAGGGCGTTGAGCTGGTCGCGGCCAACGCCGAATGCGCCGGAAATCTCCTTTGCGCGTTCGACCAGCGACTCATTTATCTGGCGGGCGCGGGTATCGAGCGCCAGATTAAGACGCTCGGTGCCGTTGTCGAGCGCCTGGGCGCGGGTTTCAAATTCCGCCAGAATGGATTGGCCGCGCTCTGCGAGCGAACTCTGAATGCCCGCGAGACGGGCGTCGAGGGCGGCGTTGAGGCGTTCCGTGCCTTTGTCTATGGCGTCAGCACGGTTCTCAAACTCCGCAAGCAGCGTCTGGCCGCGCTCGATCAACGCGCTTTCAACGCCCGCCAGACGCGTGTCGAACTGCTCGGTCAGCGACTGAGACGCACCATTGAGCAGCGAGACCATCCCGGTCGCGCGTTCATCAAGCAAGTTGCCCAGCGAACGCGATGCTTCATCGGTGGTGTCAGTCAGCGACGCAATACGAGTGTCGAGCAGACTGGCAAATGCTTCTCCTGACGTAACAATACGATCTGAGATGTTCTCCATCCGCTGATCGATGGCTGAATAGATCGAATGGCCGGATTCATTGATCCGGTCGACAAGCGTATTGCCTGACTGCAGGATCATCGAATTGATCTGCCCAGACGCATCCTTCACACTGTCGAGAATGACCGCGCTTGACGAGGACAGCTGTTCCTTCAACTGGTCATGAGCACCGGAGATGGAAGTGCGGACACGTTCGGCGTGGCTGATTACGGCGTCACGCTCGGTGCCAAGACTATCTACCAACGATCTGATTCTCATCTCGTTTTCGTTGTATGCGCGCTCGAGTTCGTTGACCTCGGTGTGAACGAGCGTTTCCAATTCGACGGCGCGGGCAAGGGTTCTTTCGATGCCTTCGCCCATCGCCTGGACCTCGCGGCGAACGATCTGGCCGACCGTCATCAGACGCTCCTGGGCCATCGAGTCGGGCTCGGAAAGCTTGAACGCCATTTCTGTCATGGATTGTGCGGCTGCGCGCATTTCCTGCGCACGGCGGATCATGGCGGCAAATGCCCAGAACAACAGGACGGGGACCACAATGCCGATCCCGATTCCGATTGCCTGTGGCATTGCGAGAAGATCCGCGAAGCTGCGGATCTGCCAGATGCCGGGTGCGTAAAGCGTGTGGGCAAGGGCGATGCCGCCAGCGATCCACAGCACGCTGAGCAAACCGATCGTCCAGTTGACCGTCGCATTCGACGAAGAAGCCGCCAGTTGCGAGGGCCGCCGGATGTTCTTCTGGCGATCATCATTGGCCGGCTTAAACGTGATCGGGGCAGCGGCAGGGTCTTCAACCGGACGCAGCGGTTCCTGGGCGGCAGCCTTCACTGGTTCAGATTTGGCAGATTTCGGGCTGGCGGTCTTCGACGGCGCTGGTTCGGAATTTGCCGTGGAAACCGTTGCTCCAGCTACCGGGGCAGGTGCGGAATTGCGTGCCAATTCGTCAGCGGCCTGGGAAATCTGTGCTTCCAGATCATCCATCGAAGCGGCGAAATCGATATCGCTACTTGTGCGGAAATCGCTCGAAAGATCGAAATCAAGTGCCTTTTCAAGCTCCTGATCGAAATTGGACGAATTCACGTTCTTCGATGTCGGTGTGCGCGCCATGCGTTGGTACCCTCTTACTCAGCGCGGTCCCCACCGACTTCGGCACCGTCAGCCCGCGCTCAAGGCAAAACTTCCTATAGTCGTATTTTAGGTCCGGGACCGGTCAAATGAAACCGACAATCCCGGCTGTGCGTAAAACTTTAAACATAGGGTTAATTGCGGCGGCCATGCCGAAAATTTGCCGCGACCGGGTTATTAACCGGATTTCCATGCAATGCCGCTACGTTTCGGCGAAATTCGCAGTCGTGTGAAAGTGGTATTATGAGTGCCTTGAGTTTGTCGACCATTGCGTTTGCCGCTCCTGGCGGGGAATCTCTCCAGCCGATCAAATCCCGCCCGATCGATCTCGTTCACCTGCGGAAGCAGACATTTGGCGACCGCAGTCTGGAACAGGAAATACTCGGAATGTTCGTCCAGCAGACTCAGGCCGTGCGTGAGCGCCTTGCAGATTCGGGCAGGGAAGAGCGTGTTATGCTGGCGCATGGTTTGCGTGGCTCGGCTGGCGGCGTTGGTGCATTCGCCGTAGCCGAAGCAGCGGCTGCGGTTGAACGTAACCCGCAGGAAAAGTCTACGGTGACGGCTTTACTCAAACGCATTGACGAGATGCACGACTTCGTCGCTTCGATCAGCCGTTGAGCAGGCCGTGTGTGGTTGACAGGGCAGGGACCGGATAACTATCTGCTGGCTTTGTTCCTCTCTCGTTGTCTGATCCCATGACCAAGCTGACTTATATCGCCTTCGACGGCACTCGCTTCGACGTGGACGCCCCAAATGGGTCCACAGTCATGGAGAATGCCATCCGGCAAGGCGTTCCGGGCATTGAGGCTGAATGCGGCGGCGCCTGCGCCTGCGCGACATGTCATGTCTATGTCGACGAAGCTTGGACGGCTGAAGTTGGGCCGCCCGAAGCGATGGAGGAGGACATGCTCGATTTCGCCTATGATGTGCGTCCGACGTCGCGGTTGTCTTGCCAGATCAGGGTTCGTGACGAGCTGGATGGTCTGGTTGTCTCGATACCAGAACGTCAGGGCTGAGCGGCACCGGAAAAGGCCTGCTATTGCCCGGCACGATAGCGGATCAAACGTTCGATCCGCGCTGAAAAATTCTTGCCTTCAATCAGATCAAACCTGGCCTGTTCGGCGTCATGGCGGGCAAGGCCTGTTACAAGGGCTTTTCGCGCCCGCGCCGCGACCAGGTCGCAATTGTTTTGCGGCGATATTCCGGAAATTGCCTGTTCGATGTCACGGGCATGGTTCTTTGCGATCGAGACATGGCTTTCTTCATGGCGCTTGATGTCTGAAGCCAGCGCGTCCCAGATTTCGCGTGTCTCGGCGCTGCCGGAACTGCGCCGAACCCAGCGGGGCAAAATGATGCGCGCCTTGACAGTCACCACGACCGACAGAACGCTGCATTTGCCGTTTTCCGACCGGTAACGAACACGATCCTTGAATTGGAGCCGGGTCGCGCCCGGATGCCGCTTGCCCGTGCCTTCGACCTCAGGGCCTCGACGCTCCATTTCTGCCTGCAAATCTTGTATTGTTGATCCGCGTAACGAGAAGTAGCTGTAGCTGCGCGATACGGCCGCCGCAGAGGCGGCACAGACTAGAAACGTTGAAAAACCAACGGCTGCAAGCACAAGAAAAGGCACACGGTTCATCACAACAACATGCGCCTGCAACAGGTTTGACGCAAGAGTGACCGCTTCGACCTACTCGGATGCGATCGCGCCAACAGCCCCGTCATCGATGCGCTTCAGGTCCATGGCAATGACCCGGACCATCTTGCTGTCAACCTTGACCGCAACACTGACATTCATTGTGTTGTTGCCCTGGATTCGAGCCATCATCGCGCCGTTCAACTGCTTGCGCGAGATCGACATAACGACCTTCTGGCCGTCAACATTGCCGGCGATGATGTCGAGCCCTTCGCCGCCTGCGCCATCTAGAAATTTGCCGCGATAGCCTGCGCCCGAGCGCACAATGGTCGCAGCCATGCGTTGCGAAAACACACCGACACGGCAGGCGCCATCAAGCGTCATGCCAACTTTGCCGGCGGGCGTCGTTCCATTGAGCTTGCACGTAAATTTGGTGCCCTTGTATTTGCCAGCAACAATTTCACCTGGACCTGTCCAGACGCCTTCAACGGACCGGAAGAACTTGGCGTCGCCGTCGGCTGCGCGCGACGGCGTAGCGATCAAGCCGGCGGACATCAGCGACAGGGCGGTCACTGCGATCGTCGAAGCACGTTTCATGAGGCTGTTTCCGGCAATCTGTTGGCTAATCTGGAGTGGTTCGACAATGGCCAAGAATGGTTAATGCTTCGTCACACCAAACTTCCTTGCACCATGCGATGGGCGTTCGACAAGGGCAATGTCAATCAGTGTTGTTGGCGTCCGGCGTTGCTTTCCTGGTTGTGAAAGAAGTGAGCGAAGCCAGGAAGTCTGAAATGCCGGGCCGTTTGACCGCGTTGAATGGGAACGGGCGCACCGTTTCCATCGCCGCGATGCCGATTCGCACTGTCATCATGCCGTTGACGACCCCTTCGCCAAGTTTGGCCGACAGGCGCGCTGCAAGTCCATGACCGACTAGCTGCTGTACCAGGCTGTCGCCAGCGGCGATGGAGCCTGTGATAGCCAAATGGGACAAAACGCTTCGCGCAAGCCGAAAGAAGCCGAAATTGCCCGGCCGGCCACCATAGAGTTCGGACATGCGGCGGATCAGGCGCGCTGATTCCCAGAACACATAGACCAGGTCGACGATCGCGCGGGGGCTGACCGCGGTCACAACTGAAACACGCTTTGCCGCGTCAAGAATGAGTGCCTTTGCGTTCTCGTCGAGCGGAGCAAGGATTTCTGCCTCGGCGTAGCGGATGAAGTCCGCTCCGTCGATCACATCGCCCTTAAGCTCGACGACTGCCCTGCGGCCGGCGGCGGTTGCAGGCATCTTTCCGACGAGAAGCACCAGGTCAGCCACTGCGGCGCGCGCGTCCTTGGTATTGTTTGCTGCCAATGCGTCGGCAGCACGCTTTTGCAGCGTCTCCACCGAGGCAAGACGGGCAAGGGCGTAGCCTTCGCGCACCACAATGATCAGCAGCGCTACAAGTGCAGTGACGGCAAGCCCGGCACCCAGCCATCCAAGCCATTCCGTGCGCGAAAACAGTTCGCGGATCAGACGCTCCGTCCAAAGACCGGCAGCTAGCGAAAACAGCAAACCGATGGCGCCAAAAAAGATCGTACCGAGGCCTGAGCCAGTGCGCGGTTTCAGCGGTTTTGGCGGGGCGAGGGGATCGAGTCCATCATTGTCAAATACGTCAATTTCAGTGGGAGTGACAATAACAGCTTCAGTTGCGCGCGTTGCCTGGGGCTTGCGCGGTGTTGTTGTCCGGGACTTCGGCTCCGTTTCGCCAGCGTTGACCTTGAAGGCCTGCGGCTGTCGGCGATCTGTCATGACAGTCTGTCTCCAAGCAGAAACTGGAGCGCCCGGTCGAGCCGGATATTGGGCAATGACAGCTTGATGCCATCTGCGCCTCTTTCAAGCTTTGGCGGACGAAACCGGACAAACCTCAGATCCAGCCCCTTGTTTGACGGCTCGAGGACAGCGTCGGGCTTCGCGGGCAGATCGCCTGGGAAAATCGCGGTCTCGGTCTCGCCGTCAAAAGTCTCGCCACCGATTGTCTCGCCCTTGATCGGGGTGCCAATGATGACAGGCAGCGTCTCGCCGCGCTGTTTGACTGTGCCTTCGCGCGTTGCGCGCACTGCCGCCATTGCCAGAACTTCGACATCAGCCCCGGTCAGATCCGCGCGTGCGGTTGCACTTTGGGTGAGGCGCCGGACGATTGCCTGCAGCCGGTCGTGACTTTCATGGTGGAGATGATCAGCCTTGGTTGCGGCGACCAGGATCCGGTCGATACGGCGGCTGAACAGGCCAGTCAGGAAATTTGTGGAACCCGGCCGGAAGCATGCAAGGATTTCAGCCAAAGCCCGTTCAAGGTCTGCCACGGCTGCCGCACCGGCATTGATGGCCTGCAGTGCGTCGACAAGCACGATTTGCCGGTCCAGGCGGGCGACGTGTTCGCGGAAGAACGGTTTGACCACGTGGGTTTTGTAAGATTCGTAGCGACGTTCCATCATCGCCCTCAGCGAACCCGGTCTGGCGTGGCCATCGCCACGTACAGGCAATGGCGCAAAAGTGAGGGCAGGCGAACCCTCCATGTCACCCGGCATCAGGAACCGTCCGGGCGGCAGGGTCGAAAGTGCGCGCGAATCGGCTTTGCAGGCGCGCAGATAGGCTGTGAACTCCTCTGCGAGGCGACGCGCCAACATTTCGTCAGCATCAGCATCGGGCTCGATGCCAGCGCTCGCGGCGCGCCATCCAGCTGACAGGTCGGCACGGGAATTCAAATCCGCAAGCTCGAATGATTCGCGCGAAAATGTGTCGTAGTTTTTGCCCAGGAGCGGCAGATCCAGGAGCCATTCGCCGGGATAGTCGACAATGTCGACTGCAAGGCTGCCTGCCGAGAACATCCGTCCCCAGCCCGACGCCGACTGAAAATCAATCACGATACGCAACTGCGATATCGCCCGTGTCGATTCTGGCCAGATCCGATGGTCTACCAGCGCAGAAATGTGATCTTCATACTGAAACCGGGGCACATCGTCGTCCGGCTGGTGCTGAAGGTAGGCTTTCGAGATGCGGCCCGCCTTTTGTGCCTCGAACAGTGGCAGGCGCCCGCCATGGATCAGATTATGAACCAGCGACGAGATAAAAACCGTCTTGCCGGCGCGTGATAGACCCGTAACACCCAGCCGCACCGACGGCTGACCCAAACCTGTGATGCGACCGGTCAGCGTATCCAGCGCAATCAGCGCTTCATCGGTGATGGATGTTGGGGATGCCAAGGCCCTTCCTTTTCAGGGATCAAACTTCGGACGGATAATGGAAAGCTTCCAGGAAGCCGGCACCCGGCGCCGCGCCCGCGAGTGGGCCGCGCATGTCGATCAAAGCAAGTCCGCAAGCCGGAAATCCGCCAGCCCGCGCATCTTTGGCCGCTGCATCGCCATCCGGCGCAATCGCAAAACAGACATCTTCGATCATCGGGTTGTGTCCAACCAGCATCAGGGCTTTCGAGTCTCCATGATCGCGCACCAGATTGAGATAGCCAGTCGCGTCCGTCACATAGAGTTCGTCAGTAAAGATTGCCTGGCAGGTGGGATGCAGGTGCTTTGCAACCGCTTCCCAGGTGTCTCTCGCCCGTTTGGCGCCTGAGCAGATCACCAGATCTGGCACCATGCCGCTGACGGCAAGTACTGCTCCCATTGCGTCTGCATCGACGCGCCCACTCATGTCGAGCGGACGGTCGAAATCGCGCATGCCGGGTTCAGCCCAGGCTGCGCGCGCATGTCTCAACAGAAGCAGGCTTGCCATGCAATGATTCTCCGGCGCAGTCGCGCGCACGATTGAGCTGTTGGTCGCGTTCCGTCGATCTAGTGATTGGATTAGCTGTGCGCAATCTGAAAAGCACTTCGGTGCGACGAATGCGGTAGTGGCGGGCTCATTTCCTGCATTTTGCGGCAAACCTCAATCAACTCAACGGCTTTGCTGGATTTCGAGGTTCCAGAATCGAACTTCTGAACTGGCCTGACAATTGCGTGACGGCAACTGCCTTTATGCTTGTGCCATGCTTTAGCCGAGAATATATAGGCGCCGGTTAGCATTCGTGGGGTGAATCGATGAGCTCGAATTCAAGCGACAAATACATTCCCCTGGATGATGAGCCGTTCATGAATGATCGGCAGAAGTCATATTTTCGTTCTAAGCTTATTGCGTGGAAGGGAGACATTCTCCGGGAAGCGCGCGAAACGCTCGAAGTTCTCCAGCAAGAGAATGCGAATCATCCGGATCTTGCTGACAGAGCCTCGTCTGAAACTGACC
Organism: Mesorhizobium sp.; assembly: GCA_036742015.1. GTDB lineage: Bacteria > Pseudomonadota > Alphaproteobacteria > Rhizobiales > Rhizobiaceae > Mesorhizobium_A. Next base: position 33,896 of record DAINRF010000008.1, on the reverse strand, counting down.
GTGCTATTGAGCTCCGGGCCCGTGACAGACAACGCAAGCTCATCGCAAAAATCGACGCTGCGCTTAGCCGTCTCGACGACGGAACATATGGCTATTGCGAGGAAACCGGCGAGCCGATCTCGCTCAAGCGGCTTGACGCGCGCCCGATTGCAACATTGTCGATCGAAGCGCAGGAACGGCATGAGCGCCGCGAAAAGGTCTATCGCGACGATTAGAGCTTCGCACCGGCATTCTGGTTCAAACTGCCGGCGAAGGTTGGGGACAAGTTCGACCGGCGGACTATTTTTGGTTGGGTTTGCCGAAGGCAACCATACTGGGTTTGTGTTTGGTGGACGCACACTGCGTCGGGCATCTTGCGCGATGCACCATATCTAGGCTGCTCCGCCCTCCTTCTGACTCGTCTAACCAAACAACAACCCGACTGGGTCACAATATCGGCACGAGGCTCTAATGGCGGGCACGCAAAGCGCTATTTGCGCTGCGCCAACTCACCCAACAAACGGGTCATCTCTTCATCCGCCGAAGCTTTTGGGGTTTTGGGCCGGGACGCCTCGTCGAACGAAATCTCAAGATCGTCGAGAAGACCTTCCTCGTCGGTCTTGGCCGGCGCAGTTACGATGCGCGGGGAAGGCGAAAGGACTGGCGCTGGCTGAGCGGCTGGCATGGGTTGCGGGCGGGCGGCTGGTGGAGCCGGCGGCGGCGACATTGGGATTGATGCGGGCGGCAGACGTGTGTGCGGCGGGGCTGCGGGCGGCGCTGGCGGAGCAGCCTGCGCTATTGGCCGCGGCGGCTCGACGTTCCTTCTGACCGGCGGTTGTGGGGGCTGAGGACGAATCTGTTCCCGCGGCGGCTCCTGTTGCGGGTTGGCGGGTTCGGAAATTTGATTGTCGGCCGGGCGCGCAATGCGGGGCACGATACGAATATCCTGCTCGACGACAACATCCGTCGGCCCGCCAATGAGAATCAGGTGTTCGACATCGTCACGCCGCACAAGTACCAGCCGACGTCTGCTGTCGACCGGAGTTGCGTCCATAACCGCGAGACGGGTTCGCCGATTGCGCCCCCCGAGGACGAAGGTACCTCCGCGAAACCGGCGAAGGGTGCGAATCACAATCAAGAGAATGAAGAACAGAAGGAGCGCCAACAGGACCCAAAGAATGGCGTCGGCATAGCCTTCTGGCAGATTGTCACGAAGCCAGTCCAACACGTCACTCTCCCTGATCTGTCCTAGGCAGTGTAGACATGTGGACTAATCGCCTGCAACCCGCTGTCTTGGCGAAAAATGCGTCGATCAAGAGCGCTAGGCCTTTCCGCATTGCCCAGAATGTGATTCAAGCGGCACGAACCCGGCCCGTTGCGGCCCCCGGTCAAGGCAAGGCAGGAATGGCCAAGGACAAAAGCCGCGACACATATCCCGCGCCCGTTATCGATCAAAGTTCACGTCCGGGTGCGGCCACGCGCCTGATCGTTTTCGGCCTTGTGCTGATCGTCACGGGTGTCGTTATTTCGCTTTTTCGCAGCCGCCTGGGCGACCCTTTCCTGGTTGGAATGCTAGGCATTCTGGCGATGATTGGCGTAGGTTATCTATTTGCCACTGCAATCGGATTTGTTCAGATCGCGCCGCGGTCGACCAGTGATGAACTTTCCAAAGCCTACATCGACTCGATGCCGCAAGGGCTAATGGTTACGGACGCCAAGAACCGCATTGTCTATGCAAATCGGTCTTTCGCCAATCTGACTGGCGCTGTGACTTCGGGTGACGTGAGAACCGTTGAAGGCATATTGGCCGACAACCCGGAGGCAGAGCCTGTGTTATCGGGCATGGCGGCCAAGCTAAAAGACGGACGGGATGGCGAGGGCGAATTTCGGCTGACGCAGTCAATCAAGCCGGGTGATGAGCCGGGTGCCCGCTGGTATCGCGTACGTTCACGCACCTTCGAAGTGCCGTCTCGCAAAGACTTGCTGATTGCATGGCAGATGTCCGATGTTTCGCATGAGCGGGCCGAACAGGAGCGCTTTTTCCAGGATCTGCAACTCGCCATCGATCATCTTGATCATGCCCCTGCAGGGTTCTTTGCGGCGGACGCGGAAGGCCGGCTCACCTATCTCAATGCGACGCTGGCGGAATGGCTTGGAATTGATCTCGCCGGCTTCCTGCCCGGGTCCATCAGTCTGCCGGAAATAATTGCCGGCGACGGTATGGCGCTGGTGCGTGCCGTCAAGGCAGAACCAGGCGCGACGCGCAATGCGGTGATAGATCTCGATCTGGCGACGGCCAAAGGCAGGGTTCTGCCAGTCAGGTTCATGCATCGCGTCAGCGCGACGCGGGACGGGGCCCAGGGCGCCACCAGAACCATCGTCTTGAACCGCACCCAGGGCGAAGATTCGTCTGCGGAACTTCGCGCGTCCGAAATTCGCTTCACGCGCTTCTTCAACTCGACGCCGATGGCGATTGCAGGCGTCGACGGCGCAGGTCGCATCCTGCGCACAAATGCGCCATTCCTGATGCTGTTTTCGTCTGTCGTTGATCAGGCAGGCGTCGACAAGCGCTCGCCTTTCGACGTCGTCATCCATCCGCGCGACAGGGTGAATTTTGCCGCCGCACTCGAGAAGGCCAAGCAACGCCAGGCTGACATTGCGCCGATCGACACTGTCTTGCCAGACAATGAAGAACGTCATGTGCGCTACTACGTCAACGCAGTCGCAGACAGCGGAGCCGGCGACGCTGAGGAAGCTGCAATCGTCTATGCGGTGGAAACCACCGAGCAAAAGGCGCTCGAAGCGCAGATGGCGCAAGGCCAGAAGATGCAGGCTGTTGGCCAGCTCGCAGGCGGCATCGCGCACGACTTCAACAATGTGCTGACGGCCATCATCATGGCGTCGGACCTGTTGTTGACCAACCACAGACCATCTGATCCGTCATTCCCCGACATCATGAACATCAAGCAGAACGCAAACCGCGCGGCCTCTTTGGTCAGGCAGTTGCTGGCGTTCTCACGCCGTCAGACCTTGCGTCCCGAAGTGCTCAACCTGACCGATGTGCTGGCCGATGTGCGCATGCTGTTGACGCGGCTTGTTGGAACAAATGTCCGTTTGCACGTCGATCATGGCCGGGATTTGTGGCCGGTCAGAGCAGATCTCGGACAATTTGAGCAGGTGGTTGTCAACCTGGCGGTCAATGCGCGTGACGCGATGCCGGAAGGCGGCGACCTTTCAATCCGGACAAAGAACGTCGCGGCCGACGAGACCAGGCAATACGGATATCGCGAACTCGTGCCGGCCGACTATGTTGTTGTCGAGGTGTCAGATACAGGAACCGGCATTGCGCCAGACGTGCTGAAGAAGATTTTCGAACCCTTTTTCACGACCAAGGAAGTCGGAAAGGGGACCGGCCTCGGACTGTCGATGGTCTACGGAATTATCAAGCAAACCGGCGGCTTCATCTACTGCGATTCACAGATCGGCAAGGGAACGACGTTCCATATCTTCCTGCCACGGCATATTCCTGGCGTTGCCCCGGTCGAGCAGTCGGCCGGCGATACAGGGAAGACAGAGGTGCGACAGCCGCAGGCCGCAAAGGCTGACGCGGCGCGTGATTTGTCGGGATCGGCAACGGTTCTGCTGGTTGAGGACGAGGATTCAGTGCGAATGGGCGGCGTAAGGGCCCTGACCTCGCGCGGCTACACTGTGCATGAAGCATCGTCAGGGGTCGAAGCGCTTGAAATTTACGACGAACTCGAGGGCAAGGTTGATGTCGTTGTCTCGGACGTCGTAATGCCTGAGATGGACGGGCCGACATTGCTTGGCGAACTGCACAAGCGTAATCCCGACATAAAATTCATATTTGTGTCTGGCTATGCAGAAGACGCGTTTGCCAAAAACCTTCCTGACGACGCAAAATTCGGCTTCCTGCCAAAACCGTTCTCGCTCAAACAATTGGCGACGGTCGTGAAGGAAATGGTCGACCAGTAATGAAGTACCGTCGCGACATTGATGGACTGCGGGCAATCGCAGTCCTGCCTGTAATGTTGTTTCACGCCCATGCCCCATACTTTTCGGGCGGCTATGTCGGCGTCGACATCTTTTTCGTGATCTCTGGCTATCTGATTACCACAATCATTGCAGGCGAACTGGAAGATGGAACCTTTTCGTCGCTTCGATTCTATGAACGGCGGGCCCGGAGGATCCTTCCAGCGCTGCTGCTGATGGTAGTCGCCACATTGTCGGTCTCGACCTTTCTGATCAACCCAAATCAATTGCAGGTGCTCGGGGAGCGGGCGCTGGCCGTGCTCTTCTTCGTGTCGAACATGCACCTGGCGTTGAACGACGACTATTTTGACGATGCAGCGGAGACCAATCCATTTCTCCACACCTGGTCTCTTGCGATTGAGGAACAGTATTACATCCTCTTTCCGATTCTGATGATTGTGATCTGGAAGACACGCAAGCATTGGGCGTTGCCTGTGGTTTTGTTGATTTCCATTGCATCCATTCTGCTTGCAGAATGGATGACGCGGTGGACGCCAACCATAAGCTTCTATCTTCTGCCGACACGTACCTGGGAACTGGGTGCAGGTGCGATCGTGGCGCTGGCCGAACAGCGCTATGGCAAAGCGTCGCGGGATACCCTTGCTGCTGCCGTTTTGCCGGCGCTTGGACTGGTCATGATAGGTGTATCTATCGTGACGTTTGATCGCGAGACCGTCCACCCGGGTTTCTGGACTTTGTTGCCAGTGACCGGAGCGGTGCTGGTGCTCGCATTTGGCGGCGCAAAGGATCTTGGCAGCCGGTTCCTTTCATTGCGCCTGCTCGTCGGGGTAGGGCTGATTTCCTATTCGCTCTATCTTTGGCACCAGCCGCTGATCGCAATGCTTGCATATTTGCGGGACGGACGCATGCAGCCCGAATACTATGCGGGGGCCTTGCTGGTTAGTTTCCTCCTCGCGTGGCTGACCTGGAAATTTGTCGAGACTCCATTCCGCAGCCGGACGACAATGCCTGGCCAAAGGGCGCTGCGGATTGGCGGAACAGTTACGGCAGGCATCCTGATCTTTGCCGTCGCCTGCATTGCAACGCGTGGATTTGCATTCCGCAAGCCCGATGAAGTTTGGCGGGCGCTCGCTTATGAGAGGCTGAACCCTGCTGTCCAGCACAAGGTAGACGGCTATGTGTGTATGAGCCGGGATCCCGAAGACGCCTGCCCGATTGGTGTTGCGTCGGGTGTTCCTGGCGTCGCTGTTGTGGGCGACAGCCACGCGGCAGTGCTTGGCAGCTCATTCAGCGATGCGCTCGCCAAAGATGGACGCTCAGGCGTCGAATTCACGCAGGCAGGGTGCCCGTATGTGCCTGGTTTCACCCGGCGGGACCATCGCACACCCAAATGCCCTATATTTGTCGATGCCACACGCGCGCGCCTGCTGACGCCTGCATTTGACATCATTTTCCTTGCTGGCCGCTACACACTGCAACTCGATGGCCACGTTTTCGACAACAAGGAAGGCGGCGTAGAGCGCGGCGAGACCGCCGGCTACGTGCCCGTTGGCGCCGACAAGGACAAGATCAGCGAAAATGACAGGAAGGCAGCCGTCAGCGCGGGGTATACGAAGTCTGTTGAGGAACTGATTGCCGCGGGCAAGCGGGTCGTTTTGATCTATCCCATCCCCGAAGCTGGCTGGCGTGTTCCACGCGAGTTGGCTGATCGGCGGTCGAAAGGTGATTTCGCCCCTTTGACCACATCCTACGAGCGCTACCGGGAGCGTAACGCGGGTGTGTTTGCGGCTTTCGATGCCATCCCTGACAGTCCGAACCTGGTGCGTGTCTATCCTGACAAGGTGTTGTGTAACACCCGCACGCCAGGCAGATGCGAAACGCATGATGGCGACTTGCTCTACTACGTCGACGACGACCATATGAGCCGAGACGGCGCCAAGCTGGTCGTCGGAGAAGCGATGCGCGCCGCAGAGGCGGCCTGGCCAGACTTCAGGGTCAACAAGGCCGTTTCAGCCGTGGGCCACAACTAATTTGTCACGAGACCCTTTCAGGTCCAAATGGAATCGTTGTGCCGGAAGGGATTTGGGCCACCGGCCCGTCCTTCGCTGCCTTCCTTGCGGATCGCCTCGCCATCGGGGAAGCAGAACCGTTTCCATTTGAACCTGAAAGGCCCAAGGACCTGCGGCAATTCCGGTGCGGCCTGTAACCCGACATTAAGCTTGTTCGGCCAAAGCTCTGGGCCAAAGTCCGGAGTACAAACATGCTGACCCGCCAATACAAGAAGCGCAACACCGGTGCGGCGATCTTGCCGCTGATGGCAGCTGCCTTCCTGACCTATTTCGGATTTCATGCATGGCACGGTGAATTCGGTATCTACTCGAGCTACGCGCTCGTTGAACGCAAAGCCCACCTCGAGACAAAGCTGGCCGAACTCAAGGCCGAGCGCCACCGGCTTGAAAGCCGCGTCATGCTATTGCAGGATGGATCGATTGAGAAAGACATGCTCGACGAGCAGGCCCGGCGTTCATTGAACCTGACAAAGCCGGACGAGATTACAATCATCCGCTGATTGAAATTGACAATTAACCAAAATGCAGTTCATTATTGATCTGCATGCAATTTCAACCACTTAATCCTGCGAATGCTGCACTGCGGTAGCATAAATTGCCGTAGCGCATTCGTTTGGCCCATGCTAGCCTTCAGAAATCGGGCCAACAAGGCCTGCTATGTCCGCCAAGAGACAGACCAGGGAGTGAATTGATGGCGACTGCCGCACGCAAGTCGCCCGCAAAGGCAAAATCGGAAGCCGCAGCGGGGACACCCAAGACACCCAAGCCGGATGAGTTCAACAAGGAGCAGGAACTTCGCGCCTATCGCGACATGCTCCTGATCCGCCGCTTTGAGGAAAAGGCCGGACAGCTCTACGGCATGGGTTTCATCGGCGGTTTCTGCCATCTCTATATCGGCCAGGAGGCGGTCGTTACCGGCCTGAAAATGTCGCTGATCGAAGGCGACCAGATGATTACAGCCTATCGCGACCACGGCCACATGCTGGCGATGGACATGTCGCCACGTGGCGTCATGGCAGAGTTGACCGGACGTCGTGGCGGCTTGTCGCGAGGCAAGGGCGGCTCGATGCACATGTTCTCCAAGGAGAAGAATTTTTACGGCGGCCACGGCATTGTCGGCGCGCAGGTGTCGCTCGGCACCGGTCTGGCTTTTGCCAACAAATATCGCGGCAACAAGAATGTCTCGTTGACCTTCTTCGGCGACGGGGCGGCAAACCAGGGCCAGGTCTATGAAAGCTTCAACATGGCCTCGCTGTGGAAGCTGCCGGTCATCTACGTCATCGAGAACAACCGTTATGCGATGGGCACGTCGGTGCAGCGCTCGTCAGCCGAGACTGATTTCTCGCAGCGCGGCGTGTCATTCCGCATTCCTGGCATCCAGGTCGACGGAATGGATGTGCGCGCCGTGAAGGCAGCAGGTGATCTTGCCACTGAATGGTGCCGCTCGGGCAAGGGGCCGATCATCCTCGAAATGCAGACTTACCGCTATCGCGGCCACTCAATGTCGGATCCGGCCAAATATCGCTCCAAGGACGAAGTGCAAAAAATGCGCTCCGAGCACGATCCGATCGAACAGGTAAAGGCGCGCCTCGCTGAGAAAAAGTGGGCGAGCGAGGACGAGCTGAAGGCGATCGACAAGGAGGTCCGCGACATTGTCGCCGATTCAGCCGAGTTCGCGCAGTCCGATCCCGAGCCCGATGTGTCCGAGCTCTACACCGACATCTACGTCGAAAGCTGATTGCGCGGCCTGACGCCAGCGCACCTCTCGACCCTCATCGGAGTTTCTGCCTATGCCGATCGATATCCTGATGCCCGCCCTTTCGCCAACGATGGAAGAGGGCAATCTGTCCAAATGGTTGAAGAATGAGGGCGACAAGGTTGCGCCGGGCGATGTGATCGCCGAGATCGAGACTGACAAGGCGACGATGGAAGTCGAGGCCGTCGACGAGGGCACGCTTGGCAAAATTCTGATCCCGGCGGGCTCAGAAGGCGTCAAGGTCAACACGCCGATTGCGGTTCTGCTGCAAGAGGGCGAGAGCGCCGATGCAGCCGCCTCGGCCAAGCCTGCGTCGGCCCCAGTTGTCGATGTCGCTCCCGCGGCAGCGCCAGCGCCAATCGCCGCATCTGCTCCCGTGCCGGCCGCGCCAAGAGCGGAAACAGCTGCTGATCCGGCCATTCCAGCCGGCACCGAAATGGTTCCGACCACTGTGCGCGAAGCGCTGCGTGATGCCATGGCGGAAGAAATGCGCCGCGACAATGACGTCTTCGTCATGGGCGAAGAAGTCGCCGAATATCAGGGCGCCTACAAGATTACTCAGGGCCTGCTGCAGGAGTTTGGGCCTCAGCGCGTCGTCGACACACCGATTACCGAGCATGGCTTTGCCGGTGTTGGTGTCGGCGCTGCGATGAGCGGTCTGAAGCCGATCGTCGAATTCATGACCTTCAACTTCGCCATGCAGGCGATCGACCACATCATCAATTCCGCCGCCAAGACGCTTTACATGTCAGGCGGTCAGATGGGCGCGCCGATTGTCTTCCGAGGCCCCAACGGCGCTGCCGCCCGCGTTGGCGCACAGCATAGCCAGGACTATGCCGCCTGGTACAGCCAGATCCCGGGCCTGAAAGTAATTCAGCCTTACACGGCCGCTGACGCAAAGGGTTTGCTGAAAGCTGCAATCCGCGATCCGAACCCGGTCGTGTTCCTCGAGAACGAGATTCTCTATGGCCAGACCTTTGACGTGCCGAAGATGGATGATTTTGTGCTGCCAATCGGCAAGGCGCGCATCCACAAGAAGGGCAGTGACGTGACGCTCGTCTCGTTCGGCATTGGCATGACTTATCTCGTAAAGGCAGAACCGGAACTTCGGGCGCTCGGCATCGACGCCGAAATCATCGATCTGCGCACCATACGTCCGATGGACCTGGATACGGTGATCGAGTCGGTGAAGAAGACCAACCGTCTCGTAGTCGTCGAGGAAGGCTTCCCGCAGTCGTCAGTCGGCGACTACATCGCCAACCAGGTGTCGCAACGCGCTTTTGATTATCTCGACGCACCGGTCATCACCATTGCCGGCAAGGACGTGCCGATGCCTTACGCGGCCAATCTCGAAAAGCTGGCCCTGCCGAACGTTGGCGAAGTGATCGCCGCCGTGAAGGCTGTGACCTACAAGGGCTGAGAAGGCCGATGGCTGAGGTCCCGAAAAGGCCAGCGACCTATGCGGATCTGAAAGCCGCGCCAGCGCATCTGGTTGCCGAGATCATTGATGGCGACTTGATGACACATCCGCGGCCATCCCCGCGGCACGGGGTGACGGCGAACAGCATCATTGATGAATTGACGGGGCCGTTTCAGAAGGGGCGAGGCGGACCCGGTGGCTGGGTGTTTGCTGTCGAACCCGAGGTGAAGTTCGGCAGTGACATTCTGGTTCCCGACATTGCGGCGTGGCGGCGCGAGCGATTGCCTGGTGTGCCCGAGCATAACTATTTCGAGATCGCGCCCGACTGGGTGTGTGAAGTGCTGTCCGGCTCGACCGAGAAGCGCGACCGCACGCTGAAAATGCGCATTTATGGCCACGCCGGCATTCCGCATATGTGGCTCGTCGACCCGCGACTGCAAATTCTTGAAGCGTTTGAAAACGCGGCCGGGCGCTGGACGAAGGTCGGCGACTGGAATTCGGACGATATTGTCCGCGCGCCGCCGTTTGACATTATTTCGATTTCGCTCGCTGAATTGTGGCCGTTGGACAAGCCGCTTGGCTTCAACGAAGACCCCACGCCCTATTACGCCGGAGACCGCTAGATGCCGATCAACATCACCATGCCGGCCCTTTCGCCAACGATGGAAGAGGGCAATCTCGCCAAATGGCTGGTCAAGGAGGGCGACAAGGTTGCCCCCGGCGACGTGATCGCCGAGATCGAGACCGACAAGGCGACGATGGAAGTCGAGGCCGTTGACGAGGGCGTTGTCGCCAAGATCATCGTTCCGGCCGGCACCGAAGGCGTCAAGGTCAATTCGCTGATTGCCGTGCTGGCTGGCGAAGGCGAAGACACATCAGCCGCAGCAAGCGCAAGCGCCGCGCCGAAAGCGGAAGCGCCGAAAGCTGCTGCAGCGCCAGCCCCGGCGGCCGCAAGCGCGCCGGTGCCTCAGGCGGCGGCAGCGCCTGCACCGGCCGCAAAAGGCGGCGAATCCTCGAGTGGTGGCAAACGCACATTTGCCTCGCCGCTGGCGCGCCGCATCGCCAAGGACGCCGGCATTGATGTCTCTGCGATCAACGGCTCCGGTCCGCATGGCCGGGTCGTGAAATCAGACGTGGAAGCTGCCGCGAAGGGCGGCGCTGCGCCGAAGGCTGCGCCTGCCGCCACCGCTGCTGCTCCGGGGGCCGCGGCTCCCGCGCCAAAGGCGATGTCAGACGAGACGGTACTGAAAATGTTTGCGGAAGGTTCCTACGAGCTCGTGCCGCATGACAATATGCGCAAGACCATCGCGCGGCGTCTGGTCGAGGCCAAGAGCACGATCCCGCATTTCTATCTGACGCTTGACTGCGAACTCGACGCGCTGCTGGCGCTGCGCAAGCAGCTGAACGATAGCGCGCCGACCAAGAAGACTGACAAGGGCGACGTTCCTGTCTTCAAACTGTCGGTCAATGACATGGTCATCAAGGCGATGGCGCTGGCGTTGCGCGATGTGCCGGCGGCCAACGCGTCCTGGACCGACAGCGCCATGGTCATGCACAAACACGCCGATGTGGGCGTCGCCGTGTCGATCCCCGGCGGCCTGATCACGCCGATCATCCGCCGCGCTGATGAAAAGTCACTGTCGACGATCTCGAACGAAATGAAGGATCTCGCCGGCCGCGCCAAGAACAGAAAACTGAAGCCCGAGGAATATCAGGGCGGCACGACGGCCGTCTCCAATCTCGGCATGTTCGGGATCAAGGATTTTGCCGCCGTCATCAACCCGCCGCACGCCACGATCCTTGCGGTTGGCGCAGGAGAGCAGCGCCCTGTCGTGAAGAATGGCGCGGTCGCTATCGCCAATGTCATGTCAGTGACCTTGTCGACGGACCATCGCGCTGTCGACGGGGCGCTCGGAGCTGAATTGCTCGGCGCATTCAAGCGCTACATCGAAAACCCGATGTCGATGCTGGTTTAGAGCCGGCGCCGATGCGCACGGTGCTCTGCTACGGCGATTCACTCACCTGGGGTTACGATGCCGCGGGGCCGGGGCGGCATGCCCCCGAAGATCGCTGGCCGAACGTTCTCCAGGCGGCGCTGGGCGCAGACGTAGCCGTCATCGCCGAGGGTCTGAACGGACGCACCACGGCCTTTGACGATCATCTGGGGTCGGCCGACCGCAACGGTGCGCGCATCCTGCCTGTTTTGCTCACCACCCATTCGCCGATTGATCTGGTCATCTTGATGCTTGGCTCCAACGACATGAAGCCATGGGTCTCGGGTCGAGCCATTTCGGCAAAGCAGGGTATCGGCAGGCTGGTCGATATCATTCGTGAGCATGTCTATCCGCTGAATGAGGATGCACCCGACATTCTGATCGTTGCGCCACCGCCGCTGGTTGAAACCGGCGACCCGGATTTTGCAGCTATGTTCGAGGGGGGCATCGAGCAATCGCATATGCTTGCCAGTCTCTATTCCGACCTTGCTGACCAGATCAGCTGCGGATTTTTCGATGCCGGCTCCGCCGCGCAAACCACGCCGCTGGACGGCGTTCATCTTGACGCCGCCAACACGCGCGCAATTGGCCGGGGCATGGAACCCATTGTGCGTGTGATGCTGGGAATTTGAGGAGAAAGTCATGGCCGACAGTTACGACGTCATCATCATCGGCTCGGGACCGGGTGGTTATATTGCAGCCATTCGTGCGGCCCAGCTTGGCCTCAAGACAGCAATTGTCGAGCGCGAACATCTGGCCGGCATCTGCTCGAACTGGGGCTGCATCCCGACCAAGGCGCTGCTGCGCTCGGCGGAAGTGTTGCACCTGGGCGAACACGCCAAGGATTACGGTCTGAAGCTTGAAGGCAAGATTGTTCCTGACCTCAAGGCCGTGGTTGATCGGGCGCGCGGCATTGCCCACCGTATGAACAACGGCGTCGGTTTCCTGATGAAGAAGAACAAGGTCGATGTCATCTGGGGCGAGGCGAAGCTGACCAAGGCCAACGAGATTGTTGTCTCCAAGCCCACCAAGAAGCCGATGGAGCCGATGGGTCCGATCCCGAAAAACACCAAGGGCGAGGGGACCTATACTGCCAAGCACATCATCATTGCGACCGGAGCACGGCCACGGGCACTTCCTGGCATAGAGCCGGACGGCAAGCTGATCTGGACCTATTTTGAGGCGATGGTGCCGCCAGAAATGCCAAAATCGTTGCTGGTGATGGGTTCTGGCGCCATCGGCATCGAATTCGCCTCTTTCTACCGCTCGATGGGCGTCGACGTGACTGTCGTCGAGATCATGCCGCAGATCATGCCGGTCGAGGACACCGAAATCTCGAAATGGGCGCAAAAACAGCTGGAAAAGCAGGGCATGAAGATCATGCTCGAGACGAAAGTGACAAAGGTCGAGAAGGGCGCGAACTCAATCACCGCGACTGTCGAAGGCAAGGACGGCAAGACGCAAAAGATCACCGCTGACCGGATGATCTCGGCCGTCGGTGTCCAGTGCAACATCGAGAATATCGGGCTTGAAGCTGTGGGGGTTAAGACCGAACGCGGTGCGATTGGCATTGATGAATATGGCCGGACAAATGTGCCAGGCGTCTACGCTATCGGTGATGTCGCCGGTCCGCCGATGCTGGCGCACAAGGCCGAGCATGAAGCTGTGATCTGTGTCGAAAGGATTGCTGGACTGCACCCGCATCCGATGGATCGCCTGATGATCCCTGGTTGCACCTATTGCAATCCGCAGGTCGCGTCGGTTGGCCTGACTGAAGCCAAGGCCAAGGAGCAGGGCAAGGATATCCGGGTTGGCCGGTTCCAGTTCCTGGCCAATGGTAAGGCGGTGGCGCTTGGCGAGGATCAGGGGCTGGTCAAGACGATTTTCGACAAGAAGACCGGTCAACTGCTTGGCGCGCATATGGTTGGCGCAGAAGTCACCGAGCTGATCCAGGGCTTTGTCGTGGCGATGAACCTCGAAACGACAGAGGAAGAGCTGATGCATTCGATCTTCCCGCACCCGACGCTCTCGGAAACCATGAAGGAAGCAGTGCTCGACGCCTATGGACGTGTGTTGAACGCGTAGGGGCAGTGTCCGGGCGCATCTGTTATGCGCCGCATCCATAGTCTATATGTGGGTGAAATCAGGGGATAACGCTATGAAAATGGACGTGAAGGCAATTGTCATATTTCTGCTGATCGGCCTCGTAGCTGGCTGGCTGGCCAGTTTTGTCGTTGGCGGCGGCGGCCTGATCAAATATCTGATCTGGGGCGTGCTTGGCGCCTTTGTCGGGCCGTTCGTGTTGCGGGGTTTCAACATCAATCTGGGCATCGGCAATCAACTTGTGTCACAGATCGTGTCATCGACCATTGGCGCAATCATCGTCGTTATCATTGCAAGGATTGTCGGCTGATGCAGGGAACTGTGACTGAAACATACGCTATCTTCTACAGCCCGGGCATCGGCTTTTTCGGCCTGCTGCTGATAGGCTTCCTTGCAGGCTGGATCGCCGAGCGCACGATGAATCGGGATCATGGCTTCCTGACCAATATTCTCGTCGGCATTGCCGGCTCGTTTGTCGGTGGCACACTGGCCAATCTCGTCGGCATCCAGTTCTTCGGGTTCATCGGCAGCCTGATCGTCGCCACGATCGGCGCTATCGTCATTCTGTGGGTCTTTGGCCGGGCCGAAAAGAAGAGTTGATCTACCTATGGTGACTGTCCTGGATACACTGTCGCGGCCACGCCCGCGGCATCCTGAAAAGGCTCACCGGCCAGATCAGGAAGTCTTGCGCAAGCCGGAATGGATCCGGGTCAAAGCGCCTGTGTCGAAAGGCTATCAAGAGACGCGTGAGATCGTGAAGTCGCACGGTCTCGTGACCGTCTGCGAAGAAGCGGGCTGCCCCAATATCGGCGAATGCTGGGACAAGAAGCACGCGACGTTCATGATCATGGGCGAGATTTGTACCCGCGCCTGCTCGTTCTGCAACGTGGCGACGGGCAAGCCGAATGCGCTTGACCGTGCCGAGCCGGAAAGCGTCGCCGATGCAGTCGCCCAGATGGGCCTGACCCATGTCGTGATTACCTCGGTTGACCGCGACGATCTTGCTGATGGCGGCGCCGAGCATTTTGCCCAGACGATCCGCGCAATCCGCGAGCGCACGCCCGACACAACGATCGAAATCCTGACGCCTGACTTTCTACGCAAGGAAGGTGCGCTGGAGGTCGTGGTTGCGGCCAAGCCAGACGTGTTCAACCACAATCTCGAGACGGTTCCGTCGAATTATTTAACGGTTCGGCCGGGTGCGCGCTATTTCCACTCAATCCGGCTGCTGCAGCGGGTCAAAGAGCTCGACCCATCGATCTTCACCAAGTCGGGCATTATGGTTGGCCTCGGCGAAGAGCGGAACGAAGTGCTACAGTTGATGGACGATCTGCGCTCGGCAGATGTCGATTTCCTGACCATCGGGCAATATTTGCAGCCGACGAAAAAGCACCATCCGGTCAAGTCATTTGTGACGCCGGAAGAGTTCAAATCCTATGCGACGGTTGGTTTCACCAAAGGATTTCTGCTCGTATCGGCCAGTCCGCTGACGCGGTCATCGCATCATGCCGGAGACGATTTCGCCCGGTTGCGAGCGGCACGTGAAAGGCAACTGGCCAAGGCGGCGCAGCCAGCCTGACATGCCGAAGTTCGATACGGTCAGGCGCGTCAATTTCACGCCCGAACAGATGTTTGCACTGGTTGCGGATGTTGAAAAGTATCCGCAATTCCTGCCGATGTGCGAAAGCCTGACAGTGCGCTCGCGCAAGGAGCGTGATGAGATAGCTGTGCTGGTCGCTGATATGTCGGTTGGCTACAAGCAGATCCGGGAGACATTTACCAGCCAGGTCGTGCTCAAGCCCGAAGATCTGCTGATTGAGGTCAAATATCTCGACGGACCGTTCAAATATCTACGCAACAGCTGGGCTTTCGAACCGGCCTCTGGCGGCTGCGATGTCAAGTTCGAGATAGACTACGAGTTCAAAAGCAGGATCCTTGGCGTCATGATGGGTGCTGTTTTCGACCGCGCCTTCCGGATGTTTTCGGGCGCGTTTGAAGCGCGTGCCAAGGAAATCTACGGGAAGGGGTCAGCCGCACTGAATTGAGCGGCAGTTATCTCAGTGCCGTCAGACCGAGCTCCAGCGCGGTGCGGACAGCTTCGCGGCGAATGAATTCTCGGCCCTGTTTCTCAAAAAGCCGCCGCTCAGCCTGAACAGCAGCACCATTCAACGCCACACCAAACCAGACCAGCCCGACCGGCTTTTCCGCAGAGCCGCCACCTGGTCCGGCAATCCCGGTAACAGACAGCGCAATGCCGGCGCAGGATTTGTGTAAAGCGCCCTCGGCCATTTCCAGAGCCGTTTCCCGCGACACTGCGCCAAACTCATCGAGCGTCTGCGGGCGGACGCCCAGCATGTCGATCTTGGCGTTGTTCGAATAGGTGATGAAGCCGCGGTCAACGACATCGGAAGAGCCTGCAATGTCGGTCAGGCTGGCGATAATGCCACCGCCGGTGCACGATTCAGCCGTGGTCAGCATGACGCCGCGTTTGCGGCACAGGTCGAGCAGTTGGACCGCGAGAGCAGATTGACCCGTCATTCGGGCAAGCTCCCAGGAAACACAACGCTGGCGGTGGCAATTGCCGCTATACCTTCCTTGCGTCCGACAAAGCCAAGCTTCTCGTTTGTCGTTGCCTTGATCGACACCCGGTCCGGCGTGATCGCCAGCATTGATGCGATCGAAGCCGTCATGGCATCCCGATGCGGCCCGACCTTTGGCGCTTCGCATATCAGGGTGACGTCGGCATTTGCGATACGGCCGCCGCGTGCACGGACTATCTTTGCCGCATGTTCCACAAAAAGCGACGATGCCGCGCCTTTCCATTTTGCCTCCGACGGCGGGAAGTGTGTCCCGATATCGCCTGCGCCACATGTCGCCAGCAGAGCATCGGTCAAAGCGTGCAGCCCGACATCGGCATCCGAATGGCCGGAGAGCTTCTGGTCATGGGCAATCTTGACGCCACACAGAACGACGTGGTCGCCTGCTTCAAAGGAATGGACGTCATAACCGTTGCCGGTCCGGACATCTGGAAACGCGATTGCGCGCGCCAACCGCTGCTCTGCCATAGCAAGATCCTCCGGATAGGTCAGTTTGATATTTTCGGGGGAGCCCGTCACAAGCTCCACTTTGATGCCAGCCCATTCGGCAATAGATGCGTCGTCGGTAAAGTCGGAGCGGCCCGAAGCCTTGGCCATATCATGCGCGCCGCGGATCAAGTCGAACGGAAAGCCCTGCGGCGTCTGGGCGGCGAAAAGCGTCGACCTGTCGACTGTTTCGAGACCTGATGACGTCTTGCGTTTGATCGTGTCTGAGACAGGCGTGGCGGCAAGCGCTCCATGGCCAAGACGGGCGACGTCAATGACGCGGCTGATAAGGCCGCCGGATACGAACGGACGCACAGCATCGTGAATAAGGACTGTCCGAGGCGGGGTTTGCGCCAACGCTTCCAGCGCAAGCCGTGTTGATTCTTGCCGGGTCGCGCCACCAATGACGGGCTCAACGCGTGCCTCGAACCCTTTCACAGCTTCAGCAAACAGGCCGTGGTCGTCGGCATGGATAGCAACGACAATTCGTCCAACCCCAGGATGGGCGGCAAAGGCGCGGATCGTGTGACGGATCACCGGTTCACCGCCGATCTGCCGATATTGCTTCGGCCCGGCAACTGAACTTCCGGCGCGCTCGCCGCGGCCGGCGGCAACAATGACAATGGCAGTTTCGTCAGAAGCGTTCATGGTGTCCAGATTGCGATAACTTTACGCTGGATAGGACAATGGAGGCGGGCTGACCAGTGGGACGCAAATGATGCAACCGCAAAGTGCTTGCGCGGTTGCATTGCAGTGCAGCATTGTCTATTGAATGTGCAGAAGCAGGTAGTGCATCGTTTTTGTGCATGACAGATGACAACATCCTTTCAACGCCGCTGAAGATCGGGCAGGTGGAAGTTCGCAACAGGGTCTTCCTTGCGCCGATGTCGGGCGTGACTGACAAGCCCATGCGCGAGCGCGCCTATGCCCATGGGGCAGGGCTTGTCATTTCCGAAATGGTTGCCAGTGGCGAACTGGCCAAGGGCCACGCTGGCTCGGCAAAACGGATCGAACGAACCGGCAGCGGCGTACACATGGTGCAACTGGCTGGCCGCGACGCATTGTTCATGGCTGAAGCCGCACGCATTGCAGAAGCTGAAGGTGCAGACATTATCGACATCAACATGGGCTGCCCGGCCAAGAAGGTGACAGGCGGCTATTGCGGCTCGGCGTTGATGCGCGAACCAGATCAGGCCATCAGGCTGGTCGAAGCGGTCGTCGGCGCTGTCAGCGCGCCGGTAACGGTGAAGATGCGGCTTGGATGGGACGGCGAATCCCTCAATGCGCCAGAGGTTGCGCGGCGAGCGGTCGGCGCCGGCGCGCAGATGATAACTGTGCATGGCCGCACCCGGTGCCAGTTCTACACCGGTAGCGCTGACTGGAACGCGGTTGCCCGGGTTCGCGATGCCATTTCGGTTCCGCTGGTGGTCAATGGCGACGTGCGGTCCATTCATGATGCAAAGGCGGCGCTTGCAAGTTCCGGAGCAGATGCGGTGATGATCGGTCGCGGGCACTACGGCATGCCCTGGCTTGGTGGGCTCATCGCTGGCGAAGGCTCGCGCAACAACGCGCCCACTGCGGCTGAGTTGGGCGACTATGTGGTCGAGCACTATGAGGCGATGCTGTCACACTATGGAACCGGGCAGGGACTGCGCCACGCTCGCAAACACAGTGGCTGGTATCTCGACCGCCATGCACCCGAAACCAGCGAGCAATTGCGCATGGCAATCATGACGTCTCGTGAGCCGGCATTGGTAAAAGCGGCGCTGCGTGCAGCATTCGATCCCGACAGGGCCGCACGGCAAGTGGACTATGCAGCATGAACTTCGACATCCCGCGCAAACCGGCTTTTGACGCCGCCGGCATCGTGCTGAACTCTATCCGCCACCCTGTCATCATGGTCGCCGCCGACAACCGCATAAGCTTCGCCAATGCCGACGCAGAGGATTTTTTCCGGGCCAGCGCCAGCTTCATGTCGCGCAACATGCTCGGCCACTTCCTGCCATTTGGCAGCCCGCTTCTGACGCTGGTTGATCAAGTGCGCGAGCGGCGCGCGCCGGTGAATGAATACCGGGTTGATGTGTCGTCGCCACGCATTGGCCCCGACAAGGAAGTCGATATCTATGTGGCGCCCGTCATCGAGGAGCCCGGTTCGGTCGTTGTGATGCTTCAGGAACGGTCTATGGCGGACAAGATAGACCGCCAGATGACACATCGTGGCGCGGCACGCTCGGTGACCGGCCTGGCGGCGATGCTGGCGCACGAGATCAAGAACCCGCTGTCTGGCATTCGCGGCGCAGCGCAGTTGCTTGAAACCGTTGTCTCCGATGGGGACCGCATGCTGACACAGCTGATCATGGACGAGACAGATCGGATCGTGAAGCTGGTCGACCGCATGGAAGTGTTTTCCGACGATCGGCCAATCGAGCGGCAGCCGGTCAATATCCATGTCGTGCTGGACCGGGTTAAAGCAATCTCGAAGAACGGTTTTGCTAGCAAAATCAAATTTATAGAGGAATATGATCCATCACTTCCTCCAGTCTTTGGCAATCGGGATCAACTGGTTCAAGTGCTTCTCAATCTGGTGAAGAACGCTGCCGAGGCGATCGCTGGTAATCCCGGCGGGGAGATCAGGCTGTCGACGGCGTTCCGTCCGGGCATTCGCCTGGCTGTGCCGGGCACGACCGACCGTGTGTCGCTGCCGCTGGAATTTTGCGTACAAGACAATGGTCCTGGCGTGTCGCCTGACATCAAGCCAATCCTCTTCGATCCGTTCATTACGACCAAACCGAATGGCTCGGGACTGGGGCTGGCACTGGTGTCAAAAATCGTTGGCGAGCATGGCGGAGTGATCGAATGTGATTCATCGGCGCGCGGGACAACATTCCGGATTCTGATGCCTGCGTGGAAGGACGACTTTCCGCCCGGTTACGACCCCGATGGAGGATTTGAGCGATGACAACCCGGGGCAGTATTCTGGTTGCTGATGACGACGCAGCGATCCGCACTGTGCTCAACCAGGCGCTGTCACGTGTCGGCCATGACGTCAGGGTGACTTCCAATGCCCAGACATTGTGGCGCTGGGTCTCGGCTGGCGACGGCGATTTGGTCATCACCGACGTTGTCATGCCAGACGAGAACGCGTTCGATCTGCTTCCGCGCATGAAGAAGATGCGGCCGGACCTGCCGGTCATCGTCATGAGTGCGCAGAACACTTTCATGACAGCCATCCGGGCATCCGAAAAAGGCGCCTATGACTATCTGCCAAAGCCGTTCGATCTGACGGAATTGCTGACGATTGTACAGCGGGCGCTGTCGGAACCCCGGCGCCCGGTCATCAAGGACGCGGCAGACGAACAGCGCGAACCAATGCCGCTTGTTGGCCGTTCACCGGCCATGCAGGACATCTACCGCATGCTGGCGCGTATGATGCAGACCGATCTGACCGTGATGGTCACGGGCGAGTCAGGCACCGGCAAAGAACTCGTTGCGCGCGCATTGCATGAGTATGGCCGGCGCAGGAGCGGGCCTTTCGTTGCGATCAACATGGCGGCGATCCCGCGCGACCTGATCGAGTCAGAATTGTTTGGTCACGAGAAGGGCGCGTTCACCGGAGCACAAGCACGCTCAATCGGCCGGTTTGAGCAGGCAGAAGGGGGAACGCTATTCCTCGACGAAATCGGCGACATGCCGATGGAGGCGCAAACGCGATTGCTGCGGGTGCTGCAGCAGGGCGAATATACGACCGTGGGCGGGCGCACCGCGATCAAAACGGATGTTCGTATCGTTGCCGCAACCAACAAGGACCTACATACACTGATCAATCAGGGTCTGTTCCGTGAGGACCTGTTCTACCGGCTCAATGTCGTTCCATTGCGGCTGCCAGCGTTGCGCGAGCGCGCCGAGGATGTGCCAGATCTGGTGCGCCATTTCTTCAAACTTGCCGAAAGTGAAGGCCTGCAGTCGAAGCGCATTTCAACGGCTGGCCTCGATCTTATGAAACGCTATCCCTGGCCCGGAAACGTCCGCGAGCTGGAAAATCTGGTCCGGCGCTTTTCTGCTCTTTACCCGCAAGACGAGATCACAGCCGAACTGGTCGAGCAGGAGCTTCGAACCGTCGACCCAGGCGTGCCGGCTGGTGCGGCGGGCGCCTTGCCGGATGACATTTCGATCAGCCATGCGGTTGAGCACTATTTGCAGCGCTATTTTGCCGGTTACGGCGAAGATCTCCCACCGTCCGGCCTTTACGACAGGATACTGGCGGAGGTCGAATATCCATTGGTGTTGGCCGCAATGACCGCTACTCGTGGCAACCAAATCAAGGCGGCGGACCTGCTTGGCCTCAATCGGAACACGTTGCGCAAGAAAATTCGCGAATTGGGCGTGAATGTCTACCGGACGTCCCGGACGAACTAAATTCTTCTGTTGAGACATGCAATAATTCGTGCGGCCGTCCGATTTGTTGCAGAATCGCCACAATGCGTTGCATGATTGCAACGGATATGCGAACCGCCCGCCACCCATGACCCAGACCGCCGACGCCGCCATCAGCACCGTTGGTAAGCGTCCCGCCGCAACTGTCTTTCAGTTGCGCGATCAGCGGCGTTTGCTGGCCTTGCCCGGCATAATCACCATCGTTGGCGCGTTGATTTCGGCCGCCATTTCTTTCGTAATCCTGATCGGTCTGGCCGGTATTGATCCGACGGAAAACGTCACGATGGCGGTCATTGCCGTCAACAGTGTTTTCATCCTTGCACTGATCGCGTTAATCGCCCGCGAAGCACACCGGATCATCACGGCTCGTCGCGTAGGCAAGGCCGCATCGCGCCTGCACGTGCGCATTGTCGCGATGTTTGCGATCGTTGCCGCCGTGCCGGCGATCCTGATCGCGATCATTGCCTCGATCACGCTCGAGATCGGGTTGGACCGGTGGTTCGAAATCCGGACCAAGACGATCATCAACTCATCATTGTCGATTGCCGAAGCCTACGTTCAGGAAAATGCCCGCAACCTGCAGGGAACGACTCTGTCGATGGCCAATGACCTGGACAACAATCGCAGTGTCTACAACCTCGATCCAGGTGGTTTTCAACGTCTGCTGCGCGACCAGGCGCAGGGCAGGGCGCTTGCGCACGCTGCGCTTATCCGTGCTGATGGATCGGTTGTCATGCAGGCGACCACGGCGCGGGATGTGGAATTTCCCAGCCCGCCGACAGAAGCAATCGAAGTCGCTGCCGATGGCCTGCCCGCACTGATCGAACCGCGCATCCGCAACATTGTCGGGGCCATCGTCAAACTGAGACAGATCCCGGATATCTATCTCTACACACTGCGGCTGGTCGACCCTGAAGTCATTCGCGCTCGCCAGCTTGTCCGCGCCAATGCCGAGGACTATCGGACACTCGAAGGCAACCGGACGTTCACCCAGATCGCGTTTGCGCTGTCTTATCTCGGTCTCGCGCTGGTGATCGTCATGGCGGCGATCTGGACCGGAATTGCTGTTGCCGACCGGCTGGTCCGCCCGATCCGGCAGTTGATTGGCGCGGCGGATGTTGTCTCAACGGGCAATCTGGATGTCCAGGTGCCAGTGCGGAGGTCAGACGGCGATGTGGCGTCGTTTGCCGAAACGTTCAACACCATGATCCGTGAACTGAAGTCGCAGCGAAACGAAGTTGTGGCGGCGCGCGACATGATGGACGAGCGGCGGCGCTTCTCTGAGGCCGTGCTGGCGGGCGTCACCGCCGGCGTCATCGGCGTCGGCCAGGACGGCGACATTACCGTCATCAACCGGTCAGCTGAAACGATGCTGAATCTCGATAGCAATGCTGCGCAGGGCAAGAAGATTATGTCGATCCTCCCGCAAGTCGGCCGGGTGTTTGAGATTGCCCGCGATTCGCGCCGCGCCGCTTACCGGGAACAGGTAACGTTCTTTACCGGCGGCGCAGAGCGCACATTCAATGTCCAGGTGACGATCGAGCAGAGCGAGCGGAGAGATGAGCCTCGATCCTATGTGGTCACCGTAGACGACATCACCGACTTGGTTCAGGCGCAACGCTCTACGGCATGGGCGGACGTGGCCCGGCGTATTGCCCACGAGATCAAGAATCCGCTGACGCCTATCCAGCTTTCGGCGGAGAGGATACGACGGCGGTTTGGCAAGGTGATTGTCGAGGATCGCGAAATTTTCGACCAGTGCACCGACACAATCATCCGGCAGGTTGGTGACATCGGGCGAATGGTTGACGAATTTTCGTCATTCGCGCGCATGCCCAAGCCAGCTATGCAGAAGATGGATCTGCGTGATGCGCTGCGCGAAGCGTCTTTCCTCGTTGAGGTCAGTCAGTCCGACATCAAGTTCGAACGCCGTTTCGACAAGGAACCGCTGCTGGGGACGTTTGACAGCCGGATGATCGGCCAGGCGATCGGCAATGTCATCAAGAACGCTGCCGAGGCAATCGAAGGCGCCGAATTCAAAGACCGCGAAGCAGGCGCAATCCTTGTGCGTGCAGGAAAAGCACGGGGCTTTATCGTTGTCGACGTGATCGACAATGGCAAAGGCTTGCCGCGCGAGAACCGCCAGCGGCTGCTTGAGCCTTACATGACCACCCGCGAGAAGGGGACGGGTCTTGGCCTCGCTATCGTCAAGAAGATTGTCGAGGAACATGGCGGCAGACTCGAGCTTCACGATGCTCCAATTGAATTCCACGGCGGAAGGGGCGCGATGATCCGGATCATTCTTCCGGAACTGACCGATGCGAACGGGATCGCAAAACCGCAACAACAAGAAGAAGCAAAGGCTCAAAATGGCGTCTGATATTCTGATCGTCGACGACGAAGGTGATATCCGGGATCTGGTCGCCGGCATTCTTGACGACGAAGGTCATGAAACACGCACTGCGCACGATGCAGACAGCGCGTTGGCGGAAATTTCAAATCGTGCGCCGCGTCTGGTATTTCTGGACATATGGTTGCAGGGATCGCGGCTGGACGGGCTGGCACTGCTAGACCAGATCAAGACTATGCACCCCGACCTGCCGGTGGTGATGATCTCCGGTCACGGCAATATCGAGACTGCAGTGTCCGCAATCCGCCGCGGCGCTTATGATTTCATCGAAAAGCCTTTCAAGGCGGATCGCCTTGTGCTGATTGCTGAACGAGCGCTCGAAACCTCGAAACTGCGCAAGGAGGTTTCCGACATAAAGCGCCGGACTGGCGAGACTTTTGAACTGATTGGCAATTCGCCTGCCATGAACCAGTTGCGCCAGGCAGTCGAACGAATTGCTCCGACAAACAGCCGGGTGATGATTGTCGGACCTTCGGGTTCCGGCAAGGAGATGGTAGCGCGCTCCATTCATGCCCAGTCCAGCCGCGCGTCTGGGCCTTTCGTCACGCTGAACGCGGCGACCATAACGCCAGAACGCATGGAGATTGAGCTATTTGGCACTGAAGCCAATGGCACCGAACGCAAGGTCGGCGCACTCGAAGAGGCTCACCGCGGTATTCTCTACCTCGACGAAATCGCCGACATGCCGAAAGAGACACAAAACAAGATTTTGCGCGTACTGGTCGATCAACAATTTGAACGCGTCGGCGGAACGAAGCGCGTCAAGGTCGATGTCCGGATCATTTCGTCGACCGCACAAAACCTCGAATCAATGATTGCCGAAGGCGAGTTTCGCCAAGACCTCTATCATCGCCTGTCCGTGGTGCCGATCCATGTGCCCGGGTTGTCTGAACGCCGTGAGGATGTGCCGGACCTGGTGAGGCATTTCATGGACCTGATCGGCAACCAGGCAGGCATCAAGCCGCGACGCATGGGTGATGACGCACTCGCAGTGCTGCAGGCGCATAACTGGCCGGGCAATGTACGGCAGCTGCGGAACAATGTTGAGCGCCTGATGATCCTGGCGCGCGGCGACGACCGTGATTCGCCAATCACCGCTGATCTGCTGCCGTCGGAAATCGGAGACACGATGCCCAAGGCGCCCAACCAGTCTGACCAGCATATTATGGCGCTGCCGCTGCGCGAGGCGCGCGAATTGTTCGAAAAGGAATATTTGATCGCACAAATCAACCGCTTCGGCGGCAACATCTCGCGTACAGCCGAGTTCATTGGTATGGAACGGTCAGCGCTTCACCGGAAGCTGAAGTCGCTTGGCGTCTGACTGGAACGATTGAGCAGCAAATGCGCGTAATCATCTGCGGGGCGGGACAGGTTGGATACGGCATTGCCGAGAGATTGGCCGCCGAACGAAACGACGTTTCGGTCATCGATACATCGCCGGAACTGATCGGTGTCATTCGCGATTCGCTTGATGTGCGCGGCATTGTCGGTCACGGCGCGCATCCCGACATGCTGGAAGCAGCGGGCGCTGCTGAAGCCGACATGATCATCGCGGTAACGCTCTACGACGAAGTGAATATGGTGGCGTGCCAGGTAGCACACGCACTGTTCAACGTACCAACAAAGATCGCGCGTGTGCGCGCGCAATCATATCTCCAGCCGCATTATCAGGACCTGTTTGCCCGCGAGCATTTGCCGATTGACGTCATCATCTCGCCCGAGATGGAAGTGGGCGAAATGGTGTTGCAGCGAATTGCGCTTCCGGGAGCCAAGGACGTCGTTCGTTTCGCTGACCAGAAAGTCGCAATGCTGGCCATCGAATGCCTGGAAGAGTGCCCGGTGATCAACACGCCGTTGGCGCAGTTGACAGAACTGTTTCCGGACCTGCCGTCTACGGTTGTCGGCATCAGCCGCAAAGGCAAATTGTTTGTGCCGCATTCGGGAGACCAACTGCTTGCGGGCGACCTGGCCTATGTGGTGACGTCGAAGGAGCAGGTCCGGCGAACGCTCGGCCTATTTGGACACGACGAGACCGAAGCGACGCGCATTGTCATCGCAGGCGGCGGCAATATCGGCCTGTTTGTGGCGCGCGCACTTGAGCAACGCCAGAGCAGGGCTCGCGTCAAGCTGATCGAGAACACCCGCGAGCGCGCCGTTGCGATTGCTGACCAGCTGCGCAAGACAGTCGTGCTGCACGGCAGTGCGCTGGACCAGAAGCTGCTGCAGGAAGCAGATATCGAAGACGCGGACCTGATGGTCGCGCTGACAAACAGCGACCAGGTGAACGTGCTGACAACGGTGATGGCCAAACGGCTGGGCTGCAAGTCTGGCTTGGTGCTGCTGAACAACCCGGCCTACCACGACATCACGCCAACGATGGGCATCGACGCCTATATCAACCCGCGAAACGTGACGATTTCCAAGGTTCTGCAACATGTGAGGCGCGGACGCATACGCGCCGTCCACTCTATCCAGCGCGGCGCTGCCGAAATGATTGAGGCCGAGGCGCTGGAGACATCGCCACTGGTTGGAACGCCATTGCGCGACATTGACCTGCCACAGGGAATGCGGTTTGGCGCAATCTATCGCGACGGAAAAGTTATCAAGCCGGATGGATCGTTGGTTATCCGCCCGCATGATCGGGTCATCATCTTTGCTATGTCAGCAACCGTGCGGCAGGTAGAGCAGATGTTCCGTGTTTCGCTCGAGTTCTTCTGATCCAGTTTCCGGACGCTCAATGCCAAAAACAGCTTATGTCAACGGCCTCTATCTTCCACATCGCGACGCAGCGGTTCATGTCGAGGATCGCGGCTACCAGTTCGCCGATGGCGTCTACGAGGTTTGTGAAGTCGCACGCGGTAATCTGATGGATGTGACCGGACATCTCGACCGCCTCGATCGTTCTCTGCGGGAATTGCGTATCTCCTGGCCCATGGCTCGCGCTGCTCTCGTGATTGTCATGCGCGAAGTCGTGCGCCGCAACGGCGTCATGAACGGGCTCGTCTACATGCAAGTCACGCGCGGTGTTGCGCCACGCGACCACGTCTTTCCAGTCAAGCCGGTCCGCCCGGCGATTGTGGTCACTGCCAAGAAGACCGACCCGAATGCGGCTGCAAAGCGCGCCCAGACCGGGATCAAGGTGATTTCGGTGCCAGAAAATCGTTGGGACCGCGTCGACATCAAAACTGTAGGGCTGTTGCCAAATGTACTTGCGCGCCAGCAGGCGAAAGAGGCCGGAGCACAGGAAGCCTGGTTCTTCGATCCAGATGGGAGTGTCAAGGAAGGCGCCGCAACCAATGCCTGGATCGTTTCGAAGGACGGCAAGCTGGTGACGCGGCCGGCCGAACACGGGATCCTGCGTGGAATCACTCGAACCACAGTGATGAAAGTTGCTGCAAAATTGGGTCTTGAGGTTGAGGAGCGCAACTTTTCGCTTCAAGAAGCCTATGATGCGCGCGAAGCGTTCATCACAGCTGCGACAACAGTTGTAATGCCAGTCGTCGACATTGACGGCCATTCGATCGCCAACGGGCACCCTGGCTCGGTCGCGACTGCGCTGCGTTCGGCTTTTTTCGAGATTGCGGAAAAGACGCCTGCCTGATAGCGGACGAACAGAGCCGGGGAGGGTGGACCATCCGCTCTTTTTCGACAAACAACGGCCCGCTAACGCCTTGACAACAAGGCGCGTGTCCGGTGCTACTGTCAGACAAAACCGGGGACACGGAAGAAAACAAAATGGCGGAACGTTCGCAAAATCTTCAGGACCTATTCCTGAACTCCGTTCGCAAGAGCAAGAATCCTCTCACGATTTTTCTAATCAATGGCGTAAAGTTGACGGGCGTCGTGACGTCCTTTGACAATTTCTGCGTGCTGTTGCGTCGCGACGGCCATTCGCAACTTGTCTACAAGCATGCGATCTCAACCATCATGCCGAGCCAGCCGGTGCAGATGTTCGAAGGTGAAGAAGGCGTCTGATTGGCCGACAATCGAATCGACCCGGCGGAAGACGGGCGCAGTTATATAACTGCCAAGGCGACGACTGGGCGTGCTGCCATTGTTGTGCCTGTCCTTGGCCGTCAATTCCGAACCGATGACGAAGAAGACGCGTCACGGCCGCGCCTGGTCAGGTCTGCGCAAGCACGGCTCGAAGAAGCCGTGGGACTCGCACGGGCAATTGACCTGACGCCGGTCGTTACCGAGATCATCAACGTGTCCGATCCGCGTCCCGCAACCTTGCTGGGCACAGGCAAGGTGAAGGACATTGCGGACGCCGTCGCCGCACATGATTTGGAGCTGGTGATTGTAGACCACCCTCTAACGCCGGTGCAGCAGCGCAATCTGGAAAAGGAAACCAAGGCGAAGGTTCTGGACCGGACTGGACTTATTCTCGAGATTTTTGGACGCCGGGCCAGAACGAAGGAAGGTTCGCTGCAGGTCGAACTTGCGCATCTGAGCTATCAGAAGGGCCGTCTGGTTCGAAGCTGGACACATCTTGAGCGCCAAAGAGGTGGTGCAGGCTTTCTAGGTGGTCCGGGCGAGACGCAAATCGAATCTGACCGCCGAATTCTACAGGATAAGATCGTTAAGTTACGCGGGGAAATTCGAGAGGTTGAACGCACCCGCGACCTGCATCGAAAGCAGCGCAAGAAGGCGCAATATCCAGTCGTTGCAGTGGTCGGCTACACTAATGCTGGCAAATCGACACTGTTCAACCGGCTGACCGGAGCAGGGGTGCTGTCGGAAGACATGCTATTTGCCACGTTGGACCCGACCTTGCGGCGGGTGAAGCTGCCGCATGGCGCTATTGCGATCTTCTCAGACACGGTTGGTTTCATTTCCAACCTTCCGACCCATCTTGTTGCGGCGTTTCGCGCGACGCTGGAAGAGGTTATCGAGGCCGATCTGATCGTGCACCTGCGTGATATTTCTGACCCCGACACATCGGCTCAGGCGGCAGACGTCGAACAAATCCTGCATGATCTTGGCGTCGAAACGGGCCCCTCCAGCAAGGTGCTGGAGGTCTGGAACAAAGTTGACCTGATTGATGCTGACACCCGCGGGCGTTTGCTGGAAGAAAACAGGCTGGCCGGGCAGGGCAGACCAATCACCATTTCGGCTGTCACGGGCGAGGGCGTGCCTGAGCTGCTGTCAGCCGTTGAAAGGCGATTGAGCGGAGACATCCGCAGCGTCACGGTCACAATTGGGCCGGCGCTGCTTGGCCAGCTCGACTGGATTTACACTCGCGCCACCGTATCAAACCGCAAGGACAATGATGACGGTTCGGTGACGCTGACGGTGGAGGGGCCAGAAAACTCGATCACCGAACTTGGCCGGCGGCTGCGCGCTTCCGAATAGTTGGTCAGTCCTTCCGGGAAGTCTTTGCCTCTTGCCACAATGCTTCCATCTGGTCGAGCGTGGCATCGTTCAAACTTGAACCGGCATTTGATAGACGTTCTTCGACATGATGAAATCGCGTCAGGAACTTGTGGTTGGTTCCCGCCAAGGCGGCTTCGGCCTCGACACCCAGATGCCGGCCGAGATTGACGGCGGCAAACAGGATGTCGCCAAACTCGTCCTTTATCCGTTCCTGCCGGCCGT
Source organism: Mesorhizobium sp. (assembly GCA_036742015.1). GTDB lineage: Bacteria > Pseudomonadota > Alphaproteobacteria > Rhizobiales > Rhizobiaceae > Mesorhizobium_A. The sequence goes on along the minus strand of DAINRF010000008.1, from coordinate 5,039 downwards.
CATTGAGCGCGGCGCGTAACTCTCCGATCTCTTCTTCCATCTTGTCGAGGATCGGTCCCGCCTCACCCCAGTCGAACCCGACCGTTGCGGCTTTCTGCTGGAGTTTGAGCGCACGTACCAGAGCAGGCAGGGCGACCGGCACGCTATCCAGAAAACCCCGCCCGTGATCTTCTGGATCAAGCCCTCTGGCAAGCCGCTCCTGGCGCCTGGCCGCCTTTTCCTCAGCCTTGATCCGGTCCCATTGGCCCTTTGCTGAGCCAGCTGCGCGAGCAACCGCGTCGCCAAAGACATGCGGATGGCGGCGGATCATCTTTGCGGTGATAGCCTCGATCACGTCGCCAAGTTCAAAGTACCCAGCCTCCTCAGCCATGCGCGAATGGTAGATGACCTGCAACAGCAGATCGCCCAGTTCGTCGCGCAGATCCATCATATCGCCGCGATCGATCGCGTCGGAGACCTCATAAGCCTCTTCGATTGTGTAAGGCGCGATCGATGCAAAATTCTGTTCGAGATCCCACGGACAACCACTCCCGGGCGTTCGAAGAGCGGCCATGATTTCAATTAATCTTGAGAGTTCTCGGGAGGGTTGCATTTCGTCAAACTACCAATAATTTGCGGAAAGAAATCACCAGCCGAAGAGCGGCGTTACGAGGGTTCAATTGAGACAATACCTACTTCCAGTCGTCGCTTCATTCATCTTGATCGGGCAGGGGACACAGCAATCAGAAGCCAAAATTACCGTCAAGGAAAGGACCGTCTATTATTCGGTCAACGGCAAGACCGGCAAGGCAATCTACGAGCAGATTGTGCGAAAGGGACCGAAACTTCCAGGCAAGAAGGGCACTCATGTCGCAACATCGACAATTTCGTTCGACGCACGCAACATCAAGGGTGGCGTCAAGGGAACACGTTGCGTCATCACCAATTATGATCTGGTCGTCAATGTCGTCTATCGGGTTCCGAAGTGGACCGGTAACGGCAGCCCGCAGCTCAAGCGGGCCTGGAAGAATTTCAGCGATCATGTGTGGCGGCACGAATATCGCCATCGCGACATTGGCATCGAATACGCCAAGCGGATGGAGCGAGGCGCCAAATCAATGACGGGAGACGCCCGCCGCAACTGCGCCGGGTTTGAAATCAAGGCGAGGGAACTCGGACGTAAATCCCGCGCCTGGCACGATCGCAAGCAGAAATCGTTTGACGCCAGCTGGTTTGGAGATGGCGGGCGCCAGTTCAAATATGACAGGGCGCTCGTTCAGGCAAAATGAAGCTGAACGTCAAACGAACAGCATGATGGCGGCATAGCCGACAACAACCATGATCAGCCCGGCGATCAGCATTGGCACAAGCGTGCTGCCGCCGTCGGGCTGGTTGCTTTGCGGTTCCGGTTTGTTTTTGTTTGTCGTCACTGCTTTGGGTCCTCTCAGATCTGTCTATGCGACAAGTGACAAGCGTGACTGAATGGCTGTCCGGTTCTGGACCAGATCGGCCAGCGTCAAAGTGTCAAGCTCACGGAAAAACGCCTCCAGCGCCTTGCTGAACATGTTTGTCAGGCGGCACGCGCCGCTAAAGACACAGGATGCTGCGTCGTCACCAAGGCAGGCAACAAGTTGCTGGTCGGTCTCCAGGACACGTACGACAAATCCCATCTGAATCGCCGAGGCAGGTTTAGCCAGCGACAGGCCGCCATTGCGGCCTCTGACGCCTGCGACCAGGCCAAGCGACACCAGATGCTGCGCTACCTTCATCAAATGATTGCGCGACACACGATGCCGCTTCGCCAGTTCCTCGATAGTCATCAGCCTGTCGCCAGTGACGGCCAGCGCCATCAAGACGCGCAAGGCATAATCAGTGTGCATAGTCAGACGCATGGCATTCCTAAATAGATGCATTCAATATGCATGTTTTGTCGAACGAGAGAAGGGGGCTATTGAACTTTGGGCGCAGGGACTGCGTTGGAAGGGCAGCCGTCGAGCGAGCAAACGCCAGACCGGGAGCAGCACTTTTCCAAAAGCGGGCCATGCGTCATTTCAACACCGCGCAGCCGATGACCTTTCAATCCCAGTGCTGGTTCCAGCTTGAATGCAACGCTGCTCGGAAATCTACACGCATCACCGTTCGAGAGCCAATAGATGTCGGCCGAAGATCTCTTTCGGCGTCTGAAACCCCAGGCACTTACGCGGCGTGTCGTTCAGGCGGTCACACAGAGAACGGATCTCCTGATCGCTGACCTCCAGCACAATCGTTTCCGGCGGCAGGTAACGGCGGACGCGCTTGTTGGTGTTCTCCACCGTCCCTTTCTGCCAAGGCGCCTGCGGATCGCAAAACCAGGCTGCCGTTCCCATGCCTTGCTTCAACTCGCGCCATGAGACGAACTCCAGCCCTCGATCGAATGTCAGGCTCTGCCGGGCCAGCGCGGGCAGGGGCGCCAGATGGCGGATTAACTGGCTCATGATTGGCTTCGATCGCCTGTCGTTGTTGCGAAACAGTAGGGTATAGCGGCTCTTGCGCTCGACGACGGTCGCGATGTTGGCGGCACCGTGCTCCTTCCTGAAGATCATCAGATCCGCCTCCCAATGACCGAACTCGCTTCGCGAATTGATCGCTTCCGGCCTGTTGCGGATCGCACATTCCATTGGAAAGACGAGGCTTTTGGGTTTGCGTGCATATCGCGGTCGCCGCCTGCGGCGTCGCTCAGGCAGGTACCGGCCCAGTTGCTGATCCTGACCTTCCCGGGAATAGACGTATTGATAGATTGTCTCATGGCTCAGCCGCGCCGTTGCGCCACTGGCAAGCCGCAGTCGACCGGAAATCTGTTCTGGTGACCATCCGTCCTTGAGGCGATCGATAACGGCCGCACACAGACTGGGATCACGCAACAGCTTGCGGTATTTACGCCGCCGGTCAGACGCCATTCCGTGCGCTGTGACGTGCCAGTATCCCTGAGCAATCGGGACCTCGCGGTCGTGCCAGAAATTCCGTCGCAGCTCTCGGCAGATCGTCGATCGGTCGCGGCGAAGGGCGCGCGCGATCTCCGCCTGACTGATCTTCTTCTCATGCATCCGCGAAATGATGCGGCGTTCGTCCAAACTCAACTGCGCGAAAGAGCGGGCCATTCCATCCTCCTTACATGAGGGTTCATGTGTCAACGTCATCGTGCCATATTTTATCTCCTTCAATTTCAGAACATCATTGCGAGTTTGGGGCGGCGCTGTGCGGCAGCCTTGGCTGCGTAACCTTACATGCGGTCGGGTTCAGCGTGGAACCCATGACCATAATGCCTCATGCACGAGGCAAGCCCCAATGAGCACGACCAACCTGAAACGCGGTTTTTAGACCATTGAGGAAGACGGCCGTGTTCCTCGCACGTCCAGCAAATACTGGCTGCGATTTTTATGCTGATCGGAAAACGGCTCCTGCCGGGATTTCGCCGCTTTCGGTATAGCGCCAGAGCGCGATCAAAAGCTTGCGTGCCATTGCGACGATCGCGATACGTCGGGCTCGCCCTTTCAAATCACCAACCCTCTTATGGAACCAGGCAGCGAGCTCACTCTTTGGCTGATATCGCAACCAAAGCCATGCCGCTTGGACCAACGTTTTGCGGGCTCGAGCATTGCCTGCCCGACCGATACGTCGGTCCTTATCAACATTGCCACTTTGATGCGGCATCGGCGCAAGGCCGACATAACTTGCCAACTGTTTTCGATTTACAAAATGACGGTAAAAGACCTCCCGCGTCAGCACCGCCGCGAAGTTGTCACCAACGCCATAAATCTCACTGAGAGCGGTGACCTTCGTGGTGATCGCGTCACCTGATGTGGCAATCAGATGTTCATCGCGCTCGGTATCCAGCTCGCTGATTAGTTCTCGGACAAGGACCAGGCGGCGGCGCAATCGGTTCAACTCCGATGCAAGATGTTGGGGAAGCTTGCGTCCATCGCCGGTCTCAAGGAGCGCCATGTCTCGCTCCCAGCTACGCAGTGATGGCCGCGAACGGATACCTTGGGTGACAAGGAGAGCAGATATGCGATTTTCGATCCGCGTTTGCTCCTGCACAAGATATTCTCGCTCCCTGTGCACCCTTTTGCCATCCTCCTCATCGGGAGTGGGCACCTGCACCATGCTGCATATCTGGGTGTCTCCGGCGATATAGGCGGCGAGAACACGCAACATTCCTTCAGCATCGAGACGATCGGTCTTTGCCCGTTTCGCCCTTCGGTTCACCAGAATGCTTGTCGGTTCCACCACATACGCTGTAATACCTTGGGCTGTCAGCAGACGGTGCAGCCAGAACCCATCGCGTCCCGCCTCGAAGCAAACAGCAATGGGCGACGGGGTACCTTGGCCTCGCCCGCTTGCCTGCAGTTCATCCAGTAAGCGCATCAGCATAGCTGTATCGCCGGCACTAACACGGTGCATTTGGCTGACCCGGGCACCCGCCTGTCGGGTTCCGACAAGCCACAGAGAATTACTGAGTTCGAGCGCAACAAGGATAGTATCACTAGTAAATGACATGATCGGCTCCCTAGGGTCAGGACTCATTGCTCATAGCCAGAAGATAACGGTCGCAGCGAGAGCGATGGCGGAGAGAAAGGCCATTGGGCACCGGTCGTAACGCGTAGCGACACGCCGCCAGTCTTTGAGACGCCCGAACATGATCTCGATCCGGTTGCGCCGTTTGTAGCGGCGTTTGTCGTATTTGATGGTCTTCTTGCGGGATTTTCGACCTGGAATGCAGGGAGTGATCCCCTTCGCCTGTAAAGCGTCACGATACCAGTCGGCATCATAGCCACGGTCGGCCAGCAACCATTTGGCCTTGGGAAGTTCATCAAGCAAGGCGGCAGCACCGGTGTAATCGCTGACCTGGCCTGCCGTTATGAAGAAGCTGATCGGGCGACCACTCGCATCCGTTACGGCATGAAGCTTGGTGTTCATGCCGCCTTTCGTGCGTCCAATCAGGCGGCCCGCGCCCCCTTTTTTACCCGTGCTGGTTCCAGCTTGAATGCAACGCTGCTCGGAAATCTACACGCATCACCGTT
>DAINRF010000007.1:0-128723 GCA_036742015.1 Mesorhizobium sp. | reverse complement strand
AGTGTGAAGCTGGCAGGGTTCCTTTGTCGGGATGAATTTCGGCAGCCATAAGGCCTTTGTCACCATGGCCATAGCGCACCAGAACGACCTGTCCTGGACGCAGTTCGGTGACGCCGAACCGCCGCAAGGTCTCCATATGGACAAAAATGTCTTCGGTGCCCTCGCCCCGGGTCAGGAAGCCAAAACCCTTGGTCCGGTTGAACCATTTGACGATCGCGCGCTCGATACCGCTTTCGGCGACAACCTGTACGTGAGTCCTCTCTCCCGGCTGCTCCAGTGGATGCAGCGCCGTCGATGTGTCCATGGACAGCACCCGGAACGCTTGCAGACCACGATCACCGGTCTTCACGATACACAGCACCCGCGCCCCTTCGAGCGCGGTCTGAAAACCATCACGGCGCAGCACGGTCACATGTATCAAGACGTCGCCAACGGCAGGGTCGTCCGGCAGGATAAAGCCGTAACCCTTTGCAACATCAAACCATTTGATCGCACCGGAAATCTCGAGCAGGCTTTCGCCTTCTCCAGCCCCGTTCGGGCTTCCCCATCCGCCCTTGCGGTCCTCCAAAGAGGAATTTTCCCCCATCAGAACGCACCCTTTCTGAAGTCAATGCCACTGATTCTGCGGAAGGATAACATGGCGTCACTTCCTGTCAGCACCAGTTCAAAGTCTTCCCAACTAATTTCAACCAAATATTAACTATGAAGCTTTCGCGACGCTGGACACCGATTTGCGGTTGCGGACCTCGACAGGCACGCGATATCGGTCGCTCAAATACAGGGACCCGCCATGCGCTATCTTCACACAATGATCCGCATCACCGATGTCGACAAATCGCTCGACTTCTTCTGCAACAAGCTCGGAATGAGCGAAATCAGGCGCATCGACAATGAACAGGGCCGCTTTACACTGATCTTTCTGGCGGCAGACGCCGACGCAGGATCGGGAGCCGAAAAGAAGGCGCCATTGGTCGAGCTAACCTACAACTGGGACCCGGAAAGCTACTCAGGCGGCCGCAATTTTGGCCACCTCGCTTATGAAGTCGACAATATCTACGACACTTGCAAGCGCCTGATGGACGCGGGGGTGACAATCAATCGCCCGCCGCGCGACGGCTACATGGCCTTTATCAAGTCTCCGGATAACATCTCGATCGAGCTCCTCCAGAAGGGCAATGCCCTGCCGTCGGCAGAACCCTGGGCGTCGATGAAGAACACCGGAAACTGGTAGCGCGCCGCCGAGAGGCTATCAACGCAAACCCGCCTATGTCTTTCCGGTACTTGCACCCTGCCCCGGGCATGCTAACAGCAAGACCATAAGACGGAGGGATTGCGATGAAGGATGTGCTTGTCGAACTGGAACGCCGGCGTCAGGTGGCGAGAGCCGGCGGCGGCCAGGCCCGTATCGACGCCCAGCACGCCCGTGGCAAGCTGACCGCCCGCGAGCGCATCGAGATTTTTCTCGACGAAGGCTCGTTTGAAGAGTTCGACATGTTCGTCGAGCACCGCTCGACCGACTTCGGCATGGAAAAATCCAAAATTGCCGGCGATGGCGTGGTGACCGGCTGGGGCACGGTCAACGGCCGCACTGTCTTTGTCTTCGCCAAGGACTTTACCGTCTTCGGCGGTTCGCTGTCTGAAGCGCACGCCGAAAAAGTGGTCAAGGTTCAGGAAATGGCTCTGCGCAACCGCGCGCCGATTATCGGCATCTATGACGCGGGCGGCGCGCGCATCCAGGAAGGCGTGGCAGCGCTCGGCGGCTATGCTGAGATTTTCCAGCGCAACGTGCTTTCGTCCGGCGTCATCCCGCAAATTTCCGTCATCATGGGCCCATGTGCCGGCGGTGATGTTTATTCACCGGCCATGACCGACTTCATCTTCATGGTGCGCGACACGTCCTACATGTTTGTCACCGGCCCGGACGTGGTGAAGACCGTCACCAACGAAACAGTGACTGCCGAACAGCTTGGCGGCGCGTCGATCCACACGACAAAATCGTCGATTGCCGACGGCGCTTATGACAACGACGTCGAGGCGCTGCTGCAGATGCGCCGTCTGATCGATTTTCTGCCTCAGTCGAATACGTCTGATATTCCCGAGATCGAGAGCTTTCAGTCGGTCACCGATCACGACATGTCGCTCGACCGGTTGATCCCCGACAACGCCAACAAGCCCTATGACATCAAGGAACTGATCCTGAAGACCGCCGACGAAGGCGATTTCTTCGAAATCCAGGCATCGTTTGCCAAGAATATCGTCACGGGCTTTGGCCGCGTCGACGGCCGCACCGTCGGATTTGTCGCCAATCAGCCGATGGTGCTGGCTGGCGTTCTCGATTCGGACGCCAGCCGCAAGGCAGCGCGGTTCATCCGCTTCTGCGACTGCTTCAACATCCCGATTGTCACATTTGTCGACGTGCCGGGCTTCCTGCCGGGCACCGCGCAGGAATATGGCGGCCTCATCAAGCATGGCGCAAAACTGCTGTTCGCCTATGCCGAAGCGACCGTGCCGAAGATCACGATCATCACCAGAAAGGCCTATGGCGGCGCGTATGACGTCATGGCGTCAAAGCACCTGCGCGGCGACATGAACTACGCCTGGCCGTCAGCCCAGATTGCGGTGATGGGCGCAAAGGGCGCGGTCGAGATCATATACCGCAAGGACATTGGCGACGCCGACAAGATCGCCGCGCACACCAAGGCCTATGAGGATCGCTTCCTGTCGCCGTTTGTCGCCGCCGAACGCGGTTACGTCGACGAGGTCATCATGCCCCATTCGACCCGCAAACGCGTTGCGCGTGCGCTAAAAATGCTGCGCAACAAGGACCTGTCGAACCCCTGGAAGAAACACGATAACATTCCGCTGTAGAAGGCGGCGCCGACTCAGGCGTTCGGCCAGCCTGCGTTGATCTCGGTGCGGAACTTATTAGCGACCTTTTCAGCTCCAGCTGAGCTTGGATGAATTTCGTCCGTGCTCCAGTCGGCATCCGTCACGGTAGAGCGTAGATCCACGAAGACAGCGGGCATGTTATCAATCGCCAGCGTCTCCAGGCGCGCGTTAAATTGGCCGATCATATGAGCGATGATAGCCTTGCATAGCGCCTTGTGGGCGACAGGATCAAATCCCTTGGCCTGCAGGTGGCGGCCAAGATATTTACCGTTCTTGCGCGGGACGGCGTTCGAATAGCCGTGCAGGATTATGGTGACGCCTGGCCCGCTTGGCGTCGCCCGAATGTCAGCTACCATCTCCTCATACAGTGTCATCGCCCGGTTGAGCGCCTTGATAAACTCGGAATTGACATAGCTTGCAGCATTGGCGGGATCGGTGTCGCCCGGCTTCCGTTGATTCAGACATTTTGCCAGCGAGGCGAGCACGTCATTGCCGCCCGCCGAAAACATGAACATGTCGTAGCCGGTACCCGCATTGAGGACCGTAACGTATTGCTTGTCTCGAACGATATCCGCGAGTTTGGCGCTCCATTTCGCCAACGGGTAGATGTTGAACCATCGGCGCAGATAGTCCATCGCATCTTGCGGCTTCAGCACGATCGGAAGATTGAACCAGGAATCGCCCTCGTTGAGAATTTTCGGACGTGCCGGCGGCCCAAGCGATCTTGCCGTTGGTGACGATCTTGCAATGGTTCCGCCATTCCCGGCTGACGGGGCAGATGGCTCAATCTCAGTCTCGTGAGTTTGCCGATCCTCGCCGACTTTTCGCAATAGTTCGTTGACCTCAAGTCGCGTCGGGCGTTTTCCATCCTGCCGCACGGTTGTCGGGTTCAACTTCACTGAAAATTCGAGCCGCTCAGCCGCCTTCTGATCCACTTCGAAATAGCGGCTGATCTCTTCGTCGGTGAGCCCCTCGCTCATCGCCTTGGCGCGCAAGTCGGAATAGCGAATCCTTGGGTCTGAACGTGCCATGCCACAGCCCTCCTGACGGTTTCAGCTCGCAGGATAGCACAACCTACCCTAGCGTCACACAAGCTGGACGGCACTGGTCCCTCTTACGGCGCCTTGAAGTCGAACGTCTTGTGGCTGCCGTCGCAATAAGGCTTGTTGGCCGAGTGACCGCAGCGGCACAGAAATGCCTTGCCGACGCGGTTGACGGCGCGGCCGGTGCCGGATTCGATCTCGATCTTGCCTTCAACCATCAGCGGCCCGTTCTCGGTCGGCGTTACCTTGACCGGCCCGACCAGGTCGGTGATCGCCAGCGTACTGGCACGCGATGGCGGCTCGCCACTGGCGACAAACCCGCCTTCAATATGGGAATTGTCGCAAAACGGCTTGTTCTTGGACAGACCGCAACGGCACAATGTCGCGCGGGTCATTGAACCGTCCTGCCCCTCGATCGTCAGGTCTGCGTGAAACGCCAGCGGTCCGTTCTCACGCACAGTTGCAATATTGGCCGCCGGCGCTGTTTCCTGCTCGCCAGTCTTTGGCACAACGTGGATCGCACCCGACGGACAGGCATATGCAATTCGCAGCAGGTCTTCAGCCGACGCTTCGTCAGGGAAGATCCACGGGCCGTCGACATTGGCGCGAAACACCGCCGGCTGGCCCATGACGCAGCGCCGCGAATGAATGCATCGCTTGCCGTCAAAAGTGATCGTGACGTCCTTGCCTTCGGCCGTTTGCATGCTTTTGGCTCCCTGATGCGGTGGCTGCAATCAGGCTACAGCATGATGAAACGCGGTCAACGCGAAAAAGGCAAAGATTACGTGCGCTTGGCCTTGGCTTCGTCAATCATGCGGTTGGCGATCTGCATGCGTATGATCGCGATATCACGATTACGCTCCTCCACTCTGTCAGGGTGATTGGAGAATGCGAACGCCCGGCGCACCCGGTCGAGTGCGGCCACAGTTTCATTGCCCGTCAATCCAAGCTCGCGCGCGACGTCGGCAGGGTCTGCAGACAACCTGATCTGTGGCGGTTCGGCGGCGAGCAACGGCGGGGGCACGATCCTCGTCGTCTCGGCAAACAGATAATCCGCCGCGTCAGCAGGATTGATTGGCGTACCGGAGAGCGCTGGATTGAGCAGGTCGAGCAGGATTGACGGGCGAATAACGTCTTCGCGGGCGTTGCCTGCAGCAATCACCTCGTCCAGCAAAGTCGCAAAATCTGTCGTCGAGAAGTCGCTCATCCCTTGTCCATCCACGTCACACCAACAGGTGCATGACGAAGCGTAACGTAACCGACTCGTTTTAACATCGCTCTACGCGAGCACATCCAATTTTAGCAATGCAGCTTCAACCATCCGTTACGTGTTCAGCGCATGGCTGCTATTCGATATGCTGCACTGCAACATTTCGGTCACATCCTTATCTTACCGTAGAAATGGGAGGACGAACAGGAAACCAGACAATGGGCTTTTTGACTGAACTCTTCACCCGCCCGCGCTCGAATGAAACCCAGCGCTACCGCGCGGCGCTCACCATGCTCGAAGCGATGAGCAATGCCGACCGGGCCGACATTGGCATCAAGCCTGCTGACTTTCCGCGCATTGCTCGCCAAATGGCGATCCGTTAGAGCGCGATCATCATGCTGACAAAAACCGCATAGTAGACTTCCCAAAATAAGCGGGAGGTTGTGATGCGGTTGTTGGCGGCTATTGTATCGTGTCTGACGGTTGCGGGGACAAACCTCGCTGCAGCCCAGGACCAACCACCCTATCTGGACGACAGGTCGTCGGCAGAATCTGTGGTGCGCTCGCTTTACAATGCGGTGAACCGCAAGGAGTATGCCCGAGCATGGGCCTATTTCAATGTGCCGCCGGCGGCGAGCCTCGATGCCTATGCACAGGGTTTTGAAACCACAGAATCGGTTGATGTCCTGGTTGGCCGTCCTTTGACTGAAGGCGCAGCGGGAAGCAGCATCTATCTTCTGCCGGTTGCGATTCGCTCCTACCAGACGTCAGGAGCTGAACAGGTGTTTTCCGGCTGCTATACACTTCGGCTCGCCAACCCACAGATCCAGCAGAGTGATTTCCGCCCGCTAGCGATTGAGCGCGGCGCTTTGCAGCCCAGCAATCAGGATCTCGACAAGTCGCTACCGAAGAACTGCGATGGCGTCGCATTGCCGGCGCAAGATGCATTGGTCGAGCGTGCGCGCGCCATGTTCGTCCGCAGCCGCGCGGACGACTGCCGGCTGGCGGCGGCCGAAAATGACCAGCCCCAGAGCTATTCGATCAAATATCGCTATGCCCACGAAGCCGACAGCGATCCAGAGCATACCGCGACTGTGATCCGCTTCATTTGTGATCGCGGCGCTTACAACGAGCGGACCAGCTACTATCTGGCCAACAGCGAAGACGGCATCGTTCGACCCTTGCAGTTCGCCATGCCAGAACTCGATATTCGCTACGATGACACAGAGCAGACCAAGCTCCGCGGTATCAATGTGATTGGATTCAATGCGGTCTCAGAACTGGTCAATGCCGAATATGACGCGCCAACTCAGACGCTGACGTCCAGCTCACAGTGGCGTGGGCTGGGCGATGCGTCGTCGTTAGGAAAATGGATCTTCCGTCACGGCGATTTCGCCTTGGTGAAATTTGATGTTGATCCGACCTATGACGGCAAGATCGAAATGCAGAACGTGCTCGATTACGACACGGGACCTTGAAGCACCCCGCCTGTTCGCCAAAAGGCCCAGCGCGTCGGGTCTGCAAAACTCATCGGGCGAGCATCCAGTTCAATGTTGCGCGCCAGTCGGTCATCCGGATCGGCGTTCCATGCGTACCGGTCTCGAATCGCACCATTCGAACCGGATAGCTGGAGGCGCGAAGCTTCTTGTAAAGTGACTCGACCGTCTCGGCGGGAAACACCTTGTCCTTGCTGCCCTGCCCCAGGAACAACGGCACCTTCCGCTTTGCCGCAAGACTTGTGGCAAACTCGTTGGACGGAAAGGAACCAAGCAGCAGGAGCCCGCCGAGTTTAGGTGCGATCGCCGCGTCTTTGGCGAGACCCCAGCAGATGGCCCCGCCCGCCGAGCCACAGGCAACGAACACTGGCGCGCCAGGAGACAGCGCCGCGTAGTGCTCGATAAGTGCAGCCACTTGCGCCACGCCCTTGGCACCAAATTCTGAAAAGTCTGGCGTGAGGTAGAGGCCCCCATTCTTCCACATCAGCATCTTGATGCGATTGAAATTGCCGCCAAACGTGAAGTCGTCGACCCCCTGGCGGCGGCTGCCGCCCTGCCCGTGGATGTAGAGCGTGATGGCGCTTGCGCCTGATGTCGCGCCAACCGCCATGTGGCGGATCGGTCCGGCAGAGGTCTCTGCGACCAGATCTTTCTGCACGCTTCGCACAGCAAGCGTCACATACTTGCTCTTGACCCGCCGCTCCGGCACGTCGTCACGCTGATTGATATCGCGCATCTCATTGTAGTCGACGGTCAAGAACGCGCCGCCATCGGCTTGAGACAACGTTGCCGGGTAGGCGAACAGGTCATCCTTGTACTCGTCCAGCGTCAACGCGCCAGCGTCCGCTATCAGCGCTAGAATCGATGCAATCAAAATAAAAGTCCGCATATGCGACCTTATCCGGTGGTAGCAGCGATGCACCACCACATTGTTGCCAACAGGAGTCTCCGGGCGCCCGAACCACACTGCTCGACAGAGCCGCATTTGTCTGATTGGTTTTGTGCAACAACTGGAGAACTGAAATGGCATTCCTCATCTACCTTCTGATCGGCGCAATTGCGGGCTGGCTCGCAGGCGTCATCTACAAAGGCTACGGTTTCGGTCTGATCGGCAACATTGTTGTCGGCATCGTCGGCGCATTCCTTGCAGGCATCATCCTGCCTCGGCTTGGCCTGTGGGCCGACAATACCTTTGTGTCACAAATTGTCTGGGCAACACTCGGCGCAATCATTCTGCTGTTCCTCATCAGGCTGGTGCGCAAGGCGACCTGATCCAAAGCTGAGAGTGTAATCGATCAGGGAGCGCCGGGGACAAACCGGCGCTCTTTTCCTTTGGCGGACTTGGCAGAGCTATTTGGGCCAAGGCTTCGAAACACTTGAAATTCGTCTCTGCCGTGGAACAATATATCTGCAAGGCTAAGGACATTCAGATGGCGGCAGCCGAAAACACACATGACGCAGGCGCGGTGACGGCGATCAAGACACTGATGCCGTCGAATTTTGCCGAAATCACACGCGGCCTGCCGGCGCGGGCAAAATTTGTACTCCAGGCTGCGATGTCCTTGCCCCACGGAACATTGACAGCGCGCCTGCCCGACGGACGCACCATACGCATGGGCGGCAATGGCCCCGGCCCCGATGCAACGCTGGTTTTGAACAACTGGAACCTGCCTGGCCGGGCATTCGCCAGTGGCACGATCGGTGTTGCCGAGTCCTACATGGACGGTGATTGGGAAAGCCCGGACGTGACGACGTTCCTGGAATTGTTTGTCATCAACCGCGAGGCGGGTGAACGGGTGGCCGGCGGCGCAAACTGGCTGGTAATGACCATCCAGCGCATACGCCACTGGTTCAATGACAACACCAAAGCCGGATCGAAGCGAAACATCTCGGCGCACTACGATCTCGGCAATGAGTTCTACAAGCAATGGCTCGATCCAAGCATGACCTACTCGTCGGCGCTGTATCAAACCGGAGCGAATGACCTCGAGTCGGCGCAGGCTGCAAAGTATCGGGCGCTGGCGCGCGACATCGGCATTGGGCCGGGCGACCATGTGCTTGAGATCGGCTGCGGCTGGGGCGGCTTTGCCGAATTTGCTGCGCGAGAGATCGGCTGCAAGGTGACGGGTCTCACGATCAGCCGCGAACAACTCGCCTATGCCCGCGAGCGGATCGCCAAGGCGGGTCTGTCGGACAAAGTTGATCTGAAGTTTCAGGACTACCGCGACGAGACCGGAACCTATGACCGGATCGCGTCGATCGAAATGTTCGAAGCAGTCGGCGAAAAGCACTGGCCGGCCTTCTTCTCGAAAGTGAAGCAATGCCTGAAACCCGGCGGCACTGCAGGCATGCAGATCATCACGATCGAGGAAGAAGGTTTTGACACCTATCGCAAGCGGCCGGATTTCATTCAGCGCTATGTGTTCCCAGGCGGCATGCTACCGACACCTGCCATCCTGAAGTCGCTGGGCGCCGAGCACGGCCTGTCATTCCTCAAGGAGCGCGTGTTCCCACAGGATTATGCCCGCACGCTCGCCGAGTGGCGGGTTCGCTTCTGGGCGTCGTGGGACAAGATTGTCCCGCTCGGCTTTGACGAACGCTTCAAGAAGCTCTGGGAGTTCTACCTCTATTATTGCGAGGCAGGGTTCCGCGCCGAATATATCGACGTGCGTCAGGTGGTCTACAAAGCCTGATCGGCTCAAGCCGCCTTGTCGCGGAGAGATTTCTTGTCTGCCGACACCGCACCGTCCTCTTCACCCTGCGTGATCAGCCGGGCGCTGCGCTGGCCGGTGAAGTAGATCCACAGCCATGACAGGGCAACCGCCAGCCGGTTGCGCAGGCCGATCAGGAAGAAGATGTGGGCAACGCCCCACAGCCACCATGCGAGCCAGCCGGTGAAACGCATCCAGCCGCGATCAAACACCGCCGCCCGTTTGCCGATGGTGGCAAGGTCGCCTTCGTGGCGATAGGCGAACGTCGCCGGAGGCGTCTTGCCTGCAAGCCGCGCCTTGATGACGGAGGCGACGAACTGGCCCGCCTGCTTGGCAGCTGGCGCGATGCCCGGAACCAGCTTGCCGTCCGGCCGCGCGACTGCGGCGGTGTCGCCAATGACAAAGATGCCGGGATAGCCGGGGATCGTGAGGTCGGGTTCAACCTTCACCCGCCCTGCCCGGTCAGCATCCGCGTTCAGCCATTCGGCGGCAGGCGATGCGGCCACGCCTGCTGCCCAGATGATTGTCCTGGATGGCATAAGCTCGCCACCGACAACGACCCCGTCCGCGTTGCAGTCAGTGACCGGTGCGCCGAGCTTCACCTCGACGCGAAGTTTCTCCAGCGCCTTTTTGGCATAGGAGGACATGTCTTCGGCAAACCCGCCGAGCACGCGAGGGCCAGCCTCGATCAGAACCACCCGCGCCTTGCGTGTGTCGATGGAGCGGAACTCGCCCCGCAGCGTGACATGCGCAAGTTCTGCAATCGTCCCCGCCAGCTCAACACCCGTCGGGCCGCCGCCGATGATGGAGAGCGTCATCAACGCTTCGCGTTTTGCCGGATCGGTCTCAAGTTCGGCCCGTTCGAAGGCGAGCAGAATGCGCCGCCGGATCGAAATGGCGTCTTCGATTGTCTTGAGACCCGGCGCAAAGGGCTCCCATTCGTCACGACCGAAATAGGCGTGCCGCGCCCCGGTCGCGATGACCAGCGTGTCGTAGCCAACGCGGGTGCCGTCAGCCAGCTCGACCTGCCGCGCCGGCTTGTCGACACCGGCCACGGTGCCGAGCAGGGTCTGGACATTGGGGAACTGCTTGACGAGGTGGCGCACCGGCCAGGCGATCTCGGACGTGGCCAGCGAAGTTGTGGCAACCTGATAGAGCAGAGGCTGGAAAAGGTGATGATTGCGCTGGTCGATCAAGGTAATGCGAACCGGCAATCGGGCCGCGGCCCTGGTGAATTCGAGCCCACCAAAGCCGGCTCCAACCACCACAATGTGAGGAACGTGTTCGGTCATGGCCGTCACCCTCTGTGTGCACCACCAATTTGTGCAGCGCACACAAAGATTTCAAGCCAAATCGGGCGTAAATCGCACATTGTGCGGCGCCTGAATGGGACAAATCTGGAAGAGTGGGCGTCATGCCGGGCCCCGGTCCGGCGAAACGGGTCAGGAACTGTCGGCGATGGGCGGCCTGTTGGTGGCGAGCCCGGTCTGTAGCCCCAATCGGGTCACTTCGAGCAGCCGGTGAGCCTTGGCCAGCCTGGCCAGCAGCAGCCGGTGCGGCAGATTGCGAAGCGCAATCGCAAGAACACGGAACCAGTCAGCAAGCGACAATGCTGCTGAGGCGTCGGTTTCGCCGCGCACGCCCTCGGGCAACGCCCAACTGAACGGCAGATCGTTGTCGCGGGCCGACCAGTAGACAAGCGAATAGGCGATCGCCTCTGCCCGGAACAGGAAATAGAGCATCACCCGGCGGACGGGACGAGGCGCAAACGCTGCAAATTCGGCAGCGGCGGCCAGCGCAAACAGGATGGCGACGAGCCGGGTGAGCCTGGTGTTTCGAAAATGCCAGCCCTCCCTTTTCATCCGTGCCTCCGTTTGTGCGTTGGAGCCATTGTCGGGGAGGTTTTGGGGTGATGAACAGAATTCGGTGCGGATTTTCTGGCGGGCTGCGCCGCGACGTCAGAGCAAGCTCGTAGCTGGCGATTGGCAAGCGGCAGCAAATGGTTGAATTGTGGTGCTTTTTGACCATTCAGACGGCAGACCCTCGGGACAAGCCCGAGGGTGACGGCGTAGAAGATTTTTGTCCGCCAGCGAATTTTGCCGCGGTCTTGTCCCCCTACAGCGTAATGCGGAAGCGGGCGTAGCCGCCTTCTGCATCGCCTGCCGGCTCGATCTTGACGCCCTTGACGTCGCCGACAAAGGCGGACGCTTTTGGACCGGTGTCGAACTGGACGCTCGTGCCGGGCATTGGAGAAAACGACCAATTGCCATCCGCCGACGGGTTGATGGTGCCCTGGTCGACGATGTAGCGCACGATGACGTCGCGGTTGGTGTCAGGCGCTTCAAAAATGACTTTTGACGCGTTGATTTCCGGGAAATTGCCGCCGCCGCCGGCGCGGTAATTGTTGGTGGCGACCACGAATTTCTGCGCCGGATCAATCGCTTTGCCGTCGAACATCAGATCCTTGATGCGATTAGAGCCCGCATTCAGAACCACGCCCTTTGGATCATATTTCGGCGGCTGCGACAGGTCTATTCTGTAGGTGACACCGTCCATCACGTCGAAATTAAAAGCCGGGAAATCCGGATTGATCAGCGGCTGGTCGGCCTTTCCGGCCTCGATCGTGTTAAAAATGCCTGCTGACATTTCCAGCCATTCCTTGACCTGCGCGCCGGTGATTTCGACCGCGCGCACAGTGTTGGGATAGAGGTAGAGGTCGGCAACGTTCTTGATCGCAATATTGCCGGCCGGAACGTCTGTGTAATATTCGGGGCCGCCACGGCCGCCCGACTTGAACGGCGCTGCCGCTGACAGAACGGACAGATCCTTCCACTTTGTGCTTTTCAGCATGTCCTTGATGTACCAGGTCTGGGCCTGACTGACGATCTGGACAGACGGGTCGTCGGCAACGAGCGCGAAATAGGAATAGAGCGGTGCCGACGTCTTGCCGACCGGGCGGCGCACATAGGCCAGCGTCGCCTCGTGATCTTCCTTCACGGCATCGACAACGGCGCTGACGTCGCCGACAATCGCCTTGTTCTTGTTGTCGACGCGCTCAAAGATCGGCCGCGCTTCGGAGGTTGCAGAGACGATCCGCCATTTCGAGCCGTCCCGTTCCAGCAGCAGGTCGATGAGACCCATATGCGAGCCCCAGAAACCGGCCTGCACGGCGGGCTTGCCCTGAAGTGTGCCCTTGTCGGTGTCGACGCCCTCAAGCCCCTGAAAATCCTTCTTGCCGGGGAAGACCAGATGCTGGTGGCCGGTGAACACCGCGTCGATTCCTTCGACGCCTGCGACATGGAACGAGGCGTTTTCCATCATGTCGCCGGTACCGGTGTCGATGCCGGAATGCGACAGGGCGATGACGATATCGGCCCCCTCCTCCTTGATTTGCGGCACCCAGGCTTTTGCCGCTTCGACGATGTCACGCACCGCGACATTACCGTCGAGGTTCTTCGAATCCCAGATCATGATCTGCGGCGGCACAAAGCCGATGACGCCGATCTTGATCGGGTGATCGGCGCCGGAACCGTCCTTGATCGACTGGTCGAGAATGACATAGGGGCGCAGATAAAGCTTGTCGTCGCGCGGATTGGCGGCGAGCGCCGAACCCCGGATCAGGTTGGCGCACACAAACGGGAACGTCGCGCCCGCAAGAACCTTGTCCATGAAGGACAGGCCGTAATTGAATTCGTGGTTGCCCAGCGTCGAGGCGGCATAGCCGAGCACATTCATGCCCTTGATGACCGGATGGTAGTCGCCGTCCTTCATGCCGCGCTCATAGGCGATGTAGTCGCCCATCGGGTTGCCCTGCAGGAAGTCGCCATTGTCGACGAGCATCGAATTTGTCGCCTCCTTGCGCACGGCGTCAATCAGAGAGGCAGTGCGCGCGAGCCCCATCGTGTCGTTCGGCCTGTCGGCATAGTAGTCGTAGGGCAGCACGTTCACATGGATATCTGTGGTTTCCATAATGCGCAGATGCGCCTGATTGGCCTGCGCATTGGCTGAAAACGGATGCAGCAGAATGAAAGCCCCGGCAGCGGTTCCCGAAGCAAGGAATGAACGCCTGGACAGAGAAAGGGCGGACATGTGAACCTCCTGAGCAATTCTTTGAATGATAAGGGTCGCGCCAATTTTGCTCCATGTCCAGCACAATGACGTGACGTTGCAATGACGTTTCGTCTTGACAAGGAAGCCTTGCGCCGGGACCGTTTGCGACTTGATGCCGAATACAGCCGAAGGTCACGCAACTGATCGAAATTGATGTCGAACAACTGTCTGAGCCGGCCCTGAAATGGGTCGAAAGCGTGTTGGCCACCAGCGCCGGGCCGTGGCTCTGGTACCAGCTTGCCGCGATCATCGTGATGTTCATCGCCGCCAAGCTGATCGGACGGCGGCTTGAGCCCCATCTTGAGGGGCGCGCCAGACAGATCAAAGGACATCCGGGCCTGCTGCGCATGGTGGTGGCGCTGCTGCGCCGCATCGACTGGATCATCTTCTGCGCACTGCTCTTTGTCGTCTTGATGCTGCTGCGTGAACTGACCTGGCCAAGCCGTAGCCGGCTGATTTCGATCACCTTGTCCCTGTCGTCGGTCTGGCTGGCCGTTTCGGTCCTGTCGCGCATTATCCGCAGCCGCCTGGCGGCGCGGACTATCGCGGTGCTGGCATGGGCCTATGCAGCGGCTGTTATTCTGGGCGTAGACGGGCAGGCAGCCGCTTTCCTTGACCGCTTTGCGCTGCCGCTTGGCACATTGCGGCTTTCGGCGTTGACGGTGCTGAAAGCAGCGCTGCTGCTGGTAGGAGCAGTTTGGCTGGCCATCGTCGTTGGCAACTATGTCGACGAGCGCGTGAGGGCGTCCGAAGAGCTGACGCCATCGCTGAGGGTACTGTTCGGCAAGGTCGCCAAAATCGGTCTGGTGTTGATCGCAGGCGTCGCGGCCCTCACAAGTGTGGGCGTCGACCTGACGGCGTTCACCGTGTTTTCCGGCGCGGTCGGCGTCGGTCTGGGCTTTGGCCTGCAAAAGGTCGTCTCGAACTTCATCTCGGGCATTATCATCCTGCTCGACAAGTCGATCAAACCCGGCGACACAATCTCGCTGGACGAAACCTTCGGCTGGATCCGCGAGCTGCGCGCCCGGTTTGTTTCGGTGGTGACCCGCGACGGCCGCGAATTCCTGATCCCGAACGAGGACTTTATCACCCAGAGGGTCATCAACTGGTCGTTCTCCGATGACCTGGTGCGCCTCGATGTCAAGTTTGGTGTCTCATATGACAGCGACCCGCACGTGGTGAGCCGGGTGGCGATTGAGGCGGCGATGTCGGTGCCGCGAGTAGAGGCAGACCGCAGACCGGTTTGCTGGCTGACCGGCTTTGGCGACAGTTCACTCGACTTTGTGCTGCGCTTCTGGATTCATGACCCGCAGCAAGGCCTGACAAACGTGCGCGGAAAAGTGCTTCTGGCGCTGTGGGATGCCTTCAAGGCCAATGGCATTGGCTTCCCCTACCCGCACCGCGAAATCATTCTGAAGAATGCAAATCCGGATATGCTGGCCGGGGAACTCGGCGGGAAGGCCGCACCGAAACGCGCCAGGCGTCAGCCCTGACGCCGCAACCAGAGTTTTCCGTGGCGAATCTCATAGCGGCGCAAGCACGACTGGAATGCGCCCTTGCGGCAATCCGGTCCGCCGACAGTGACCGAGAAGGACGGCCACATGGCGTTCGGCTGATCAAACGCCACATTCATGGCCGGAAATTTGTCGAGATATTCGAACCGTCCCTGTTCGTCTTGCAGGTAGATGACGACGCTGCACCCTTCGTCGGAGCAGTAGCGCGTCGCCGATCCATCGCAATTGACCTGCGAAAAATTCAGAACGATGTCATCTCTTCCATTGCCGTCCACATCGGCGCGCGACACGAATCCATCGCCAAACGATCGGGTCGTGCAATCTGCCCTGACCGGAATGGTTTCGTTGTCGACAACAGCGTCAACGCTTGGCAATGCCTGCGCAAAAGCTGCGGAAGACCAAAGCGCCAGGCCGGCGAGAGAGCAAGACAACGTACGTATCATGCCTGCGTGATGCCTTCTCACGCTCGCAACGTCCAATCACAGTTAGGCCAATTTCGTTACAACCGGGTCAGTTGGTGTGCGTTTCAAGCCCAAGCGCCACACGATCAACAATCTCGCGCAGGGCGAAACTGGAATTGATCTTGGTCACATGCGGTAGCGCCGTCAGCCATTGCTTGTGGATGCGCTCATAGTCGGCGAGATCCCTTGCCGCGATGCGAAGGACATAGTCATATTCGCCTGACATCAAATGGCAGGACAGGATGTTGGGGCAGCGAGTGACCGCCGCCTCAAAGTCTGCGAGCGACTTTTCGAACTGGCCAGACAGGGAGATATGTACAATCGCGGTCAGCCCATGCCCCAGGGCCGCATTTGACAGGCGTGCGTGATAACCCTTGATTGCCCCGCCTTTCTCCAGTGCGTCGAGCCGGCGCGAACAGGCCGACTGCGACAGCCCGACACGGTCAGCGAGCGCAGCGTTGGAGATTCGACCCTCCAGCTGCAATGTCCGCAAAAGCAGCAGATCAATGCGATCCAGCTCCATTTTTCGTCAATCCTGCGAATATTGGTCACCAATGCGCAACAATATTCGAAGAATGGGTCCAGCGGCAACCATCTTCGCAAGGACGTTCGGCAGCTTTTGTGGTTCACTTGTCTTGAGGAAATCGGGCGAAAGCCCAATCAAGGGAGAGGTGGATGCGCGTCGGCTGTCCAAGAGAAATCAAAAACCATGAATATCGCGTCGGACTGACGCCGGGGTCAGTTCGCGAATATGTCGCCCACGGACATGAGGTCCTGGTCGAGACCGGAGCGGGCGCTGGCATCGGCGCCGACGACAACGCCTACAAGGCCGCAGGCGCAAAGATCGCCAAGACCGCATCGGAAGTGTTTGAACGCTCCGACATGATCGTCAAGGTCAAGGAACCGCAGCCCGGCGAATGGGCGCAGTTGCGCGAAGGCCAGATCCTCTACACCTATCTCCACCTCGCGCCCGATCCGGACCAGACCAAGGGTCTGCTGAATTCCGGCGTGACGGCTGTCGCCTATGAAACCGTGACCGACGACCGCGGCGGCCTGCCGCTGCTGGCGCCGATGTCCGAAGTCGCGGGCCGTCTCGCCATCCAGGCTGGTGCAACGGCGTTACAAAAGGCCAATGGCGGCCGCGGCGTGCTGTTGGGCGGCGTGCCGGGCGTTCTGCCCGGTAAAGTGACGGTGCTCGGCGGCGGCGTTGTTGGCCTGCAGGCTGCAAAGATGGCGGTCGGCCTTGGCGCTGATGTCACCATCATCGACCGGTCGATCCCGCGCCTGCGCCAGCTTGACGATATCTTTAATGGCCGCGTTCACACCCGCTATTCGACCGTCGAGGCAATCGAGGAAGAATGTTTTTCCGCCGACGCCATCATCGGCGCTGTGCTGATCCCCGGCGCTGCGGCACCAAAGCTGGTCAGCCGCGAAATGCTGTCAGGCATGAAACAGGGCGCGGTGCTGGTGGATGTCGCCATCGACCAGGGCGGTTGTTTTGAAACGTCACATGCAACGACCCATGCCGACCCGACCTATGTGATCGACGGGATCATCCACTACTGCGTGGCGAATATGCCAGGCGCTGTGCCGGTAACGTCTGCTCATGCGCTGAACAATGCGACGCTGCATTATGGCTTGCAGCTGGCCGACAAAGGCCTGAAGGCGCTGACCGACGACCACCACCTGCGTAACGGGCTGAACGTGCATCGCGGGCGGATCACCAATCGCGCGGTGGCCGAAGCGCTCGGCTACGAAATGGTCGAGCCAAAGGCAGTGCTAGCTGCCTGACGCAACAAAGTTCCTCCAAGCCTCGGCCCGCAGCGCAAACTGCGGGCCTCTTTTTACGCGCTTTCGATCCTGCATTGGTAGCAATTGTTCCTAGCTGACCTGACGTGGATAAAGGCGACATCATCCCGGGCAAGCAGTTCAATACTGCGGCTTTCAATGTCGGACGTCTGGACGACCCCGCCCGTCCCATAGACGATCCGTTCGTCAGCTCCGTAACCGCGAACGATATAGTCAGGCGAAATCAGCATGTCGGGCGCTCGCTCGGATGACGCAGCTTCGCATGGCTGGGCATGCAGAAAGATAGGACCTGTTTCGGCATAGGGCTGGATCGACGAGAACGGGCGATAGGCAAGGACGAGATACGGCTCGCCCGCCGCGATCATTTTCAAGCAATGGCGACACGGCAATCCGTCGCCGTCACTGATTCTGGTTTCCGCGGCCTTGCCGTACGCATCGGCTGCGCCCGCCTGGATCGCACGAGCCTCGGATGTTGGGATGGCGAGATAGCGAAGCTTTGTCATGATGATTTCCCGAGTTGCAGAGCAACCCGGGATTAGGACATCCATCGCGCTGACCGCCACCCGTTTCCTGACGCCTCCCTAGTAACGGATGACCTCCGTCACGTTGCGCAGCGTGACGCGGCGGTTGCGCCAGTTCTCGTTTTCGGTCGGAACCAGCAGGTATTCCTCGCCGTAGCCGACCGAGTCGAGCGCGCGGCGCGGGATGCCAAACTCCTGCACCAGAACCCGGCGCAGCGAATTGGCGCGGCGCTCCGACAGGATCTGGTTCGACGCGAACGAACCAACCGCATCCGTGTGGCCCTCGATCAGGAACACAGCTCCGCGCTTGCGGCGCAGAATGCGCTCCATCGCATCGGCGATGTTTTCGATCTTGCCATATTGCGACGGATGGATTTCGGCAGACCCGAACTCGAAATTGATCGACTGGATGTCAATCGACGGGGCCATGCGGCGGATTTCGGGGCGGCGGCGCAGCTGCTCACGCGTCACACGGCGCTCAGGCGCAAGGCGGCGCTGGGGCGCGGCGTCGAGCTGGCGCTCGATCTGGGCGGCGCTCGGCGTCGACGCCTGCGAGAAGGCTGGAGCAGCGCCGGCAAGGACAGACACCGCGACAGCGGTTGTGACGAGGAACTTCTGGAACTGCATGTTCGTCTCCTGAACGGCGCAAACCGCCGCTGTTGGATGGACTATGAACAATTCTGCCTGAAGCGGCGATGAACGGCCTATTCAGGCAGCAGCCCTATTCGCGCGCCAGTACCTCAGCGCGTTCAGCAAGCGTCATAGGATAGACCGTCTCGCGCACCTGTCCAACCGGCTCGAACCCCATGCGCTGGTAGAGCGGCAGCGCGGCGGGGTGATCGAGTGTGCAGGTCTGCACTCGGACGGCAGTTGGTTTTCTGTCCCAGGCGGCTTGCAGGGCAGCGCCCAGAAACCATTTGCCAATGCCCTGCCCTGTCGCATGTTCGGTCATGCCGAAATAGACCAGCTCGACCGTGCCTTCTTCATGCGGTGCGATCTCGAACAGGCCGACCGGCACGCCTTCAAGATGCAGCACGTGAATGTCGCGATCCGCCTCGGCGAGTTTGCCCGCCTGCACCTCGTCGCTTTGGCGCAGCGCGTTGACCCAGTGCCATTTGCGGCCGATGCGATCCATCAGGTAGCGGTAGTAGTGAACCGGCATGTCGCGCACCCGCAAAAGCGCGATGTTGCGGTTGTAGGGCAGCGGCGGAGTGTGGCTGAGCGGCGCGTCCATCTGGAGGAACGTCACCGTCACATCGATTGAATCTGTCATCCTGGCACGCCTATCACGTCAGAACTTCGATGGGCCAGTGACAACAGGCGTGTCAGGCGTTCCGCCCCATTCGGTCCACGAACCGTCATAGAGCTTGTTGTCCTTGTGGCCGAGCGTCTCGAGCGCCAGCGTGATAACCGCCGCCGTCACGCCGGAGCCGCAGGACGTGACGACCGGCTGCGACAGGTCGATGCCGGCGTCAGAGATAAGCTTGCGCAATTCGTCGGGCGGCAACAGCTTGCCGTCACGGCCAAGAGCGGAAGCCGGCACATTGCGTGCGCCGGGCATATGCCCGCCGCGCACACCGGCGCGCGGCTCGGGATCGGTTCCGGCAAAACGCCCGGGCGGACGTGCGTCGGCGATCTGGCGCGAGCCGCTGTCGACAATGGTTCGCATGTCGGCGAGGCTGGCCACGCGGGACTTGTCCAGCTTGGCCTTGAAGAATGAAGACGCCGTCTTGGTTGGCTTGCCGGTAACGAAACGGCCTTCGCGCTTCCAGCCGTCAATGCCGCCCTCCAGCACGTAAACCTTGCTCGCGCCCATAACACGGAACATCCACCAGGCACGCGGCGCAGAGAACAGACCCGGCCCGTCATAGACGATGATCGTGTCATCAACCGCAATCCCCATCGACCCCGCAAAGGTGGCGAACAATTCGGGAGATGGAAGTGTGTGCGGCAGGCGCGACGCCGGATCGACGACCTGGTCATGATCAAAGAAGACGGCGCGCGGGATGTGGCCGGCGTCATATTCGGCCCGGGCGTCGCGGCCTTGAGCCGGCAGATACCAGGAGGCATCGACAATCGCCATGCCGGGGTCGTTCAGATGAGCTTCCAGCCAGTCGGCCGAAACGGTGAATCCGGTAATGCCTGATGTCATGTTCGCCTCCGGCCATCAACATAGCGGCGGCAGGCGAGCCTGCAAGCGCCGTTACGTCACAGGCGCAGGCCCAAACCTGATGCGGAAGCGCCGGTTCTCGCGGCCCTTCTTGTCGATCTTGCCGATGTGGATCTCGCCAACTTCAAGCGTCCGGGCGACATGTGTGCCGCCGCAGGGCTGGCTGTCGATTGAAGCGCCATCGCCTATGTTGACCAGCCGGATGCGCCCCAGACCAACAGGCGGGCGAACGTTTTTGGACTTCACGAGCCCCGGATTGGCGGCAAACTCATCGTCGGTGATCCAGTTTATGAATACCGGATGGTCCCCCAGCACCAGCTCCATCAGCCGCTCGGTGACAAATTCCTTGGTATATTTCGGATCGGGAATGTCGAAATCGACGCGGCTGTCATCTTCGGACACAGATGCGCCGGTGATCGGAAACGGGCATACGACCGACAGAAGATGGCAGGCCGTGTGCATGCGCATCAGCTTCAACCGCCGGTCCCAGTCGACCTCAAGCGCCACCAGCTCGCCAATATCGGGCGATTGCTGGCCGGGCTCCGGCAGGTGAACGATGTCGTCTTTCGTCTCGCCGGTCACGGTGCCGGCAATGGCGATTTCAGACCCGTTTGCCCGCAAAATCCGCCCGGTGTCGCCCGGCTGTCCGCCGGATGTGGCGTAAAAGATTGTCCGGTCCAGCACGATGCCGCCGCTGTCTGCGACAGCAACGACAGTCGCTTGCGCTGTCTTGAGATACGCGTCATCGCGAAAAAGCGCGTCTGTCGCCATCAGGCAGCGTCCTCGAACGGCACGGAAATCGACGGCGTCTCGCCGATCCATTGCGGTATTGGCAGGTCCTTGGCGCGCAAGAATTCCGGATTGAACAGCTTTGACTGGTAGCGCGTGCCGTAGTCGGCAAGCACAGTCACGATGGTGTGGCCAGGACCGAGGTCTTTGGCCAGACGGATCGCGCCTGCGATGTTGACGCCGGTCGAACCGCCAAGGCATAGCCCTTCTTCCTGCACCAGATCAAAAATAATCGGCAGCGCCTCGGCGTCAGCGATCTGGAACGCCGCATCGGGGGAAAAACCTTCGAGATTTGCGGTGATGCGGCCCTGCCCGATGCCTTCGGTGATCGAACCGCCTTCAGATTTCAGCACGCCATCGGTGTAGTAAGAATAAAGCGCAGCGCCCATCGGATCGGCAAGGCCGATCTTGATGTCCTTGTTCTTCTCTTTCAGACCAGCTGCAATGCCGGCCAGCGTCCCGCCGGTGCCAACAGCCGACACAAAGCCGTCAACCTTGCCCTGCGTCTGGTTCCAGATTTCCTGCGCCGTGGTGACGATGTGGCCGTCGCGATTGGCGACATTGTCGAACTGGTTGGCCCAGATCGCGCCATTGGGCTCGGTCTTAGCGAGCTGCGCTGCCAGACGGCCAGAGACCTTCACATAATTGTTCGGGTTCTTGTAAGGCACCGCCGGCACTTCGATCAGTTCGGCGCCGAGCAGGCGCAGCGCGTCCTTCTTCTCCTGGCTCTGGGTGTCGGGGATAACAATCACCGTCCGATAGCCGAGCGCCTTGGCAACGACCGTCAGGCCGATGCCGGTATTGCCCGCAGTGCCTTCAACGATGACGCCGCCGGGACGCAGCAGGCCGCGCTTCTCCGCGTCGCGGATGATGAACAGGCCGGCGCGGTCCTTCACCGACTGGCCGGGATTCATGAACTCCGCCTTGCCAAGAATTTCGCTGCCAGTCTCCTCGGAAGCGCGGCGAAGGCGGATGAGCGGCGTATTGCCGATGGCGTCGATGACCGAACGAAGCATGGAACTGTCCTGAATATGCCTGGCAAAGCTAGACGGCTTTGCAATGATCTTGAAGCCTTCCGGTCTAAGAAGAGCGGAGATTTCCGGCAAGGGAGATTTTTTCAAGAAACACGGCAAACGTAGGACAGACTTCCAACGCGCTATTATCGACGCTGATGTATACGCAAATTCCTTACCATAGAGCGCCGCCTGTCCAGCTGGACGCGCCAGGACGCTCTCTCATCTTGAATCTGCTGCGCAGCCGGAATTCTCGAATGGCTGAAAGGGGTTGCGGCCAGAACCTGAATCAGTTTGCGCGCTGCGGCGGCGCATCCTTGGCAAACAGGTAAATGATCGCGGCGACCGCCAGAATCGCAGCGTAGAACCAGAATAGCGTCTGGTAGGCGGCCGACGGATCGCCAGGCACTGCGGCACGTGTGACCAGCGCACCTGTCACAAACTGCAACAGGCCGACGCCGCCGATTGAGAAGAAATTCATCAGCGTTACACCACGGCCAGTCAGGTGCGGCGGCAGAAAGGCGCGCGCATGGGCCATCAACAGGCCATAGCTCGCACCGCAGATGCCGATCATGGCGAGCAGGATCGTGTCGCCCAGCATGCCCTGCCCGACATGCAGCGCCAGAACGGCAAGCGCCACAATCGACAGACTGTTTCCAACAAGAGCGATCCATTTGCGGGTGCGGAAAACCTGATCAAGTGGCCCGTAGATGAAATTGCCGGCTACCATCGCCAGCGCCATGACGAGCGTCACATTGCCGATGTCGAGCACACTCGCCTGATAGACTTCACCCAGATATGGCCCGGCCCACAGACCACGAATACCGGCGGCAGGCGCATAATTGATCGCAGTAATCGGAATCAGCGGCCAGAGCTGCCGGATTTTCAGAAGCTCGAAATAGCCTGCAAAGCCGGTGCTCGGTCCGTGATCCTCGATCTCGGGATCACTTACGAAAAGCAGGATGGCCGCTGCCGTCGCCAGCCCGGTGAGGCTGAGTGCAATCATCACGCCGCGCCAGCCGAACGCCTCGGCAGCAGCAGCCAGCGGAGCGGCACCAACCACATTGCCAAGCGAACCAATGCCAATGACCGTCGAGATCAGCACAGCGAGCCGCGCAGGCGAGTAGGAATGGGAAAAGATGAAGACCGACGCCATCAACACCGGCGCGCAGCCGATTCCGATCATTGCCATCGCAACCGTCAGCATCCAGGGCGCGGTTGCAAAGCCAAACAACATGGCGCCGCCGCCGCCGCCAACAGCCAGCAACATGCCGGTGGTGATACGCGGCCCGAACCGGTCAAGCGCCACACCGACGACAAACTGGGAGGCCGCAAAGGCAGCGAACCATGCGCCAGACGCCAGCGACAAGTCAGCCTTCGACGCCCCCAGGTCAACACTCAGCGCCGGTGTCAGGACGGCCAGGAACGACCGGAAGAACTGCGACAGCATGTAGGCGAAAATCAGAGATGCTAGGCCGGCCATCAGTCCTCCCGAACCCTGTCCCGAAATGAGAAAGGGCAGCGATTGCTCGCCGCCCCTACTAGATCAATCCTGTGCAATCAATGGACCAAGCGGGCATTGCCGCTTTGCCAATTCAATCAGGCAGCGCGTTTTGCCCGATTGTTGAAGTTGCGCTTGGGCCTGAAGCGGCGCTTCGGCTTGGCCGCGCCCTGATCGCCTTCCGCGCCGGCACTACCGGCAGGCTTGGCGGCAGCATCGGGCTTTTTGCCCGGACCGCCTTTGCCGACCCAGTTGCGATCGCCAGCAGGACGGTTTTGGCCATTGCGGCCGCCGCGATTGTTGTTGGCCGGACGCGAACGCTCGTTGCGGTCATTTGCAGCCTGCGCTGCGCGTTTCTCAGCGGCAATCGGCGGCTCACCGGTATGGTCGGCGACCACTGGCAGCTTCACCCGCATGATCCGTTCGACCGCGCGCAGCTTGGACGCCTCGGACGGATCGCACAGCGTGATAGCGATGCCGTCAGCGCCATTGCGGCCCGTGCGGCCAATGCGGTGGACATAGCTCTCGGCTTCGTCCGGCAGATCGAAATTGATCACATGTGTGATGCCGGGCACGTCGATGCCGCGCGCCGCGATGTCGGTCGCCACCAGAATGCGCATGCTGCCATCACGAAAGCCGTTGAGCGCCTTCTGACGGGCGTTCTGGCTCTTGTTGCCGTGAATGACAGCGGCTTCGATGCCGTCGCGGTCAAGATCCTTGGCGACGCGGTCAGCGCCATGCTTGGTGCGGGCAAAGATCAGCACCGAGCTCATCGCCGGGTCCGACAGCATCTTGGTCAGCAGCTCGCGCTTCTGCTTGGTGCGCGCCATGATGACGCTCTGCTTGATCTCGGCGGCCGGCGTGCCCTGCGGGGCAACGTCGACGCGAACCGGATTGCGCAGCAGACTACCGGCGAGTTCTGCGATCTCGTCGGGCATGGTTGCCGAGAACAGCGCGGTCTGGCGCGCCGGATGCGTTGCCTTGGCAATGCGGCGCACATCATTGATGAAGCCCATGTCGAGCATGCGGTCAGCCTCGTCGAGGACCAACCAGGTGGTTTCCGACAGGTTCAGATCACGCTCGCGAATGAGGTCGGTCAGGCGGCCGGGCGTGGCGACGAGAATGTCGACGCCGAGCGACAGCTTCTTCACCTGGGTGCCGCGCGACACGCCGCCCAGCACAAGGGCGGTGGCCACATGCGTGCCCTTGGAGAGAGCCTTGAATGTGTCCTCGATCTGGACAGCCAGTTCGCGGGTGGGGGCAAGCACCAGAGCACGCGCCGTGCGCGGCTTGCGCTTGTCGTGCAGCGCCAGAATGCGCTTGAGGATCGGCAGCGCAAATGCCGCCGTCTTGCCCGAACCTGTCTGGGCAATGCCGAGGATGTCGCGGCCGGCCAACTGCGCCGGAATCGCTTTGTCCTGAATTGGTTTGGGCTCAACGAAGCCCGCCGCGTTCGCAGCGCGCAACAGCTGGCCGGTGATGCCGAGGGCTTCAAAGCCCGTCAGGCTGGTATCGGTTTCAGTGGTCAAAACTCTCTTCTTTCGGCGGCGTCTTCGCCGCGCGTCAAACAGCGGACGCGCTTGCCCGCTGCATTCTCAACAATGGAAACGACAAGGCGACTGACCTCGCAAGGTCTGCCGGCTGCGCTGTCGTGCCCGAAAGCGTTTCGCTTCGGGGCTTCCCATCCGGCCTGCGCAAATGCGCAACGTTGATGGGGCGACGCAACCAGTCCAAATCATGGAAAGCCGGATGACCAGCCCATGCGCCTCAGGTGCATATGACGTGTTTTGAGAAAAATTACAAGGTCAATTGTGCAGCGCACAAAAATAGACCTATCCGGCAGCTTTCTCGGCCAGCTCGCATAACTTCAGCACCGTGTTCCAGTTGCGGGCCGAATTGGGCACCCCGATCCACTTGTCGAAACGCTCGGCAAGCTTTGACTTCGAGAACCCGTTCGGCGTCGAGATATAGGCCGCATTGCCGATGACTTCGAACCCGTCGCCATTGATCGCCAACTCTTTCAGCCGGGCAATGTTGCCTGGCGATGGCTGCTCGTCGAACCAGGCGGCGTGGAGGAATTTGCCGCCGCCCTCGGCGATTGCAAAAGGGTTCCGATCGATCAGGGCGCGCCATTCATCGAGCGTCGGAACAAAAATCTGCTTCGAAAAGCCGAATTCCTTGGCGCATAGACCTGTCAGCACAGCATGCGTCTTGTCCCTGCCCCAGCGGCTGCGCAGCACGGCGTTGCCGCTGTTGATATAGGTCGCCACATTGTCGAAGCCTGCCCCGGTGAGCGCGGCGCGCAATGGTGCGGTGGGCAATTGCGTTGCGCCGCCGACACCACGAAACAGCACGACGTGAACGGTTCCGCTCAAATCAGCAGGCCGGCAAGCGTGTCATTTTCGGTAATGTCCTCATAGGCCCAGCCGGCTTCCTCGAACCGCTTTTCCAGCACTGCAAAATTCTTCCGGTCCCTGGTCTCGATGCCGATCAGCACCGAGCCGAAATTGCGCGCCGACTTCTTCAGATATTCAAACCGCGCAATGTCGTCGTCAGGTCCCATCAGGTCGAGGAAAGAGCGCAGCGCGCCGGGGCGCTGCGGAAAGCGGAAGACAAAATATTTCTTCAGGCCTTCGTAGCGCAGCGAACGCTCCTTGACGTCGGGCAGACGTTCGAAGTCGAAATTGCCGCCTGATACGATGCAGACAATCGTCTTGCCGCGCAGTTCCTTCTTCGAGAAATCCTTCAGTGCATCGATCGACAACGCGCCGGCGGGTTCGAGCACCACGCCTTCGATGTTGAGCATTTCCAGCATCGTCGAACAAAGCCGGTTTTCCGGAATGAGGCGGACTGCATCTGCGGCAAAGGCCGCCAGATGACGCAACGGCTCCTTGCCGATTTCCGCGACTGCCGCGCCGTCGACAAAATTGTCGACCCGTGCAAGCTTCAGCCGCTTGCCAGCGGCGAGCGACGACTTGAGGCTCGGCGCGCCAGCAGGCTCGACAAACACCATCTGTGCGCCCCAGTTCTGACGGGCAAAATACTGCGTCATGCCGGAAGCAAGCCCACCGCCGCCAACCGGCATGATGACGATGTCGGCCACCCTGCCCTTGGGCAGTTGCGCCTCGATCTCCAGCGCCACGGTCGCCTGGCCCTCTATAATGTCGCGGTGGTCGAATGGCGGCACCATCATGCCACCAGAAGCAGCCGCAAAATCCAGCGCCGCGCGGTAGCAATCGTCAAAGAAGTCGCCGACCAGCCGGATCTCGATGAACTCGCCGCCAAAGATGCGGGTCTTGTCGATTTTCTGCTGCGGCGTTGTCACCGGCATGAACACCACGCCCTTTCGGCCGAAGTGACGGCAGACAAAGGCAAAGCCCTGCGCGTGATTGCCGGCGGACGCGCAAACGAATACGTCAGGCACGTGCTTTCCGGCCAGCACCTTGCGGAAGAAGTTGAACGCACCGCGCAGCTTGTAGGAGCGCACCGGGGTCAGGTCTTCACGCTTCAGATAGACATGCGCGCCATAGCGGCGGGACAAATGAGCGTTTTCCTGCAAAGGCGTTGGCGCAAACAGGCTGCGCAACGCTTCCGCCGACTGCCGAACCCCATGCACAAAGTCATCCGCCATTGAAAAAACTCTCGAAGTTCGCAACGGCACCGGCAAATACCGAAAACTGTTGGCTCAGGCCGCGCGCTATTGCATATTCCGCGCCGCGAAGCCACCGTCGCGCCGCGCCATTGAGGTTTCAGAGTGCATAGTCTGGCAATCCGCGCTGCGGTCCACGTCGCTTCCGTCTTCGGAATGTATCTTTCGGCAGCGATGATGATCCCCGCAGCGGTCGATCTTTATTACATGAACGACGATTGGCGTGCGTTCGCCTTTTCCGGCTTCTTTACCGGCGGCCTCACCATGGCGATCGCGATCGCCACGCGCGGCCGCCCGCCGCCAGCGAACGCGCGCTTCGGCTTTCTGCTCATCAATCTTCTGTGGCTTACCATGGCCGTTGTCGGCGCAGTCCCGTTTTTGGCTTCATCTTCGATCGAGATGGACCTTGCCGACGCTTTTTTTGAAGCCGTCTCTGGCATCACGACAACCGGTTCCACTGTCATCAACGGACTGGGCGAAGCCGCGCCAGGCATATTGCTGTGGCGTTCTCTGCTGCACTTCATGGGTGGCCTTGGCGTCATCGCGCTCGGCCTGTTCCTGCTGCCATTTCTAAATATCGGCGGCATCACCTATTTCCGCCTCGAATCGTCCGACATTCAGGAGCGGCCGTTCGAACGGCTGGCGACGTTCACCACCACACTGATCGCCGTCTACACGTCGCTGGTAGCGCTGTGCGCCTTCAGCTATGCGGCAAACGGCATGGCGACCTTCGATGCGATCAATCACGCAATGTCGACCGTGGCGACCGGCGGCCTGTCGACCCATGATGATTCGTTTGTACGCTACACTGACAATCCTGCCATTCTGTGGACCGGCACAGTGTTCATGTTTATCGGCGGACTGCCGTTCTCGATCATGATCCTGTTCATCGTTCGCGGGCGTTTCGAATCGTTCGGCGACCCCCAGATCAGGGTCTATGCCAGCTATGTTGTATTGCTTGTCGCCGCCGTCACGATCTACCTCCGGGTCGTTGACGACCTGCCGTTTTCCTTTGCGCTGACACACGCGGCCTTCAACGTTGTCTCGATCATCACCACAACCGGACTGGCCAGCGACAATTTTGCCGCCTGGGGACCATTTGCCGTCGCTTGCATCTTTGTCGCAACATTCCTCGGCGGCTGCTCGGGTTCGACGTCTGGCGGCATCAAGGCTTACCGCTTTCTGATCTTGTTCGAACTGATGGCCAATGGCGTCCGCCGGCTGGTCTATCCGAATACGATCTATCCGGTGCGCTATGGCGACCGCAGCGTTTCCGATGACATGCAGCGGGCAGTGGTTCTGTTTATCGCCTCATTCTTCGTCATATGGGCAATCGGCACGCTGCTTCTGGCCGCGACTGGCGCCGATTTCCTGACATCCCTTTCGAGCGCGCTGTCGCACATCACCAATGTCGGCCCCGGAATCAGCCCCGGCATCGGCCCCGTCGAAAACTATTCAAACCTCCCCGACGCCGGAAAGTGGATCATGTCGGGTTTGATGTTGCTCGGCCGCCTCGAAATTCTTGCTGTCCTCGTGATCTTTTCGCCGGCGTTCTGGGGCAGATAAATGAACGGCCATACGATCCGCGCCGCCGTTCACATCTCGGCGATCTTTGCGCTTTACCTGTCGCTCGCGATGCTGATCCCGGCCGGCATTGATCTCTATTACGGCAATGAAGACTGGAAAGTCTTCGCTCTTTCGGCGTTCTTCCAGGGCGGGCTGGCGATGGCGGTCGCAATAGCAACGCAAGGGCAACCACCGCCGGCAACACCACGCTTCGGCTTTCTCGTGCTCAATCTCTTGTGGCTGACGCTCGCTATCGGCGGCGCGCTTCCGCTGGCGGCGTCGTCGATCAACATGACGCTTGCCGGCGCGCTGTTCGAATCTGTCTCGGGCATTACAACGACCGGCGGCACAGTGATCAACGGCCTTGACGCCGCACCGCCAGGTATTCTGCTATGGCGATCCATCCTCAACTTCATCGGTGGCCTGGGCGTCATTGCCATCGGCCTGTTCCTGCTGCCATTCCTCAACATTGGCGGAATAACCTATTTCCGCCTCGAGTCGTCCGACATCAACGCCCGGCCATTCGAGCGTCTCGCAACATTCACCATCAATCTGATCGCCATCTACCTGATGCTCGCGGTCGCCTGCACGCTGCTCTACGCGGCGGGCGGCATGACCGGCTTTGACGCCATCAATCATTCGATGTCGACATTGGCGACCGGTGGATTTTCGACGCACGACAGCTCTTTTGCACAATACGCCAACAGCCCGATGATCCTTTGGACAGGATCATTTTTCATGTTTCTGGGCGGGCTGCCGTTTTCAATCATGATGTTGATTGCGTTGCGCGGCCGTTTCGAATCGCTGGGCGACCCGCAGATCAAGGTCTACGCCGCCTATTGCGCCGCCTTTTCATTTGCAGCGACGATCTACCTCATCGTCGTAAACCGCGAACCAGCCGGCTATGCGCTGGCCAATGCAACGTTCAATTTCGTTTCAATCATCACGACGACAGGGTTTGCCAGTGATGACTACACGAGATGGGGGCCGTTCATCGTCTCGACGATGTTTGTCGCCACGTTCCTTGGCGGCTGCTCAGGCTCCACCTCGGGCGGGATCAAGGCCTACCGGTTCCTGGTCCTGTTCGAACTGCTGGCCAATGGCGTGAGGCGGCTTGTCTATCCGAACACGATTTATCCGGTGCGATACGGCGACCGCAGCGTCAGCGAAGACATGCAGCGTGCGGTCGTCTTGTTCGTCGCCTCATTCTTTATCATCTGGGCCTGCGGCACCATCCTGATGGCAGCGACCGGACTGGACTTTCTGACATCTCTTTCCGGCTCGCTCGCCTGCCTGACCAATGTCGGCCCCGGACTCGGCGACGTCATCGGCCCGGCCGGCAACTATTCAAAACTGTCCGATCCGGCGCTACTGATCCTCACCTTGCTGATGCTGATGGGACGGCTGGAACTGCTGGCAGTGCTGGTCGTTTTCTCCCCGACATTCTGGCGGCGCTAGACCCTTTCAGGTTCAAATGGAAACGGTTCTGTTTCCTCGATGGCGAGGCGAACCGCAAGGAAGACGGCGAAGGACGGGCTGGTGGCCCGGCCAAGTCCGGCTGACGCAGCGGGTGCCCGCCAGCGGGAAACAGAACCGTTTCCATTTGAACCTGAAAGGGTCTAGGCCGCGCCGCCATAAACGCGTCAGACGAACAGGTCCACCTTCTCGAACGTGCGCACATCGACCAGTCCTATGTCGGAAATGCGCAGTTCGGGAATGACAACAAGCGCCAGCAGCGAATGCTGCATGAAGGCGTTGTTGAGCGTGCAACCGCAATCGATCATCGCTTGTTTGAGTTTCTCAGCTTTCTCAGCAACGATCTCGGCGCGCTCGTCGGACATCAGACCGGCGATGCGCAGTTCAATCATCGCCAGTTCCTTGCCGCCGGAAAAGATCACCACACCGCCATTGACCTCTGCCAGACGGTTTGCGGCCAGCGCCATGTCGGTCTTGTTGGTGCCGACAACGATCATCTGATGGCTGTCATGGGCGACAGTCGAAGCAATCGCACAGTCCTTGTTGTAACGAAAACCGGAAACAAACGCGTTGACCACTTTTCCGGTGCCCTTGTGACGCTCGACAACTGCGATCTGCGCGACATCGGCCTTGCGATCCATCTCGACCAGCCCGTCCTTGACGGCAAGGTCGTGCTCCAGCGCCCGCGTCGGGGCCTGATTCTCGACCACGCCGATCACGCGCACCCGCGCGGAGTTCGCACCAGCCTTTGCCTTGATATCAAAATCGGACGCCGTGATGTCACGTCCGACATTGACCGTCTGCTTGGCCTTGGCCGGATAGTCGTACGGCGGAATGTCGGCGACCAGCTTGCCTTCTGCGGCCAGCAGAATGCCGCGGCCGTAGACCTCGTCGATGACCAGTGCCGGCAGGTCCGACACGATCAGGAAGTCCGCCAGCCGGCCCGGCGTGATTGAACCGAGCTCGCGCTCCACCTTGAAATGCTGGGCAGTGTTGATGGTCGCCATCTGGATCGCGGTCATAGGCTTCAGCCCCTGGGCAATCGCATGGCGAACGACCCGGTTCATGTGGCCGTCATGGACAAGCGTACCTGCGTTGCAGTCGTCCGTGCACAGGATGAAATTGCGTGAATCGATCCCCTGCTCCGTCACCGCCTTGATCTGGGTGGCGACGTCATACCAGGCCGAGCCAAGGCGAAGCATCGCCTTCATGCCCTGACGCACACGCGCAATTGCGTCGTCAGCGCGGGTGCCTTCGTGGTCGTCTTCGGGACCGCCAGCTGCATAGCCGTGGAACGGTAAGCCAAGATCGGGCGACGCATAGTGTCCGCCGACAGTCTTGCCCGCCCGCACGGTGGCGGCGATCTCGGCCACCATCAGCTCGTCATTGGCGGCGACGCCGGGGAAATTCATCACCTCGCCGAGCCCGATAATGTTGGGCCATTTCATTGCTTCGGCGACGTCCTGCTCGGTGATGACAGCACCATTGTTTTCCAGCCCCGGCGCCGATGGCACGCAGGACGGCATCTGAACATGGACATTGACCGGGGCGGCGACCGCCTCGTCATGCATCAGCCGCACGCCCTCCAGTCCCAGGACGTTGGCGATCTCATGCGGATCGATGAACATCGAGGTTGTTCCATGCGGGATCACAGCGCGGCAGAACTCGGTGACGGTGACCATGCCGCTCTCGACATGCATGTGTGCGTCGCACAGGCCAGGAACCAGATAGCGGCCGGCCGCATCGACGATCCTGGTGTCCGGGCCAATCGTGTGGGTAGCGTCCGGGCCGCAATAGGCAAAGCGGCCTGATATGATCGCGAGATCCGTTCCGTCGATGATTTCACCCGAATGAACGTTCACCCAGCGGCCATTCTTCACCACCAGATCGGCGTGACGGCGGCCCATGGCCACGTCGACAAGTGTCGGGGCCACTGCTTCGCGGGGAGCCGGATGTGGGAAGGCTGTGGCATTCATGCTGGAATCTCCGATTTTCAACACCTTGCCGCGTCCCGCAGAGGTTTGCCAGTCGCAGTGAATGCGAAGGACTTTTGCGGTTGGCCAATGTTTGAGCGTCTTATCTAGCTCTAATACAAACTGTGTAGAACCAAAGTCTTGACGCCCCCCTGTTGTTAGCACTCTTATCACGAAGAGCGGCGGCAAAGCTGCCGGATCACGCCCTCTCAGGGCACGATTGCAAAATACCGTCAAACCACATTGACGGACCAATGGAGGAGTTCGATGAAGAAGCTATTCGCAACATTTGCGACAGCGGCTGCACTTGCAATGACAGGCGCCGCCTTTGCGCAGGGCTATCCGGAACGCCCGATCACCGTGGTCGTGCCGTTCTCGGCAGGTGGCCCGACCGATACCGTGACCCGTCTTGTGGCGGAAGCCATGTCAAAAGACCTCGGCCAGCAGATCGTGGTTGAAAATGTCGGTGGCGCAGGCGGCACCCTCGGCGCCGGGCGCGTCGCGCAGGCTGACCCGGATGGCTACACCCTGTTGCTGCACCACATCGGCATGGCCACCAGCGCCACACTCTATCGCAAGCTGCCATACAATCCCGCCGAATCATTCGAGACCGTGGGCCTTGTCACCGAAGTGCCTATGACGATCGTCGGCAAGAAAGATTTCGAGCCGGCAGACATCAAGGCGCTGGTCGAATACGCCAAGGCCAACAAGGATACGGTGACCGTGGCCAATGCCGGCATCGGCGCTGCATCGCACCTGTGCGGCATGCTGTTCATGACAGCCATCGGCACGCCGCTTGTCACCGTGCCGTACAAGGGCACCGGGCCGGCGATGACCGACCTGCTTGGCGGCCAGGTCGACATCATGTGCGACCAGACTACAAACACGACGAAGCAGATCCAGGCCGGCACGATCAAGGCTTACGCTGTGACGACGCCGGCGCGCCTTGATGTGTTGCCAGACGTGCCGACCACCGCTGAAGGCGGATTGACGGGCATGGAAGTCGCCATCTGGCACGGTCTCTATGCACCCAAGGGCACGCCTGCCGAAGTCACTGACAAGCTGTCGAAGGCGCTGCAAAAGGCGCTGACCGACGAGAACGTCAAGGCTCGCTTCGCAGAACTTGGAACTTCACCGTCGCCAGAGGCCGACGCCACCCCGGCAGCCCTCAAGGCCAAACTCGACAGCGAAATCGCCCGCTGGAAGCCGATCATCGAAGCGGCCGGTCAATACGCCGACTGACTGAAATCAACGGGGCGGCAGCATTGCCGCCCCGCTTGATTTGACCAAGAGCCGGACCATGAAGCCGGATTATGGGGGGTGTTATGAACAATGTGACTTTCGACAAGGAGAACGCCATCTGTGGCGCATTCTTTGTTCTGTGCGGCCTGGTCTTTGGTTATCAGTCGTTGCAGGTTGATCTGGGTTCGTGGCTTCGGATCGGTCCCGGCGGGATGCCGCTGGTTCTGTCCGGCCTCCTCATCCTTATGGGCGTCATCATCTTTGCCGGAGCGATCAACGTCGAAGGCGAGCCGGTGGGCAAGATCGCTTGGCGCGGCATGTTCTTCATCCTGCTCGCTCCGATCATCTTTGGCCTGACAGTGCGCGGGCTTGGCTTTGTCGGCGCTGTTTTCATCACGTCCCTGTTCGCGTCCTTCGCCTCCTACCGCATGAAGTGGTGGGTGGCGCCGATCCTCGCTGCGGCGCTGGCCGTCTTCTCGCTGATCGTCTTCAGCTACGGCCTGGGTCTCCCGTTCGAACGCTTCGGCCCCTGGCTCAGATTCTAGGCGCTTCACATGGAACTCTTCTCCAATCTTGCACTGGGCTTTTCTACCGCCTCGTCGCTCTACAATATCGGCTTCTGCCTGATTGGTGTGCTGCTGGGCACGCTGATCGGCGTCTTGCCCGGCATTGGCGCGACCGCCACCATTGCCATGCTGCTGCCGATCACCTTCCAGATCGGCGATCCGGTCTCGTCGCTGATCATGCTGGCCGGCATCTATTACGGCGCACAGTATGGCGGGTCGACGACCGCCATCCTGATCAACATGCCGGGCGAATCATCATCCGCCGTCACCGCCATCGATGGCTACCAGATGGCCAGGAAAGGCCGCGCCGGCGTCGCACTTGCCACCGCTGCAATTGGCTCGTTTGTCGCCGGTTCCATCGCAACCGTGCTGATTGCGCTGTTTGCCCCGCCTCTCACCACCATCGCGCTGAAATTCGGCTCGGCCGAATATTGCTCGCTGATGGTAGTCGGTCTGGTCATGTCGGTGGCGCTCGCACACGGATCTGTCGTCAAAGCGATTGCCATGGTGGTACTTGGCCTGCTGCTTGGTCTGGTCGGCCAGGACGTGATTTCCGGCGCGCCGCGTCTCAACTTCGGGCTGACGCAACTTGGCGACCAGTTGAACTTTGTCGCGCTGGCCGTTGGCCTGTTTGGCATTGCCGAAATCCTGCGGAACCTCGAGGACGAACGCACCCGCGAAGTGCTGATGTCGAAGGTAAACGGCCTGATGCCGTCCAAGGAAGACTTCAAGCGGATGGCGATGCCGATCCTGCGCGGCACCGGACTTGGCTCGGCTCTTGGCATCCTGCCCGGCAATGGCGCAGTACTGGCGGCATTTGCCTCCTACACGATCGAAAAACGCATGGCGAAGGACCCGGCTGAATTTGGCCATGGCGCCATCGAAGGCGTTGCCGGGCCGGAATCAGCCAATAATGCGGGTGCTCAGACGTCGTTCATCCCGATGCTGACACTCGGCATTCCCGCCAATCCGGTCATGGCGCTGATGATCGGCGCAATGATCATCCAGGGCATCGTTCCCGGGCCGAACGTGGCGGCTGAACGCCCTGCCCTGTTCTGGGGGCTGATCGCATCGATGTGGATCGGCAACCTGCTGCTGGTCATCCTCAACCTGCCGCTGATCGGCCTGTGGGTGAAGCTGCTCAAGGTGCCGTACTATGTGCTGTTCCCGACGATCATGGCTTTCTGTTCGATCGGCGTTTACTCGGTCAATTCCAACATCTGGGACCTCTACGCCGTCGCCTTCTTCGGCCTGCTTGGCTACTTCCTGCTGAAGCTGCGCTGCGAGCCGGCACCCCTGCTGCTTGGCTTTGTGCTCGGACCGCTGCTGGAGGAAAACCTGCGCAGGGCAATGATCCTGTCGCGCGGCGACCCGACAACCTTCATCACCCGGCCGATCAGCGCCGGTCTGCTGGTGCTGGCCATTCTGGTCCTTGTGATCGTCTTCCTGCCGTCGGTGCGCAAGAAGCGCGAAGAAGTCTTCGTCGAGGACGAATGACCGGCGCGCCTCCAAACCGGCTGCCATTCTATTTCACCGGCGGCTGGTTTCGTATGGGCGTCGACGAGCCGCAGTTTTCGGTTCAACCGGAAGTCGCGTTTGAGTTCCACAATTCGGACAAAGGCAGCCCGCCGCTTCTTGCGGCGGACGTCTAGACCCTTTCAGGTTCAAATGGAAACGGTTCTGTTTCCTCGGTGGCGAGGCGAACCGCAAGGAAGGCGGCGAAGGACGGGCTGGTGGCCCGGCCAAGTCCGGCTGACGCAGCGGGTGCCCGCCAGCGGGAAACAGAACCGTTTCCATTTGAACCTGAAAGGGTCTATGTCGCAGAACTGGCGGATCCGTAATCGTTACTTCTCCGAGCCGGTCACTTCGACGGCCTTCTGGCCGCTCGCGATTTCGACAGCCATGACCGTTGCCTCATCTACAGTCAGATTGCCGGAGATCTGAAGCTGACCACCGTATATCGGGTCACGGATGACCGGTTCGGTCACGACCCTGCCGCCAACCTTCAACTGAATCTGTTCACCGACGCGATCAGCAGTAAACTTCCCAAATGCCCGGCCACTCTCACCCGTCAGCTTGAAGCTGACGACTGGCTGCCCGCTGGCCGGGTCAAAGCCTTGCGCAGCCTCTTTCACCTCCAGCACCAGCGTCTCAGCGCGAGCGGAGCCAGCAGCCAGAATTGCGATCAGTGCGATGGTGGAAGGTTTGCGGATCATATCAATGCCCATTCTGGTGCGGGCGACGGGGATCGAACCCGTATGTCACAAGGACGCAAGATTTTAAGTCTTGTGCGTATACCAATTCCGCCACGCCCGCATTCCGCTGGCATATTACGGCTGCATTCAGTCGGCAACCGTCCATTGCGGCAGTCGAGCAGCTGTCGCACACTTGCGCACAGCACCAACGAACAATAGCTGATCCAAATGCGCTTTACCCTCGCCCTCATAATGTCACTGGCCGCGCCCGCCGCAATGGCCGCCGAATGCGTCGTGCTGCTGCATGGACTTGGACGCACGGATGCGTCCATGCTCATCATGTCAGAGGCGCTGGAGGCTTCGGGCTACAAGGTCGTCAACGAGACCTACCCTTCGTCCAGCGAACCAATCGAAACACTGATCAACTATGTGGGCCGCTCGGTTGAGGCATGCGGCCAGTCTGACAAGGTGAACTTCGTCACGCACTCACTGGGCGGCATACTCACCCGCGGCTGGCTGCGCGACCACAGACCGGACAATCTCGGACGCGTTGTCATGCTCGGACCACCCAACAATGGATCGGAAGTGGTGGACGTCTTCGGTGATCTGGCAATATTCCGCTTCGTAACCGGTCCGGCAGGTCCGGAACTTGGGACCGGAGCTGCAAGCATTCCCAATACGCTCGGCCCCGTCGATTTCGAAGTCGGTGTCATTGCGGGCAACCGCAGCGCCGATCCGGTTCTGTCCTATGCCTTTGATGGCCCCAATGATGGGAAGGTTTCGGTCGAAAGTACCCGGCTTGCTGGCATGACCGATCACATTGTGCTGCCCACCACCCACACATTCATGATGAACAACCCGCTGGTGATCGCCGAGGTTCTGGCATTTCTGAAAACCGGCCGTTTCGATCATGAATTGACCATGGGCAAGGTTCTGCAGCGCATGATCGGCGTCGGTGAAGCGGAAACCAAG
Organism: Mesorhizobium sp.; assembly: GCA_036742015.1. Taxonomy (GTDB): domain Bacteria; phylum Pseudomonadota; class Alphaproteobacteria; order Rhizobiales; family Rhizobiaceae; genus Mesorhizobium_A. The sequence continues at coordinate 91,847 of DAINRF010000007.1, read as the reverse complement.
CCGTGACAGAACCGGAGGGCCGAGCGGAAATCCCGACGCAATCTCCACGCAATCGCCACAGGATCGCCACACCTCTTCCAATGTTCCGCCCGTTTCGGGGACGACCACTCCGCGAGCCGGAGATCCGCCCGGCGAAATTGGAGAGACCAAGTGAACAAGACATTTTTTGCCGCGCTCATCGCGGCGCCAGTCATGCTCGGCGCGGGCTTTGCTCAGGCGGCCGACCAGATGAGGGGCGACGTCAGCCCGGAAGGCGATGACTTCGGCGGCGTCAAGATCGGCGCACTGTCCTGCGATATCGGCGGTGGCTTCGGCTACGTGCTGGGTTCAGCAAAGGAAATGGACTGCACATTCCGTTCCACCAGCGGCCTGACCGAGCACTACAAGGGTACGATGAGGAAGCTCGGCGTTGATCTGGGCTTCACCACCAAGGGTAAGCTGGTCTGGGCGGTGTTCGCACCTACTGCAGGCTATCACAAAGGCTCGCTCGGCGGCGTCTATGACGGCGCAACCGTTGAGGCGACCGTCGGCGCAGGCATTGGCGCCAACGTCCTGGTTGGCGGCACGTCCGGCTCGATCAGCTTGCAAACAGTGAGCGTGACTGGCCAGCTCGGACTGAATCTTGCAGCCGCCGGCACCTCGCTGACACTCAAAGCAGACTGACATGGCGCGGTAGCCCGCATTCACGTGCGGGCTACCGCTTTTCAGGTTGTCGGCGTGACCACCCTTGATATTGCTCGATCAGGGCCTGCATCTGATCCATCGGCGGAAACCGCTCAAAACTGTGCGGTGCGCCGGTTTCGGCAAACGGCAGCCTTTCGCTGGCGTAGGTTTCGATGAAGGGCGCAATCTCCGATGTGTCGTCGAGCATCGTCGGGCGCAGATTGACAAACCACTCGATGCCCCGGATCCGGGTGAACATCCAGCTCATGCAATAGCCGCAGAAATAGTGCTGCGCGTCTGCGCCATGCAGGCCGCCGATGACTGGTTCACCCTCGATCACCTCGAACCCGTCAGCCGGAATTGCGGCCGACAGCGAATAGGCTGACGAACTCATCCGCTGGCAGCCGGTACAATGGCAGGCCATTGTCACCGCCGGCGCTTTGGTGACCCGGAGCCGCACCCGGCCACAGCGGCAGCCGCCTTCGCGCGGCACACTCCAATCGGCCATGCGGCTACCCTTTTGCGATCTTGTCCTGGGTCTTGGTGTCAAAGTCAGACGCATCGTGGCGCTCGTGCAACTGCTGGGCAGGTTCGCCTTGTGTGCGGTTGACGATACGGCCACGCTTGACCGCCGGACGCGCTGCAATCTGGTCAGCCCACCGGATGACGTTCTTGTATTCGTGGACAGACAGGAACTCGGCAGCGTTGTAGGAATTCGAACGCACTACACCGCCATACCAGGGCCAGATCGCGATATCGGCAATCGTGTAGTCTGAACCCGACACATATTCATTGTCGGCCAGACGCCGGTCGAGCACGTCAAGCTGGCGCTTGGTTTCCATCGCATAACGGTCGATGGCGTATCTGATCTTTTCCGGCGCGTAGGCATAGAAATGGCCAAAGCCGCCACCCAGGAACGGGGCCGAGCCCATCTGCCAGAACAGCCATGACAGCATCTCGGCGCGCTTGGCTGGTTCGGTCGCCACAAAGGCGTTGCTGAACTTTTCGGCCAGATACATCAGGATCGCGCCAGATTCGAAAACGCGGATCGGCTGCGCTCCGCTGCGGTCCATCAGCGCCGGGATTTTTGAGTTTGGATTGACCTCGACAAAGCCGGAGCTGAACTGGTCGCCCTTGCCGATATTGATCAGCCAGGCGTCATACTCCGCCCCCTTGTGACCGGCAGCCAGCAGCTCCTCCAGCATGATCGTGACCTTCTGGCCATTGGGCGTGCCGAGTGAATAGAGCTGCAGCGGATGCTTGCCAACAGGCAGCTCCTTATCGTGGGTTGCGCCTGCAATCGGCCGATTGATCGAGGCGAACGCCCCGCCATTTTCCTGATCCCAGGTCCAGACTTTGGGTGGCGTATAGGCTTCGGTCATCTGCAGGCGCTCCAATCGTTCAGAGAATTGAACAATTCAGATAAGCCGCGCGGACGGCGATTGCCAACAAATTGCGTTGACCATTGCTTGAGTGAAACGCGATTGCTTGCCTTGTCAGGCGGCGCGCAATTCCGACAGCTCGTCAACGTCGAGTTCGATCGCATCGAGTTCAATCGCCAGGAACTCTTCAGTCTTGAGGTCGAGCATTTCGAGAGCCGCCTCGTCTGCGTCTGACGATGGAGGCGCGAGCATCGCCATCTCTGCCGCCTCGTCTGCGAGACGCTTCGCTTCGGCCTGCGCCGCCTGTTCAGCTGCCTGCAAGTCGGCTGCATGGCGGCGCGCATTGTCGCGCAGAACCTGGACGTGGATATTGGACAACAACGCCGACAGTTTTGGATCGCAGTCGCCTGCGGCACGCAACATCAGCCAGCTGACTTCCTGCGGCCCGGCGACACGTTTGCCGCGCGCCACGTCGCGCCACACGTGGATGGCCGTGATAAAGACGGAGTAGGTGTTGGCCGCAAGTCCGGCAGCGCGGAACAGCGCCTCAAGCGCGACGTCGCGGCCGTCAGCCAGCAGCGAACGAACCCGCGCTTCCTTCTGTTCAGACAAGGCGACAAGCGCCGCGCCAAAGAAGTCAATCTTGCCGAAGGCGACCGTGCGGACGAGGAAGCTGGTAGTCAGCTGGCCGGTCGAACGCAATTGCTGGACAAGCGCCGGGCAATCAGACGCCGGCGTATGGTCGAGCAGGCTGACGCTGGCGCTGACACACGCCTCTTTTGCAATGCGTTCGGCGCGTGGCTGGCCCATCAGCGCACGCACCAACGGCGAGGCGCTGAGCGCATCGCCGAGCTTGCCAAGCAGCAGATGATGGGTATCGGGCGCAAGTTGGCGGTTGGCGAGCAGCGCCTCGCGCACCGGAGCTTCGCCACCGTGACGCTCTGCAATCCGCTTCAGGCTGAGTGGAGCAATTTCGGCGCCGATATTGCGAACCAGTTCGAGACAGGCAGAGGCCTCGCCCACCTCTGCGATGGCCGCAGCAAGTGGAGCGCTGACGCGTGGCCGCATTGCAACCTGCCGGCAGGTTTCAGCCGTCGACCCTGCCACCAGGTCAATGAGGTAGTCGTCGGTCAGCACCGGCGAGCGTGCCAGCACGATTGCGGCGATCTCGGGCTGATCGTTCGCAAGCGCGGAAATGATCTGGACAGGAGCGCGGTGGCACAACGACAACGACTCGGCCATTGCCATACGGACCTTCGGCGAAGGGTCGTCGAGCAACATGGTCAGGGCAGCTTCAGCAGCGCAACGATCTTCGAATGACAATTCGCTGACCGCATAAGCCCGGCCAAGCGCATTTGCTGCGGCGGAACGTTCCGAGACCCTGGCAGTCTCGATCCATTTCAAAAATTGATGAACTATCATCGACGCAAAACACCCCACTCGAAGATGAGCCTACCGGCAAAAGGTTGAGGAACTGTTCACCATATTTCTTAACGGGCTTGCCTGCCGGGAACGCAGTGCTAAGCAGGTCCAAGAAGCGCAAACGGGAGGAAAACGATGTCAGGGCTATGGCTTGAAGAATTCGAGGCCGGTCAGGTCATCCGGCATCCACTGACCAAAAGCATTACCGAGAGCGACAACATGATGTTTTCGGTGATGACGCTGAACCCGCAGCCGCTGCATATCGACTTCGACTTCGCCGCCAAGTCCGAATGGGGCAAGCCGCTGGTCAACTCCCTGTTCACGCTTGGCCTGATGATCGGCATTTCGGTGCATGACACGACGCTTGGCACGACCATCGGCAATCTCGGCATGACCGATACCGCCTTCCCCGCGCCGGTCTTCCATGGCGACACGATCCGCGTTGAAACCGAAGTGCGGTCGGTGCGGCCGTCAAAGTCGAAGGACGACCGGGGCGTGGTCGAGTTCGAGCACCGCGCCTATAACCAGCACGGAACGCTTGTGGCGCGCACGGTGCGGCAGGCGATGATGAAGCGGAGACCTGCCTGATGCGCTCACTGCTGTTTGTTCCTGGCGATTCGGAGAAAAAGCTGGAGAAGGGCCTGACGGCGGAGGCTGACGTGCTGCTCGTCGACCTGGAGGATTCGGTTGCGCCGGAACGCAAACCGGTCGCCAGACGAACTGCAGCAGAGTTTCTCAGGAGCGCGCGCGGTCAGACCCGGTCAAAGCTCTACGTCCGGGTCAATGAGCTGGATAGCGGCATGACCGACGAAGACCTTGCGGCAGTGATGGCGGCGGCGCCCGACGGGATCATGCTGCCAAAGTGCTGCGGCGCTGCTGACGCAGTGCGTCTGTCGGTGAAGCTGCGCGCAGCCGAGGCGGAAGCAGGCATTGCCGATGGCGCAACGGCGGTCATTCCGCTCATCACCGAAACCGCACGCTCCCTGCTTGCGGTTCCGAGCTTTGCAGAGCCACTCCCGCGGATCACCGGCCTGACCTGGGGCGCAGAAGACCTTTCGGCAGACATCGGCGCGAGAGAGACGCGCGACCAGCGCGGACGCTACACTGATGTCTTCCGCCATGCCCGGGCAATGACGATCCTTGCCGCCAATGCAGTTCAGGCAGCTGCTATCGATACAGTGTTTGTCGACTTCCGCGATCTCGATGCACTGGCAGCCGAATGCGCAGAGGCGGAACGGGACGGGTTTACCGGAAAGATGGCGATCCATCCGGCGCAAGTGGCCGTGATCAATGATGCGTTCACGCCGTCAGGCGCTTCGATTGCCCAGGCGCATGCGATCATCAAGGCGTTTGAAGATGCGGGAAATCCGGGCGTCGTGGGCGTTGGCGGCAAAATGTATGACCGGCCTCACCTGAGGCGCGCCGAGCGTCTGCTGGTGCGCGCGGCAGCAGCGGGCCTCGCCTGAGATCAGTCCTTCTTCCAGCGCGGACGGCGCAGCGGAAAGACAGTTTCGACAGTGGCGTAGTCAAGATAGCCGAGGCGGGAGAGATTGCCGGCCTTGACCACATCGAACAGGCCACCGGTAAGCGCAGCGTCGTCAATATGGACGCCGACCACTTCACCGATCACAACGATGCTAGACCCGCCGCGCCCACCAAGCCCGCGCGGACGCATGACCTCGGTGACCTTGCATTCGAGCGCAGCGGAGGCTTGCGCCACGCGCGGCGGACGCACCAGCCTCGATGGCGCGTGGGTCAGGCCCGCATAGTCGAACTCGTCGACGCCGTGAGGCGCGTCGACAGATGAAGCAACGACCTGTTCGGCGAGATTGCCGGTTGCCAGATTAGCGACAAACTCACCGGTCTGTTCGGCATTGGTGGCGCTGTCCTTCGGACCCTCGGATGAAAACCAGACAAGGAAGGGATCGTCCGACAGCATGTTGAAGAAGGAATAGGGGGCGAGATTGACCTTGCCATTCACATCACACGTCGAGATCCAGCCGATGGGGCGCGGCGAGACAATCGCCTTGGACGGGTTGTGTGGCAGGCCGTGGCCAATCCTTGGCTCATAAAACATCGGTCAGCCTTGCTCTGGTCCGGCGTAGTCACTGACAAGCGTCGTCCAGTCCGGGCGCGGACGCTCGGGAAGATCGCCATCCACCTTGCCGATATGAACGAAACCGACAACGCGCTCGTTTGCCTTGAGGCCAAGGATCGCCCTGCCCTCGTCACTGTCAGAATACCAGTTGGTGATCCAGTTCGAGCCATAGCCGAGCGCCTGCGCGGCGAGCGACAGGTTCATGGCGGCTGCCCCGCCCGACAGGAACATTTCCCATTGCGGGATTTTTGGGTTGTCGCGCGTGATCGACACGACGCCGATGACCAGCGGCGCACGAGAAAAGCGGGTGCGCTCCTTTTCAAGCCGTGCCTCAGGCAAGTCGCCTTCAAGCTTGACGGCAAGAGCTGCGAGCTTGTCGCCGATCTCGCGCCGTACATCGCCACGATAGAGAATGAAGCGCCAGGGCGCGAGCCGGCCGTGGTCGGGCACGCGTGATGCGATGCGGATCATCAGGTCGATTTCGTCATCCGCCGGACCGGGTCCGTGCATCATGTCAATGGGTGCTGACTTGCGCGCCAACAGGAAGTCGATAACGGCTTGGTTCACGTCTGATCCTCAATTTTGGGAGCTTTGCCGGCACAGCGAGGGCGCGACATGGCGAAACGGTCTTGAATTTGCCATCGGGCTGGGTTTCAACGCAAGCATGATGATGATCCTGCGTCTGCTGACCGTGGCTATTATGGCGATTCTGTTTGCCGTTGCGCCAGCTATCGTTCATGCGCAGCAACTCGTCGACCCCGCAATCAGTGGTGGCGTTGCATCGCCTTTGCCCAATGCTCCACTTGAAGGCATCAATTCCTACGCACCCAAACCCGACCTGCCGACCCTGCCGAAGATTTCCGGCGTCGGCGCGCTGACCCTGTCGGCCAAGCTGGTAAAGGACGGACCGGACGTCACCCGCGGGCTGACCTGGCGCGTGTTCGGCCAGACGCCGGGGCAGGACGGCAAGCTGCCGCTCGTTGCCTCAGCACAGGGCGGCACGGCCTCGATGGATCTTGAACCAGGCAGCTATCTGGTCCACGCAGCCTTTGGCCGTGCGGGTGCGACCAAGCGCATCACCGTTAGCCGTTCGGCAAAGGTGGAAAGCCTTGTGCTGGACGCGGGCGGATTGAAGCTTGATGCCGTAGCCGGTGGCGGAATGCCGATTCCGCCTGACCAGCTGACATTTTCGATCTACGAGCGCGACGAGGACTCTCGCGGTGAGCGAGCCCTGATCATCCGCGACGTCACTCCCAATACAGTCGTGCGGCTCAATGCTGGCGTCTATCAGGTGGTATCCGACTACGGCAAGGTCAACGCCGTCATCCGTTCAGAAATCCGCGTCGAGGCCGGCAAGCTGACAGAAGCAACTGTCGAACACAAAGCGGCCAGCGTCACGATGAAGCTGGTGCGCGAGCAAGGCGGCGAAGCCATTGCCGACACGTCCTGGTCGGTATTGACCGACACCGGCGACATGGTGAAGGAAAGCGTCGGCGCATTCTCGTCGATGGTGCTTGCCGAGGGCAGCTACACCGTCATCGCCAAGAACCGCGACCGGATTTACCAGCGGGACATCGAAGTCCACGCCGGACAAAATGGTGACTTTGAAGTGCTGACCGAAAACGCGATACCGGTCGCAAAGCCCGGGCAGGAAATCGAAACGCCGGGATATGAATAGACGTAACGGTTGAGCCGGCATGAAGTGAAAAGGCCGGGCATTGCCCGGCCTTTGTCTTATGCGGCGTTGGCCGCAGCGATGCGTTCCTGCTTGCGGCGGATGTCTGGCGGAGTGGCTTCGTCGACCAGCGCAGCAATGGACTCATTGAGACCCATCGACACCTGATCACGCGAACCGAGACGCCGGACGTTGACCGTGTCTTCATCGGCCTCGCGCTTGCCGACGACCAGCATGACCGGAACCTTGGCCAGCGAATGTTCGCGGACCTTGTAGTTGATCTTCTCGTTGCGCAGGTCGAGCTCGGCATTGAGGCCGGCGTCGCGCAGGCGCTGCAGCACTTTTGCAGCGTAGCCGTCAGCTTCCGACGTAATGGTCGCGACAACAACCTGCACCGGGGCGAGCCAGAGCGGGAAATGGCCGGAATAGTTCTCGATCAGAATGCCGAGGAACCGCTCCAGCGAACCGCAGATGGCGCGGTGGACCATCACAGGCTGGCGTTTTTCGGAATCGGACGCGATGTAGAACGCACCGAACCGCTCCGGCAGGTTGAAATCGACCTGGGTCGTTCCGCACTGCCATTCGCGGCCAATAGCGTCCTTGAGCGTGTATTCGAATTTCGGACCGTAGAACGTGCCCTCGCCCTCGTTGACGCCCGTCTTGATGCGATTGTCATCGCGCGCCATTTTTTCCAGAGACCGGCGCAGAATGTCTTCGGCGTGATCCCAGGCGGCATCGGTTCCGACGCGCTTCTCGGGGCGCGTCGCAAGCTTGACCAGCACTTCCTCAAAGCCAAAGTCCTTGTAGACCGACATCATCAGATCGTTGATCTTGAGGATCTCGGCCTCCAGCTGCTCCTCCGTGCAGAAGATGTGCGCGTCGTCCTGCGTGAAGGCGCGAACGCGCAGAAGCCCATGCAGCGCGCCGGATGCCTCATAGCGATGAACATTGCCGAATTCGGCCAGCCGGATCGGCAGATCGCGGTAGGATTTCAGGCCATGCTTGAAGATCTGTACGTGGCCCGGGCAGTTCATCGGCTTGAGCGCGAAGACGCGCTGATCGGCTTCAGGATCGTCGGGATGGGTGAAGGCGTGTGCCGACTTCACCGCAAACATGTTCTCCTGATACCAGCCCCAGTGGCCTGACGTTTCCCACAGCGACTTGTCGAGCACCTGCGGTGCGTTGACCTCCTGATAGGATTCGGCGAGCCGGCGGCGCATGTAGGCGATCAGCGTCTGGAACAGCTTCCAGCCCTTGGCGTGCCAGAACACGACGCCCGGCCCCTCTTCCTGGAAATGGAACAGGTCCATCTCGCGGCCCAGGCGGCGATGGTCGCGCTTCTCGGCTTCGGCCAGCATGTTGACATAGGCGTCAAGCTGCTCCTGGTTGGCCCAGGCCGTGCCGTAGATGCGCGTCAGCATCGGATTGTTGGAATCGCCACGCCAATAGGCGCCGGCCACCTTCATCAGCTTGAAGGCGTTACCGATCTGGCCAGTGGAAGCCATATGCGGACCACGGCAAAGGTCGAACCAGTCACCCTGCCCGTAAATCTTCAGATCCTGGCCTTCCGGAATGGCGTCCACGAGTTGGACCTTGTAGGTCTCGCCCTTGTCGCCAAACACTTTTCGAGCCTTGTCACGCGACCAGACTTCCTTGGTGAACGGCTTGTTGCGGCCGATGATCTCGCGCATTTTCTTTTCGATCGTGGCAAAATCGTCGGGCGTGAACGGCGTGTCGCGGGCAAAATCATAATAGAAGCCATTTTCGATCACCGGACCGATGGTGACCTGCGTGCCAGGCCACAATTCCTGCACTGCTTCTGCAAGCACATGTGCCGCGTCATGGCGGATCATCTCAAGCGCCAGCGGATGGTCGCGGGTCAGGATCTCGACATGGCCGTCGGTTTCGAGCGGATCAGACAGATCGCGCGCAACGCCGTCGATCGCATACGCAACCGCCTTCTTGGCCAGCGATTTGGAAATGGATTCGGCCAGTTCAAGGCCGGTCAGCGCCGCAGGATAATCGCGGACGGAACCATCGGGAAATGTGAGGGAAACGGAGCGTGACATGTGCTTTCCTTTATCCAGTCCCGCCAACGAGCGCGGGTGGTTTTCAATGAGGAAACGCATTTAGCGAGTAAGCACGCTGACGGCAAGACAAGCACCAGCGCCGCCCCAACTTCAGTTACCACGGGACCTAGGTCGCAGTGACGTTCCCACCCACACACACCTTACGATTACTGTTGACTCACATAGCCACCTAAGATTGTATGAATGGCCAGACCATACAACTTTCGGATGTGTATAGTCTGGCAAATTTGTAATCCAAACCGGCAATTGTTCTCGACGGAGTGAGCGATGACTGACAAGGTATTGGAAAACAAGATCTACAATGTTCGCCCCGGCGACACACTCTTGCAGATCGCGACATTGACCGGCGTAGCCTATGCCGACCTCATTCAAATGAATCCCCAGATCAGCAATCCCAACCTGATCTACCCGGGAGACACGCTGGTCTTACCCGGCAGCGTCTCGCGGCAAAAGCTCATTGTCGACGCATCCATTGCCGCCTATCCGGGTGACGAACCGAAATGGCTGAAGATTGCCCGGCACGAAATCGGGGTTGCCGAAAAGAACCCTGGCAACAATCCGCGCATTCTCGAATATCTGGCGACAACAACGCTCAGCGAAGCCGACAAGAGCAAAGACGAGACGCCGTGGTGCTCAGCCTTCACCAACTGGGTCATCCGTATGGCGGGAATGAAAGGCACAGATAGTGCGTGGGCGCTTGATTGGCGAAACTGGGGCAAAGCCCTTGGCGATGGCAAACTCGGGGCAATTGCAGTCTTCTCGCGCAAGAGCACAAACGAAAGTGGCGGACATGTGGGCTTTTGGCTCGGTGAAACTTCAAGCCAAATCAGACTGCTGAGCGGCAACTCGAGCAACTCTGTCAACATCGCGAATTATCCGAAGAACGGCAAAAAGGGCTCATACAAATATGAGCTCAAAGCCTATCGCTGGCCTTCTTGAAGCGGACCGAGGCGAGAATATGCCAATCCTCTTCAAGATTTATCGAGACGGCAACAATTTCAGCTGCACCGCTGACAATGCCCCGCGCTTTTTCGTCGGAAAGCGGGTTCCGTATGAAAGCCGGATCGGCCTCTACAACATCTTTGCCGGAAGCAAGCTGCAGAAACTGCTCTATGCTGCCGGCGACCACGCTCAACAATATGGCTTCTGGTCACTCTTTGTGGAGCCGACTGCCATTGTCGAGGGCCGCAACTTTCTGACTCTCAACACCTATGACAGGGCCGCATTCACCTTCGGCTTCGGTCAGTTCGCCGCTCATGTGCCGGACGGTGACTTTGTCGAATATTTCCGGGCGATGCTGAAGCTCCCGGAGGCGCAGGACTATTTTCCCCATCTCGGCGTTGTCGGTGGCCGGATATGCCGCACCGATACGACGCCGCCTTTGCCGATTGAGGATGCGGAATCGACCAGAAAACTGATGAAATATCTAAACCCGACATCAAACGAAGTCGAAGACTCGGAGGTCATCGCCGCCGCGAAGCTCATTCACTGGAGCGCTAACCACCAAAGCGCAAGAGCCGTGCAGGTCGGGCAAATGGTAGACACCTATCGCAAATTCATGAAACGAGCCGACACGCGCGTCGGCATTGACGGAAGAAGCGCAGACATCTGCTGTGTCATTGCCGACATTCTCCATCATGGTCGCGGCGGCAGCATGACCTGGCCGCTCATTCAAGATGCACTGGAATCAAGCAAACCTTTGACCCGTCTGCTCGAAATCGGCATGCCCAAATGGAAAACGCGCCGTGATGGGCTCAAGAACGCGATTGCCGCGCGGCCAATGCTTGCGCAGAAACGCTGGCGGCGCACATCAGGAGATTTTGTGTAGGCGCCCTCAGTGTTCGGCCTTGCTTATCCCCCAATAGCGCCATGGCAGATACCAGCGATAACGCGGTTTGAGTTCGACCGGGACATTGTCGATGCCGTGCGTGCCGCCGGGGCCGCAGCGCATGAAGCGGAACAGCGCCATCCAGCTGCCCGGCCAAAGACCATGGCGGGCGATGGCCTCATAGCCATATTCGGAGCAGGTAGGCATGTGACGGCAGGTATTGCCGATGAAACCGGACAGGGTGAGTTGGTAAAGGCGCACCAGCGACGTGCCAAGCACCCTGCCCGGCGTCTTGCGCCAGGGACCGCCCCAGTTGCGCGACCGGGCCGGGTGCGGGTGATGGTTGTGGCCGTGATGGCCACAATCGGCGGCCGGGCGTTCCTCGTCGTTCATGCGCCATAGATGATCATTTCAGACGAATGGCGCAATGACGTCTTGTGGGCGCGCGCGGCTGAGCCCGGCCTGCCTATCGTTTCAGGCTGACGACAACTCCCTTGGCGTCAACATCATTATCGTCGTCGTCGACAGAGGCCTGATCGGCAAAACGATAGGCTTGCAGTTCTTCGCGAATACGCTCGTTCTCGGCCCGCAGCGCGTCAATGGTCGCCTTCAGTTCGGTCGTAACCGTCTGGTGCATCTGGCTGATATTTTCCTGATCAATCTTGTCCGACTTGATCATTGCCAGCAGCTTTGCGTTCTCTTCCTGGGAAATCTGCAGCTCCACATCGAACTTGCCGCGCTTCTCGGCCTCCATGGTGAGTTCCGAATGCGCCTGCGTGATCGTCTCCGAATTGGCCAGCAGCTGGCTGCGCAGATCGACAATCTCTTCGCGCGCGGTGGCCAGCGCCAGATTGACCTGCACAATGTCATTGTCGCGCTGGTTCTTTTCGCGGCGGAGCGCCGACACCGAGTGAGCCTCCCCCTGGAACCGCATGCGCGATTCCTCCAGCAACTTTTCAAGGACCCGATAGCGGCTGCGCGCGCCTTCGATCTGGTTCGTCGTCTCGGCGCGCAAATCCTCGCGCTCCTTGATGACCTGATCATTTTCCTTCTTGAGCGCCCGCGCAACGCCGGACTCGCGTTTGACCGTGGCGACAAGTGTTGCGATCTGCTCCTTGTCCGCAGCGATCGCATTCTTGAGATCAAGGATTGTGTTCACGGACTGATCCAGCCGCTCCGAGAGGCCCTGCCGTTCGCCCGCCAGAGTGTTGGCCCGCTCCTTGAGCTTGGCAATCTCTTCCTTGTTGCGGATAAGTTCGCCGCGAAGTTCCGCTACTTCCTTGTTTGCCAGATCCTTCTGGCCGTCGAGTGTCTCGATACGCGCAGTCAATGCATCACGGGCAGTCTTGAATTCGCGCACCAGCGGCTCAAGCCGGGCGAGCTTTGCATTTGCATCGGCATGGGCCAGCCGGGCATCGGACAGCGCGCTTTCCAGCTGAACGTTCTTCTGCGATTTGGCCGAGAGACTGGCTTGGGCGCGCTGCAAGCTGTATTCTGTACGCTCAAGGTCAGCATTGCGAATTTCAAGCTGGTTTGTCAGGTCCAACGCCTTGCTGCGCTCTTCCTTTAACGCCGCATCGAGCGTGCGAGAGCGCTCGCGGGTCTCATCCAGATCCTTGTAAGCTTTCTGAAACCCGCTGACGAGTTGATGAAACGAACCAGGCAGTCCTGAAAGGACCTGCAACGAGCTTTCGAGCGCCTCGAATTCCCTTGCCATCGGCCCGTCGGCGCTGCTAGCTGCAGCCACTTCGGCCGACGGTGTGGGATAAAGCTGCTGGACGTCGCCACCGCCTACCAGTCTCTGCAAGAACCTTGGCGCTTTCGACATAGATGCCCCCTCCACTAATCAGCGGCGCTAGAAATGAATCAGTTTTCCGCTAAGGAATATTAGATTTGTAATCAACCACGAGTTGCGCTTGCAAGAAGAAATGCCGAAAAACTTTTATCTGATAGAAGATTGTCAGCATCGCCGAGACGCACGATCTCAATATGATTGAGGCTATTGCCTGAACGTTCGCCGGGATTGGGCTGCGGACGTGTTGCAGTCAGACGCTGTCAATCGGCGGTGAACAGTGTGTCATTGCTCGGCGCTTGGCGTTGCAGCCGGGCGCGCCTATGTGTGACGCTTGACAAGCAATTCAGGCATCGACGGCATCATGGCAAAGACAGTTGAACTCGGCATCGACACGTTTGGCGACGTGACCAAAGGCGCAGACGGCAAGATGCTGCCTGCCGCGCAGGTGATCCGCAACCTGCTCGACGAAGCGATCCTGGCCGACCAGACCGGCGTCGACTTCATCGGCGTTGGCGAACACCACCGCGATGATTTCGCCATTTCATCGCCTGAAACCATGCTGGCCGGCATTGCGACGCGCACCAACCGCATCCGGCTGGGCTCGGCGGTAACTGTGCTGTCGTCGGACGATCCAATCCGGGTGTTTCAGCGATTTTCCACGGTAGACGCCCTGTCAAATGGCCGCGCTGAAGTCATTTTGGGGCGCGGCTCCTTCACCGAATCCTTCCCGCTGTTCGGCTATGATCTATCGAAATACGAAGTTCTGTTCTCCGAAAAGCTCGACCTGTTTGCAGAGCTTCTGAAAAACGGCCCGGTGAACTGGAGCGGCAAGCTGCGCCCGGCGCTGGAGAATGTCATCATTCATCCGCCGATCGAGAACGGTCGGTTGAAAGCCTGGATAGGAGTTGGCGGAAGCCCTGAGTCAGTCGTGCGCTCGGTGCAGTATCAGATCCCGATGATGCTCGCGATCATCGGCGGCGACCCGAAACGTTTCCGGCCATTTGTTGATCTCTACCAGCGTGCGCAGGACCAGCTCGGCGTGAACGAAAAGATGCCGCTGGGCGTGCATTCGCCAGGCCATATCGCCGATACCGACGAACAGGCGCGCGAGGAATTGTGGCCGGCCTACAAGATCATGCACGACCGCATTGGCGGCGAGCGCGGCTGGGGCCCGACGACGAAGCAGAACTTCATCAACGAGGTCGAGCTTGGCTCGTCCTACACCGGCTCGCCTGAAACCGTGGCGATGAAGATCGCCGCGACCGTGAAGGCGCTAGGCGCTGACCGTTTTGACATGAAATATTCGAGCGGGCCGCTCGGCCATGACAAGATGATGCGCTCGATCGAGCTCTACGGCACCAAGGTGATCCCGATGGTGCGGGACCTGCTGGCGACGGACAAGGCGGCTTAGGCCGCCATCTCCTGCTCCTTGCGAAGTAACATGCCAAACAGGTCACGCGGCTCGTCGGGATCGGCCAGAAGGTCCAGTTCCTCGTAGAGGCCGGTCGACTTCAGCTTGTCGCGCACATAGCGCAGCGCTGAAAAATCCTCGATGGCAAAGCCGACTGAATCAAACAGCGTGATCTGCTGCGGGGCTGTCCGTCCCTCTGCCTTGCCGGTCATCACCTGCCACAGCTCGGTGACCGGATAGTCGGCGGGAAGCTGCTGGATCTCGCCTTCGACACGGGTCTGAGGCGGGTATTCAACAAAGATGCCGGAGCGCAGGAGAATATCCTTGTGCAGCTCGGTCTTGCCGGGGCAATCGCCACCAACCGCGTTGATGTGCACACCGGAGCCGACCATGTTGTCGGTCAGGATCGTCGCGTATTGTTTATCGGCGGTGACGGTTGTGATGATCTCCGCGCCTTCGACCACGCCCTGGCCATTGTCGCAGATGGTGATCGAAAATCCCTTGTTGGCGAGATTGCGGGCGCATTTTTCCGACGCCGAACGGTCGAGATCATAGAGCCTGAGTTCATCGATTCCGAGCAGCGCCTTGAAGGCAAGCGCCTGGAACTCGGACTGCGCGCCATTGCCGATGATAGCCATGGTGCGTGCGTGCTGTGGCGCGAGATATTTGGCGGCGACAGCCGATGTGGCGGCGGTGCGCAACGCGGTCAAGATAGTCATTTCCGACAACAGCATCGGATAGCCGGAGCCAACATCGGCGAGCACGCCGAAGGCAGTAACTGTCTGGCGGCCCTCACGCATGTTCTTTGGGTGACCGTTGACATATTTGAAGCCATACATCTGGCCGTCCGACGTCGGCATCAGTTCGATGACACCGTCATGGCTGTGCGAGGCAATGCGCGGCGTCTTGTCAAAGCTCTCCCATCGCTTGAAGTCTTCCTCGATGTAGCCGGCAAGTTCGGTGAGAAACGTGTCGACGCCGATGGTCAACACCAGTTTCATCATCGAATCGACCGAGACAAACGGCACGATGGCGAGTTTGGATGGAGCGGTCATGATCAGATTTCTCCCGAATGGTTGCGGGTGGGACGGTCCATGATGCGGCGGCCCATCAGGCTGGCGGTCAGGTCGACCATCAGGATGGCGGTGCGGCCGCGCTCGTCGAGGAACGGGTTAAGTTCAACCAGATCGAGGCTGGTGACGAGGCCCGAATCCGACAGCATTTCCATCACCAGATGCGCCTCGCGAAACGTCGCGCCGCCAGGCACTGTGGTGCCAACTGCGGGCGCTATCGACGGGTCGAGAAAATCGACGTCGAACGACACGTGCAGCAGGCCGTTCTCGCCGGAGACGCGCTTGAGGAAGGCGCGCAGCAGCTTGCCGATGCCGTGTTCGTCGATGGCGCGCATGTCGTGCACCGTGACGCCTGCTTCGTTGAGTGCCTGGCGCTCGGCCGGATCGACGCTGCGCAGGCCGAGAGTGCAGACGCGGGAGGGATCAACCGCAACGGCAAGATCAGGGTAGTAACCGGCAAAGCCGCTACGGCCGGAGGCATAGGCAAGCGGCACGCCATGCAGATTGCCACTGGCGGTGGTATCGAGCGTGTGGAAATCGGGATGCGCGTCGAGCCAGAGCACAAAAAGCGGACGGCCGGTCTCTTTGGCGCGGCGCGCAACGCCTGACAGCGTGCCGGCGGAAATGGAATGGTCGCCACCCAGAAAGATCGGCATGGCGTCTTTGGCAGCTTCATAGGCGGTGTCAGCGATGGCTTGCGTCCAGCCTGCAATTTCCGGCAGCGCCTTCAGCGCCAGATTGCCGTGCGCAGCGACGTTGACTATGTGGGGCTGCACCGCTCCCCAGTCCTCGACCTGATGGCCAAGTTCCATCAATGTGGTGGCAAGACCGGCGGTGCGCAAAGCGCTCGGCCCCATCTCGCAGCCCATGCGCCCGGCCCCGTCCTGAACCGGCGCGCCAACAATCCGACATAACATGACTTGGCCTCCCTCAATCCTCGTATTGGATCATCGGGCGCTGGCGGATTGAACAACACAAATTGGCAAATCAGCCGATCCGGCTTATCATACTGGCAAATGAGGCGGCCAAAATGGATGAACTGGATCAAAAACTGATTGTGCTGCTGCGTCAGGACGCGCGTCGCTCCATCTCTGATCTGGCGATTGATCTGAAGGTGTCACGCGCCACGGTGCGGTCGCATATCGACCGGCTGGAACAGGCGGGCGACATTGTCGGCTACACGGTGATCCTGCGCGCTGACGCAATTGACCAGTCGATCCGCGGCATTTCAATGGTGTCGATTGAAGGGCCTGCGAAAGACCGGATCGTGCGCGCGCTGGGCGGTTATCCGCAGGTGACCGCCGTGCATACAACCAATGGCCGCTGGGATATTGTTATCGAAGTCAGTGCGTCTTCACTTACCGAATTTGATGATGTGATCCACCGGATCAGGCTGCTGCCGGGCGTGTCGGGATCAGAAACCAGCCTGCTATTGTCAACGCCACGCACCACGCGAGCGCGCGCGGGATAATTCAGGCCGCCTGCCCTGCCCTTCTTCGTTCGATCTGGTCGATCGCGTCGACCACAGCGTCAAAGGTCAGCATCGTCGAAGCATGGCGGGCGCGGTAGTCGCGTACCGGTTCGAGATATTTCAGATCATCAAATCGGCCAGTGGGCGGGGCACCGTTTTCCTTCAGCATCTTGAGCATTGTCTCACGCACAGCGCGCAATTCCGATGCGGTGGCGCCGACCACATGCTCCGCCATGATCGCCGACGAGGCCTGTCCCAGCGCGCAGGCTTTGACATCATGCGCGAAATCGGTGACCGTATCGCCATCCATTTTCAGATCAACAATCACGGTCGAGCCGCACAGTTTGGAATGCTGGCGCGAGCTGGCGTCGGGCGCATCAAGCCGCCCCGCGCGGCCGATATTGCCGGCAAAACCGAGAATTTTTGCATTGTAGACGTCGTCGATCATGATTTTTCGCCATGGCAGGCAAGTTTGGCAGGAGCATGTCGTTGCATGCCTTTTCCCTTCGCTTGCTGCGCTATATATAGGGAAGCAGAACCAGCGGCGGCAAGCAGCACTTTTGGCTCCCCGTTGCCGGTTCGAAACCGCACCCGCTTCCCCCATAAGAGGAAACCGGCCGGATCCGTTCAACCCGTCGCTCCACCGAGGGCGACTACTGGAGACGCCGTAATGGACGCCATTTTCCGCAAGGCCGCCGGCCTGCCGAATCCCCCTGCCGCCACCCCGTCCGGCCGCCCGACGCAAGCAGAAGCAGAGGCCGCCGTCTCGACGCTGCTGCGCTGGATCGGCGAGAATCCGGAGCGCGAAGGGCTGATCGATACGCCGCGCCGGGTTGCCAAGGCCTATCTCGAAATGTTCGGCGGTTATGCCCAGTCGCCGGTCGAGGAGCTTGGCACGACGTTTGAGGAGGTCGCCGGCTTCGACGACATGGTGGTGATGCGCGACATCCAGTTCTATTCGCATTGCGAACACCACATGGTGCCGATCATCGGCAAGGCCCATGTCGGCTACCTGCCCGATGGCCGGGTGGTCGGCCTGTCGAAGATCGCGCGCGTCGTCGACATCTTTGCCCAGCGCCTGCAGACACAGGAGGCGCTGACGGCGCAAATCGCCAACACGATCCAGGAGGTGCTTAATCCGCGCGGTGTTGCCATCGTGATCGAAGCCGAGCACATGTGTATGGCGATGCGCGGCATCAAGAAACAAGGATCGAGGACCCTGACCTCGACCTTTACCGGCGCCTACCGCGACAATGCCGAGGAACAGGTGCGGTTCATGTCGATGATCCGCGATCCGGGCAAGCTGTGATGACAACAGGCGGTTTTGCGCCCCCCTCTACCGACAAGCACGAACTGGAGGAAGGCGCGGTGTTTACGCCGCGCTTTGGCCCGGACGGGCTGGTGACGGCGGTCGTGACGGAGGCTGGCGGCAGCGGTCTGCTGATGGTCGCGCATATGAATGCCGAGGCCCTGTCACTGACACTGGAGACCGGCATCGCCCACTACTGGTCGCGCTCGCGCAAAGCACTGTGGAAGAAGGGCGAGACATCGGGAAACCTGCAACAGGTGACCGAAATGCGCACCGACTGCGACCAGGACGTTGTATGGCTCAAGGTCAGGGTCGGCGGCCATGACGCGACCTGCCATACCGGACGGCATTCCTGCTTCTACAGGATTGTCGTCGATGAGAACGGCCAAGCGCGTCTGATGGACGATGGTTCGGAAAAGCAATTCGATCCGGAACTGGTCTATTCAAAGTAGACCGTGCGGTTCATTCACAGTTCAGCAACGTCCTTCCTATATATATGCTGACAGACATAGGAGTAGTTGTGTCATGGCGATGCTCGATTGGGCATCTTTGCGTAGAAAGGCAGACTTCGGCGGCGAACCGCCCGCTACGGTCGAAAAGCCTGCGCCAATGCCTCAAAAGAAATCCGGCGTATCTCTGGCTCTTGGCGGCGGCGCGGCGCGCGGCTGGGCCCATATCGGGGTCTTGAGAGCCCTTGATGAGGCCGGCATCGACATCGACATGATTGCCGGAACTTCGATCGGCGCTCTGGTCGGCGGCTGCTACCTCGCCGGAAAACTGGATGAACTGGAAGAATTTGCCCGCTCGCTGACTAAACGCCGTGTGTTCGGCCTGCTTGACTTCCATCTGGGCGGCAACGGTCTGTTTGGCGGCATGAAGCTCACCGCCCGCATGCAGGAACATCTGCGCGACGTGACCTTTGACGACCTGCCAAAACCATTTGTCTGCGTTGCGTCTGAGATCCGCACCGGCCACGAAATCTGGCTGTCGAGCGGCTCGCTGATTACCGCCATGCGCGCATCATACGCATTGCCGGGCGTGTTTGAGCCTGTCACCTGCAACAAGCGCACGCTGGTTGACGGCGCGCTGGTCAACCCGGTGCCTGTGTCGGTATGCCGGGCTCATGAGCAGCGGCTCGTCATCGCGGTCAACCTGCATTACGACCTGTTCGGTCGCGCGGCGGTGCTGCGTCACAGCGCCGTGGACGAGGCAGCAGAAAGCAAGCCCGCGACCGCCGCTGAATCGCGGCTCGGCATCACCGGCGTGATGATTGAGGCCTTCAACATCATTCAGGACCGCATTTCGCGCGCCCGTCTGGCGGGTGATCCGCCCGACCTGTCCTTACAGCCAAAACTCGGCCATATCGGGCTGACCGAATTCCACCGCGCCGATGAGCTGATCCGCATCGGCTACGAAGGCACCATGGCGCATATGAACGAGATCGAGCGCCTGCAGCGGGTGATGGTTTAGCGCTCCACCGCCGCCGCATCGATGATCCGAAATTGCGGCGTGGCGTTGCCGTTCCAGTGGTTGACCGACAGCGTACCGGCGACGTGCACAGCCGAGCCGCGGTTGTCGATGAGAAAGCGGCCAAGCGGATTGCCGGCGGCGCGGAATGCAATAGCCCCCAGACGCCGCCCGGTCTCCGATTGCAGATCGACACGGATGTGCCCGCCATTACCGACTTCGCGCGCGTCGGCAATGCGATGACGCGGCAGCGCCAGGATGGGCGTCGAATGGCCGGAACCGTAAGGCCCGGCCTTTTCCATTTCTTCCAGCAGCTTCAGGTTTGCGCCGTCGGCCGCCACGGCAGCGTCGATCTTGAGGCTTTCGGCGTCGCGCAGTTCGAACACGGTCTTTGAGGCGTAGTCCTCGAAGAAGGCGCGCAGAGCGCCAAGTTTTGCCCGTTCAACCGTGATGCCCGCCGCCATGGCGTGGCCGCCGCCCTTGACCAGGAGACCGTCATCGACTGCTTGGCGCACCATGCGGCCAAGGTCAAAGCCCGGAATCGATCGCCCTGAACCGGAGCCGACATTGTTGGCGTTGAAGGCAATCGCAAAGGCTGGCCGCCGTGCATGGTCTTTCAGGCGCGACGCCAGCAGCCCGACGATACCGGGATGCCAGCTGTCGCTGGCGGTGACGATGACGGCCGGCCCCTGCCCGGCGATCAGCTCGGCGTCGGCTTCGGCCTTGGCCTGTTCGAGCATGACCTGCTCCATCGCCTGACGCTCGGTATTGAGACGGTCGAGCTGTTCGGCGATGCGAGCGGCTTCGACCGGATCGTCGAGCGTTAGCAGCCGGCTGCCCAGCGCAGCATCACCAATACGCCCGCCGGCATTGATGCGCGGCCCGATCATGAAGCCGAAATGATAGGGATTGAGCGGCTCGCCAATGCGCGACGCGCGCGCCAGCGTCGCAATGCCCGGATTGGTCATGCGCCTGGCCGCGATCAATCCTTTGACGACAAAGGCGCGATTGAGACCGGCAAGCGGAACCACATCGCAGACGGTCGCCAGCGCCACCAGATCAACCATCGACAAAAGATCGGGCAGATCGAAGCGGTCATGGGTGCGAAGCAGCCGTGCCACATGCACCAGCGTCATGAACACGACGCCGGCAGCGCACAGATAACCAAGACCTGAAAGGTCGTCCTCACGGTTGGGATTGACCACCGGCGTAACCTCGGGCAGCGCGCCACCCACCTGATGGTGGTCAAGCACCACGACATCAGCGCCAGCCTCACGCGCCGCTGCGATGGCCGCCGGGCTGTTGGTGCCGCAATCGACGGTAACGATCAATTTTGCTCCGCGCTCAACCAGTTCCCGCATGGCGGCAGGGTTTGGCCCATAGCCTTCAAACACGCGGTCCGGAATGTAGATTTCGCTTTCAATTCCAAGATGATCGAGGAACTTCTTCATCAGCGCCGACGAACACGCGCCATCGACGTCATAGTCGCCAAAGATCGCCACCCGCTCCTTGCGCAGGATAGCATCTGCCAAACGCTGGCCCGCCGCATCCATGTCGGTCATGGTCAGCGGATCGGGCATCAGATCGCGGATGGTCGGGTCCAGGAAGGCCTCGGCGCTTTCAGGCGCAACGTCGCGGCCAGCCAGAATGCGCGACACGATGTCTGACACGCCGTGCGACTGGGCAATCGCCAGCGCCATCGCCTCCTGGCGCTCGCTCAGACGATGCTCCCAGGCAAGCCCGTTGGCGGAGTTCCTGACGTTGAGGAAAAGACGGTTCTGCACGGCGCTAAATTGGGAACCGCCAGCGCCGTGTCAAGTTCACGCCGGGTTCGGGATCGGAAAACTGGCGCACAGCTTGTGGCCGTCAGGATCGCGCAAATAGGCGAGATAGACTTTTCGCGTACCCAGATCGCGCACCCCAGGGGCACCTTCCGCCGTTGTTCCGCCATTGGCGACGCCGGCATCGTGCCAGGCCTGAACCATTTCGCTGCTTTTCATCAGCATGCCGATGGTGCCGCCATTGGCGTGCGACGCCGCCTCTCCATTGATCGGCTTCGTCACCATGAAGCGAAAGCCGTCCTTTGGGTAGACCAGCCTGCCCTTGGGATCGACGACACCAGCCGTACCGCCAGCGGCGGCAAAGATCGCATCATAGAACTGGCGTGACTTTTCGAGGTCATTTGACCCGACAACGATGTGAGTGAACATGGCGCTCTCCTAGAACTTGTCGAGATCCTGATGGCGGGCAATGATCTCCCGCACCGTCCGCGACGACGAGCGCATGACAATCGTATGCGTCTCGATGAAGTTCTTGGTAAAGCGCACGCCCGACAGCATGTTGCCATCGGTGACGCCAGTCGCCGCAAAAAGCACGTCGCCGCTCGCCATATCGTTGACACGGTAGATCGCGTTCGGATCCTTGACGCCCATCTTTCTGGCGCGCTCGACCTTTTCAGGCGTATCGAGGATCAGGCGGCCCTGCATCTGGCCGCCGGTGCAGCGCAGCGCAGCCGCAGCCAGCACGCCTTCAGGCGCGCCGCCGGTACCCATATAGATGTCGATGCCGGTTTCCTGCGGATCGGTCGTATGGATGACAGCTGCAACGTCGCCATCGCCGATCAGGCGGATCGCAGCGCCGGTAGCGCGCACTTCATCGATCAGTTTCTGGTGACGCGGGCGGTCAAGAATGCAGGCAGTGATTTCCGACACATCGACGCCCTTGGCCTTGGCGACACGTGCGATGTTTTCGGTCGGCGTGCGGTCAAGCGAGATGACGCCATCGGGATAGCCCGGACCGATCGCGATCTTGTCCATATAGACGTCAGGTGCGTTGAGCAGCGTGCCTTTTTCGGCAATTGCGATGACAGCAAGTGAATTGGGCAGGTTCTTGGCCGCAATTGTAGTGCCTTCCAGCGGATCAAGCGCGATGTCGACCACCGGCCCCTCACCCGTGCCGACTTCCTCCCCGATATAGAGCATCGGCGCTTCGTCACGCTCGCCTTCGCCAATGACAACGGTGCCCTTGATGTCGAGACGGTTCAGCTCGGAGCGCATCGCGTCGACGGCCACCTGGTCGGCGGCCTTTTCGTCGCCGCGTCCACGCAGCCGTGCGGCCGCCACAGCGGCGCGTTCGGACACGCGCACCAGTTCAAGCGTCAGAATGCGGTCAAGCCCTGTAGAAGATAAAGACACCTGTTATTCCTCCGCTTTGGCGAGTTCTTCGCCCATTTTCTGCATTACAATCTGAATGGCCTTCAAGGGCCGGATCATCACTTTGAACTCGACGATTTTTCCGTCCGCATTCCAGGTGATCATATCAATCCCGTCAACAGCGATGCCGTCGACAGTTGTATTAAATTCAATCACCGCCGAATTCGACGCGACCCACTCACCAACATAGCGGAACGTCTCGTTGCCGAGCACCTTCAGCGCCGCCGTCAGATATCTGACGGTCATGGCCTTGCCTTCCTGTGGTTTGTGGACAACCGGCGAATAAAACACCGCGCCATCAGCGATCAGGTTTTCAAGCGCTGCGGCATCTTTCTGCTGCGCCAGCTCATACCACGCAGCAAGCGTGGCAGGCGTGTTCTGCCCCTGTTCACTCATTCGGCGCGCTCGATGCGAATAACCTGCGGCTTGTCCGTCAGGTGGCCATCCTTGGTGATGCCGTCAACAGCCTTGCGCACGGCCGCTTCCGTTGTCTCATGTGTCACCAGGATAACGGTCTTCTCGTTCGGACGCTCATCGCCTGCGGCCCGCTGCACGATTGATTCCAGCGAAATGTCGGAGTCGGCCATGCGCTTGGCGACGCCAGCAAACACGCCGGTTCGGTCATGCACGGTCAGGCGAATGAAATAGCCGCCTGCATGGCTGCGCATGCGCGCTTTCTTATAGGGTTTCAGTTCCTTGGCCGGCCAGCCAAACACCGGACCGTGCTGGAAGCCGGGACGGCTCTTGGCGATGTCGGCAATGTCGCCGATGACGGCAGACGCCGTGGCGTTGCCGCCAGCGCCAGGGCCAGACAACAGCAGTTCCCCCAGAATGTCGGTCTCAATCGCCACAGCATTCGTCACACCGTGCACCTGGGCGATGACAGACGCCGTCGGCACCATTGTCGGATGCACGCGCTGCTCGATGCCGCTGTCGGTGCGCTGGGCAACGCCAAGCAGCTTGATGCGGTAGCCGAGTTCGCTGGCGGCGCGGATGTCGGCCTGGCTGATATTGGAAATGCCCTCAAGATAGATATCGTCGGCAGCGATTTTTGTGCCGAAAGCAAGACTGGTGAGGATCGACAGCTTGTGCGCCGTGTCATTGCCCTCAATGTCGAAGGTCGGATCAGCTTCCGCGTAACCGAGACGCTGGGCGTCCTTCAGACAGGCTTCAAACGACAGGCCTTCCCGTTCCATCCTGGTCAGGATGTAGTTGCAGGTGCCATTCAGAATGCCGAAGACGCGGCTGACGGAATTGCCGGCCATCGATTCACGCATCGTCTTGATGACGGGGATCCCGCCGGCAACCGCCGCTTCGTAGTTCAGCAACACGCCCTTTTTCTCGGCGATTTCGGCAAGCGCAACGCCATGCTTGGCCAACAGCGCCTTGTTAGCGGTGACGACATGACGGCCAGCTTCAAGGGCTGCCTTGACCGAGGCGCGCGCTGGCCCCTCGTCGCCGCCTATCAGCTCGACAAACACATCAATGTCGCCGTCGCGGGCGAGCGAGACTGGATCGTCGAACCAGACCATATTGGCGAGATCAACGCCACGGTCGCGCTTGCGGTCGCGCGCCGAGACGGCGGTGACTGCGATGGAACGGCCGCACTGGCGGGTCAGTTCGGCCCCCTTGGTTTCGAGCACCCTGACGACCGCGCCGCCAACTGTGCCGAGCCCGGCAATCCCCACACGCAATCCATCAGCCATATGCCGCGCCCTTTCGGAGAATATTGCTGGCCCCGATCAGCGGCGCGCGCTGAGCGGGATCACATTACCGGAAGCGCCGGCTGCGCCAACGCTTGAGAAGAACTTTTTGACCGAACGCGCAGCCTGGCGGATGCGGTGTTCGTTTTCGACCAGCGCCAGACGCACATAGTCGTCGCCGTGTTCGCCAAAACCAATGCCCGGCGCAACAGCCACGTCGGCCTTTTCCACCAGAAGCTTGGAAAATTCCAGCGAGCCGAGCGCCTTGAAAGGCTCCGGGATGGGCGCCCAGGCAAACATGGTTGCTGCCGGCGGCGGTATGGTCCAGCCAGCCTTGCCAAAAGCGTCAACCATCACGTCGCGCCGGCGATGGTAGATCTGACGCACCTCGGCAATGTCCGAGCCGTCGCCATTGAGCGCAGCGGTGGCCGCCACCTGGATCGGCGTGAACGCGCCATAGTCGAGATAGGATTTGACGCGGGTCAGCGCCGCAATCAGCCGCTCGTTGCCGACGGCAAAACCCATGCGCCAGCCTGGCATCGAAAACGTCTTGGACATCGACGTGAATTCGACCGCAACATCCATTGCGCCCGGCACCTGAAGAACCGATGGCGGCGGCTCGCCGTTGAAGTAGATTTCAGAGTAGGCCAGATCCGACAGCACGATGATGTTGTGTTTGCGCGCAAAGGCCACAACTTCCTTGTAGAAATCGAGCGTTGCGACATAGGCTGTCGGGTTGGACGGATAGTTCAGGATCAGCGCCAGCGGCGTCGGGATCGAGTGCTTTACAGCCCGGTCGAGCGCAGCCAGAAACCCGTCATCGGGCTCGGCCTGCACAGAGCGGATGACACCGCCTGACATGATGAAGCCGAAAGCGTGGATCGGATAGGTCGGGTTCGGGCAGATGATGACATCACCAGGCGCGGTGATCGCCTGAGCCATGTTTGCAAAGCCCTCCTTGGAGCCAAGCGTCGCCACGACCTGGGTGTCAGGATTGAGTTTTACGCCAAAGCGGCGGGCATAATAATTAGCCTGGGCGCGGCGCAACCCCGGAATGCCGCGTGACGACGAGTAGCGGTGCGTGCGCGGGTCGCGCACGACCTCAACCAGCTTGTCGACGATTGCCTTTGGGGTCGGCAGGTCGGGGTTACCCATGCCAAGATCAATGATGTCGGCGCCACGCGACCGGGCGCTGGCTTTCAGACGGTTCACCTGCTCAAAGACGTAAGGCGGAAGCCGGCGGGTCTTGTGAAAATCGTCCATTGGGCGCTCCTGGCGCAAAACGCGTCGTCGCGCGGCGCTATACACATATTCGCCCGGAGGCGAAATAGCGGTTCACTATTCGGCTTCGATCTCTTCGAGCGTTTTTCGCTGATTCTTCTGGGCCTGGGTGAATTCCGCGGGATTGGCTGGCGCAGGTCCGCCGCTCTGTGCGGCATTCGATGCTTGCGCAGCCTTCAGTTCGGCAATCTTCTGGTCAGCCTGTGCGCCGGTCAACTGCGCCGTTTCTGCCTGGCGGCGCACATTCAGGTCAGGAAAGGCGCCGGTATTCTTGACCCCGGGCTGGGGCGCGAAATCATCAATCGAAGACGACTGACACCCCGCAAGCGCGGCTGCCACCACCATCGCCACCGCCATGAAGCCTCGATTTCGACGTACCGGTGTCATGTCTTAACTCCGAAATACAGCAAAGTTCTATTGAACCGCGATGCAGGTCGCACGATAATATGTCAACACAAGGCCGTTGGGAGGCGGCAAAAATGGCGCATGAAAGAGAATTAGCCGGCGCAAAAGCGACTGATGTCGAGCGGTTTCTGGTCAAGGACCCGGATCGCATGGCCCTGAATGTGGCCAAGATGCTCGAAGCCGCCGGCAAGGCTGCGTCGGAATGGTCAGGCCCCCGCGAACGCGGTGAAGTAGCGGACTCGCTGTCTGATCCGATGGCCGATATGGTCAAGACCTTCTCAAAAGTGAGCGAATATTGGCTGGCAGAACCGGCACGGGCTCTGGAAGCACAGACAAAACTGTTCGGCGGCTTCATGTCTGTGTGGATGAATTCGGTCCGGCGCATGTCGTCCGAAGGACTGGTTCAGGACGAAGTCCGGCCCGAAAAAGGCGACAAACGCTTCAATGATCCGGATTGGGTCGACAACGCCTTTTTCGATTTTCTCAAACAAACATATCTGGTGACCTCGCGCTGGGCGGGCGAACTGGTGACCAATGCCGAAGGACTGGACAACCATACACGCCACAAGGCGAGTTTTTACCTCAAGCAGATTTCCAACGCGGTCGCGCCGTCTAACTTCATCCTGACCAATCCGGAACTGTTCAAGGAAACCGTTTCGCAAAACGGCGCCAATCTGGTGCGCGGCATGCAGATGCTGGCTGAGGACATTGCGGCGGGGAACGGTGAACTGAAGCTGCGCCAGGCCGACTATTCGGTATTTGAAGTCGGCCGCAACATCGCGACCTCCCCAGGCAAGGTGGTCGCCCGCAGCGCGGTCGCTGAGATCATTCAGTACCAACCGGCGACCGACAATGTGTTGAAACGGCCCCTCCTGATTTGCCCGCCTTGGATCAACAAGTTCTACATTCTCGATCTCAATCAGGAAAAATCCTTCATCCGCTGGGCTGTGTCACAGGGCCACACGGTTTTTGTCATTTCCTGGGTCAATCCGGACGAGCGCCACGCGCAGCTCGGCTGGGACGACTATATCAAGGGCGGCATTGAGCTTGGGCTCGACGCCGTCAAGACGCAGACCGGCGAAACCGGCGTGAACGCAATCGGCTATTGCGTCGGCGGCACACTAATGGCGGCGGCTCTTGCCCGCATGGGCAAGCATAAGGACAACCGCATCCGTTCGGTGACATTCTTCACCACGCAGGTCGATTTCACCTATGCCGGCGATCTAAAAGTGTTTGTCGACGAGGATCAGGTCGAGGCCGTGGAACGCTCGATGAGCGGCAAGGGTTATCTCGATGGCACGCGCATGGCGACTGCGTTCAATATGCTTCGCTCGGGCGACCTGATCTGGCCATACGTCATCAACAACTACATGCGCGGCAAAAACCCTGCTCCGTTCGACCTGCTCTACTGGAACTCGGATTCGACGCGCATGAGCGCGGCTAACCACTCGTACTATCTACGCAATTGCTATCTCGACAACACGTTGGCGCAAGGCCGGATGGAATTGGCCGGCGAAACGCTAAAACTCTCCGATATCAAGATCCCGGTCTACAATCTGGCCGCCAAGGAAGATCACATCGCGCCTGCGAAATCAGTTTTTGTGGGGTGTGCAGGCTTTGGCGGCGAAGTCGAATATGTGATGGCGGGCTCCGGCCACATTGCCGGCGTCGTCAATCCGCCGTCGCTGGGCAAATATCAGCACTGGACCGGTGCAAAACCGGTCGGCGAGTTCGAGAAATGGACAACCGAAGCGACCGAAAACCCCGGTTCCTGGTGGCCTCACTGGCAGCGCTGGATCGAGCGTCTCGACAATGAACGCGTGCCCGCGCGCGCTATTGCGCCGGTCGTCCCGTCGCTTGGCGACGCGCCTGGTGAATATGTCAAAGTACGTGTATAGGTCCATGACGGCAGG
The DNA here is from genome assembly GCA_036742015.1 of Mesorhizobium sp. Lineage (GTDB taxonomy): Bacteria > Pseudomonadota > Alphaproteobacteria > Rhizobiales > Rhizobiaceae > Mesorhizobium_A. The sequence continues at coordinate 63,649 of DAINRF010000007.1, read as the reverse complement.
CGACAGCCTGCCGTCGAATTGTGATCATCTTCTTGCCCCATTTGACAGATAGCGCGAGGATGGCGGTTGTGTGATCCATGAGTCACCGCCTGATCTGGTTCTGGTGACCTGAGTAAGAAGAGCCCGCTTCATGAGTGTTGATCGTGAAGCAGGGACTGATGAAGGGGACTTCCATTGCGAGCAGCATACCCTCGCCCGGCGAGCATCACCGGACGCGTAGCTAGATCGCTGTGCCTAACAGTCGGCATGGCGATCATCCTCGCTGGTTGTTCAGGCAGCGGCCTTGAAGGCATCGACACCACCAATCCATCTTATGCAGCACCGTCAGCTTCCATTCCTGGCGCAAATGTTGTCGCCGCTGACCGGCCTGACATCATTCCGCTTACAGACGAACAGGAAAAGCAGATTGGCTCCGACGCCGCATTTGTGCCCGCCGGGCGTCCGGCAAATGCAGCAGTTGCTGCAACGGGTGCAGTAGCTGCCCCAACCGCGCAGGGAACCGCGGCCGGGGCGGCAGCACCAGCAGCTTTGACGACGGCTGCCACACAAACGAACGCTGAATCAGCCGCCGCTGCCGATGCAGCCAACATATCTGACGGCGGCGCCAAGCCGGCAACCAACGCCGCCGCGGCGGCGCAAGCTACAGCTGCCGCCCCGGCAACAGCCACAGCGGCTGCAGCAGCGCCCCCCGCAAATGGAGATAATGCCAGCCAGCGCGTCGCGACGGCCTTTGCTGGTCCGGTTGAGCCGACGCCAGCCGTCAAGAAGCAGGGCTTCCTCTCTGGCCTGTTTGCACAGAAACCGCAGGCAGCGCCTGTTATGTCGAAAGCGCCGGCAGCGCCACCAAAGCCGGTTCTGCAACTTGCGTCAGTCGAGCCCAAGGCAGCTGCAGTGTCCGCCATGCCCCGGTCGTCGGAAGACATCGGCAAGGTAGGAACAGAATCGCTGGGAAGCGACCTCCCCGGCGTTCGCAAATCGTCACTCTTTGAGATCACCCGCAAGAACGGCATCGACGATGACAGCGACGTCGATCTGCACGAAGACGAAGAAACGCCGGTCCAGTTTGCATCTGCTGCTGGCATGGGCCGCCTTGCGCCTAATGGTTTGCTCAAACAGCGTGACAGCGTCGATGTCAGCTGTCTGAAGCCGTCGCTTGTTCGAATGCTGAAAAAGATCGAAGGCCACTACAGCAAGCGTCTCGTCGTGACGTCGGGCTATCGTAGCCCCTCCTACAACCGAAAGGTTCGCGGCGCGCGCAAGTCGATGCACATGTTTTGCGCCGCAGTCGACGTCCAGCTGGACGGCGTCAGCAAGTGGGAACTTGCCCGCTTCGCCCGGTCGATGCCTGGTCGCGGCGGCGTAGGCACCTATTGCCACACTAACTCGATCCACATCGACGTAGGCCCTGAGCGCGACTGGAATTGGCGCTGCCGCAGCCGCCGCAAATAATCTGGCGGTGAGCCAGAACCAGCAGACAAGGCGGGTTCTCGAGCCCGCTTTTCTATTTGCTCGAAGATGATTTTGAGATCAGAAACGGCCGACAGCCCAGTCGACAATCTCGACCGACGCCTGATTGAACGCCCGGTCTAGTGCATCCGCATAGGCAGCGTTGCCCGAGCCCGCGACGGCAGCCACGGCAGCAAAAGTTCTTGCTGCGCGCACAGTGCCATTGCGGTCATTAAGCACCCGGACAAACAGTTCCACATCTGCGCGGTCGCCGCCGTCAAGCCGGATGCCGAAGCGGCGGATCTCGGTGATGACCTGATAGTCGATCGCCAGCCCCTCGCCCGGCTTGCCAACACCGCCGACCCTGTCGGACGATTGAAAGGACTGCGCAAGCTTGGCCTGCACGACCTTTGGCAAACGGTCGGCCCATTGCGCACCCTTGAGATACTGCACCTCGCCGGCTTCCGGCTTGATGACAATATTGACACTGTCGAGGCTCTTGAGCGCCGATGGTTCGGCAATGAGTATCTGTACGCCACGTTTGCGCGATCCGCCCTCAGATGGCGACGCAGCGCTGAGTTCATAGGTATCAAGCGGCGTCGAGCCGCCCCCAAGTGCGGCACAACCCGACAAAAAGGATGCAGCAAGTGCAGCCGACAGTATTGGCTTGACGAGATTCACGCGCAACGCCTCCGCCAGCATGACCCCGCCGGCTCCCATTTCTCAAAACCCCTTAGAGTCTGTTTGTATTGGCAGGCCGGCAATGTCAACGCCGCGCCCTGCCATCATATTGACGAACCTCACCTTCGCCACCCGACAGGATGCGCTGGGGGTTGCGGCCAAGATCTGTAATCGCTTCTTCAATGCGGGTCACAGAGCGCCGGCTATCGCGCACAAGCGCCTCGACATCGCGCAGCCCTTGTCCGCTAAAGCGCGCCAGCCCGTCGGTGATCGTGCCCATGCGCGCGTTGAGTGTATCAGCAACCTGTTTGTAGGCTTTCAGCGTCTCTGCAGCATCTGCCATCAGGCCGCCAGCGTCGTCCGAACCGAGCAGATTATCGACCTTGAGAAGAATTCCGTCGACGCGCACGGAAGCAGCGTTAAGCCGCTGGGTCAGCTGCGTCGCTTCGGCGATCATCTGCTCTATTTCCTTCGACTTCTCGCCGAGGGGTGCAGTCACCTTGTTGACGTCGTCAGCCACTTTTTTGGCAGTCTCGGATGCAGCTTGAATATTGGCCATCGTCGCTTGAATAGCCTTGGCGTCGACACCTTCCAGAATCTGGTCGACCTTGCCGATCGTGCCGGTGGCGTTTTGCGACAATTCAGTGATCGACTTCACCGCCTGATCGACATTGTTGACCACCTTGTCGATATTGCCTGACGCGCCCTTGAGATTGTCGGTCACGGCGGCGACGTTCGATACGATCGTGTCGATCTTCTTCTCATCTACCGCATTCAGCAGCTTTTCGACCGATGTCAGCGTACTGTCGAGCTTGCCAGAGACAGCAGAAAACGTCTTGGACAGATCGCCTACGCTGGCGAGGAACTTGTCGATTGCGTCGGCATTGTTGCCAAGCGCATCTGCAAATTTCTGGGCGCTGGTAACAGTTCCGGTAAGAGGCACACGAACCTCGTCGACAAATGTCTCCACGCTGCTCAACACGCCGTCAGCGCGCGTCAGGAAATTCTGGGTGAGCTGCAGGATATTGCCCAGAGCGGATGGATTGGCGGTCATTTCGGCGATTTCACCAGCCTCTTCCGCAGCCTCGAGGATGTTCTTGCCGCCGACAGTGCCCCCCTTGAGTTCAATGCTGGCCTGCCCGGTCAGTCCGGCGATGCCGACATCGGCACTGGTCGTGTCGGTGATCGGCGTGGCGCTATCGATGATCGTCTCAGCCAGCGCAACGGTCGGGTCGTTCACATCAATGTAGATGCGCGTGACATCGCCGACCTTGACGCCATTGAACAGCACGGCGCTGCCGCGTCCCAGCCCCGAAGCGGAGCCCGGAATGCGAATCCTCAGCGTGGTGGTGTCGCTGTTGCCGCCAATACCGGCTGTCCAGTAGACAAAACCGAACATCGCAAGCAGCAACGCGACAGTAAAAATGCCAACGGAGACGTAGTTTGCCTTGGTTTCCATGATCAGGCCCCAGCCTCTTGTCGCGTCGATAGATCGAGCTGTCGCGCCCGTTTGCCTCGAAAATATGACTTTACCCAGGCGTTTTCGCTTTTCAGCATGTCATCGACAGTGCCCTGCACCATCACCCTCTTTTCGCCAAGCACCGCAATGCGGTCGCAAACAGAGAAGAGACTGTCGAGATCATGGGTCACCATATAAACCGTCAGACCTAGCGTGTCGCGCAACTGCGCCACCAGTTCGTCGAATGCTGCCGCGCCGATCGGATCGAGGCCTGACGTTGGCTCATCGAGGAATACAATGTCCGGATCGAGCGCCAGGGCACGAGCCAGGGCCGCACGCTTGATCATGCCACCGGACAATTCTGACGGAAATTTCGACGCAGCGTCCTGAGGCAGGCCAACCATTTCGATCTTCAGGCGCGCGAGTTCGCTCATCAGGCTCTGCGGCAAGTCGAGGTATTCGCGCATCGGCACCTGGATATTTTCGAGCACAGTCAGCGCCGAGAAGAGTGCGCCGTGCTGGAACAGGACGCCGAGGCGCATGTCGACTTCAACGCGGTCACGTTCTGAAACGGTGTCGAGATCCTTGCCCAGGACCTGGATCGTGCCGCCCTGTTTGCGGTTGAGCCCGAGGATCGTGCGCAACAGGACAGACTTGCCTGCGCCAGACGCGCCGACAAAGCCGAGAATCTCGCCGCGGCGGACGTCGAGCGACAGCTTGTCCAGCACCAGCTTGTCACCAAACGTGACCGTCACATCCCGAGCCGAAATGACGATGTCGTCATCATGAGCGGCGCCGTTCAAAGTCTGCCTATTGCCCGTCATCAGAATTCGATCGCCGCATAAAACATTGCAAACAGGCCGTCGACGACGATGACCACAAAGATCGCCTTCACCACAGAAGCGGTGACGTGCTGGCCAAGCGATTCGGCGCTGCCGCCGACTTTCAGTCCCTCCACAGAGGCAATGATGCCGATGATCAGCGCCATGAACGGGGCTTTGATCAGGCCGGCCAGAATAGTCGACAGATCAATCGCTGTTTCCATCCGGTCAATAAATGTTTGAACCGAGATGCCGGAATAGATCAGCGAAACCAGCATTGCGCCGCCAATTGCCGCAAAATTGGCTGCAATGGACAGCAACGGCAGCACAATCACCAGCGCCACAAGACGTGGAAACACCAGAACGCCAATTGGATTGAGGCCAATGACAGTGAGCGCGTCGATCTCCTCTCGCATCTTCATCGAGCCGATCTCGGCTGTGATGGCGCTACCGGAGCGGCCCGCGATCATGATTGCAGTCAGCAGCACCCCGATTTCACGCAGCACGAGAATGCCAACCAGATCGACAACAAAGATCTCGGCCCCGAAATAGCGCAGCTGGAATGCACCCTGCTGAGCAATGATCGCGCCGATGATCGAAGACATCAACAGAACCACCGGGATAGCCCCGATGCCCATCTTGTCCATTTGGCTGACGATTGCAGCAGGATTGACGGCGTGGCCGCGCCCCATCTTCAACTGGCCGCCACGGATCGTTGCCCCAAGAATGTGCATGCTCATCAGAAAATCGTCGCGGGCGTTGTACACTCCGCGCCCGACGGCGTCGAACATACTTATCGGCCAACGCAGGCCTTTTGGTTTTGGGATGTCAACGACTTCGCGCGACGCTTCGCCGACCGCCCCGAGCAATTCCTGCACCGCCGGGCTCGCACCCGACACAATGATATCGGCGCCAGCCTTTTCATGCGCCGTCATCAGCCGCTTTACTAACCACGCGCCCGCAGTATCAAATCGTTCAGCTTGCGAAAGATCGATCTCCAGCCGGCGCACACCCTCTTCCGCGTCGAGCTTGCGCATCCGGGAATCGACATTACCGACAGTCCGCGAATCCCAGACACCGCCCAGACGGCACACAAGCACGTCGCCGTCGCGATCATTATCGATGCGCGGCGCGATCTTCTGGCTTGCGTCCTTATTCGTGGTCGTCAACATGCAAGCCGTCATAGCGGTTAGCGCAAGGCCTGTCACTTTGTGCAATCAGTTCCGATGCAAGAGAGGAAGCAAGCGTGGCGCGGACGTTACATATTGACCTGGAGCAGTTTCCGATTGCGGGCAGTTTCACCATTTCACGCGGGTCGAAGACCGAGGCAAACGTCATCACCGTGACCTTGCGTCAGGGTGACTCAACCGGCCGCGGCGAATGCGTACCCTATGGCCGCTATGGCGAATCGCTAGATGGCGTACGTGAGACGATTGAGGCCGCGCGTGTTGTCATCCAGGCCGGCGGCGGACGTGAGGATCTCCTCGGATTGATGCCAGCGGGCGCAGCGCGCAACGCGGTCGACTGCGCCTTGTGGGACCTTGAAGCGAAACTGGGCGATATCCGGGTGGCTGAGCGGCTTTGCCCCGGTGGGCCCTCGCCGCTTGTCACTGCATACACATTGTCGCTCGGCACGCCTGAGGAAATGGAAAGGGCAGCGCGCGCCGCGTCTGCCAGACCGGTTCTGAAGATCAAGGTCGGCGGCGCCAATGACGAGGCTCGGATCCGTGCTGTGACGGCCGGTGCACCCGATAGCCGGATCATCCTCGATGCCAATGAAGGCTGGAACAGCGACAATATCGTGCGCAACATGGACGTTGCCGCAGAATGCGGCATCGCGCTGATCGAGCAGCCCTTGCCAGCGGGCCGCGACGAATTGCTGGCCCACATCACGCGGCCTGTCCCGGTCTGCGCCGACGAAAGCCTGCATCTGGCGGCTGATCTTGACCAACTGGTCGGGCGCTACGATGCAGTCAACATCAAGCTCGACAAGACGGGCGGCCTGACCGAGGCCCTGCTCCTGCGTGACAGGGCCCGTGAATTGGGCTTCCAGATCATGGTTGGCTGCATGGTCGGCTCGTCGCTTGCCATGGCCCCTGCAGTATTGCTTGCGCAAGGCGCCGAATTTGTCGACCTCGATGGCCCGCTGCTGCTCGCCCGCGACCGAACCCCGGGGCTGGTCTACGACGGGTCAACCGTCTTTCCACCCGAACCGGCGCTTTGGGGATAGCGCAGCGCCAACAGCGCAAGCAGGGCGGCAACGCCTGCAACTGCCGCCATCGGCCAGAAGCCATATTCGCCAAGCGCCGCATAAAGTGGTCCGCTGACCAGCGTCACGATGGCCAGGCACGTCATATTAAGGAAGAACGCCGCGCCCTGAGCCGTGCCTAGCCGGGTTTCCGGCACGGTCTCTGTGAACATCTTTTGTGTCGCCAGGAATACGAGCGAAAACGAGAAAGCGTGCAGCACCTGCAGGGCAGCAAAGCCGGCAAAACCCGCACCGGCGGGCCAGACCAATGGCATCAACACCCAGCGCAGGATGCCGACCGCAGCTCCAAGCGCCAGCGCCATCCCGGCCCGGGTCCGTCCAAACAGCCGGTTGAAGGCAAAGAACATTGCAATCTCGGTCGCGACGGCGAGCGCCCACAGAAAGCCGACGCCGCCGTCGGACACACCAAGCGCCTTCCAGTAGATCGAGGTGAATGCATAGGCAAATCCGTGCGAAGCCTGGGCAAGCGCCGACGCTGCGATGATCAGCACAAAATACGGCTGACGCAGCGCAAAGGCAGCGCCCTGGATCGCTTCGGACGGCAGTGGCGTCTGCTGGCGCGGCTGGCCAATGCGCGGCACAAAGAAGGCGGAGACAACGACGCTGGCAAGGCCGGCAAGGATGAGCCACGGGATCAGCGTCTCGCTGGTCCAGGCCAGAATGTAACCACCGGCAAAACTGGCGACCAGAAACGATACCGAACCCCAGACCCGCATTGAGGCATAGTCAGCACCGAATCGCCTCACGCCCGACAGCGCAATCGAATCAGACAAAGGCGTGTGCGGTCCCCAGGCCGCAGCCAGCAGCACCGAGACGATCAAGACCAGCAGATAGGTTTGCCCAGGCAGCAGATAACCGGCGCAGAAAACGACCGCTGCAATCGCTGACGCAATCAGCACTGGCACCCGGTCCGTGGCCCGGTCGGCATAAGCGGAGACAAGCGGGCCGGCAAAAATGCGCACAAACATCGGCACCGCAAGAATGACGCCAATCTGGGCCGGAGAAAACGACTGGTATTCGAGCCAGAGCGGAAAATACGGGAGGTGAATTCCGTTCGGCAAAAAGATGCAGATGTAGAGCAGCGCCACCCGCAGTTCGAACTGGCGCGGTTTGGCGGTTGGATCTGGGAGAGACTGCATTGTGCGCCCGTAACACGGCGCGCACGCCCCCGTCGCGGCCAGACGCCGGGCTGCGTTGGACCAGCGGTCAGGCGGCCTTTGCGGGTTGGATCACCTGATGACGGTTGAGCTTTGCCACGCGGACCGTTACCTCTCGAAAAAAACTACGGGAGGAAGCCATGGATCTTGGCATCAAGGGCCGCAACGCAATCGTCTGCGCGTCAAGCCGGGGACTGGGCAAAGGCTGTGCGCTGGCGCTGGCCGAGGCGGGAGTCAATCTGACGCTGAACGGGCGCGACGAGAAGGTGCTTGCCCGCACCGCCGCCGAAATCCGCGATTCCTTCGGCGTCGATGTCCGCGAGATTCATGGCGACGTCAGCGATCCCGGCGTTCAGAAGGCCCTGCTCGCGGCCAGCCCCGCAACCGACATTTTGGTCAACAACAATGGCGGCCCCCCGCCCCGCCCCTTCAAGGAACTTGACCGCCAGGCAATCATTGACGGCGTCACCAGCAATATGATTACGCCGGTTGAGCTGATCCAGGCGGTGATTGACGGCATGAGCGAACGCGGCTTTGGCCGCATCGTCAACATCACGTCGCTGTCGGTCTACCAGTCGATTCCCGGACTTGACCTGTCTTCAGGCGCACGCGCTGGCCTGACTTCGATGATTTTCGGCCCGGCCCGCACCGTTGTCGGCCGCAATGTCACCATCAACAATTTGCTGCCCGGAAAGCTCGACACCGACCGTATTCGCACCACTCAGGAGTTTGGCGCAAAAAAGGCGGGCAAGAGCGTCGAGGAATATGCAGCCAGCCAGGCCGGAGAAATCCCGGCCGGCCGCCTTGGAACCGCAGCGGAATTTGGCCAGATCTGTGCCTTCCTGTGCTCGGTTCATGCTGGATACCTGACAGGCCAGAACATCAAGGTTGACGGCGGCCTCTACTCAAGCGCTTTCTAGCCACAAAACACCGCGTCCGAAGAAGGCGCAGCACGGGGGAATCTTATGACTGACGGCGACGCCAAACGAAAGCTGAGCGACCTCGACGAGGCTGCGCTGTTTTTTCATCGTCATCCAACGCCAGGAAAACTGGAGATCCAGGCGACGAAACCGCTTGGCAACCAGCGCGACCTGGCGCTGGCCTATTCGCCAGGTGTTGCCGCGCCCTGCCTCGAAATCCGCGATGATCCGGGCACGGCGGCCTATTACACCGGCCGCGCCAATCTGGTGGGTGTGGTGTCAAACGGCTCCGCCGTGCTTGGCCTCGGCAACATTGGCCCGCTGGCCTCAAAACCGGTGATGGAAGGCAAGGCCGTCCTGTTCAAAAAGTTTGCCGGCATCGACGTGTTCGACATCGAGATCGACGCGCCCGGTATCGAGCGCATGGTCGAGGCGATCTCCGCGCTGGAGCCGACCTTTGGCGGCATCAACCTCGAAGACATCAAAGCCCCTGAATGTTTTGAGGTCGAGGAACAGCTCAAGGCGAGGATGGCGATACCAGTCTTCCATGATGACCAGCATGGCACTGCAATCATTGTCGCAGCAGCCGTCCTGAACGGGCTGGAAGTCGCAGGCAAGAAACTGCCGGACGTCAAGATCGTCACATCCGGCGCCGGCGCCGCCGCGCTTGCCTGTCTCAACCTACTGGTGGAGCTGGGTGCAAAACGCGATAACATTTGGGTCACAGACCGGTTCGGCGTCGCCTACAAGGGCCGGGTCGACGAGATGGACCGCTGGAAAGACCCCTATGTGAAGGACACGGAGGCGCGCACCCTCGCGGATGTCATAGGCGGAGCAGATGTGTTCCTGGGCTTGTCGGCGGCAGGCGTTCTAAAGCCTGAACTGCTCGCCGAAATGGCCGAAAAACCGCTGATTATGGCGCTGGCGAATCCGAACCCCGAAATCATGCCGGAAGTGGCGCGCGCAGCGCGGCCAGACGCAATGATCTGCACTGGCCGGTCGGATTTTCCCAACCAGGTCAACAACGTATTGTGTTTTCCTTACATATTTCGCGGCGCGCTCGACGCCGGCGCATCCGCCATCAACGAGCAGATGAAGATGGCCGCGGTGCGCGCCATCGCCGCGCTTGCCCGCGAAGAACCGTCTGACGTCGCCGCACGCGCCTATTCGGGCGAAACGCCAACGTTTGGTCCCGACTACCTGATCCCGTCGCCGTTCGATCCGCGCCTCATCCTGCGCATTGCACCAGCAGTCGCCAAGGCCGCCGCCGACAGCGGTGTCGCAGCTCGCCCGATCACCGACATGGCGGCATATGTCGACCGCCTGAACCGCTTCGTGTTCCGCTCCGGCCTGGTGATGAAACCGATCTTTTCGGCAGCCCGCACAGCTGCGCGCAAGCGCGTTATCTACGCCGATGGCGAAGACGAACGGGTTTTGCGCGCTGCCCAGGTGGTGATCGAGGAAGGCATTGCCGAACCCATCCTGATTGGCCGCCCGCAAGTCGTCGACAGGCGTCTGCGCCGTTATGGGCTACGTATCCGCCCCGGCGTCGACTTTCAGCTCGTGAACCCCGAAGACGATCCACGCTATCGGGAATATGTCGATCTGTTCATCGAACTGGCGGGCCGCCGTGGCGTGACACTGGAGGCAGCGCGAACGATCGTGCGCACAAATACGACCGTCATCGCAGCACTTGCACTGCGCCGCGGCGACGCCGACGCCATGATCTGCGGGCTGGAAGGCCGGTTTGAACGCCACTTGCGCAATGTCAGCCTGATCATCGGCGCACGCTCCGACGTGCGCTATCGCGACCTTTCGGCACTTTCGATGCTGATCTCGACGCGCGGCGTCACGTTCTTCACCGACACCTATGTGACCGTCGACCCGAGCGCCGACGAGATCGCAGAAATGACCGTTCTGGCCGCCGAAACGGTCAGCCGCTTTGGCATCGTGCCAAAGGCCGCGCTGCTATCACATTCGAACTTCGGCTCGCGCGACAGCGCCAGCGCCATCAAGATGCGCGAGGCGACCGCCATCCTGCACAAAATCGCTCCTGAACTCGAATGCGATGGCGAAATGCACGGCGATTCGGCGATATGGGAAGACTTCCGTAAGCGGGTCTACCCGCATTCACGCCTCAAGGGCGAAGCGAACCTGCTGGTGTTCCCGAACCTCGACTCGGCCAACATCGCGCTCAATACCATCAAGGCGATGACTGATGCGCTGCATGTCGGTCCGATGTTACTTGGAACCGAGCGGCCGGCACACATCCTGACTCAGTCGGTCACGTCGCGCGGCATCGTCAACATGTCGGCCCTGGCTGTTGTGGAGGCCTCGCAGGACGCGCCGCTACACTTGCCACGCACAGAGGCAGGCCATGAAAGCGTAGGTTAACTCCCGCGTGCAAGGATCTCACAGACCTTTTTTGCGTTGAGTTGCCTTCAAAGCGCCTGATCGCAGGACTAGTGCTGCCTACAGTGCATGGACGGGGAATGTTCTGGATGACGCAAACGGCGCAATACGCCTTACCAGGCCGCGCATGGCTCGCCGCCGTGTTGTGCCTGGCGGCGCTGCTTGCGTGGCCGCTTGAAGCAAACGCTGCATCCAGGCTTTGCCGTCAGCTTGAATCGCAACTGGCTGACGCCGGACGCGGTAGCAGTGGCGGCTCGCCATCGCAGTTGCGCCGCTACAACCTGGCGATCAAGGCGCAACGCGACCAGCTCCAGAAGGCACGCCGCATACAGCGGCGTTCAAATTGTGGCTCATACGACTCAGATCGCGGGCGCAATTCCTGCTCCGGCATGGCCAGCCAGCTCAGCCGGATGGAGCGCAATCTGAGGTCCCTGGAAGCGCGGCGTGATGAATTGGCTTCGGGTGGCGGCAATCCGCGCCGGGAGCGCGCCCGCATCCTTGCAGCACTGGACGCAAACGGTTGCCGCGATGCGTCTGGCAGCGACCAGCCGCGGGAACAGGTCGCAAGGCGCGACAACCGCAATTTCTTCGACCGCCTGTTTGGTAACGAGCGCCGGGATCGCCGCTACGAAGATGAAGAGGCCCCACCGATCACCGAGCGCGAACGGGTACGTTCAAACATTGTCGTCAATCCGGACGATGGCTATGGCGGCAGTCATCGTACGCTGTGTGTCAGAACTTGCGACGGCTATTATTGGCCGATCTCTTACTCGTCGTCGCGCGGCGATTTTGTGCGCGACGAGCAGAACTGCCAGACGATGTGCCCAGGCACAGAAGTGCGCCTGTTCACCCATCGCGTCCCCGAGCAGGAGTCGGAGGAAATGGTGTCACTGGCTGGCGAGCCTTACGCAAACATGTCGACGGCTTTCAAATATCGCGAGGCCGATTTTCAGCGTCCTGCCGATTGCAGCTGCCGGTCGGCCCCAAAAAACTATTCGGTCATCGCTGGCAACGGCGCACAGCAAGGTGACGACGCCATTCCTGCGGCGCGCCCGCAATCGCGGCCCGACCCAGCCGCTGATGCGGAAACTGAGGCAAATCGCAACGGCGGGCTTGATCAGGACGTCGTCAGACGGCTGATCGAATCCAGTCCGTCTGCCGATGTCAGCGACCGCAAAGTCAGGGTCGTCGGCCCAGCATACCTGCCCGACCCGCCAAAGGCAGAAGCTCGGCAAGTTCCGGTCCAGACGGCAATCCAGTGATCGCCAGCCGGATTGGCAGGAACAGTTGCTTGCCCTTTCTGCCGGTCGCGGCCTTGGTCAGGTCCATCCAGGTCTTGAACGTCGCGTGATCCCACGGCTCCGGCGGTAGCAGATCAAACGCGTGACGGACGAAATCGAGATCCTCGCCGGTCAGGTCTGGCACCGCGCCAGGGCCGTTCTTGACGATGCCCCACCAGTTCCTCACATCCGATAGCCGGTCAATGTTGCCGCGGATCGCCAGCCAGAACGGTTCAGCGTCGGCCCCTGAAATCCCCAACTCTGCGAGCCGCCCGGAGACGTCGGCAAATCCGGCGTGGTGCAGCAATGAACGATTGAGCACGACCAGATCTGCCGGATCAAATTTCGACGCCGAACGCGAGGTCGCGCCAATATCAAAATGCACGGACAGTTCCGCCATGTCTTTTGCTGCAACGACGTTTTCCGATGTACCGGTCAGAACCGCCAGCGACGCAACCGCCATCGGCTCTATGCCATCGTCGCGCAAGCTGCGGATGGACAGCGCGCCGCTGCGCTTTGACAGCCCTTCACCCGACGCGGATGTCAGCAGATTGTGGTGGCCGAACCCCGGTGGGCTCGCACCAAGCGCCTTGAACAGCGCGATCTGGACGCCGGTATTGGTGACATGATCGTCGCCGCGAATGATATGCGTGACGCCGAGATCAATGTCGTCGACAACCGACGGCAGCGTGTAGAGATAGGTTCCGTCCTCGCGCACCAAAACGGGGTCTGACAAGGACGCCAGATCGACCGTCTCGTCACCCCGCACCAGATCGGTCCAGGTCACATCGGTGCGCCGCGTCTGGAAAGGGTCGCTCTCGAAATTGGGCAGAAGAAAACGCCAGTGCGGGCGGCGGCCCTCGGCTTCAAGTCGAAGACGGTCAGCATCCGTCAGCTTCAAGGCTTCACGGCCATAGACCGGCGGCATCCGCCGCGACAGCAGGATCTTGCGCTTCAGTTCCAGTTCTTCGGCAGTCTCGTAGCAGGCATAGAGCAGCCCCGCCCGCTTCAGCCGCTCAACCGCGTCATTGTAAATGTCAAACCGCTGCGACTGGTAATGCACTTCAGACGGCGCAATGCCGAGCCAGCCTATGTCCTCGAGAATGTTATCGGCATATTCCTGCTTCGAGCGCGCCACATCGGTGTCGTCAAACCGCTGGATCAGCCGGCCTCCGTTTTGCAACGCATAGAGCCAGTTGAACAGCAATGTGCGCGCATTGCCGATATGGATGTTGCCGGTGGGTGAAGGAGCGAAACGGACGGTGACGGTCATGCCAGCGGCGTAGCCGAGGCCGCTGCCGCTTGCAAGTTGCGCGCACGCACACGGATGACAACAAACCAGAGCAGCAGCGACACAGGGAAGCAGTAGAGGCCCATCACGATCAATTGCGCCGGATACGAGACCCCTGCGTCAATCAGATAGCCTGTAAGCCCAGGTCCGGCGGCGGATGCAAACACACTGACGGAAATAACCAGCGCCCGGATGGAGCCCAGATTGGCCAGTCCATAGACCTCCGGCAGCACCGCCCCAAACATGGTCGTCGACAGGCCCGCAGACATGCCGATCAGCGCCATGAAGGCAAACGGCGCCCATTGCGCATCGACAAGGCCGAGCAGGATGCTCGCAACGCCGAGCGGCAACAGCACATACGGCATCATCGACAGGCCGGAAAAGCGATCGATCAGATAGCCTGACAGCAGTGTAAAGCAGGTATTGACCACGGCCCAGACGACAAAGGCCGAGGCGAACAGACCGGCCGGCCAACCGCGCAGTTCAGCCAGATAGACCTGATGAAAGAAGACGACTGTGACAATAAAACCCGGGGCCATGAAACCGAGCATCGACAGGTAGAACAGCGGGTCGCGCAGCACCTCGCCACGGGTCCAGTCGCGGGCATCGACAACGCGCGGATTGACTTCGGTGGCTGCTGGCGTGCGTTCGGCCTTCGCCAGGATCATCACCAGCGGCAGCACCAGAACCAGCACCACTGCGCCCAGCAGCGCCCAGCCCATGCGCCAGCTGATCGCCGCCGACAGCGCGACAAAGCCGGTAATCAGCACTGCCTCGCCGGCATTGTGGCCGAGGATGGCGAGCGACAGAGCCTTGCCGCGCTGGGCGGTGAACCAGCGCGCTGTTGAGGTGTAGGCTGCGTGCGGGAACATGCCCTGCCCGAACAGGCGCAACAGATAGATTGCGGCCACCAGCCCGGCGACATGGGTCGAGAACGCCATGGCAAGCGCCGCCAGCGCCAGCATTGGCGCGATAATGGCGACGACGCGGCGCAAGGTCATCCGGTCGACGATCCCGCCCAGATAGGGCAGCGTCAGCGCGCTGCCGAGCGTGCCGATCATGTAGACCAACCCCCACTCGCCATTGCTCAGGCCATATTCGGTGCGGATATGGCCAGCCGATCCGCCAATGAACGAAGTCTGGCCGATGGTCGAGAAGAAGGTCAGCGTAAAGGCAGCCGCCAGCCAACGTGCATTGCGCCAGAGAAAGTCGGCCATCGGAGCGTTCTCGCGAGCAGAATCAGTTCCGGTCGCGGAACTTGTTGGTGATCGGATAGCGCCGGTCACGGCCAAACTGTTTGCGGGTGATCTTGACGCCCGGCGCCGACTGCCGGCGCTTGTATTCGGCCAGATAAAGCAGGTGCTCCACCCGCTCGACGGTCGGGCGCTCGAACCCCATCTCGACAATGTCGTCGACGCCCTTTTCACCCTCGACCAGAGCTTCCAGAATGGCGTCGAGCACAGGGTAAGGCGGCAGCGAATCCTGGTCGGTCTGGTTCGGTCGAAGTTCGGCAGACGGCGCCTTGTCGAGAATGTTCTGCGGGATCACCTCACCGGTTGGGCCAAGCGCGCCCGGCGGCAGGTGTGTGTTGCGCCATTTCGACAGCGCATAGACCTGCATCTTGTAGATGTCCTTGATCGGATTGAAGCCGCCATTCATGTCGCCGTACAGCGTTGCGTAACCGACACTCATTTCGCTCTTGTTGCCGGTCGTGACGACCATCGAGCCAAACTTGTTGGAGATCGCCATCAGGATCGTGCCGCGCGCACGGCTCTGCAGGTTTTCTTCGGTGATCCCCTGCTTGGTGCCCTCGAACAGATCCGACAGCGCGTCCATGAACCCATCAACCGGCTTGAAGATCGGCACGATGTCATAGCGGCAGCCAAGCGCCTTGGCGCAGGCTTCAGCATCAGTGAAACTGTCTTTTGAGGTATAGGTATAGGGCATCATCACGCAGCGCACGCGCTCTTCACCAAGCGCATCGACCGAGAGGCAGCACAAATGGCGGAATCAACGCCACCTGAGAGGCCAAGTACGACGTTCTTGAAGCCGTTTTTGTTGACGTAGTCGCGCAGGCCAAACATGCAGGCGCGATAGTCCGCCTCTTCCTCGCCCGGCAGTTGCGCCATCGGCCCGTCAACGCAGACCCAAATATCCCCCTTGGCCTTGCCTTTCTTGTCCTCGCCGCCCCTTTTCCAGGTGGTGACGATCACCGTCTCCTCGAACTGGCTCATCTGAAAGGCAAGCGACCGGTCGGCATTGATGGCAAACGACGCGCCGTCGAACACCAGTTCGTCCTGGCCGCCAAGCTGATTGGCGTAGAGCAACGGCAAGCCGGTCTCGACCACCTGCTTGATGACGACTTGCTGACGGATTTCGGTCTTGTCGCGGTAGTAGGGCGAACCGTTTGGCACCAGCAGCATTTCGGCGCCGCTTTCAGCCAGCGTTTCGCAGACGCCCAGATCACCCCAGATGTCTTCGCAGATCGGAATGCCGATGCGCACACCGCGAAAATTGACCGGGCCGGGCATGTCGGGACCAGCCTGGAACACCCGCTTTTCGTCAAACTCGCCATAGTTTGGCAGGTCGACCTTGAACCGCTCGGCGACAATCTTGCCGCCATCAGCGACGATGACCGCATTATGCACGCCGCTCTTGCGTTTCAGCGGCACGCCCAGAATGATGCCCGGGCCGCCATCGGCAGTGTCCGCCGCCATGTCCTTCGCTGCGTCTTCGCAAGCCTTCAGGAAGGCAGGACGCACGACGAGATCTTCGGGCGGATAGCCGGAGATCACCAGCTCTGTGTAGAGGACCAGATCAGCGCCCTGCCGCGCCGCATCCGCCCGCGCCTCTCGCGCCTTTTCGAGATTGCCCTTGATGTCGCCCACGGTCGGGTTGAGCTGAGCGACGGCGATGCGAAGAACGTCAGGAGCCTTGGTCATCAGCGAGGCTTAGCGTGGTGTCCGGAACGCCGCAACACAAGTCGGTTGTCTGCCGGCAAATTCGCAAGTGTGCCTGCCCCAAAGACCCGGACGAAACTCAGTTCGTTCCACCATCAGTCCGGAAATCAGCTGCCACAGGTGCATGATCCGACTGAGTTTCTTTGTATGCTGCCAGATCCTTCGGCCGGATCTTCAGGGCGAACCCGCTGTTGGCTACAAACTTGGCCGCGCCATTTTTGTAGATCACGTGGTCTATCAGCCCTGGCTGATAAGCCGAAGATCCAAGATAGGACACTTTGCCTGACCATTTCGGCAAATTGCTGATCGCGGTCGTATAGCCCGCGTTGCGAAACGGAGCGAACTCGTCCTCGGCAAAGGCTGAGTTTATGTCTCCAGCGACAATAATATTACGCTTGGGATCAGGTTGCGCATCAATCCAGCTAACGATCTCTTTCGATTGATATTTCCGGATATCGTCATCGCACTGATCGCCATTTCCGACTTCCTGCTCCGACTTGAGATGAACCCCAATCAGCGTGAATTCAAAATCTGACGCCTTCAAGCCAACGGCCAACGGCGGCCTGACACTGTCATATTTGCAGCCAGACCCGTCATCATATGTCGTTGCAATTGGCACCTCGCCGGAATTTCCTGAGATTGCCACCCTCGTTGTTCTGTAGATCACAACAACATGCTGCTTGCGGCCGGGGTCCGAACCGCCAAACGCACCCTCTGCGGCGACCTCGAAACCACGTGACTTCAGCTCTGTTTGCAATTTGGCCCAGGATTGGCTGCCAACGTCGATCTCAGTCAGAACGACGGCGTCCAGTTTCATGGTCTTGTCGATCCGGCGGGCAAGCTCGCCTATTTCAGGACCGGTATTGGCAGGCGCGTTCTCGCCCCCGAAGAGCTTGATATTATAGGTGCCAATCCGCACACAGCTATCGTCAATGCAACTGGCGCTGCTGGCTCCAGACATGGCAGCCAGGAGAACCAGGGAAGTCGCCAGCGATTTCATCGAAATACCTCAGCAACAAGGATCAGATATTCAAAGAACAAATCTGATGTTTTGTCCAGATTGCTGATGAACAGCGACGACCTACTCACCCATATAGGCTGCAAGCTCGTCTGCCGGACGGTTGACGCCGATTGACATCGACAGGATGCGTGACAGATGCCGGTAAGGCAGGCCTGTCTCGCCATGCCAGGCATTCAATTGCGCTTGTATCTTTGCAAGATCGCCCTTCGACTTCGGCTGTTCGGCAATGTCGAGCCCGGCGTCCCGCAGCGCGAGTACAAAATCAGGCGAGATGACGAAACCGTCCCATCCGATCCAGCGCAGGAAATACTGCCCGGTATTACCTCCCAGCCGCGCGCCATGCTTGGACAGATAGGCCATCAGCCCGATCTGGTCGTTTGCCGGCCATTCGGCGAGAAATTTGCCAAACGAGCCGCACTCACCTGCAACGCGCTCGACAAAGGCAGCGTTGTCACGCACCGACTTGATCTTTTGCGGATTGCGCACGATGCGCTTGTCAGATGCGAGATCATGCCAGAACTCGTCAGGCTGGAACAGCAAGGCCTTGGGTTGGAAGCCAAGAAACGCCTCCTCGAAACCCGGCCATTTGTTTTCGATCACACTCCAGACAAAACCCGCCGAAAACACCCGCGCGGCCATGGCTGAGAGTATCCGGTCGTCCGCTGTCTTTGCGACATCAGCGTTGTTCGCATCGGGACCAAGCAGGCGCTTTAACACCGCCTCACCACCTTTGCGTTCTGCTGCGCGCTTGCGAATTTTGTCAAAGCTGGTCATTGCAGTGTCCATGAACCGGTGCGGCGATCATGACGCTAATGTCAGCGATGAGGCCAGGTTTGCCAAGCATGCGGATTGCGCAATGACCGACTTTCTCCACACGCTGGTCGAACAATACGGCCTGATCGCTGTCTTTGCCGGCTGCCTCGCTGAAGGCGAAAGCGCGGCGGTCTTTGGCGGTTTCTTCGCCCACCAGGGCGTCTTCGATCCGTCTATGACCCTGCTGGTGGCGTTTTGTGGTGCCTGGCTGGGCGACACCGGGCTGTTTCTTGCCGGCAGACGTTTTGCCGACCATCGGCGTATTCTGGCCTACCGGGCCCGTCCCGGTTTCAGCCACGCCCACGACCTGATCGAGCGCCACCCGAACCTGTTCGTTCTGTCCAACCGTTTCATTTATGGCTTGCGCGCCATTGGCGGTGTGGCGGCTGGATTGTCGACGATTCCTGTCGCCCGCTTCATGGCGCTGAACGCGATTTCAGCAGCAGTCTGGGCCTGCCTGTTTGTCGGGCTCGGCTACTTCTTCGGAGAAGGTGCGCAGCGGCTGATTGGCGACGAACTGGTCAAACACGAACGTTTGCTGATCGGCCTTGGTGTGACAGTTGTCTGTGCAGCGGCGGGTCTGTGGCTGGGCCACCGCTACCTGACCAGACGCCGCGCGGAGCAGGAAAATATTCTAGGCGACACCCCACAGTCGTCCGGCGATAGCCAATAGCCAGACCGCAGCAGCCATGATCCCCGCGATCAGGACTGCCAGCGAGCCGCAATCCTTGGCGAGTTGAATGTCGATGTTGAAATCGCGGCTGACCGCATTGCATGCGGCTTCGACGGCCGTATTCAATACCTCGATCAGCAGCATGAACAGCACCGCCCCGACCAGCAGCGCGTAACCAGCCCAGCTTTGCGCCAGAAACCAGCCAACAGGCAGCGACAGGGCAAGCAGCACGAGTTCCTGCTGCACCGCCTTTTCGCTGCGCGCCAGTCGGTTCAAAGCGCGCATCGAATTGTAGAAAGCCTTGATGATGCGGTCCATTTGTTCCCCTGGCGCGTGCTGGCTTGCGGCTGCGTCTAACACCGGGATAGCCTTACGAAAAGCATTGGGGGAATTTGATGGCGGAAAATCGTGAGCTGGCTGAATTTCTGGCGGCCTATCCCGGCACAACGCACCTCGACACAGTATTGATCGACCTCGCCGGCAACGCCTATGGCAAGCGCCTGCCACGCACTCATATGGCGAAATTCTTCGAAACAGGCTCGCCGGTCTGCGCCGCGATGTCGCTCGTAGATGTGTTGGGCAACACAGCCGACCCGATGGGCTACGGCTTTTCAGACGGCGACCCGGACGCCACGGTCCGGCCAATTCCGGGCACGCTGGCGCCAGTTCCCTGGAATCCCGGCATTTCGCAGGTTTTGTGTGAGCCATCGCGCGCGGCGAATGGCGACGCATTCTGGTATGACCCGCGCACCGTGCTGGCGCGCACGGTTGAGCGCATTCATGCAGCAGGGTTGCGGCCGGTCGTGGCGGCAGAGCTCGAATTCTATCTGATTGCACAGGATCGCGCCGCCAATGGCGAGCCCCTGCCCGCCATGTCGCCTTCAACCGGGATTGCCGAAAGCGCCGGAAAAGTGCTGTCGCTGGCAAAGCTAGACGAATACCAGCCTTTCATCAGCGCGGTCGAAGCGGCCTGCAAGGCGCAGAACGTGCCCTCCTCCACCATGATTTCCGAATACGGCGCAGGCCAGTTCGAAGTGAACCTGGAACATCGCGAAGATCCGGTTCGCGCTGCCGATGATGCGGTTCTGCTGCGCCGGATCATTCAGGCCGTGGCGCGCCAGTTCGGCATGGAAGCGACATTCATGTCGAAGCCGTTTCCCGATCAGGCGGGCAACGGCATGCACATCCACGCGTCAGTTCTGGGCATGGACGGCACGAACCTGTTCGACGACAGGTCAAAAGACGGACCAAAAATGCTCGGCCATGCGATTGCCGGCCTGCAGGCGACAATGGCCGAAGGCATGGCGATCTTTGCGCCGAACCTCAATGTTTACCGCCGGTTTGTCGCCAACAATTTTACGCCGGTGACGCGCGACTGGGCCGAGAACAACCGATCCGTCGCCTTCCGCATTCCGGTCGCGTCTGGCGCAGCCCGCCGCATTGAACACCGTATTTCGGGCGCCGAAGCCAACCCCTATCTGGTGATCGCAGCGGTGCTGGCCGGCATGCAGCACGGTCTCGAGAACCAGTTGGACCCCGGGCCGGCGGCGTCCGGCAATGCCGGCGCGGAAGTCGACGCAACTCTGCCTCTAACACTCTGGGACGCGTTGAAAGCTTTGAGAGAGGCAACCATCTTGCCGGCATGGCTGGGTAGAGACTACCCGGCCATCTACGCCAGCGTGAAGGAAGCTGAATTCGCCGCCTTCATGGAGACCATCTCCCGCAAGGAATATGACTGGTATCTTTGATGCGCAGCGACATTACCAAGAATTAATGCCGAAAACGGCCGGCCGAACCGCAACAGCATCGAAAAATGCTGCGCCGCACCCTATGTCAGCGTGATCATGCCGACAAATCAGACGCAAACCGAGGCGACCCTGGCCAAGCCCGCACAACCAAAACCCAAACGCGCCCTGCTGCTGGTCAACCCGAAGGCAAGGCGCGGCCAGGAGGCAATCGGCCCCGTCACCGCCCGCTTGAAGGCCGGTGGCCTGGACGTCACCATCGAACCCTTCTCCGCCCTGCCCGAAATTGCGCGCGACATTGTGCGGCTGCGCGAAAAGGCCGATCTGGTGATCGTGTGCGGCGGCGACGGCTCGGTGTCATCAGCCGCCATGGCGGCAATCGAAAGCGGGCTGCCGCTCGGCGTGATCCCGATGGGCACAGCCAACGACCTCGCCCGCACGCTCGACATCCCAGACAACCTCGAACGCGCTGCCGGCATCATTGCTGCGGGAAAAACCCGGCGCATCGACGTAGGCACAGTCAACGGCCACGCCTTCTTCAACGTCGCCTCCATCGGACTCAGCGCCGAACTGTCGCGAAAGCTCGATCCGGCGCTGAAGCGCCGCTTTGGCCGGTTCGGCTATGTGCTGGCGGCGGCAAAAGTCCTGTCGGGCGCAGAAAAATTCAAGGCACACATCACCGAAAAAGGCCAGACGATCGACGCCTCGACCTACCAGATCGCCGTCGGCAATGGCCGCCACTATGGTGGTGGCAACGTGGTCGCCGCATCCGCAGCCATCGATGACGGCCATCTCGACCTCTACAGCCTCGAAACCAGCAATGTCTGGAAGCTTGGCATGATGATGCGGTCGTTCCGCACCGGAACACATGGTGCATGGAGCGAAGTGCGCACCGCGCGCTGCATCGAGTTCGATATCGAGACCGGCCATGAAATGCCGGTCAACGCCGATGGCGAGATCGTCTCGTCAACACCGGCCCACTTCAAGATCCTGCCGTCAGCGATCGAAATTTTCGTCCCCTGATCCGCACAAAAAAGCCGGCGGAATCGCCGCCGGCTTTCCTGTCACATGCCGTGCATCAATCAGCTGTTGACGGCCTTCTTGGCCGGCGACTGGTGATCCTTCTTGAGCAGATCGCTCACCAGGAACGCCAGTTCGATCGCCTGGTCGGCATTAAGGCGCGGGTCGCAATGCGTGTGGTAGCGATCCTGCAGCTCTTCGTCACGGATGGCGCGCGCGCCGCCGGTGCATTCGGTGACGTTCTTGCCGGTCATTTCGACATGAATGCCGCCCGGATGCGTGCCTTCTGCGCGATGCACCTCGAAGAAGGTCTGCACTTCCTTGAGGATGCGGTCGAACGGACGGGTCTTGTAGCCGGCCGCCGTGATCGTGTTGCCATGCATCGGATCGCACGACCACACCACCTTGCGGCCTTCCTTCTCCACCGCACGGATCAGCTTTGGCAGATGGTCGCCCACCTTGTCGAAGCCAAAGCGGTTGATCAGCGTCAGCCGGCCCGGCTCGTTCTCGGGATTGAGCAGGTCGATCAGCTGCAACAACCCGTCCGGCGTCAGCGACGGACCGCATTTCAGGCCGAGCGGATTCCTGATGCCGCGGCAATATTCGACATGCGCATGGTCCGGCTGGCGCGTGCGATCGCCGATCCAGATCATGTGGCCAGACGTTGCATACCAGTCGCCCGAGGTTGAATCGACGCGGGTCAGCGCCTCTTCATAGCCGAGCAGCAGCGCCTCATGGCTGGTGTAGAAATCGGTCTCGCGCAGCGTGTAGTTGGTTTCCGACGTGATGCCGACCGCGCGCATGAAATCCACCGTCTCGGTGATGCGGTTGGCCAGCGCCTCATAGCGGTCCGACTGCGGGCTGTCGGCGACAAAGCCGAGCATCCAGCGATGGACATTCTCCAGACTTGCGTAACCGCCCTGTGCAAATGCGCGCAGCAGGTTCAGTGTCGCCGCCGACTGGCGATAGGCCATTTCCTGCCGGGCAGGATCTGGAATACGGCTCTTCTCGTCAAAGTCGATGCCGTTGATGATGTCGCCGCGATAGCTCGGCAGCGACACGTCGCCCTTTTTCTCAATGTCAGACGAACGCGGCTTGGCGAACTGACCGGCAATGCGGCCAACCTTCACCACCGGCTGCGAGCCGGCGAATGTGAGCACAACCGACATCTGGAGGAACACACGGAAGAAGTCGCGGATATTGTCCGCGCCGTGCTCGGCGAAGGCTTCCGCACAATCTCCACCCTGCAACAAGAAAGCGTCTCCGGCAGCGACGGTTGCAAGCTGCTTCTTCAGCTTGCGCGCCTCGCCTGCAAAAACCAGCGGCGGATAGCTAAACAGGTTCTTCTCCACAGCTGCGAGAGCAGCCATGTCCGGATAAGCCGGAACCTGCTGGATCGGCATGCCGCGCCAGGAATTGGGAGACCATTTAGCCATGATTGCACCTAGATCGTTCGCGGGTCCTTCACCCGCACGCCAAAAAAACCGCTTCAAGCGGAAGCGGTCCTATACAGGATGGGCATTAACCTTGCCAGTCACAAACCGGGTAACGGCTTTGTGCGCGCCAAACATCCCCTATTCCGCAGGTTTCGGCTCCGCGTCCGGCTCAGCCGTCTCGCCAGCGGCTGCCGTCTTCCCGGCCTCCTTGGCGCGCGTCGCCTCGATGCGGCGCGCCAGCAGGATCGAAATCTCGTAGAGAATGATCGTTGGCAGCGCCAGACCGATCTGGCTTACCGGATCGGGCGGCGTCAGCACGGCTGCAACCACAAAGGCAATGACAATCGCCCATTTACGCTTGTCCGCCAGGCCGTCAGCAGTGAGCAAGCCGACACGCGCCAGCAAAGACGTGACAACCGGCAGCTGGAACACCAGTCCGAACGAGAAAATCAGCGTCATGATCAGCGACAGATATTCGCTGACCTTGGGCAGAAGCGAAATCTGCACCTCATTGTCCGCACCGCTCTGCTGCATGGTCAGGAAGAACCACATCACCATCGGCGTGAAGAAGAAATAGACCAGCGCTGCGCCAATCAGAAACAGGACCGGCGAGGCGATCAGGAACGGCAGGAATGCGCCGCGCTCGTTCTTGTAGAGGCCGGGCGCAACGAACTTGTATATCTGGGTCGCAATCAGCGGGAACGCCAGCACCATGCCGCCAAACATGCCGAGCTTGATCTGGGTGAAGAAAAATTCCTGCGGCGCGGTGTAGATCAGCTCAACCTTGGTCGGGTCGAGCCCGGCCCATGCTGTACCCCACTGGAACGGGATCACCAGCAGATTGAACAATTGCTTGGCGAAGAAGAAGCAGACGAGAAACGCGACAAAAAAGCCGCCAATCGCCCACATCAGGCGTGAACGCAGCTCGATCAGGTGTTCGATCAGCGGCGCCGATGACTTGTCGATCTCATCTTGCTCGGAGGTCACGTCGCGGCTTTCGTCTTCTTGGCGGGCGTTTTGGCCTTCGTGGCAGCCTTCTTCGGCGCAGCTGCTTTCGCCTTGAGTTCAGCTGCAGCAGGCTTTGCTTCGACAGCCGCTGGCGTAGCCGGCTTGGCCGGCTCAGCAACGGCGGCCGTCTCGCCTGGCATGGCGGCCGGGCCGGTCTTCAGCGGTTCTGCCGGCTGAGGCGTCGCCGCTGGCTGCGCCGGAGGCGATGGCTTCAATGCGGCGTCCACCCCTGCCCTTATGTCGGCAGCGGCCTTCTCCATCGGATTGAGAGCCTTCTTGATATCTGCTGCCGGATTGAGATTGCGCACCTGATCGACAGCCGCCTTCACATCCTGAAGGTCGGCTTCTTTCATCGCCTCGTCAAACTGCTTACGGAAGTCGTTAGCCATGCCGCGCATTTTTGACGTGAAATTGCCAAAGGTGCGCAGCATGCGCGGCAAATCCTTTGGCCCCACCACCACGATCAAAATGATCGCGATGACGAGCATCTCGCTCCAGCCAATCTCAAGCATGGCTCGTTCTCCGGTCAGCGTCCTGTCGCGTGAGCGATCAGGATTTCGAGACCTTTTCCTTGCCAGCGGTCACGGTTTCGTCGGCACGGTGATCGACCGTCTTGGTCGCATCCGCCGTATCCTCGTCAGCCATGCCCTTCTTGAAGCTCTTGATGCCCTTGGCCATGTCGCCCATCAGCTCCGGAATCTTGCCGCGGCCAAACAGCAGCAGCACGACGACCAGAACGATAAGCCAGTGCCAAATCGAGAAGGAACCCATTTCTATCCTCTTTCGAAACGAAACATTGCGTTGATCTAAGCGCTTTTGCTGTCTCTTTCAAACACCAGCACATCACTTTCGCGCACAGAAAGCGTCAGGTCGCGCTTGCCGATGGGTAATGTGCCAGCTTTCAGGCGCGCCCGCACCTTCTGATCCACACCCTCGATCGCCACTTCTACCAATTCGGCGTCGCCCAGATAGCGCCGCGAAATCAGTCTCGCCGGCACGCCAAAGCCCCCTGCATGCAGACCGCCAAGACGCACAGCAACTGTCACAAGTGCGCCATTTTCATGGCCGTCCGCATCAAATACTCCGACAGGAGTAGCAGCCTTGCCATTTGCAACAACACTATCGAACGTATTGATTTCAGAGAAGAAACCGGCTGCAAACAAACTCGCCGGACGCTTGTACAGCTCTTCTGCAGTGCCAGCCTGCACCAGCCTGCCGTCACGCAGCAGCGCGATGCGGTCGCCCATGCGCATCGCCTCCTCTGCGTCGTGCGTGACAACGATGGCAGTGGCCCGGCTTTCGCGCAGGATTGCCAGCGTTTCAGCGCGCACGCTGTCTTTTAACCTTGAATCAAGACCGGAGAAGGGTTCGTCCATCAAAAGCACCGAAGGACGCGGCGCCAGCGCCCGGGCAAGCGCCACACGCTGCTGTTCGCCACCCGACAAAGTGTGCGGATAGACAGATTCGTAGTCGGCAAGTCCGACGCGCGCCAAGGCAATCCGCGCCTCCTTCACCGACTCAGCCTGCGACAGGGCATTCAGCCCGAAGCGCACGTTTTCCAGAATCGTCAGATGCGGAAACAGCGCAAAATCTTGAAACACCAGGCCGATGGAACGTTTTTCAGGCGCGAGGAACACGCTCGGTCCGGCGATTTCGCGCTCGTTCATCAAGATGCGGCCCGACGTCTGGCTTTCGATGCCCGCAGCGATACGCAGCAGCGTCGTCTTGCCAGAGCCGGAAGGGCCGAGCAAGCAAAGCACTTCGCCCGGTTGCGCCGTCAAATTGATGTCGCTCAGCGTCTCGCCATTGCCTGCGAACGCATGGCACAGATTTTCAAACACCAGCCGTGCGCCAAATGTGACGCCAGCGGTGACCCGCGCCGGAGCGGCTGTCTTGCTGTTCATCAGAGGATTTCGCGGAGCCTGTTCAACGCTGCCGGTCAATCACTCGCGCCACCGGGTGTCAACAGGCCTAGTTCCTCAAGGTCGATATCAGTCAGTTCATCCTCGTCCGGTGTCAGCTCGTCGAGATCGGCCAATGGCGTCGGAACATTAAAGTTCGACGGCATGCGCGCCGACAGCAGCCCCGAACCTTTCAACTCTTCCATGCCGGGCAGGTCACGCATCTCGGCAAGGCCGAAATGGTCAAGGAAGGCGGCAGTCGTGCCATAGGTCACCGGGCGGCCAGGCGTGCGGCGGCGGCCGCGCATCCTGATCCAGTCGGTTTCCATCAACAGATCGAGCGTGCCCTTCGACGTCTCGACACCGCGAATATCTTCAATCTCGGCGCGGGTCACCGGCTGATGATAGGCAACGATTGCCAGCACTTCGAGCGCAGCGCGCGACAGCTTCTTCTGCTGCACGGCATCGCGGCTCATCAGGAATGCCAGATCGCCAGCAGTGCGGAAAGCCCAGGCGTCGCCAACCTGGACCAGATTGACGCCGCGCTTCTCGTAGATGCGTTGCAATTCGGCCATTACGGCAGGCACGTCGACGCCCTGCGGCAGGCGCGCTGTCATAGCCTTGAGCGAAACCGGTTCTGCGGACGCGAATACGATCGCTTCTGCCATGCGCACCGTTTCGGCCAGATGCAGCCGGATGGCCGGGTTGTCATAGCCGCCGGCCTGGCCGTCGTCTTCGTCGTCCATGTAGGACACCGCCGTTTGTGAACCCTCAGTCATGCGCCACCCTGGCCATTGTCGTTTGTCTGACCGCCGCCCTCATATAGATCGGTGCAAAGGCCTCTGCCTGGCGAACTTCAATGCTGCCCTCGCGCACCAGTTCCAGGCTGGCCGCAAACGAGCTGGCAATCACCGTCGCCCGCTCCTGCGGCGTCGCGACATATTCGATGAGATAGGCGTCTAGCGCCGTCCAGTCCTTGATCTGGCCAATCAGACGCATCAGCACGTCGCGCGCTTCCTTGAGCGACCAGACGGCGCGCTTGGCGATCCGCACATTGGTGATCGCGTGGCGCTGACGCTGCGATGCGTATGCACTCAGCAAATCGTAGAGCGAGGCGGAAAACTTGCTGGTTGTCTCAACGATCACCGTTTCCGGCATGCCGCGCGCAAAAACTTCACGGCCAAGCCGGTTGCGGTTGACCAGCCGGGCTGCGGCATCGCGCATGGCTTCGAGCCTCTTCAGGCGAAATTGCAGCACTGCCGCCATTTCCTCGCCAGACTCCTCGGTGTCTCCAGCTTGCTTGGGGATCAAAAGCTTGGACTTGAGGAAGGCCAGCCAGGCCGCCATCACCAGATAGTCCGCGGCTACCTCCAGCTTCAGCTGCCGCACCCGGTCGATGAAGGTCAGGTATTGCTCGACCAGAGCCAGCACTGAAATGCGCGCCAGATCAACCTTCTGATTGCGCGCGAGATGCAGCAACAGATCAAGCGGACCTTCGAACCCGGCGACATCGACGACAAGTGCATCCTGATCGTCGGGCCGCAGATCATCGTTGACCGCCCAAAGGCGATCCATCGGTGTCGGTTTTGCGCCGTTATCGGTGCGTTCGTCCGCCAAATCCGTTCCTTATGCAACGACCCCCATCAGAGCCGCGAATTCTTCGCGCAATTGCATCTCGTTTGCGCCATCCTGTCTGCCGAGCGGCTTCATGGCGCGTCTTGCGCGTTGTTTTGCCGTTTTCGACATCGGACCGACCGCTGAGGCAACAGCACTCATTTCGTCCATCAATCCATTGCAGTGAAGAACCACATCGCAGCCCGCCGCAAGGCTTGCGGCCGCACGCGCCGAGTAATCCCCAGAAAGAGCCTTCATCGACAGGTCGTCGCTCATCAGCAGCCCGCCAAACCCGATCTCGCCGCGAATGTATTCCGAGATGACCTTGGGCGAGGTCGTGGCTGGGTTGTTGGGATCAATTGCGGTGTAGATGACATGGGCGGTCATCGCCATTCCAGCCTTGGAATTTGCCGTAAAGGGCGCAAAGTCACGTGCCCGAAGTTCATTTAGAGGCGTCTCAACCACGGGAAGAGCCATGTGTGAGTCCGAAAATGCACGCCCGTGACCTGGAATATGTTTGATAACGGGCGCAACGCCACCATCGACAAGCCCCTTCGCCGCCGCTTTGCCCAGGATCGCGACCGTCTTGGGGTCCTTGGCGTAGGCGCGATCTCCGATCACGTCATGCGCCCCCTCAACCGGCACATCCAGCACCGGCAGGCAGTCTGCCGTCACGCCATAGCGCAGCAGGTCGAATGCATGCAGGCGCGACATCAACCAGGCCGCACGGCGTCCCTTTGACTTGCTCTGCTTGTAGAGCGCGCCGATTGCCGCCCCTGTCGGGTAGAACGGAGCGAGCGGTGGCCGTAGCCGCTGCACCCTGCCCCCTTCCTGGTCAATGAACACCAACGCGTCTGGGCGTCCGGCACAGTCGCGAAGATCTGCGACCAGATCACGTATCTGCGATGCTTCCTCGACATTGCGCTTGAACAGGATGAACGCCCAGGGCCGTTCGCCGCGATAGAAGGCGCGCTCCTCTTTCGAGAGGGTCAGCCCGGCGCAGCCGAGGATCATTGCTTTTGATTCGCTCATGCACGGAAGATAAGGAATCGGGCGTTCAAGCGATAGCGGCAGCGTTACGCCGCAAACGAAACGGGCGCCCCGAAGGACGCCCGAATTGCTCGTATTTCAGTGATTGCCGCGTCAGCGCGAGACGAAGCAGCTGCCGCCTGCGGTCTTGAGCTTGGCGCACAGGATGTTCGCATCATTCCTGGTTGCCGCCGGGATGCGCACGCGCCACATGGTGCCCTTGCCTTCGATATTGGCTTGCACAATGTTGACGCCCTTGCCGCCGATGACACCGCCATATTTGCGCGCCATCGATTCATAGGAAGCCTGCGCGCTCTCGCGGGTCGGCTGCGATGCGATCTGGACGCTCCACACCGGGCCGGTCGAGGCTGCAACTGCCGCGCCGCCGGCCATATCGACAGGTGCGGGCTGCGGCGCTGCCGCCACCTGTGGCGCCGGCTCCGGTTCAGGCGCGGGCTTCGGCTTGATCGTCGTCGTCTTGACCGGCTTTGGTGCAAGCACCTGCTCCACCGCAGCCTTCTCCTTGACGGCAGGCGCTGCCGGCTCAGGCTTGGCTTCCGCCACTTCAACCGGCCTCGGCGCAGGCACGACAGGCTCGACTGCGGCAGCCGCCGGCGTTTCGGTGGCCTCCGGCTCGGCCCGGGGGGCGAGCGTGCCGTCGGGCCGCACCACCATGGTCCTCACCTTGCGCGGCGCGATCCCCACCTGCTCATTGGCGGCGGCAGGGGCCGTTTCCTGTGGAACGACGCGCTCTTCAGATTTGAGTGCGGTGCTTTCCACTCCGGGCAGTGGATCGCGGGCAGGTTTGACCGCCGGGGCGATAGGTTCCTCGACCGTCGAAACAAGCTTTTCCTGAGAAGGCGGTTTTGGACTGGTTCCAGCAACGCTCTCATAGACCTTGCCATCCTGGTTTGGCACCACCACGCCGCCAGGCGTCTCAGGTTTCACCTTGACGGGCGTAGCGTCAGCACGGACCAGCGCCGGAGGACCGGCGTCGTCCGCTCCGAACATTCCGAAGGCGTAGGCGCCAGCCCCTGCGAAAAGCAGCAGCCCGGCGAAGATCGCGCCATACAGCGGGATCCGGCTGCGGTTCGGGTCGCGGGGACCGAGGCCTGCGTCGATATCGAACTGGTCCGAAATCTCGAATGCACCGGAGTTCTCTTCAAAATCACGCTGGAACGCGGCAAAATCAGCATCGAGCATCTGGTCGACGGTCTGCTCCGGCGTTTTCGCCGGGTCGTTCGCTGGTGCGACCGCCGCACTTGCCGGGACTGGCCGCTTTGCATCTCCAAGCTGGCGGAATGCTCCGGCGAAATCGGTATCGAAATCATCGAAATCCGGAGCCTTGTGCTCTTCGTGCACTTGCAGTTCCGGCAGGTCCAGATCGTCAGCTACCGCAACGACGCCATCCGGGACCTCGACCGTCTCAAAATCACTTGCGAACTCGTTTGCAAGCATTTCGTCGAACTCAATCGCACCGATTTCCTCTTCAACGTAGGTATTGGCCGCTGGCGCATGATCGTCCGAAACCGCGGCGGGGGCAGAAACACGAGCGAATTCGCGATTCGACGAAACAGGTGCGGCGGCATCGATAGATGGTTTCAACTGCCACTGATCGCTCCCGGCAGAAAGATCGTCAAATTCGAGATCGAAGTCTGCCATCTCGAAGTCGGGCTCAACGCTCGTGTCTGCGTGCGTCACAGGCTCTTCGACTGGCTTGCGGAACGACGAAACAGAAGCTGCAACCGGGGCAACAAGGGTCTCGTGGTCCCGCGTTGCCGGCGCTGCTGGCGAAACCGGCGCAATGGGAGAGGCTGGCGGCGGGCCATGATTTGCCGCCGGAGCGAATGATCTTGCAGCTGCTGACGGCTCCGGGTTGATTGCAACCGGATTTCCACGTTTCAAAGTACGCAGGATCGGGGGGGCCGCCGCCAATCTGGCGAGCGCCTCGAATGGATCGTCATTAAGACCTTCGTCCTGCGCAGAAGCAGCAGCAGGCTGAAGCGGCTCGACAAAGGTGAAGCGTGGCCGGGCAGGCTCAACACCGGCCTGAGACTGCGACGTAACTGGTTCAGTCGCTGGCTCGGGAACGAATGCTGCAGCTGGCTCGTCTGCCGCTTGGCTGATCCAGGTCGTGTCATCGCCAAGACCGGCAACCGCTGCATCCCGTTCATCGTGAACCGTGTCAACGGGCTGGGCCAGGTCAAATTCAACCTCATCCAGTTCCACAACCGCCTCGTCCGCCACAGCATAGGTGTCGTTATCGGCGGGAATTTCATACCGGCCGACAGAGAGTCGCGTCGAATACGCCTCGGCAGAAACCGCCTGTGGCTGATCCTCGACAACAAGTTCTTCGCTCAGATCGAATGAGAATTCGTCTTCAACCAACGAGGCGTTGTCCGCAGCATACTCGAACTGCGGCGCAGGGTCCTGCGCATATGCCGGTTCGGCGATGGGTTCGCTGGCAAACTGGTTGCCGATTTCGTCAACCTGCTCAGGAAATGTTGGACCGGCAGGCGCGAATTCTTCCGCTGTAGCGGTTTCCGCCTCAAAGCTCACGACAGCAGCTACTTCGGGCGCGCCATTGTCAAGCAATTCGCTCAGTTCGTCTTCAAACGAAATATCTGACGCTGCAGGGACATTGAGCCGGTCGACCGCAGCAGCTGAGTCCGAATATCCTTGCTCGGAGAAATCGACAGCAGGCGCGGTCTCTTCAAGGGCGTATCCGGAAGCCGGCTTCGATCTCACCCAATCGGCCTCGGTCACGAAGCTATCCGTGGAGTGCTGAACCAGATCGGCAGACGCAGGCGCGTCGAGTGCCGGCGCTGCGAATTCAGTCGCTGGAGCGGTCCGGTCCTGAACATGAAGGTCAACTTCATCGGTTGCTTGCAGGTCGGAAGCGTCGAACGAAAAGTCGAGATCGGTCGCGTCAACTGCTACAGGGTCGAGATTTACGCGGGCAAGCTCTTCAAACAGCGCATCAATTTCATCGGCCTCTTCCACATTGGCCTGAACCGGACTATTGGCGCCATCGAAATCACCGAGCAGCTCCTTCTCCAAATCAATGCCGAAATCGACATCGTCATCGGCGGTGCGCGTGCTTGGACTGTCGAGCCCCATGATGCGGCTCAACTCTGCCAAGGGATCATTTTCTGATCCAACAGGATACTGTTCGTTCTTGACGACGGTGTTTCGTGCCATTGCTTGTTCCCACACACTCGTACTCATTCGGACGGAGACAACGCCGCGAAAAAGTGGCCGTACCAGCGCAATGTGGGCAAAAGGTGACAGGCTTTTGTGCTGAATCTAGCGCATTTCGGCGGGTGCTTCCGCTCCAATCAACGCCAGACCGGAGGCGATAACGCCCAGCACAGCCTGCACCAGCCCCAGTCTGGCATAGGTCAATTCTGGATTGTTAACGTTAACAAAGCGTAAGCCAACATCGCCCTTGTTCCAGTGCGAATGGAACGCGTTGGCGACATCATACAGGTAGAACGCCAGACGGTGTGGCTCCTGCGCCAGAGCAGCACTCTCGATCAGCCGCGGATACTCCGCCAGCTTGCGGATCAACGCGATCTCACTTGGGTCGGCCAGCAGATCGGCGCGCTTGGCCAGTTCCGCCGTCCCAGGCACGTCCGTTCCAAGCTGTTCCTTTGCCTGCCGCAATACCGAATGGCAACGCGCCGACGCATACTGCACATAGAACACCGGATTGTCCTTCGACTGCTCGGTGACCTTGGCAAAGTCAAAATCCA
The DNA here is from genome assembly GCA_036742015.1 of Mesorhizobium sp. Classification (GTDB taxonomy): domain Bacteria; phylum Pseudomonadota; class Alphaproteobacteria; order Rhizobiales; family Rhizobiaceae; genus Mesorhizobium_A. The sequence continues at coordinate 30,938 of DAINRF010000007.1, read as the reverse complement.
GTGGCGCGTCATTCTTGCGGTAGAGCATCATGAAGCGGATCGGATCGGGACCGACCTCATCGACGACGTCGCGCAGGGTGATGAACGTCCCCGCCCGCTTCGACATACGCACCGGTTCGCCATCGCGATAAAGTTTCACCAACTGGCACAGCAGCGCCGTGACCGTGATCTTGTCCCCGCCGATGGCCCTGCCAAGCGCCTCAAGCCGCTTCACATAACCGCCATGGTCGGCGCCGAGAACAAAGATCATCTCCTCAAATCCGCGCGCATACTTGTCGTTCATGTAAGCGACGTCAGCGGCAAAATAGGTGTAGGACCCGTCAGACTTGACCAGAGGCCGGTCGACATCATCACCTACTTCGGTTGAGCGGAACAATGTCTGCTCGCGGTCTTCCCAATCTTCCGGCAGTTGCCCCTTTGGCGGCGGCAGTTTGCCTTTGTACACATGACCTTTCATCGTCAAGTCGTTGATTGGGCTACGGATCTTTCGCGCGTTGTCGGCATGCAATGTGCGCTCTGAAAAGAACACCTCATGGTAGACCTTGAGTGCCGCCAGGTCATCGCGGATCAGCTGCATCATCGCATCAATGGTCCGGTCCTTGACGATGGCCAGCGCCTCGTCGTCGGGCATTTCATTGAGCGAATTGCCAAATTCGGCGGCGAGAGCCTGTCCAACCGGGACAAGATAGTCGCCAGGGTAAAGTCCCTCGGGAATTTCACCGATATCTTCGCCAAGCGCCTCGCGATAACGCAGCATGACCGAGCGCCCCAGAACGTCGATCTGCGCGCCGGCATCATTGATGTAGTATTCCTTGGTGACGTCATACCCGGCAAACGACATCAGATTGGCCAGCACATCGCCGACGACCGCGCCGCGGCAATGGCCGACATGCATCGGGCCTGTCGGATTGGCGGAAACATATTCGACATTGGTTTTCTTGCCGCCGCCGATGGTCGAGCGGCCATAGTCTGCGCCTTCCGCCAGCATTGTCCTGAGTGCACTCAGCCAGAACCGGTCGGACAGCTTCAGATTGACGAAACCAGGGCCTGCAACTTCCACAGCGGCAACGTCGGGGTCCTGCCGAAGCGCCTCGGCGATCTGCTCGGCCAACGCGCGAGGGTTGACACCGACGGCCTTGGCCAGAACCATCGCGGCATTCGACGCGATGTCGCCATGCGCCTCGTCGCGCGGCGGCGAAACTGTCAGGCGCGACAAGTCAAGCGCCGAGCCATCGGTCGGCGACAGTGACAGGCCTTCAACAACCTTTGCGATACGAGCGTTGAAATCGGCAAAAATGTTCATGGATACGTCCGTCCTGCACGTGCAGGCATCATTGGAGAATAGCGGAATTTGGCTGCGCCTAGCCCAAATCCGGCGTCCGGTCAAACAAGCGCCTGTGTTCCTTGAGCGCGTAGTGGTCGGTCATACCGGCCAGATAATCGGCGACATGGCGGGCGCGCACGCCCTCGCCCGCATTGGCCAGCACCTCGCGCCAACCCTCGGCCATTTCTGCGGGATCAGCCATGAAACGCGTAAACAGGTCACGCACCACCTGGTCGGCCCCTTGCCTCACCTTCATCACAGTCGGGTTGCGATAGAGGCGCTGGTAAAGAAACGCCTTCAATGTCTTCTCTTGATCCGCCATATCGGCCGAAAACGTCACCATCGGCCGCCCGGCCATGCGTACATCGCCGGCTGACTGCGGCGCGGCCTCGGCCAGACGCGCGCTTGATGCGGCGATTACGTCCTCGACCATACGGGTGATCTGGCGGCGAACAAGTTCATGGCTGCGGCGCACCGAGTCGAGGTTGGGATAGCGCTCCGCGACCTCCCGCAGGATGTCAGCAGGGAGTGGCGCATCGCCAAGCATGTCGAGCGTCAGCAGGCCCGAACGCAGGCCGTCATCGATATCGTGTGCGTCATAGGCGATGTCATCGGCCAATGCAGCGCATTGCGCCTCGACACTCGCGTATTGGTCAATCTGCAGGTCCTGCAGCTGGTTGTAGTTCCGGATCGATTGCGGAACGTCGCCCTTGAGTCCCCTGCCTGCGGCATCGGCCAGCGGGCCATTGTGCTTGACGAGACCCTCAAGCGTCTCCCAGGTCAGGTTCAAGCCATCAAATTCCGCATAGCGCCGCTCAAGCTTCGTCACCACACGCAGAGCCTGCTCGTTATGGTCGAACCCGCCAAACGTTTTCATGCAATCGGCAAGCGCGTCTTCGCCTGTGTGGCCAAAGGGCGTGTGGCCGAAGTCGTGCACGAGCGCGATGGCTTCAGACAGATCCTCGTCGGCGCGAAAGGCCCGGGCCAGCGCCCGCGCAATCTGCGCCACTTCAATCGTGTGGGTCAGCCTCGTACGGTAGTGGTCGCCCTCATGGGCGATAAACACCTGCGTCTTGTGCTTCAGCCGCCGAAACGCTGTGGAATGGATGATCCGGTCGCGGTCGCGCTGAAACGGCGTACGCGTCCGGCTTTCGGGCTCCGGCCACAGCCGCCCCCTGCTTTGGGCCGGGTCGCAGGCATAGGCCGCACGCGGCCGGTAACCGAAACCTATGCCGTCGAGGCTGCCTTGTTGACCGTCCGCCATGCCGCCCGCCGGTTGACTTGCACCAGGCTGCTTCATACCTATGGCTTGACGGGCAAAGCAAGGTGATGCCATGGGCGCCGACGCAAAGACCACTATGAACGGTGTTGAAATGACGGAAGCGGCCGCTGCGCGGATCGCAAAGGTTGTTGCTGCCGATCCGGGCAAGACGGCGCTGCGCGTGTCCGTTGAAGGTGGCGGCTGCTCGGGCTTTTCCTACAAGATGGACCTGACCGACACCCGTAACGACGATGACGTCGCCATCGAAAAGAACGGCGCAACCGTGCTGATTGACGAAATCTCGCTGGTCTATATGGGTGGCTCGGTGATCGACTTCGTCGACGACCTGATAGGCCAGTCGTTCCAGATCAGGAACCCGAATGCAGTGGCGTCCTGCGGCTGCGGCACCAGCTTTTCAGTCTGAGCCAGACCGTTTGATACTGCCATCGGGCGGTTCCAATCTGCGTAACGATGGTGCAGTGTCGCACGATGAAGATCGTCACTTACAACATCAACGGCGTGCGCGCGCGCATCGGGAACCTTGTCGCCTGGCTGCAGGAAAGTCAGCCGGATATTGTCTGCCTCCAGGAAATCAAGACGGTTGACGAGGGCTTTCCCCGCTCGGAGATCGAAGCGCTTGGCTACAATGTCGAAACGCATGGCCAAAAGGGCTTTAACGGCGTCGCTCTCCTGTCGAAACTGCCGTTTGACGAGGTCAATCGCGGCCTACCCGGAGACGACAGCGACGAACAGGCGCGTTTCATCGAAGGCGTGTTCTCGACTGACCAAGGCGTGTTGCGGGTCGTGTCGCTCTATCTGCCCAACGGCAATCCCACCGGAACCGAAAAATTCCCTTACAAGCTGGGCTGGATGGCGCGGCTGGAAAAGTGGGCGCAAGACAGGCTCCTCCTCGAAGAGCCGCTGATTCTGGCAGGCGACTACAATGTCATTCCGCAGAAAGATGACGCGAAGCGCTGGCAGGATTGGACAAACGACGCGCTATTCCAGCCCGAATCACGCGGGGCGTTTCAAGCATTGTGCAACCTGGGTTTCACCGAAGCCGTGCGGGCGACAACCGATGAGGCGGGCGTCTACACATTCTGGGACTATCAGGCAGGCGCCTGGCAAAAAAATAACGGCATCCGTATCGATCACCTGCTTCTGTCGCCCGAAGCCGCGGACAAATTTGTCGCCGCATCGATCGAAAAGCACGTCCGCGCATGGGAAAAGCCGTCCGATCACGTGCCGGTGGCCGTGCAATTGTCGACACAGGCCGCCTGACAAGACCAGCCTTTCGCATTCGATTGGAGATTGATTGAGCGGTGCCGGTGCGCGGCGCCGTTACTTCTTCTTGGCCATGTCCTGCGCGAGCTGAAAGGCGGTGCGGCGCTCGGATTCGCTAGCCAGCGAAAACGCCTCTTCCTGCATGCCGACAATCCACGGCCGGTCAATCGGCGAGGCGCGTTCGAGTGCCGCAGTCATCATTGCCAGCCCGCGCACAATCTTGCCGCTCTGGAAATAGAGCTGCCCGAGCGTCGCCTCAGCGCCTGCATGGCCCTTCTCGGCGGCCAGCTTCAGCCAGCGTCCCGCATGTTTTACGCTCGCCTTGACGCCCTCGCCCGACAGGAACATCCGGCCAAGCTCGTATTGTGCGTTCGGGTTGCGGAAATTGGTCGCCGCGTCGCGGAAATACTCCTGCGCCAGCTGCGGATTGGCGGCAACCGGCGTTCCCGGGATGCCGGTCTTCAGATAAGTGCCAACCGCGACCAGCGCATCGGACATATAGGCTTCTTCCTGGCTGCCTTGTTCAACGCCGTTCTGGACAATCGCCGAATAGTATTTGAACGCCTCATAGTCGTCCCGCTTGACGCCATCGCCAACCGCATACATACGCGCCAGCGCCCAACGTGCGCCCTGCTGGCCCTGCTCAGCGGCATAGCGGTAGGCCTCGACCGCCTGATCCTTGTGGCCGTTGCGATAGGCCATCAGCCCTTCGCGCAAAACTTCGCCCCGCTCAAGCGACGCCCACGGGTTGGACGTTGGGGCGCCGGCAGCCGGATCCAGCGCCAGCGCAGGGGATACGGCAAGCGAAAGCGATACGATCGCCGCTGCAGCAACGCGACGGCGTGAATTTTCCAATGACATTCCCACACGATGGGCGATCATTTCGGCAACACTGCGTCCAGTTGAGCGCATGACGACGCCAGCGCGCCCATCCCGTCCCTGAGACGGACCGGAAACCGAAATGTGCTGAAATGCTACTAAATCAAAACGCATATTCGTCCCTGCCGCTTGAGCGCGGCTCTTGAAATGCCCTGATCGCCAATGGACGCAACCTGAACGGCTAATCGGGTGCGCCCCGTTTATGGCGGGAAGTAGGCAAATTCATCCCCTCTGGCATGCTGCCAGAGGGATGTTGAGGGAGTGTTGCGGATTCGGCACAAATGCAGACAGACAGGGTCACACTTGCCTGCCTCAAGACGGCTCAGCGTTCGGTGACCCGGTTCAGGGCAACTGCCAGCCGGTCGCGCGCGATGGTCAGTTCGCCGCGCTTGTCACGCTCGCCAGCCACCACGTCTTCAGCGGCCTTGGCGATGAACTGCGGATTGTTCAGCTTCTTGTCGATGCGGGCAATCTCGTCTTCGGCCTTGGCGACTTCTTTTTTCAGCCGCGCAGCTTCAGCCGCAAGGTCGACAAGATCGCCAAGCGGCAGGCAGAACGTCGCCTCGCCGACCACAAACTGAGCCGACGATTTTGGTGCCTGGTCAGCAAATGAAACATCGCCGGCGCGCGCCAGCCGCTTGATCGCAGAATCGTGGCGTGCAAGGCGCGACTTTGTTTCATCGCCAGCGCCGACCACCACCAGCGGCGCAATCGCAGCCGCCGGGACATTCATTTCGGAACGCAACGAGCGAATGCCAGTCACCAGATCGAGCAGCCAGTTGATCTCATCCGCCGCCGCCTTGTCCTCAAATGCCGGTTGCGGCCAGCGGGCATGCGCCAGAAGTGTCGAACGTGTTTGGCCTTCGCCAGCCGTATGCGCCCACAATTCCTCGGTGATGAACGGCATCATCGGGTGCAGCAGCTTGTAGATCTCGTCGAGCACAAATGCCGCAACCGCCTGCGCTTCCGCTTTGGCCTCCTGATCGTCGCCCATGAACACCGGCTTCAACAGTTCCAGATACCAGTCGCAGAACGTGTTCCAGACGAACCGGTAGGCGGCGCTGGCCGCATCGTTGAAGCGGTAGGATTCGATTGCAGCCGTCACCTCGCCCGCAGCCCGCGTCAGTTCGGTCAGGATCCAGCGGTTCACCGTCAGCTTCGCGTCGGTCAGCCAGAACTCGTCGTTGCGCGCCACGCCGTTCATCTCGGCAAAGCGCGTGGCGTTCCAGAGCTTGGTGCCAAAGTTGCGGTAGCCGGCAACACGCGCCGGGTCGAGTTTCACGTCACGCCCCTGCGCCGCCATGATGGCAAGCGTGAACCGCAGAGCGTCCGCGCCATATTCGTCGATCAGTTCGAGCGGATCGATGACGTTGCCCTTCGACTTCGACATCTTGGCGCCGCTCTTGTCGCGGACCAGTGCGTGCACATAGACCGTGTGGAACGGCTCCTCGTCCATGAAGTGGAGGCCCATCATCATCATCCGGGCGACCCAGAAGAAAATGATGTCAAAACCCGTCACCAGAACGCTGGTCGGGTAATAGGTCGCCAGTTCCGGCGTCTTGTCGGGCCAGCCGAGTGTCGAGAACGGCCAAAGCGCCGACGAGAACCAGGTGTCGAGCACGTCCTCGTCGCGCGTCAGGATTTCGCCGGGCTCAAAATTCTCCAGCTTTTCTTCGACCCATGCCTTCCACGGCCCTTCATGCGCCAGATAGTGCTGGATTGCAGCGTCAAGCGCTTCGGCCTCGGTTTTCTCGACAAAGATATGCCCGTCCGGCCCATACCAGGCCGGAATCTGGTGGCCCCACCAGAGCTGACGCGACACGCACCAGGGCTCGATGTTCTCCATCCACTCAAAGTAGGTCTTGTCCCAGTTTTTTGGCACAAAATTGGTACGGCCTTCGCGCACCGACGCGATTGCGGGTTTCGCCATGGTTGCGGCATCCAGGAACCACTGGTCTGTCAGCATCGGCTCGATAACAACGCCGGAACGGTCGCCGAACGGCTGCATCATCTTGTTGTTGTCGACCAGCGGGACGGCATTGCCCTCAGCGTCGGTCGTCATCACCGCCAAGCCTTCGGAGGTGATCGCCTCGACAATCAGCTTGCGCGCCTCGTAGCGGTCGAGCCCGCGATATTCGTCGGGCACCAGATTGATGTCGTCGACTTCCGCTTCACTGGGCACGTCGCCGGAGCGGGCAATTTCAAGTGCACGCACAGCATAGTCCGCATAGGGTTCGCCGTCGTCACGCATGGCAGCGCGCGTATCCATCAGCCGATACAGCGGGATATTGTTGCGCTTGGCCACCTGATAGTCGTTGAAGTCATGCGCGCCGGTGATCTTCACTGCGCCCGAGCCAAACTTAGGATCAGGATACTCGTCCGTGATGATCGGAATCAGGCGGCGATGCGCCTTTGGCCCGACCGGGATCTCGCAAAGCTTGCCGACGATTGGCGCGTAACGTTCGTCCGACGGATGCACCGCGACCGCGCCGTCGCCCAGCATCGTTTCGGGCCGGGTCGTGGCGATCGAGATATAGTCGCGCACTTCTTCGAGCGTAATGTTGCCGTCAGCGTCCTTCTCGACATAGGTGTAGGTCTCGCCGCCGGCCAGCGGATATTTGAAATGCCACATATGGCCGTCGACTTCCTTGTTCTCGACTTCGAGGTCGGAAATCGCCGTTTCGAATTTCGGGTCCCAATTGACCAATCGCTTGCCGCGATAGATCAAACCCTGCTTGTGCAAGGTGACAAACACTTCGAGCACGGCCTGGGACAGGCCCTCATCCATGGTGAAACGTTCGCGCGACCAGTCACAGGACGCGCCGAGCCGCTTCAACTGGTTGAAGATCAGTCCACCGGATTCGTCCTTCCACTCCCACACCTTGTCAATGAAGGCCTCCCGTCCGAGGTCGCGGCGACCGATCCCCTGCTCCGCCAGCTTGCGCTCGACCACCATCTGCGTCGCAATGCCGGCATGGTCCATGCCCGGCTGCCACAGCACGTTCTTGCCACGCATGCGTTCGAAACGAACCAGCACGTCCTGAAGCGTGTTGTTGAGGGCATGGCCCATGTGCAGCGAGCCGGTGACATTGGGTGGCGGGATGACGATACAGAACGGGTCTGCGTCAGGTTCTGCGCCCGCGCCTGCGGCAAACGCGCCGGCATCTTCCCATGCCTTGGCAATCCTCGGTTCGATGGTCTTGGAATCATATGTCTTGTCAAGCATGGCGGCGTCCGGGCGTGTCTGTGAAGCGACCGTGTAAATCCGAGCACGCGCAGCAAGTCAACCAAGGTGCTCCGACGCCCCGGCAGCTGCGCACGGCTCCGGCTCGCCAATCAGAAATGTAGGCCGGGCAGTTAAATGTTCAACGTCAAAGCGAAGACCGGCCGCGTCTCCGCCGGTCAAGCAGTATCATCGCAATCACAACGGCAAGGCCACCAAGCGCGATAGCGCCGCCCCAATACTCGATAGCCAACGGCTTTCGGCGGACCTCATAGCTGGCGGCGATTGTCTCGACTCTGATCCGCCCGGTCGCGGGATCGCAAGAGGTTGCGACAGAAGTGCCGTCCACAAAGACTTCCAGGAACGGATAGTAGAACACGGGCAACAGCCGGGGAGAACTGACCGCCAAAGCCTCTGTAACCCTTCTTAACGACGTGGCTTCCGAAGCCATGCCCTCCAGTTTGGCCGCCGGACGGCAGGATGGAAGATATTCGGGAGCATCGGCCCGTTCCGTGATGTACTGTTCCTCAACGTGAGGGTCGACTGGAGGAATGTCGGCGGCAATCGTCCGCGCAAATATGAAAAACGCTGTCAGAACTGCAACTGCTGCGCCAAACATTCTAACGGCGGGCCCTGCGCGTCCCGCATCGATGGCGACAGCCAGAACCATGGCCGCCGAGAGCTCGAAAATGCTCAATGCTCTCCAGGGAAACTGCACCCGATCCAAAATTGGAAAAGCATTCCAGAAGAACGAGGAAACCGGCGTCACAAGAAATACGACCAGCGCCGCCATGACCGCCCACGGCGCCATCTTGCTCCATTGGCCGGCCTTTGCGGCCTGATACAAGAGGAGAACGACCACCACCGTGATCGCAGCGAAACAATATTCGAGAAATCCCTTGAAACTGTCGCCATCGCCAGAGAACAGAAAGTGTTCCGAGGGAACAAATACACTCCAGAAATTCCGGTCGATCATGTTCTGCAGGGTCAATGCTGGAGCGACGTAGGGAGCAGCAAGAGCTGCTGCCAGCAGCGCCGCTCCCCCCGCATGCAGCAGAACTTGAAGGGATTGCTTCCTGACGGCGACCCAGACGCAGTAGCCGGACAAGAAAGGCGCAAAGGCAAGTGTGGACGGCAAATGAGAGTAGAGAAGCCCGGCGACGCTCAGCGCGAGACCTGCGACAGCCATGGCGCCCTCGCCAAGCCGGGTAGCGAAGAACAGACATAGTGGCAGGAAAATGAATGCGGCCTGCTCGCCAATGGCCGTCCGCGCCCAGACATCAGCCAGCAGGTGATACGGCAGCGCCATATAGACCACAGCCGCTATCAACGCAGCCCGCCGGCTGACAAACGTACGCGCCATCTGAAAGAACGCCAAACCCGAAAGGGCGAGCATGACCGTTGAACCGAGGACAACCGCCAAACGCGGGTCAACGGCCAGATGGAATGGCGCAATCAGGTAAAACGGCAGCGGGCCGTAGAAATAGAAGACCGGGCTGCCCCCTCCCTGGCTGACATCCGGCAACCACCTTGGATAGAAATCGCCCGCAACAAGCCTGCTGGCAAAGCCTTCAGACCAGACGACGTTGAAGAAGCTGCTGTGGCCGCTGATATGTCCCAGCGCAATCGCAGGCGCCATCAGGGCAAGTGCCCAAACAATGATTGCAATTGCGGGGTATCGAACAGCGGCCTGCCCGACTGACGAAGCCGGCAGATCGGTCGCGATGGCTTGCAAATTGAAGCTCCTTACCCAAGGAGCCAAGATTGCCTGGACGCCAGTTAATATTCCGCTCAGGCGACTTCTGGTCTCACGGAGAACCCAAAATCGCCCCCGGGCCGCTCGTTACCGTGACCCGACTCGGGCAATCCGCTCGATCTCTTCACGCACCAGCCTCTCGACCAACGTTGGCAGATTGTCGTCCAGCCATTCCTGCAACATCGGACGCATCATCTCTTCGGCGATCTCGTCAAATGAGCGGCGGCGCGTCGCCGCAAATGCATCTGACAGCTCACCGAACGCTGCTGCAACCTGGCGGCCGGCAACGTCCGAAATGATTGAGTTCTTGGCGACGTCGGCCGGTACGGCAGGCGCTGCAGGGCGCAACGGCTGCTCAAGCCTTTGGGCAGGCTGCGCCTGGCGCTCGACCTGACGGTCCGGTTGGGCGGCAGCGACAGCCGCCTGAACCACGGGCCCCGCAGCCTGAGGCTTCACAGTTTCAATATGGCGTGGCGTCTGACTGTTTGCCGGCCGATGCGGAGACCCGGCCGCGTTTGCAGCGTTCTCAAAAGGTTGCTCAGGCTTTCCGTCGCTGTCTTCAATAATACGGCGAATGGAAGCCAGGATTTCTTCCATTGAGGGTTCGCGTGGATTGGCGACCTGATTGGAGAGATTTTCCGCAGCCTGTGCCGCCATGATGATGGATCCCCGTTCCTGCCAAGTCCGGAACGCACACCTGCTTCCGAATCATAGTTTACCGTAGCGGAGACCGAACGCAGGGTGAATCCCCTGAGCGCGTCGATCAGGCTTTCACACAGAAAAGCTTGGTTAACGGCCGTCTGGGGTGCGCAGCCCGTACCACTTGTCCTTGACGGCTTCGTAGTGCTCTTCGGGCTTGTATTGAGCGACGTTCAAACCGAGGCGGCCAACATTGAGGCGGCCGGTTGCCGACAGGATCGCGTAGCTCGCCACCACAAGGTCGCGCTCTGTGCCAACCTGGTTGATTTGGGCAGAAATGACATCCGCCTGCGCATTCAACACGTCGAGCGTGGTGCGCTGTCCGACATTGCGCTCTTCGACGACGCCGTTGAGTGCGAGCTGGGCCGCCGCAACGAGATCGCGATTGGCCTGTACACGCTCCGATGCGGCATGATACTGAGACCAGGCAGATGCGACGGCGGCGCGGACCTGATCGCGACTGACGTCAACCTCGATACGCGCTTGACCGAGCGATTCCTTGTTCCGGCGGACTGTCGCCGAGACGCGGCCACCTTGGTAAATCGGTATCCTCAACGTTGCGCCGATCGAAGCTCGGCCGTCCCATCCATTGCTTGGATTCGGGACCAGATTCCCGGATCGGTTGAGAACATGCGGATAACCACCCGAGTTGGTCGCAGACACGCCTATTTCGGCAGACAGTTGCGGCAGCAATGCGCCTTCAGCCGATTTGACCGCAAAGCCTGACGCATCAACAAGATGTTGATTGGCTCGGATGGCCGGATGTTCGTTCGATGCCTGCGAATAGGCGGCCTCAAGCGACTTCGGCAATCCCTTCACTGGCCCGGCCGCCTTCAGCTTGCCGGGATTTTCGCCGACGATCTGGCGATAGACAGCCTCGCTGCTGGCCGCCTGCGCACGCGCAGCAGATGCCTGCGCGACGGCCGCAGAGCGTGCGGCATCGGCCTGCGCAACGTCGGTCCGGGTGCCCTCGCCGACATCGAAGCGCGACCGGGCGGCCCGCAGCTGCTCAGCCAGCGATTTGACATTGCGTTCAGTGAGCGCAGCAATCTGACGGTCCCGGATTACATCCATATAAGCCGCAGCCGCGTTGAACAGGATGTTCTGCTCGGTGTTGCGCAATCCCTCATTAGAGGCGCGCACCTGCGCTTCGGCGGCGCGCACGTTATTCTTGGTCTGAAAACCATCGAACAAAGTCTGCGAGATCCCCACGCCGAATGAACCCGTGGATATCTCAACGCCAGACTGGCGAGCGTGATTGAACGTGTCCGTATAACTGTAAGTGTTTGTTGAGACGATCTGCGGGCGATAGCCCGACTTCGCGATCGCAACCCCCTCATCGGTGACCCTAACGCCGGCGCGCGCAGAATTCAGCTCGGAATTGAATTGATAGGCCTTGCCCAGCGCCCCAAAGATCGTCTCGGCCAGCGACGGCGAGGCAGCGATCAGACCAGAGACGGCAACAGTTGCAAAGATGACGCGCCTAACAATTGACATACCCAACCTCTTAGCGACGCGACAACCCGTCATTTTTTCAGTTCGCAGCAACAGCCGCCAGGCAATATCAGGCTGCCCAGGCCCTGCCTTCGAAAGTCATTATTTTACTAACGAATCCCTACCGAACCGGCTAGCGCAACATGGTTCCCAAGAAAAACCAAATCAAGCGCTCAAAACACGAATGATGGCTCAGTGTGGAAACCGGGCAACGGTTTCACCGATGCATTGAAAGCCCGGCGCGACCGGGTGATACCGTCCTGCTTGACGTAGAGCCGGACAACAGCGGCGTTGCCAAGCCCCTCGACGACCACAAGCCGTCCATCTTCCTTCAACTGGTCAAACAGAGCAGCCGGAAGCTCTTCGACGGCTCCCTCAACAATGATAACGTCATACGGAGCTTCGCCCGGATAGCCTTCGGCAAGACGTCCCTCGACCACGGCAACATTGTCATAGCCAAGTGAGGCGAGCGTTTCCTGAGCTGAAGCTGCAAGAGCCGCATCTTCTTCAAGCGCGACAACTGCGCCGGCAAGCTTTGACAGGATTGCAGCCGAATACCCGGTGCCGGTTCCAATATCGAGCACAAAATCGCCCGATTTGACTCCGGCCAGCTGGATGAGGCGCGCGAACGGCGACGGCTGCATAAGATAGCGGCCAGGCGCAATCTCGATATCCTCATCAATATAGGAGAGTTTGCGCTTGGCAGACGGAACGAACTTCTCGCGCTCCACATCGAGCATAGCATCAAGCAAAGGGATCGAAGTGACGTCGGTCGTCCGCACCTGGCCGTCGACCATTTTTGTCCGAAGGCTGGCGAAATCAAAAACTGTCATCAGAGATCCGTCCTGTGTTCACGCACAATAGCCGCGAACTGGTCGTCATAACAATCGCCGATGGAGGCCTCGCCCGGAATCGAACCGGGGTGCAAGGATTTGCAGTCCTCTGCGTAACCACTCCGCCACGAGGCCCCGCTATCGCACGACGAGCCCTGTTAACAGAGCCGGTTGACGGCCACAAGCGCGACCGTTCGCATTGCAACAAAATTCATTTGTAGTCGATGTCGCAGCCAAACACTGGTCAAACGCCGCGTCGAACCTTCCGCCGGATCCACACCCCTACCCGGCGATTGATTCGGCGTATCCTGGGAGAATCATGAGCGAGGATCAAAAGGCCCAACGGCACCATCCAGTAGCCGAGAACGGGAAGGAAGCCAAAAAGCGCTCCAACGACAATCAGGAACAAAGCAATTCCGACCCTGACTGGCCTTGAACGTGGCAGAGGAATCTCTCGGCCAAGCAGCTTCAGTTTTGGCGCGATCGGCTGGGAATCGTTGTGTGTCATCGGTTTCGTTCAGTTCTACGCACCGGATTTGATCAAGAGCCGGCCTTCCTGCAGTCCCATATTGGACCGGGAACGCGCGAATTCGAGAGTTGTTTGCATGAGTGATGAAAAAAACGCAGACGGCAGTTGGCAAAGTGGAAAGGTGTTTGCTATAGGCTCGCCCACTCAAACGAGCATCCGTTCCCCGGTAGCTCAGTGGTAGAGCAACCGGCTGTTAACCGGTTGGTCGCTGGTTCGAATCCGGCCCGGGGAGCCAATCTTCCGATTATTCGCAGAATTGTCGAGGACTTGCGCAGGCCAATGCGCACTGCGCAGGCTTATTTTGCCTGAGATCTACACAACCGATGAGAAACCGGTTGAAGCGGCGTCTATTTGGATGGCTGCATCGATAGTGCGGTAAGGTTCGCAGGTGTCGACTCGGGCAATGTGAGTTTGTCGCCAGACATCCGCTTCATCTGATCGGCAGCTTCGAAGTGTGCCATATCGATGAAGTAGACAAGCAAATCCAGCCGCTGCTTGCGGGCAATCACGCAAAGTTCGACCAGCATGTCGTTGACAAAATTCAGGTCGTCAATGCGCCGGCTGGCGGCGCAAACTGGCATGTCAGCAATCGAAGAAGACGCACCTCTGTTCATGTCGCAACGAGCCCCCTGCCCAAAACAACTTGAAAGAGTTTGTACACTAACCGAAACACCCTGTGATAGCAATTTCCATTAGGACTCAACCTGCTGCAACCGGCGAGCGAAATCGGACCAATTCGTTCTGCTACTTGACCCGCGCCAAAAGCACCGCCATTTGACGGACTCTTTCAGTTCAGCCGTAATGCAAAACATGCAGCCGGCCACACACCACCGGACAAGATAATGGACGTTGTCGTCGTTGAATCGCCCGCAAAGGCGAAGACAATCAACAAATATCTGGGCAAGGACTACAAAGTCCTGGCCTCGTTTGGTCATGTGCGCGACCTGCCGCCCAAAGACGGCTCGGTGCGCCCTGACGAGGACTTTGCCATGTCCTGGTCAGTCGATTCCGCTTCAGCAAAACGGCTTGCTGACATCGCCAATGCGATGAAAAGCGCGGACGGCCTGATCCTCGCCACCGATCCGGATCGCGAAGGCGAAGCCATTTCCTGGCATGTGCTTGAGGTCCTGCGCGGCAAGAAGGCGCTTAAGGACAAGCCGGTGAAGCGCGTTGTCTTCAATGCGATCACCAAGCAGTCGGTGCTCGATGCGATGGCCAATCCGCGCCACATCGACATGCCGCTGGTTGACGCATATCTGGCGCGCCGCGCGCTCGACTACCTCGTCGGCTTCACACTCTCGCCCGTCCTGTGGCGCAAATTGCCCGGTGCGCGCTCCGCTGGCCGCGTCCAGTCGGTGGCGCTGCGCCTCGTTGCCGACCGCGAAAACGAAATCGAACGGTTTGTCCGCGAGGAATACTGGACGATCGCCGCCCAGCTCGCGACGCCGCGCAGCGATTCCTTTGAAGCGCGGCTCACCGGGTTCGAGGGCAAACGCCTGCAAAAGCTCGACATCGGTAACGCTGAGCGCGCCAATGAAATCAAGTCGATGCTGGAAGGTGCTACCTTCAAGGCCGCATCGGTCGAAGCTAAGCCAACCAAGCGCAATCCCGGTCCTCCGTTCACAACCTCTACACTGCAGCAGGCGGCCTCCTCCCGTTACGGTTTTTCTGCCTCGCGCACCATGCAGATCGCCCAGCGCCTTTATGAAGGCATTGATCTGGGCGGCGAGACCGCCGGCCTCATCACCTATATGCGAACCGACGGCGTTCAGATGGCGCCGGAGGCGATTGCCGCCGCACGCAGCACAATCGGCAAGGAATTCGGCGAACGCTACCTGCCCGAAAAGCCGCGCCACTATGCGGCAAAAGCCAAAAACGCCCAGGAAGCGCACGAGGCGATCCGTCCGACCGATTTTGGCCGCACGCCGACCCAGATGCGCGCGCACCTCGATGCCGACCAGGCAAAACTGTACGACCTGATCTGGAAGCGCGCTATCGCCAGCCAGATGCAGGCAGCCGATATCGAGCGCACAACCGTCGAGATTGAAGCCTCCAATGGACCGCGCTCGGCGACGCTGCGCGCGACTGGCTCTGTGACGCGGTTTGACGGCTTCCTGGCCGCCTATATCGATCCTAAGGACGACGACAGCGAAGACGAGGACAATCGCCGCCTGCCCGAAATCCGGTCTGGCGAGGCACTGGCGCGCGAAAAGATCGTCGCCGAACAACACTCGACCGAGCCGCCGCCGCGTTATTCCGAAGCCTCGCTGATCAAGAAGCTGGAAGAACTCGGCATCGGCCGTCCGTCGACCTACGCCTCGACACTGAAGACGCTTGAAGACCGCGAATATATCGTCATCGACAAGCGCAAGCTGATCCCGCACTCAAAGGGCCGCATCGTTACGGCATTCCTGGAGAACTTTTTCGCCCGTTACGTGGAGTATGACTTCACCGCATCGCTGGAAGAAAAGCTCGACGAGATTTCCGACGGCCAGCTCGAGTGGAAGGACGTGTTGCGCGATTTCTGGCGCGACTTCTCCGCCGCTGTCGACGACATCAAGGAATTGCGCGTCACCGACGTGCTGTCGGCACTGAATGAAGAACTCGCTCCCCTGCTCTTCCCGGCAAGAGAAGATGGCTCTGACCCGCGCGTCTGTCCGCGCTGCGGCACCGGCCAGCTGTCGCTGAAACTTGGCAAGTATGGCGCATTCGTCGGCTGCTCGAACTATCCCGAATGCGGTTTCACCCGTCAGCTCGGCGAAGCAGTTGACGGCAACGGCGAAACCATTGGCGGCGACAGCGGCGACAAGGTGCTGGGCAAGGATCCTTACACGTCAGAAGAAATCTTCCTGAAGAACGGACGCTTCGGGCCTTATGTCCAGCGTGGCGACGGCAAGGAAGCCAAACGCTCCAGCCTGCCAAAGGGCTGGGCGCCTGATTCAATCGACCATGAGAAAGCGTTGGCGCTGCTGGCGCTGCCGCGAGACGTGGGGCAACACCCCGAAACCGGCAAGATGATTTCTGCCGGACTGGGCCGCTACGGACCGTTCCTGCTGCATGACGGGGTCTATGCCAATCTCGAATCGATCGAGGACGTGTTTTCCGTCGGCATCAACCGTGCCGTATCGGTCCTGGCAGAGAAAGTCGCCAAGGGTCCAGGACGTCGTGGCGGAACGCCAGCGGCCTTGAAGGATCTCGGCGAGCATCCGGACGGTGGAGGCAATATTACAGTCCGTGACGGTCGTTATGGGCCCTATGTCAATTTCGGCAAGGTCAATGCGACTTTGCCAAAGGGCAAGGATCCAGCGAGCGTCACGATGGAAGAAGCAGTTGCCCTGATCGCAGCAAAGGGCGGCGCGGGCGGCGGTAAGGCCAAAAAAGCGGCCAAACCGAAAGCAGCAGCCAAACCCAAGGCAGCAGCAAAACCCAAGACGGCGGCTTCGAAGAAAAAGCCTGCCGCCAAGAAAGCAGCGGAATAGTCATGGCGCGCCGGATTTCGCCCCCTCGCAAGTCCGGCGGCAGCCGCAAGCCGGACGCGTCATCGTTCGACGGTGACGGTCTACCCACTCGCGAGGCCCTGCTTGAATGGGTCAAGGCAAACCCGGACCTGTCGTCCAAGCGTGACATTGCCAAGGCATTCAACATCAAGGGTGACCAGCGGGCGGCTCTGAAACGCTTGCTGGGCGACCTGATCGACGACGGCGAGCTGACATCCGAGAAGCGGAGTTTCCGCAAGCCCGGCAGCCTGCCGCCTGTAGCAGCGCTTGAGATTTTCTCGCGCGATTCTGAAGGCAGCCTGCTGGCAAGGCCGGTCGAGCAACAGCCGGATGCGGAACCAGTCGTCGTGTCGATCCGCCAGCCACGCGGCGAAAAAGGTCCGGCCCCAGGGGTCGGCGACCGCGTGCTGGCAAAGATTTTTGGATCAAAGGACAAGACCGGCCCCGCCTATTCCGGCCGTGTCATTCGTTTCATCGATCGACGCCGTGATGCAGTGCTCGGCGTCCTGCGCAAGCTTGAAGACGGAACATACCGTCTTGATCCGGTCGAACGCCGGCAGGCTGAGATGATTGTTGGAGAGAGCGACCTCGCAGAAGCCAAGCCGGGCGATCTTGTTGAAGCAGAACCAGTGAGCAGCACCCGTTACGGCTTGCCGCGCGGCAAGGTGATCGCCGTTCTCGGGTCGCTTGAGAGTGAAAAGGCGGTCTCGATGATCGCCATTCACGCCCACGACATTCCGCATGTCTTTCCACCGCAAGTGCTAGAGGAAGCTGAAGCGGTGAAACCTGTCACGATGGCCGGACGCGAAGACTGGCGTGATCTGCCACTCCTCACCATTGATCCGGCTGACGCCAAGGATCACGACGACGCGGTTTTCGCCACGCCCGATGACGACGAGCAAAACCCCGGCGGCGTTGTCGCCTATGTCGCCATCGCTGACGTCTCCGCCTATGTCACGCCGGGCTCAGCCATGGACCGTGAAGCGCTGAAGCGGGGCAACTCGGTCTATTTCCCTGATCGCGTGGTGCCGATGCTGCCCGAGCGCATCTCGAACGATCTGTGCTCACTGCGTGAGGGTCAGGATCGCCCTGCCCTCGGCCTTCGGATGATCTTTTCGGCGCAGGGCCGCAAGCTGCGTCACAGCTTCCATCGCGTCATGATGCGCTCGCCCGCAAAACTTGCCTACCAGCAGGCGCAGGCGGCTATTGACGGCGCTCCGGATGAAAAGACCGCGCCCCTGCTCGAAACTGTGCTGAAGCCCCTTTGGGACGGTTACAAGGTCCTCAAACGTGGGCGCGACGCGCGCAACCCGCTCGAACTCGACCTGCCGGAGCGCAAGATCATCCTCAAGGCCGACGGCACAGTTGACCGCGTCATTGTTCCCGACCGGCTCGATGCCCACAAGCTGATCGAAGAGTTCATGATTCAGGCCAACGTCGCGGCCGCCGAGACTTTGGAGGGCAAACGCCAGCCCCTGGTCTACCGGGTGCACGACGCACCATCGATGGCCAAGCAGGAATCATTGCGCGAATTTCTCGGCACTGTCGGTATGAGTCTGGCGCGCGGGCCGCAACTGCGGCCAGAACAGTTCAACCAGATTCTGGCGCGGGTGCGCGGCGAAGACCATGAGCAACTGGTCAACGAGGTCGTCTTGCGTTCCCAAAGCCAGGCGATCTACTCACCAAACAATCTTGGTCACTTTGGTCTCAACCTGAAAAAGTATGCGCACTTCACCTCGCCGATCAGGCGCTACGCGGATCTGATCGTGCATCGGGCGCTCATCAAGGCGCTGAACCTCGGGCCGGACGGGCTGACGCAGTCCGAGGAAGGCCAGCTCGAAGAAATCTCGGCGCTGATCTCGGCCACCGAGCGGCGCGCCATGGCTGCTGAACGCGACACGGTCGACCGCCTGATTGCAGGTTACCTGTCGGGGCGGATCGGCGACAGTTTTGACGGCCGCATCACCGGCGTCACCAAGGCAGGACTCTTTGTCCAGTTGCCAACCTTTGGCGCAGATGGTTTCATACCTATATCTACACTCGGAAACGAATATTACCTGTTCGACGAGGCGGCGCACGCTCTCTATGGTGACCGCAGCGGACGAGGCTACAGGCTTGGCGACGCAGTCGAGGTCAAGCTGGTGGAAGCTGCGCCGCTGGCGGGCTCAATGCGTTTCCAGATGTTGACCGAACCGGCTCCGCTGCCTGGAATGCGGCAATCGTTCCACAAATCGGGCGCCAGAAAGCAGTCGCGCACACGCCGCGGAACCACAGGGCGGTCGCGCGCAAGGAGCAAATAATGTCGGAAGTCGAATTTGGAGGCGAGCGCCACTCGGGCAGACCCAAGCGCAATCTTGGCGAAGCGATGAAGCGCGGATTTTTGGGGAAATGCCCGAATTGCGGCAAAGGCAAGTTGTTCAAGTCGTTCGCCAAAACTGTCGACAAATGCGCCGTTTGCGGGGAAGACATTTCGCACCACCGCGCCGATGACCTGCCCGCCTATCTCGTGATCGTCGTGATCGGCCACATCGTGATCGGCGGGTTCATGGCGATCGAAGCGTCCACGGCATGGTCGATGTGGCAACATCTGGCCCTGTGGGTTCCGATTACAATCATCGGCTCACTGGTCCTGCTGCAACCGATCAAGGGCGCTGTGGTCGGCCTGCAATGGGCCAATTATATGCACGGCTTCGGCAGCGAGCGCGATCTGATCGAGACCCATCCAGAAGCATGAGCAAGACCCCAGCAGCAGCGGGCATAACCCGCACCGAACTCGACAAACGCGAATCCAAAGACTTCGCACTCGGCCCCGGCCCCAAGCGCCCGCGCGATGCAGCGACGCTGATCCTGCTCGACCGGTCCGGCGGCGATATCCGCGTACTGATGGGCCGGCGCTCGCAAAAACACGCCTTCATGCCAGGCCGTCTGGTCTTTCCAGGCGGCCGCACCGACCGCGACGACGGTCGCGTTGTAACCGGCAGCGAAATGCTGCCGGAGGTGTCGGCAAAATTGCAGGGCGGCCGCAGCAAGGCGTTGTCAGAAACTCGCGCCCGGGCAATTGTCCTGTCGGCTGTGCGCGAAACCTACGAGGAAGCCGGGTTGCTCATCGGGCAGGCAGGCAATTACCAGTGCCGCAGCGCCGCCTGGCAGGCTTTTGCCGACAATAATGTCGTGCCTGGTCTGGCCAATCTCAGAATTGTCGCCCGCGCCATCACGCCGCCTGGCAGAGTGCGCCGCTTCGACACCTATTTTGTCGCTGCATGGCGCGACTCGGTGGCTGTTACCCTGCCAGATGGCGGACCGACCCATGAGCTTGAGGAACTGGTCTGGTTGCCGATTCCTGACGCCATGCAACAGGAAGTGCCGCTGATTACCAAGTCGATTCTGCAGGATCTGGAGACTCGGCTTGCCATTGACCCAGACCTGAGTCCGGCCCACCCGATCCCGTTTTACCGGATGCGGCATGGAAAATTCCTGCGTGATCTGATCTGACAAAGCCGAACGCGCCCTCGCCCGCTGCGCAGACTTGACTTTTGGCGGCCAATCCGTAATTGGTCGGGCGAGTTTTCCGCGGCCGGGCAATCACCTGGCGCTTGCGCGCGAAGTGAACCACCGAAAAGACACGGACCAGAACGATGGCAAAAGCCGCAAATATCAAGATCAAGCTTCTTTCGACCGCTGACACCGGCTTCTTCTACGTGACGAGCAAGAACAGCCGCACGAAGACCGAAAAGATGTCGTTCCGCAAATATGACCCGGTTGCCAAGAAGCACGTCGAATTCAAGGAAACCAAGATCAAATAGTTCTTGGCCTATGGCTGACAAGACGCCGCCTCTGGGCGGCGTTTTTTGTTTGTACGCCAAGCGCTTGCGAATGCTTCCTCGTCGGAAACATGAATCAACTTCAGTCAGTCGGAAAAGAAAGATGGCCGGTCGGCTGCTAACAGCGGTACGAGGAGGCCGCTTGCGCCAGCGCCGACCGACCAACCCCATAGATCCCAGGAGATGCGGCGGACCTGAGCATCGAGGGGCATTCAACAGGCGAAAGACACAGTACGATCTGCGCGCCCACCTTTACCTAAGGACAGTCGCGCAAAACGCTCGAAAAATCAATAGTTTCTTAACTAACGCGCGTCCGGTCTGGAATCGCGGTTAATCGTTGAGAAATTCAACGGCAAATAAAGCATGTCCGGCTAAGACGCCCGTCAGGCCGCCTTGGCGACAACCTGGTTCCGACCGTTGCGTTTTGCTTCATAGAGCGCAGAATCAGCACGCGCCATCAGCGACTGCGCGCCGCCGTCTCCAGACGAAAGAGAGGCGACGCCGACCGACGCTGTGACGGCAATGGCTGGTCCGTCGCCAATTGCAAACAGGCTGCCTTCAATCTCCTTGCGCACGCGTTCCGCAATCAGCAGGGCCGTTGCATGATCGGTGTCAGGCATCAGAACAACAAATTCTTCGCCACCAAACCGGCACGCAAGGTCGATTCCACGGACGTTTTTTCTCAATCGCCGTGCAAATTCCACCAGAACCTGGTCTCCGATCAAATGACCATGTGCGTCATTGACCAGCTTGAAGCGGTCGATATCGGTAATCATCACGGACAGATCACGCCTGCGGGCGTTAGCGCGCGCAAACAGTGTATCGAAGTGATTGTCGAGATAACGGCGATTGTGGAGGCCCGTCAGAGGGTCGGTAATCGCCAGTTCGATCGTTTGCGCCATGCTTGAGCGCAGGTGTTCGGTGTAACGCTTGCGGCGAACCTGCGTCCTCAATCTTGCCGCAAGCTCCTGTTCATCGACGGGCCGCATCAGATAGTCGTTTACGCCGAGATCGAAGGCCCGCGCAACGAGTTCATCCTCACCGGCTTCAACGATCAGGATGACCGGCACAAGCCGCGTTCGATCCAGCGAACGCAATTGGGAACACAGCCGCAGCGGGTCGAAATTGTCAAAACGGGCCGATGCGATGACACAGTCGAAATTGCCTTCGGCTGCACGGAAAACCGCCTGTTGCGGATCCGCGCAGAGCTCGACGTCGGCAATCGGCTGCAACATTTCGGTCATGCGTGCCTGCGAGGCGGCTCGCTCATCGACCAGCAAAACGCTCGGGCGCGCCTCGAAGGCAGGCTGATTGCGGTCAAGGAATTCCTGAATGCCCATATCACGCGTCGTAGACGCACGAAGCCGCAGCTCATCACCAAGCATCTTGAGTCGCACAAGGCTGCGCAACCGCGTCAGCAACTGGACGTCGTTGACCGGCTTGGTGAGAAAATCATCGGCGCCAGCTTCCAGGCCCTGAACCCGGTCAGACATCTGATCAAGCGCCGTGACCATGACGACCGGAATATGGGCTGTCGACTGCTCTGCCTTGAGTTTGCGGCAGACATCAAACCCGTCCATGCCGGGCATCATGATGTCGAGCAATACGATATCAATGCCCCCCCGCGCACAGATCTCCAATGCATCTGGCCCGTTGGAAGCAGTCACGACATCGAAATATTCGGCCAGAAGCCGCACTTCCAGCAGCTTCACGTTGGCCGGAATGTCATCAACAACGAGAATCCGTGCGGTCATCAGCCATAACTCCTGACGCCCGACGAAAACGGTCAGGCATCGCCAAGATACGACTTGATCGTTTCGATAAACTTAGGAACCGAGATCGGCTTCGAAATATAGGCCTGGCAGCCGCCTTGCCGGATCCGTTCTTCGTCACCCTTCATCGCGAAAGCCGTGACGGCAATGACCGGGATCGACCGAAGTCCATCATCGTCCTTGAGCCATTTCGTCACCTCCAACCCCGAAACTTCCGGCAACTGGATGTCCATCAGGATCAGATCCGGCTTATGCTCGCGCGCCAGATCAAGTGCCTCAAGACCGTTGCGGGTTCGCACGGTCTCATAGCCAGTTGCCTCAATCAGGTCGCGGAAGAGCTTCATGTTCAGCTCATTGTCCTCGACGATCATCACCTTTTTGGCCATGTGCCCGTTCCCCAGCCCCCGCAATCGCGAAGCCCACCTGCCCCAGCGGATATGATTCTCAACAAAGTCTAACCCAATTTTATTTAGGAACAGAAAACCTCACGTGCAAAACTGTACAGACCAATCGCACTTGTGCGCTTGGGCTGCGTCTTCCATAAGCTCGTCAGGATGATCGATAGCCGCAAACCGAAACCAATGCAGCGCGAGGCCGCCCAAGCGCTGGCAATCCAGGCGCTCGGCTTCATAGCATCTGATCCCGCCTTGCTGCCGCGGTTCCTCGCGATCACCGGCATCGAGGCTGGCCATATCCGGGCCGCAGCTGTCCAGCCGGGCTTTATGGCGGGCGTCTTGCAATTCATTCTGGCGCATGAGCCGACGCTGCTGCAATTCGCACAACAGGCAGACATCGATCCAGCTGAAGTCGGCCGCGCCTGCAACGCGTTGCCGCTTGGCGACGGCACATATGAGAGGTCAACGTGAGCGACGATCCAGAGACACTGCGCCAGATTGAAGAACTGTCGCACGATAACCGGCCGCTGCTGGTGCTTGATGTGGATGATGTCCTGCTCGAATTTGTGCGGCCCTTCCCGCGCTTTCTCGAAAAGCGCGGCTACCACCTGGCGCTGGAAAGTTTCCGTCTGTTTGGCAATGTCACCGAAAAATCCAGCGGCAGGACGCTTGAGCCTGATGAGGTCACCATCCTGATCGACGATTTCTTTGGCGAACAGGCCCACTGGCAGGCCGTCACAGAGGGCGCAGCCGAGGCGCTGGCTCATTTTGGCGACCGCGCCGAGATCATCCTTCTCACCATGATGCCGCACCGCCACCGCGACGCCCGCCGTCTGCATTTGGAAGCGCTCGGCATGAATTATCCACTCTTGACGACCGAGATGGCCAAAGGCCCCGCCATCAAGCGTCTCAGAGGCGAAACCAACCGTCCCGTCGTGTTTGTCGACGACCAGCCTCGCAATCTGGCATCTGCGCAGGAACATGTGCCCGATACGCACCTGATCCACCTGATGGCGGACAATTCGCTGCGAAAGATGCTGCCCGAGCCGCCCAACGGGACCTATGTCGTCGAAGACTGGAAAGAGGCGACGCCAATCATTGCTGCGGCTCTGGGCATCTGACATCGACCGCCTTGCCGCCACAGGGACCCTGACATAGGGTGTCAGTGTTCCATTTCTGTTCCCAGGCTCATGCTCCCCGGCAACGATCCACTGTCAGGCTTCTGCCGTGATTGCCTGACCCGCCAGCAAAAGGTGGGCCGGCGCTGCGAGCGTTGTGGCAGCCCACGCCGCGCCGCTCATGCTGAACTCTATTCGCTGTCGCTGGCACATATCGACTGTGACGCGTTTTACGCATCGGTCGAGAAGCGCGACCGGCCGGAACTGCGTGACAAGCCGGTCATCATAGGCGGCGGCAAGCGGGGCGTCGTCTCGACCGCATGCTACATCGCCCGCATCAATGGCGTGCGCTCGGCGATGCCGATGTTCAAGGCGCTGGAAGCCTGCCCGCATGCGGTCGTAATCAAACCCGACATGGAAAAATACGTCCGGGTCGGCCGTGAGGTGCGCACGATGATGCAGGCTCTGACGCCACTGGTCGAGCCGATCTCGATTGACGAGGCATTTCTGGATCTGTCCGGCACCGAGCGCCTGCATGGCATGCCGCCGGCGGAAGTGCTGGCGCGGTTTGCGCATCAGGTCGAAACCGACATCGGCATCACCGTGTCGGTCGGCCTGTCCTATTGCAAGTTCCTCGCCAAGGTGGCGTCGGACCTCGACAAGCCGCGCGGATTTTCGGTGATCGGCGAGGCCGAAGCCGTCTCATTCCTGCGCGACCAGCCGGTGACCCTGATCTGGGGCGTCGGCAAGGCCTTTGCAGCAACATTGCAGGGCGACGGCATCCGCACCATTGGCCAGCTTCAGACGATGGAACAGACGGACCTGCTGCGCCGCTACGGGACGATGGGTTCGCGGCTCTATCATCTGGCGCGCGGCCAGGACGAGCGTTCGGTGCATGTCGAGCGCGAAGCCAAGAGCGTGTCGGCCGAAACTACTTTCAACGAGGATCTGTCGACGGCAGCGGACCTGGTGCCGATCTTGCGCGCGCTGTCGGAAAAGGTTTCCGAACGGCTGAAAAAGTCCGGCATTGCCGGGCGCACGGTAGTGCTGAAGCTGAAGTCCGCCGATTTCCGTATCCGCACCCGCAACCGCCAGCTCGCCGATCCGACCCGGCTGGCAGACCGGATTTTTTCGGTCGGGCGCGAGCTCTTGGCCAAAGAAACCACCGGTGTCAGATACCGGCTGATCGGAATTGGCGTCGCTGACCTGACCGATGACGGCAAGGCCGATCCGCCTGATTTGGTTGACGTTCAGGCAGCCAAACGCGCCAAGGCAGAGGGCGCGGTGGACGCGTTGCGTGGGAAGTTCGGCAGGCTGGCGGTCGAGACCGGCTATACATTCGGCAAGGGGCGCAACGCCCATCCACCTGAGCCCCTGGACGACGAGTAGAGTCTGCTTCCGGACCAGATAGTGGGGATGTCTTCCAAATTTGCTGGACGCAGGCTGGCCGGTCCCCGACAATAGATGTCGACTCGAAAGCGGCGAGCAGCATTCATGGCCGACAAATCACGGATCAAGGACCCGCTCCGGCGGGAGGCGGCAGCCATTGAGGCGCGTGGGCCCGCGCCCGCACGCCCATTTGTGCATCTCAGGGTTCATTCGGCCTATTCGCTGCTCGAAGGCGCCCTGCCCCTGAAGAAGATCGTTGGCCATGCGGTGAAGGACGAAATGGCGGCGATTGCTGTCACCGACACCAACAATCTGTTCGGCGCGCTCGAATTTGCGCAATACGCCTCGAAAGACGGCGTGCAACCGATCATCGGCTGCCAGGTTGACGTCCAGTTCGAGGAAATGGCGCCAGCGCAGCCTGCATTGCGCGCGGGCAACCAGCAGCGGGGGCAGGTCTTCCCGCTGGTGCTGCTGGCGGCCACCGAGGCGGGCTACGCCAATCTTGTACGGCTGGTCTCGCGCGCCTATCTCAACAACGAACCCGATGCCGGGGTTGTTGTTCAACTCGACTGGCTGCGCGAACTGAACGGCGGCATGATCTGCCTCACCGGCGGCGAGCGCGGTCCGATTGGCGCGGCCCTCAAGGCCGAGCGCACCGACATCGCCAGCGCAAGGCTCTCGGACCTCGCGGCCATCTTTGGCGACCGGCTATATGTCGAACTGCAGCGCCCAGTCGGATATGACCGGCAGGTCGAAGGCGCGACCGTTGCACTCGCATATGACTTCCGCCTGCCGCTGGTCGCCACCAATGAAGCATTCTTTCTCGCCCGCGAGGACTACGACGCGCACGACGCGCTGATGGCGATTGCCGAAGGCTCGGTCGTCGCAGTCGACGACCGGCGCAGGCTGACGCCAGACCACTACATGCGCAGCCAGGCCGAGATGTGCGATCTGTTCGCCGACCTGCCGGAGGCGATCGACAACTCGATCGAAATTGCCATGCGATGCGGCTACTATCCCGCCAATCGCAATCCGATCCTGCCGCGCTTCACCACCGGCGCATCCGATGACCCGGCCGCCGCTGAAAAGGCTGAGGCAGACGAGCTTCGCCGTCAGGCGCGCGAAGGTCTTGAGATGCGGCTGGCGACCGTTGGCGGCACGCCCGGCTACACGTTCGAGCAATATTCCGAGCGTCTCGAGTTCGAGATCGGCGTCATTGAGCGGATGAAATATCCGGGCTATTTCCTGATCGTCTCTGACTTCATCAAATGGGCGAAGTCGCAGGGCATTCCGGTCGGTCCGGGCCGTGGCTCGGGTGCAGGCTCGCTGGTCGCCTGGGTGCTGACCATCACCGACGTTGACCCGCTGCGCTTCTCGCTGCTGTTCGAACGTTTCCTCAATCCCGACCGTGTGTCGATGCCCGACTTCGACATCGACTTCTGTCAGGACAGGCGCGACGAGGTGATCCGCTACGTTCAGCAGAAATATGGCCGCGATCAGGTCGCGCAGATCATCACCTTCGGCACCCTGCAGGCGCGCGCCGTGCTGCGCGACGTCGGCCGTGTGCTGCAGATGCCCTATGGTCAGGTCGACCGGCTGTGCAAGATGGTGCCGCAAAACCCGGCCAATCCGGTCTCGCTGAAACAGGCGATCGAGGATGAGCCGCGCTTCCGCGAGGAGGTCGAGCGCGAACCGGTGGTGCAGACCCTGCTCGACATCGCCCAGAAACTCGAAGGCCTCTACCGCCACGCCTCGACGCACGCGGCGGGCATCGTCATCGGCGACCGGCCACTGTCGGAACTCGTGCCTATGTATCGCGACCCGCGCTCCGACATGCCGGTGACGCAGTTCAACATGAAGAAGGCCGAAGATGCGGGCCTCGTGAAATTCGACTTCCTCGGCCTCAAAACGCTGACGGTGCTTGAGACGGCGGTCAAACTCATTCGCCGCCGTGGCATCGAGGTCGATCTGGCCAAACTGCCGCTCGACGACAAGAAGACATACGAGATGCTGTCGCGCGGCGAAGTGGTCGGCGTGTTCCAGGTGGAATCAGCGGGCATGCGCAAGGCGCTGATCGGCATGAAGCCGGACCGCATCGAGGACATCATCGCGCTGGTGGCGCTCTACCGCCCAGGCCCGATGGAGAACATCCCGGTCTACAATGCGCGCAAGAACAAGGAAGAGGAGATTTCCTCGATCCATCCCAAGATCGACCATCTGGTGGCCGAGACGCAGGGCGTCATCGTCTATCAGGAGCAGGTGATGCAGATCGCGCAGGAACTGGCCGGCTATTCGCTCGGCGAAGCTGACCTTCTGCGCCGCGCCATGGGCAAAAAGATCCGTGCCGAGATGGACAAGCAGCGCGTGCGCTTTGTCTCAGGCGCAGTCGAGCGCGGCGTTGGCAAGCAGCAGGCAGACTTCATTTTCGACCTGCTGGCGAAGTTCGCCGACTACGGTTTCAACAAGTCGCACGCCGCCGCCTACGCGATTGTCTCGTTCCAGACGGCCTATCTGAAGGCTCACTATCCGGTGGAGTTCCTGGCAGCGTCGATGACGCTCGATATGTCCAACACGGAGAAGCTTTCGGAATTCCGGCAGGACGCAATGCGGCTCGGCATCGAGGTCGTGCCGCCATCGGTGATGACCTCGTTCCGCGATTTCGAGGTCGACGGTAACCGCATCTTCTATTCGATGGCCGCCATCAAGGGCGTTGGCGAAGCGGCGGTCAGGCACATTGTCGACGTGCGCGAACAGTCGCCGTTCAAGAACCTTGAGGACTTTTGCTCACGCGTCGATCCGAAGGTTGCCGGCAAGCGCGTTTACGAAAGCCTGATTGCAGCTGGCGCGCTCGACTGCTTTGGCCGCGACCGCGCGACCATGATCGCAGGCGTCGACAAGATGCTGGCCGCTGGCAATTTCGCCCATGCGGCAGCATCGAGCGACCAGATCGATATTTTTGGCGCAGGCGGCGGCAGCCGCGCACCTGAACCGATCCGCCTCCCCCCAGCCGAAGTGTGGCTGCCAGCCGAACGCCTGCAGCGCGAGTTCGCCGCCGTCGGCTTCTACCTGTCAGCGCATCCGCTCGACGAATACCGCCAGACGCTGGAGAAGATGCGTGTGCAAGGATGGGCCGACTTTGAGGCAGCCGTCAAACGCGGCGCGACCGCCGGACGGCTGGCCGGAACGGTGACGTCGGCCAAGGAGCGCAAGACCAAGACCGGCAACAAGATGTGTGTCGCGCAACTGTCCGACATGACCGGCCAGTATGAGGTGGTGCTGTTCTCCGAGACGCTGAACAGCTACCGAGACCTGCTGGTCGAAGGCAAATCGCTGGTGATAACGGTCGCCGCCGAAAATCGCCCGGAAGGCGTCAATCTGCGTGTCCAGACGGTGCAGTCGCTCGACAGCGAGGCCGGACGCCACCAGAAGGCGCTGCGCATCTTTGTGCGCGATGACAAGCCGGCAAGCCTGATCCAATCGCACCTGCGCGAGCGCGGCGAAGGTCAGGTGTCGCTGGTGGTCATCAAGCCGGAAGGTCAGGGCGAGGTCGAGATCGGCCTCAAAGACCGTTTCATGCTCGGGCCAAAGCTGGCGGCGGCGCTGAAATCGGTGCCGGGGGTCGTTGACGTCGAGCTGGTGTGAAGATCAGGCCTGAGCAGAGGCATCGCGCCGGTAGCGGGCAATCCATTCCTGGCTCACGGCATCTGCAAGCTTTGCGACGCCTGGCTTGATGGCATCCGCTGGCGGCGGATCAATGCCAAGAGCGAGGCAAATGCTCGAGAGCGACGCAGCCGGATCGGCTGAGAGCGTTTCATATGTGATGCGCAGTGGCTGAATGCCCTGGCTATCGAACCACGACAACCAAGCGGCGTCATGGGCGCCAAGTTCGGCCAGCTCACGCTGCAGCCGCTGAAAATCGTAGACAGGCTCCGCCGGTGGCCCGAGCCGCTCTACTTCGGTTCCGTCCGGCGCGATGTGCCAAAGGCCGGTCTGCTCGGCCTTCACCAGCGACACTGCCTGCGCCAGCTTGTCGTCCCGCGAGAGGTGCAGGTAGAGCACCTTGCCAAACGCCGCTTCGATCCGGGCCCGGTCGGTTTGAATCCCCGGATGAACCTGTTCGACAAAGCGATTCAGATCGCTGATGTTTTCCCGCATCAAGCGAAGGCCGAAGACTTCGGTTTCCCCTCTGCCCGCACGGATCGCCGCATCGAGATAGACGCGACAGAAAGCTGGCTCAGCGATCTCGTCGGCTGGCGGCAGGCCCCATTGTTCAGCCCACCAGCCAATGTGCCGGCGGCCAAAAAACGAATCCGGCGCACCTGCATTGCCCGTCGACGTCAGCAGGTCGCACAGCAGCGTGCTGCCGGTGCGCGGTGTTGCGCAGATGATGTAGGCGTCGAAATCTGGGATCAATCGTCATAGTCCGGAACAACCAGATGATCCGAATTGCCGCGTGGCACAAATAGCCGCCAGCATTCGTCGCCGGTGCTGTCAGGAAATGCCCTCACACCGAACCCGTTCGCGAACTGAATCTCGAGATCGCCATATCGGGACGCTATGGTCGAGACAACTTCAAACCCGACGCCTTGAACGAACCAAACCTTCCGCTCGCTGTTTCGACCAAACCCAGCATCAAGCTCTGCATCCAGGGCGGTATTTCCCTGTTCGGAGCTCCAGCCCGAAGGTTCTTTCACGCCATCAAAGCGGAACAAATCCTGCCGGCCAACAAGAGTTTGCGTTGGTCCATCGATACGCCACGGCCCTGAGATGTGAACTGCGATTTCTCCAACTTGAGCGAGGCCAGGCTTGCGAGACTCGATCTCTCGCAGCGAGCCGAAATGGAGTATCAACATGTCTACGGCCCGTCGAATAATCGACAACCGGAGCCCGACGAGCGAGGCGAGTTCCGGTGGCTGTCCTAGTTCGGGCCGACCATTCATCCAAACTCCATGATGACGGCGTCAACCGCAAGACTGTCGCCCGGCTTGGCGTTGATCTTGGAGACGGTCACGTCGCGCTCGGCGCGCAGCACGTTTTCCATCTTCATCGCCTCGACCACGGCGAGCGTTTCACCGGCCTTCACTTCCTGGCCTTCCGCAACCGACACCGAGACCAGCATGCCCGGCATCGGGCAGAGCAGCAGTTTTGATGTATCTGGCGGCATCTTGACCGGCATCAGCCTGTCGAGCGCCGCTGTGCGCGGCAGCATCGGCTTGGCGATCACCGACAGGCCGCGCCAGTCGAGCTTCATGCCATTGGCCACCGGCCTGATCTGCACCGAACAAGGCGTGCCGCCAACGACGCCGACCCAGACCGGATCGCCCGGCCGCCAGTCAGACACCACCGTCACCGGCTTTTCGCCGTCAATCGAAAAGTCCGCTTCAAACGGCGTTCCGATCAGACCGTCCTTGTAGGAGACGTCGATATAGTCGTCGCCGAGCCGCACCACCCAGTCAGGCTTGATTTCGCCCGAGTGGGGCGCGAGCCGCCCGGTCAGCCGGTCCAGCCGGTCGCGGCGGCACAGTTCGACCGCGGTTGCAACCGCCGCCAGCACCGTCTTCTCCTTGTCGTCTGGCTTGCGCGGCGCAAAGCCGTCCGGAAATTCCTCAGCGATGAAGCCGGTCGACAGCCGGCCCTCGCGCCAGCGCGGATGCTGCATCAGCG
>DAINRF010000006.1:0-134622 GCA_036742015.1 Mesorhizobium sp. | reverse complement strand
CCTGTCGGTCTCCTTCCCGCTCACATCATAGACCAAAACCAAACACACAGGATCCCCGGGTCTGCGCCTTCGCTTCGCTGCGGCTCCGCCCGAGGATGACGAAAGTGGGGTGCGGCCTTATCTCCCCCGCAAGACGGTAGATAGAGCGCGGCTCATTCTGCGGCAGAGGCGAGAGCAAAGCAATCGGAGATCGATGAAGATTGGAAAACGGCGATCTACTGAGGCAAATCCTTGTGTTACTTCAAAATCGTCGGTATCAATTTGTAGTTGGTCGTTTTTTCTATTCGTCGACAAAAATTCTGCATCGCATACGAAGATTGGCGAGCGCGCCTAAATGCCTCATGTGTGCGCTTGTCGACAAACAACACATCAGCATATGCCGACAGGCAGGCTAGATGTCTGTCGTTCAGGTTGCTTCCGGACCGCCTTAGAGAAATCGGTTGGTGCTTCCTTATCTGCCTTGAGATCAAAGCCGATGGAATCCGGTCAAATGGTATCTTTTTCACGCTCGCAATTGGTATTTCTGGTGCAACAATGTGGGCCTGCTTCAAGAACTCGCCCCATTCCAGAATTTCGCCAACTGTTGCGTTATGCCAAATATCTTCTTCGAGAATGTGCATGCGCCTGAGCGCATCCAGCACAAACTCTCTAGCATTATTTTGTGGGAGCGATTGCCCCATTATTTCAACTTCCGCCATGAAGTTTGCTGCCGTTCCGCTAGCATCAGGGATTCGGTGATCGCCGTGTGCAACAAGATCTGATGCAATGCTCCCTTGCATAACGTCGAGTTGTCGCGTTAGGCGCCGGCCTGACCTAAGTCCGCCTTGGACCAGTCGGCGTATCGGCACATCTGCCATGTCTACCACTGAACTATCTGCAATGCCTGTTACTTGCATCGCTTGTTGTGCGCGATCAGCGAAGTAGGGTCTTAGAAGCATCCAGACTTCTGGCGTGGGACCTAACATTTCGGCTCCAGTGCCTACTCGTAGAAATCTTCTGAAAGCCTTTTGCGTGATGTCGAACTGAGCTGCGCTTGGATCGGAAAGTGCTGTGCGTAGTTCGCTGGCCAAGATTGTGGTAACTCCACTAATCGCACCTTCGTGTTCGCTGCCGACCCAAGCCAATATTTGTTGCCCCCAAAGGAACGTCAATCGACCTCTGGCGACAGACTGGTTGTCGTGCTGCAGCAATTCCTCGATGTGATCGAAAGTCAAGAATAGGACATATTGGTTGTCTGCCAGCCAAGTCTGAAATTTGCGAGCTTCTTCTCGTTCCTTTGCCTCGTCGGAATAATAGTCGCGAATCCAATCGCCAATTTGAGAGGTGTCCAGCGAAATAAACTTTGGAGTCAGCATTGCTTATTCTACCGCTTCTCAAACCTCCGTCACAAACCCGTCCAGCACCCGCTTTTGCCCGGCCTTGTCGAAGTCAATGGTGAGCTTGTTGCCCTCGATGGCAGCGACATTGCCATTGCCGAACTTCTGGTGGAACACCCGGTCGCCGACGGAGAAGCGGGAGGGTTCGGTGGCGACTGATTTGGCTACCAGTTCGCCCTCAATGGTTTTGCCCTTGACCGAGCCGCGGCCAGCGCCATAGCCGGAATCGGTCTCGCCATAGCCAATGCGTTCGACGCTGTGGCCCGAGCGCGAGCCCCAGTTGCGGTCGGTCGCCTCGGTGCGGTTTTGCTGCGCGCGTTTCCAGCCGGGGGTGGAATAGGTGTTGGAAAACGCGCCGGATTGCTCTGACGAGCCGCCACGTGCAGCGCCACCGACATTGTCAAAGCGCGATGCGCCATAGGGGTTCTGGCGGCCGGCCCCGCCGGAAAAGCCGCCGCGCCCGCCGGCAAACGAGCCGCCGCCATAACCGCCGTATCCGCCATAGGAATTGCCGGCTTCGGCCACCTCGACATGGTCTTCCGGCAGTTCGTCGATAAAGCGCGACGGGATGGTGGACTGCCACAGGCCGTGAATGCGGCGGTTGGAAACAAACCAGATGTGCAGGTTCTTCTTGGCGCGGGTGACGCCGACATAGGCGAGGCGGCGCTCTTCCTCCAGCCCCGACCGGCCGCCTTCGTCCAACGCGCGCTGATGCGGGAACAGGCCTTCTTCCCAGCCGGGCAGGAAGACGGTCTCGAACTCCAGACCTTTTGCCGAATGCAGGGTCATGATCGAGACGGCGTCGAGCTCGGCATTCTGCTCGGCGTCCATGACGAGAGCGACGTGCTCGAGGAATGAGCGCAGCGACTCGTAATCCTCCATCGAGCGGATCAGTTCTTTGAGGTTTTCCAGCCGGGTTGGCGCGTCGGCGGATTTGTCGGCCTTCCACATTTCGGTGTAGCCGCTCTCCTCCAGAATCGTCTCGGCCAGCTCGGTGTGCGGCGTGTTTTCGAGCATTTCCTGCCAGCGGCCGAAATTGGCGGTGAGCTCGCGCAGTGCGGCGCGGGGCTTTGGCTTCATCTCGTCGGATTCAGCCAGACGGGTGGCGGCCTCCAGCATCGGCACACCCATGCCGCGCGAGACGTCGTGAATCTGGCGCACCGCGCTTTCGCCGAGGCCGCGTTTTGGCACATTGACGATGCGCTCGAAGGCGAGATCGTCGGCCCCTTGCGCGACGACGCGGAAATAGGCCATCGCGTCGCGGATTTCCTGGCGCTCATAGAAGCGCGGGCCGCCGATGACGCGGTAGTTCAGGCCGAGCGTGACAAAGCGGTCTTCGAACTCGCGCATCTGGAACGAGGCGCGGACCAGGATCGCCATGTCGTTGAGATTGTGGCCGCGGCGCTGCGCCTGCTCGATCTCTTCGCCGACCGCGCGGGCTTCTTCTTCCGAATCCCAGGCGGCGTGGACGTTGACCTTCGCGTCTTCCGGGTCGGCATGTTCGGTGAACAGCGTCTTGCCCAGCCGCCCTTCATTGTGGGCGATCAAGTGCGAGGCCGCACCGAGAATGTGGGCGGTCGAGCGGTAATTGCGTTCCAGCCGGATGACGGCGGCGCC
Organism: Mesorhizobium sp.; assembly: GCA_036742015.1. GTDB lineage: Bacteria > Pseudomonadota > Alphaproteobacteria > Rhizobiales > Rhizobiaceae > Mesorhizobium_A. Next base: position 131,629 of record DAINRF010000006.1, on the reverse strand, counting down.
GGGAAAATCCTTCTCAAAACGAAGGATGTTGTCGACCTCGGCCCCGCGCCAGCCATAGATCGACTGGTCGTCATCGCCCACACAACAAATGTTGATTTTGTTTTCGCTCACGCTGTCGCCGCTGCGCGGCTCGCTCCGCGGGGGCGCGCCATTAGGCGCGGCGGCCGGTCGGCCTTGCGGACCTTCGGTCCGAAAATTACCCTCCCCTTGAGGGGGAGGGTCGGACCGCAGGTCCGGGGTGGGGTGGGCTTGGTGAGAACTCGATCCACCCCCACCCGCGCCGCGTTGCGGCGCGACCTCCCCCCTCAAGGGGGAGGTGGGGCGTCGAGCATCAGGCCGCTGCGCCAGCAGCCGCAGCCACATATATTGGGCGGTGTTGGTGTCCTGATATTCGTCGACGAGGATATATTTGAAGCGGCGGTGATATTCGGCCAGCACGTCGTGATGGTGGCGGAAAATGCGGATCGGGTGCAGCAGAAGATCGCCAAAATCGCACGCATTGAGCGTCGACAGCCGGGCCTGATAGCTTGCGTAGAGCTCGCGGCCCTTGCCATTGGCGAAACCGCGCGCGTCGCCTTCAGGAATGTCCTTTGGGCCGAGCCCCTTGTTCTTCCAGCCGTCGATGATCTGGGCGAACTGGCGGGCGGGCCAACGTTTGTCGTCGAGATTTTCGGCCTGCAGCAATTGCTTGATGAGCCGGATCTGGTCGTCGGTGTCGAGAATGGTGAAGCCGGATTTCAGTCCCGCAAGCTCGGCATGGCGGCGCAGGATCTTGACGCCGATCGAGTGGAACGTGCCGAGCCAGGGCATGCCTTCCATATTGGCTTCGCCGATCAGCGCACCGATGCGGTGCTTCATTTCGCGCGCCGCCTTGTTGGTGAAGGTGACGGCCAGGATCTGCGACGGGTAGGCGCGGCCGGTGGCGAGGATATGGGCGATGCGGGTGGTGAGCACACGCGTCTTGCCGGTGCCCGCACCTGCGAGCACCAGAACCGGGCCTTCGGTGGTTTCCACCGCGAGGCGCTGCTCGGGGTTCAGGCCCGACAGATAGTCCGGCACGTGCGAGCGGCTCGCGCCAAGCGCGCGCGCGGCAATGCCGCCGGGACGCGCAGAAGGCGAGCCGGCAGGCACGTCGAAGAAGGGCATGTCGTCCCCGTGGTCCGGGCCGTGGTCTGGCATACGAGGGGAATGTAGTGATTCGGACCTGAAAGGCCAGCTTCGTTTACGGTTTGTGCCCGGTTTGGGCGTTGGACAATTTTTCTTACGCAAGGGAAGGCAATATATGCTAATATGAAAAATCCCCAGCTTGTTAATGATCCGATCAAATTAAGCAAATTCTCCAAGAATATTGAACTAAATAAAATACCTTCGGTGTGGAATTTAATAAATATTCCGAATGGAGGGAGTGATGAAAGCGAAAATTCTCTTTCTTATTGCAGTCGTATTCACATTTACAACTTTCTCATATCAGAACTATGCGTTTGCAGAAAAAAAGACTGTAGATCAATTGCGAGATGAATGTTCTGCAAAAGGTGGTGAGTTTAGAAGATATTTGTACACAATGCATTGCACCTATAGTTGTAAGAAATCAGATGGCAGCACCGGCATTTGTACCACAAATTGTTCGATTGTCAGCGGAGAATGTAAGGAAGTAGGCAAGGTGAATACGTTTCCAGGACGAAAGGAAAGCATGAAGGAGAAACTTGGAAGTGGAATGATCGAGAAAGTTCAGTGATTGCGCTAATCTTGTATAAATCAGGAGGTTGAAATGAGATCTTTTGCACTTCTCGGAATTGTTGCATTTATGGTTTCAATAGGGCCGCTTGTGATCGAGTCGTCTGCAGCGACCAAACGGGAGATCATGGGCGCCTGCAAAATCCGTGAAGACAAGACCGGCGGAAAAGAAGCCTGCGATTGCAAGAGCAACTGGGAGACCGGCGAAACATCTTGTGTCACGCCTGAAGGGGTTACGTACATGTGTCCTATCGAAGGACAGTGCCTCGAAATCGAGCCGCCCAAAGTCAAGGGCGGCGTCAAAGGCGGCCTGATGAATAAGAACCGGCCGACCAAGGCCCAATAAAGACGAACATTCTTGCGATTTGCATGGATGTGAGGTTTCTGCTCACATCAGATATTGCTGTGGGTGGTTGCACCCCCGTTGGACGCGACCGCCAATGATGTTGAGCACCGACATCCGTTCTGTGCCGGACCCAGCCATTTCAGAATTTTTTCCATCAGAAAGCTGCCAGTTGTTGCGCTGATGCTATTGCTGAAATCGGCGAATGAGACCGGCTGGTCGCTTCACATTACTTTACATTCGCCATGAACGGCCGAAATGTCCGGCTTCTATTGTGCCCCGATGCAGCGATGAGGCTGACTAACAAGGAGCACGATCATGTCGAACCAGGACAACAACGAAACCAACATCAACCCGGAAGCCGCTGGCCCGACCATCGAGCACGATGCGAACGAAACCGCGCCGAAGCGCCGGTTCGGCATGACCTTCCTGGTGGGTGCGACCATCGCCGGCGCGATCGTGGTCGCCGCAGGCGCTGCAATCGCACAGGGTGGCATGGGCCACGGCAAGGGCATGATGGGCGGCTTTGCCGAACACCGTTTCGAGCGCATCATGGACAAGATCGACGCGACCGACGCGCAACAGGACAAGATCTGGCAGATTGTTGACCGCACGCGTTCCGATTTGAGGCCGGTTGGCCGCGAGTTCCGCGACAGCCGTGAGAAGGTGGCCGAACTGCTGGCTGCGCCGACGATTGACAAGGCGGCTGTCGAGAGCCTGCGGGCCGAGCGGATCGCGGCAATTGATGCGGCATCGAAGAAGGCGGTTGACGCGCTGGTGGAAGCAGCCGAAGTGCTTACGCCGGAACAGCGCGCGGAACTGGCCAAGGAAATCAAGGAACGCCGAGGCGATCGCCGCTAAACTGAGGATGAATGAGCATGGCGGACGAAATTCTGGTCATCGACGATGACGCGCGTCTCGCCGCCATGCTCGACGAATATCTGTCGGGCGCCGGCTTTGCAGTGAGCAAGGCCGGTACGGCTGGTCTTGGCGTCGAGGCGATCAGGCGGCGGCAGCCGCATGCGGTGATTCTCGACGTGATGCTGCCCGACTTCGACGGTTTTGAAGCGTGCCGCAAGATTCGCGCTTTTTCCGACGTTCCGATCCTGATGCTGACCGGCAAGGGCGAAGAGACCGACCGGATTGTCGGGCTGGAACTGGGGGCGGATGATTATCTGCCCAAACCGTTCAATCCGCGCGAGCTTCTGGCAAGACTGAAAGCAATCCTGCGGCGGCGTGGACCGGCGGGTGAGACAAGGCGGGTGCTGCGCTTTGGACGGCTGGAGATTGATCCAGGTTCGCGCGCTGTCAGGATCGACGGCGCAGAGCGAATGATGACAAGTTACCAGTTCGACATGCTGGTGGCGTTTGCCGAAAATGCCGGGCGTACCCTGTCGCGTGAAAAGCTGATGGACCTGGTGAAAGGCGAGGAGCTGGAAGCGTTTGACCGGTCGATCGACGTGCATGTGTCGCGCATCAGGGCCGCGATTGAGGCAGATCCAAAGAATCCGAAACGGCTGATTACGGTGCGTGGCGCGGGTTATGTGTTCGCGCGCTTTCAGGACGACATGTGATGGCGCGCAAGCGGCGCGACGGGGCGGAACGGCCGGCAGGCCGCGTCGGGAAGCTGCGGCAGTTTCTCGCCAGCCGGGTGTTCTTCAAGGTCTATTTCACGGTGCTGGCGTCAATTGCGGCGGTGGCGATTGCGTCCGGGGCCTATTGGAGCGCGCGCACTGACCGCGAAGACACCAGCTGGCGCGAACGCCAGATCACGATTGCAGAAGAGCTGTTTCCGGCTGGTTCAGACAAAGAAACGACGCAGGATCTGGTGACACGGTTCGCGCGCGCGCTCGACGCCGACATCACGCTGTTTTCGGCAGGTGGCGTTGTGCTTGCCACTGCCGGCAGACCGCTGCCGATGCCGCGCCGGCCGGACCGCGAAAGCGGCTTCGACATGGATGATGGCGGCCGGCTGGTTGCACCGCTGAAAGACGGGCGCGTGCTGGTGGCGCGGGTGAAGACGCCCTGGCGTGGCCGCGGCGGAGGTCTTGGCTATGTGCTGCTGATCGCAGCCGTGATTGCGATGATCGCCTATCCGGTGGTGCGCAACCTGACACGGCGGCTGGAGGCGATGCGCGAAGGCGTGCAGAAGTTCGGCATGGGTGATCTCGATGCGCGGGTGAACGTGGTGGGAACCGACGAGATTGCGGCGGTGGCGACCGAGTTCAACAAGTCGGCTGACCGCGTCGAGCGGCTGGTCGGCGGTCACAGGTCTTTGCTTGCCAATGCCAGCCATGAGCTGCGCGCGCCGGTGACGCGGCTGAGAATGGCGGTGGAGATGGGCGATCTCGACCGCTCGGAGGTGTCTCGCCGGGAAGTGCTCGACAATCTGACGGAAATTGACGTGCTGGTCGAAGAAATCCTGCTGGCAAGCCGGCTGGAGGCAGTGGGCGGGCGCGAGCGGTTCGAATTGGTCGACCTGATGGCGATTGCAGCGGAAGAGGGGGCGAGACACGGCATTTCCGTCAGCGGCAAGCCGGCGGAAGTGAATGGCGACCCGCGCCTGTTGATGCGGTTGGTGCGCAATCTGGTGCTCAACGCGCAAAGGCACGGCAAGCCGCCAATCGAGATTGTTGTAGCGCCCGCCGGCAGCCTTGGCTGCATTTCGGTCGAGGATAGTGGCGGGGGCTTGCCGAAGGGCGAGGAAGAGAAAGTGTTCGAGCCGTTTTACCGTCCGTCTGGCCGCAGCGAGGCGGCAGGCGGCTGGGGGCTCGGACTGGCGCTGGTGAAGCAGATCGCCGAACTGCATGATGGCGGGGTGCGATACGCCCCGCTCGACGGCGGTGGGGCGCGGTTTGTCGTGCATCTGCCGCTCGTCAAACCCGAAAGGCGCGCCAAATGACAGAGATCAGTTTCACGCCTCCGGTTCCGATTTTCCGGATCTTTGACGAGGACAAAGCGCGGGAATTTTATCTCGGCTGGCTCGGCTGCGCCGTCGACTGGGAGCACCGGTTTCATCCCGGTGCGCCGCTCTATTGCCAGGTGTCGCGCGGCAATCTGAAACTGCATCTGTCCGAGCATTCGGGCGACGCGACGCCGGGCTCGACGGCGCTTTGTTACATGCAAGGCGTCGAGGCGCTGCAAGAAGAGCTGATCGGCAAGAATTACAAATACAACCGGCCGGGGCTTGAGAGGCAGGGCTGGGGCCTGGAATGCACGGTGATCGACCCGTTTGGCAACCGGATCCGGTTTCTGGAGCCCAGCGAATGATGACAAAGGGGCCGCGCTTTGCGGCGGGGCCCCGAAAGCATCAGGCCTTCTTCATGCCAAGCGCCTTGTAGAGATTGTCGCCAAACTGGTTGGCTTCCTCACCGAGGACCTCGCTCATCGCGGTCGTGATCTGGCTGTAATAGGCCTTGCCGGCCGGCGTCTCGAGAAACTCGACATAGGCTTTGACCTGCTCGATAGGCATGTCGCGGTAGGTGTAGGCCGTGGCGAAGTTGACCTGTTCCTCGATTTGCTGACGTGTCTGATCCCGGCTCTGGTTGAGCATTGCCCGGATGTCGGCGTTTGACAGCGGTTGCTTGGCCGCTGCCGACATGCCTGAAATGATGCCGTAGCCAATATTGAGCGCGATGGCTTCGCCAACAGTGTAGGAATCGATACCGTCGATCATGCGCTTGTAGAGCGCAAGACGTTCAGGGTCCTTGGCCGGCAGCTCGACAAAAAGCCTTGCGCCTTCGGAAACGACTTCTGCGTCCTTGTCGATTGCAGCGACCTCTGTGGCCGTGATGGCCTTGCCGAGATCCGACACATAGAAAGCATGCAGACTGGCCAGCTGCTCTGGGGCCAGCTTACCTTCCATCTTCGCCTCAATGGCGGCCAGCATTCGACCGCCGTTGAACGCATCAGCCGACGCGGTTTCCCAGGCTTCGACAAATTCGGCAGGCTTTTCGCCAGGAACCTGATTGATCGCCCCCGCCAGAGCGCCGGAAAAACTGTCAAGTGTCCGGTCCAGCCCTGCAAGCTTGTTGATATCGCTCAAAGTCTGGGCGTTCGCCAAAGTTGCGAACATTACCAGCAGCAGCGGCATGAGAGATTTCAAAAGTCGCATCTGGCACTCCCGGATTCATACAATGTCATACAAAGAAATAGATCATCCAGACGGACAATCAAAGACATTGTTCAATCATGGGTGGAGCGTTTCACCCTGCCTTGCGCTTGATACCGATAGCCCTGCCGGCGCGTTCGGGCATTGGCAGTCCGGCATGGTCCGCCGCCATCTTGTCGACCAGCGCCTGAATGTCGGCCGGGAAGGGTGCGACTTTCGGGCCGGACATGTCGATGTGCAGCGTCAGGTTTTCCGATGTGGCAGCCAGCCAGCCGTCGACATGGCGGATTTCCTGAAAGAATCTGAGCCGTTTGTCGTCATGGTCGATGAGATGGAACGAGACAACGACCTTGTGGTCGAGATGAAGCTCCTGAACGTAGCAGACATGAACTTCAGCCGTGTAGATGGTGAGCTGGCGGTCCTTGGCGTAGTCTGGACCCATGCCCATCAGCAGAAAGGCTTCGTCGGCGCAGCGGTCGAACAGCACGTTGTAATAGGCCATGTTCAGATGGCCGTTATAGTCGATCCAGTCATTCTGGATGCCCATAACGCTGGAGATGAACGGCTTGGCTGTCATCAGATGCTCCGTGAAGGTTGCGCCGCAGGCTTCAGGCGCAGTAATTGAGAAGGGCTATAATCGAGACTGCAATTTACCGCGCGGCAAACGGTTCACAAGAGCACGCCGGAAACAGTGCACGGAAGGAAGCGGGATGGCGTTGAAGGATGTGGCGAAAGTGCCGCGCAATGAGGCAGGCATCGCCACTGCGCTGGCGGTTCTCAAGCAGCGTTTTGGCGACAGGATGACGACGACCGAATCGGTGCGGCGCGAGCACAGCCATTCGACCACTTATCTGCCGGCGCAATTGCCTGACGCGGTGGTGTTTGCCGAACAGGCGTCTGAGGTTGAGGAAATCGTGCGCGTGTGCGCCGAGCACAAGGTGCCGGTGATCCCGTTTGGCATTGGCTCGTCGCTGGAAGGCCATGTCAATGCGCCGGGCGGCGGGGTGTCGATCGACCTGTCGCGGATGAACCGCATCCTGTCTGTCAATGCAGACGATCTGGACTGCACCGTGGAGCCGGGGGTCACCCGTGAACAGTTGAACACCTATCTGCGCGACACCGGACTGTTTTTTCCGATTGATCCGGGCGCCAATGCCTCGATCGGCGGCATGACGGCAACGCGTGCATCGGGCACCAATGCGGTGCGCTACGGCACGATGCGCGAAAATGTGCTTGCGCTGACTGCCGTGATGGCCGACGGTCGGCAGATCAAGACCGCCAGCCGCGCCAAAAAGTCGTCGGCAGGCTATGATTTGACGCGGTTGCTGGTCGGCTCGGAAGGCACGCTTGGCGTCATCACGTCGATCACACTCAAGCTGCAGGGCATTCCGCAGGCGATTTCGGGCGGCGTGTGCCCGTTTCCAACACTCGAAGCCGCATGCAAGGCGGTGATCCAGACCATCCAGATCGGCATTCCTGTGGCGCGCATCGAACTGGTCAATGCGTTGCAGATGAAGGCAATGCGGTCCTATTCGAAACTCGACTATCCTGAATCTCCCTGCCTGTTTGTCGAGTTTCATGGTTCGGACGCCAGCGTTGCCGAACAGGCCGAATTGTTTGGACAGATCACCGAAGAAAACGGCGGCGGGCCGTTCCAGTGGACGACAGTCGCCGAGGAGCGGACAAAGCTCTGGAAGGCGCGGCACGACGCCTATTGGGCGTCGCTGACGCTCAGGCCCGGCGCGAACGGCATGTCGACGGATGTTTGCGTCCCGATCTCGCGGTTGGCGGACTGTATTGTCGAGACCGAGGCAGATATCGCGGAAATGGGACTGATCGCGCCGATCGTCGGCCATGCCGGCGACGGCAATTTCCACGTGCTGGTGCTGAGTGACATCAAGAATTCTGGCGAGGTGGCGGCCATGGAGGAATTCGTCGCGCGGCTGAACCGGCGGGCCATCCGCATGGAGGGCACCTGTACCGGGGAACATGGCGTGGGCCAGGGCAAGATGGGGTTCATGGCGCTGGAGCATGGCGCAGGCATCGACTTCATGCGCCATATCAAGCAGGCGCTGGACCCAGCTGACATCATGAATCCCGGCAAGATCATTCCGCCGGCCTGATACGCCACTATATGGCCAAGCTCGGCGCACAAGCTGGTGCGCCTAACATGGGAGTTGAAATCTGGCACGCCTGTTTGTCGCTTTTGGCGGTCTGATCGTTCTGGTGCTGACAGCCGCGCTGATCGGCCCGTATTTCATTGACTGGACCAGCTATCGTGCCGATTTCGAGCGCGAGGCGAGCCGTATTCTTGGCCGTACCGTGACAGTGGAAGGTGAGGCGTCTGCGCGCATCCTGCCATTTCCCTCGGTCACGTTTACCGATGTGCGGGTGGCGGGCGCTGACGGCCAGCCGGCGCTGACGGCGGAAAAGTTCTCGATGGATGCGGAACTTGCGCCGTTCCTGCGCGGCGAGCTGCTGATCTTTGACATGCGCCTGGAGCGGCCCAAGGGGACCGTGCGCATTTCCGAAGACGGCATGCCGGACTGGGCGACGCGGGCAACCACTCCTTTTGACGCAGAGCATGTGAGCCTTGAAAAGCTCGAAGTGACCGAAGGCCAGGTGACGATCGAACATGCGGCCAGCGGGCGCACCCACCGGCTGACCGAGATCAACACGACCGTGTCGGCCAATACGCTGGCCGGTCCGTGGCGGATCGACGGGTCGATGCGCATTGACGGGGCCCTGACCGACCTCAACGCCTCCACCGGCAAGCTGGATGACAAGGGTGTGCTGCGGCTGAGGGTGCGCGCCAAGCCGCAACGCTATCCGTTTACGCTCGATGCTGAGGGCAATGCCCAGGTGAAGGACGGTTCGCTCGACTATTCGGGAAAGTTCGTGTTGTCAGGATATGACAGCGATAACCTGTTGCGCGGCAGCGACGGGGGGACGTTTGCGCCGGATGCCGGACCTGGCAAGGGTGTGCCTGACTATCGGGTGGCGGGCGAGTTTGCCTTCGATCACAGACGGATCGCCGCGACCGAGTTCAGGTTCGAGACCGGGCCGCTGGATAATCCCTACACGGCGGACGGCAAGGCCGATCTCGACATTGGCGGCGAGCCGCACTTCTCGATCACTGCGACCGGGGCGCAGTTCAGTTTTGATGACCGGATTGCCGCAGAGGGCGGGACAGCCGCCCAATCGCTAGGCGCCCGGATTGCGGCGCTGAAGGCGTTTGTCGCGGGTCTGCCAAAGCCAACCATACCCGGCACGGTGGAGATGAGCCTGCCGGCTATCGTGGTGGGTGACACGACGTTCCGCGACGTGCGGCTGTCGGCTGAACCGTCAAAGACCGGCTGGCAGGTGGAGGATTTTGCGATCTCGATGCCGGGGCGGGCGACGCTGGAAGCCAGCGGAGCGGTAGAGGTGATGGAGGACGACGCGCGGTTTGACGGCGATCTGCTGCTGGCGGTGGGGCAGCCGTCGGGATTTGCGGCCTGGCTGTCAAAAGACGTCGACGAGGCAGTCAGACGGCTACCTGCCGCAGGATTTACGGCCAAGGCCAAATTGTCGAGCGAAAGGCAATTGCTGGAAGATCTGTCGCTGCGGCTGGGTAGCGCAACCTTTGCCGGACGGCTGGAAAGTCTGACGCCGGCAAACGCAAGGCAGGCGGTGTTGCTGAAGCTGGATGGCGGGCAGCTTGATGTCGAGGGACTGGCGGCGTTTGCATCGCTGTTTGTCACCGATGCTGGCAAGAGCCGGATGGGCGACCGTGATCTTGACCTGACGGTGACCGCTGGACCGGTAACGGCTGCCGGGCTGACAGCGGCAAAGCTCGATACTGCGCTGCGCCTGAAAGAGGGCATGCTCGACATTGACCGGCTGTCGCTGGGCGACCTGTCGGGTGCAAATGTCAGCGCTACGGGAAAACTGACCGGGTTTCCCGAAACGCCGATCGGCACGATTGATGCGGCGGTGGTTTCGGACGATCTTGCGACGCTGATTGCGGCCATTGGCGAACGCCTGCCAGACAACCGTATTGCTGCGGCGCTGGGCAAACGCTTCGGGGCCAATGCGGGGCTGGGCGAAGATGCACGCATCGACCTTGCCGCAAGCATAGGCCGCGACGGCCTGACAATGCGCCATGCATTGACGGCGGGCGGCCAGATGGGCGGCGGAAAATTCACGCTGGCCTATTCGGCGGCCGGGCCGCTCGACCAGCCAGAATCGCTGAAACTTGATCTGTCGGCCAATGTGGATGACGGCACCAATCTGCTGGCGCTCTATGGATTGCCAGTCTTGCCGCTGCTTGGTCTCGGACCGGCGTCGACCGAGCTGTCGCTGGCCGGCGAGCCGGCGGCCGGCATTGCGGCAGGCCTGTCCCTGAAAGGCGAGGATCTGTCGGCGCAGTTTGATGGCAATGTGGGATTGCCAGCCGAGGGGCTGTTGGCGACAGGCGTGGTCAAGATTGACGCCAGCGACGCTGCGCCCTGGCTGTCGACGGCCGGCGTGACGTTGCCGGGCGCCGCGTTTGGCCTGCCGATGAAGCTCGACATGACGGTCGGATTGAAGGACGGCGTGCTGACGATTCCCGGCGTGCGGGGAACTATTGCTGAAACGCCGGTTTCGGGGACGTTTGTTGGCACGATGGTCAAGCAGCGGCCGAAACTGACGGGCAAGCTGACGACTGCTTATCTGCCGCTTGATCTCGGTGTGGCGGCGGTGCTGGGCGAGGGCTCAACGATGTCCACTGATGGCGGCTGGGCGCAAACCTCGTTTCCTGTGGCGGCGCCGCTGCCGTTTCTTGCCGACCTGCAGGTGACGGCGGACACGATCGGCTATGGGCCGGATGTGATTTTGCGCAAGGCTACGCTTGACGCAAAGCTGTCGCCCGAAGGACTGGCCGTTTCAAAACTTGCCGGCGAGGCGATGGGCGGAAAAGTGTCCGGGCTGTTTGACCTGCGCAACAATGGCGGCACTGCGGTGGTGACAGGGCAAGTGACGTTGGACAGCATTGATCTGTCGCGGCTTCCCGGCGGGTCGACGCTGGCGGCGACGGCGGGCATCTCGGCGGACCTGAACGGCAGCGGCAAATCGGTCGCAGCCCTTGTCACTTCGCTATCTGGCACTGGCACATTGCGCGCTGACGGGCTTTCGATTGCTGGTATCGATGCTGACGCATTTCCGGCGATGATCGCCGAGGCCGACAAAGCCGGGCGCGAGATCAATGACAATGTGGTCGCCGAATTTGCGCCACGGCTGGCGGGCGCCTCGCGCTTTGAGGCCGGCAATACTGAGGTGGCGTTTGCGATTGCCGGCGGCATTTTGCGCACTGCGCCGGTGACGCTGGCTGCACCCGGCGCAAAGCTGACGGCGCAGTTGCGCGCAGACCTGCCTGCGTGGCTGGTTCAGGCCAGCGGCGAGCTTGTCTATGACGCGGGCGACAATGAGCTGGTCGGATCGCAGCCGGCGCTCAACATTGCCGCCGAGGGTGAGCCTGGCGCATTGGCCGTGACCTGGGACACGCAGCCGATGGCGCAGTTCATGACCCAGCGGGCACTCGAAATCGAGCAGGCCCGCGTCGAGGCGATGCAGGCGATGTTGCTGGAAAAGCAGCGGCTTAGGCGTGAGGTGCGCTATTATGCGGCGCTGGAAAAGCAGCGCGAAGCCGAGCGCCTGCGGCTGGAAGAGGAAGTGCGGCTGAAGGCTGAGGAGGAGGCGAGGGCCGAGGCTGAGGCCAAGGCGGCAGCTGAAGCCAGGGAAAAGGCTGCTGCGGAAGCCGAAGCAAAGGCTGCGGAAGAACAGAAGGCCAAGGCGGCGGCGGAGGCTGAGGCGAAAGCAAAAGATGATGCAAAGCAGGCGGCTGAGAGGGATGCCAAGGCGAAAGCCGACGCCAAAAAGAAGGCCGATGCCCTGAAAGCGGCCGCAGAAGAAGCGGCGGGACAACCGGCTTCCGAGCCTGTGGAAAAGCCTGCCGGCATGTCATTGCACAATTTGCTCGAGTCGATCGAAGGCCAACCGAATTGAGCTCAGCGTGCCGCCTGACCGGCTGCGGCCTTGGCCTGTTCAAGCACGAACACCCTCAGCGCCGACGATAGATTGGCATCGCGGCCGCGGGTCTCATCGATTTCCGCGACCAGCGCCGCAAGGCTGACAGAACGTCTGGCGGCGATCGCTTCCAGCTCTTCAAAGAACGGCTGTTCGACAGAAAATGAAGTTCGGTGGCCGCGAATGGTCACAGACCGCTTGCGCACCGTGGTCATTTGCCGGCGTCCGGTTCGCGCTTGTGTCCATTGAGCGATGTTACGGTGCGGAGGCGTTCTGCTTCCGTCTGTTGTTTTTCGGCCTTGGTGCGGCCAAACAGAATACGATTTTCAGCGGCGCGACCATCTTTTTCGGCGCGCGCCTTGCGCTTGCGGGCAAGCTTCAGGTTGACGATCTCGCCCACCTGGCTGTGTTCCTACTTCTTGCGGAACGCGTCGAGCGACACGACTTCGGCGCTCTTGCCGTCGCCTTCGAGCTTTTCGGCCGCATCGGCCGCAGCCTTGACCGGCTTTTCAGCTGCCTGCTTCTTCGGCTCGGCTTTCGGCGCAGGCCTGGGCTTTTCAGATTCGGCAACAGGTGCTGGCAAGGTAGTGACTTCGCCGGTCGCGGGAGCATCTGTCTTGACGTCGAACTCGAGCTCAAAATTGACCGAGGGATCGTAGAAGCCGCGCACTGCCGAGAACGGCACTTCGAGTTTTTCGGGAACGTCTGAGAACGACAGGCCGACCTCAAACCCGGTGTCGGTGACCTTCAGGTCCCAATACTGATATTGCAGCACGATGGTCATCTGTTCGGGATAGCGCTCGCGCAACCGCGGCGAGACACGCACACCTGGTGCACCGGTCAGAAAGGTGATGAAGAAGTGGTGGTTGCCCGGTAAACCGGTGCGCATCACTTCCTGCAGCACTTTGCGCATGACGCCGCGCAACGCTTCCTGCGCCAGTATGTCGTAACGGATGTGGTCTTCGGCCATTCGGCTTGCGTTCCTGAATCAGACCGACAGCTTTAATCAAGCGCCGCGCCGCCGTAAACCGCAATGGCAGTCACACTTGGCTGAGACGCAATTTTATCTTTGCCCGGCCTTGTGAGGCGCCGCAAACTGTCAGGTCTTGGCGTATTGATGAGAAGTGGAGGTTTCTGTTGCCAGGTACCTCCGAACCCCGCCTGTAGGGGCTAACCCACAGGGCTTGATTCGAGACTATCGCGCCGCATTAAGCAGCGAGACGTGCCTCAGCATAGTTGTCGTTTGCAACTACAAGTTTAGCCCGATAACGGTGGTACAATGCCGGGCAAAAGCGCGATCTTTACACCCTCGTCGATCCTATTTCGCCCCCAGCAGAAACCGCAGCAAATGTCCCGTTCGGGCTCTGCGATTTGTGGTGGAGGCGCCGGGTACCGCCCCCGGGTCCGAATGGTTTATTTCATCGGCCATTTATCGCCATAGCCGGTCGAGCCGGCAGCTTTGATATAGTGCTATGGGGCGGCGTTGAAAAGGGCCGGTAAGGCGAGGGGTGGACGCAATGTTTGCGTCTGTGGCTGTCGAACGGGCAGGGCAGGCCCAAATCGGCCGGGTGAACGCAGCGAATTCTGGGTTCGGCTCAAAAAAGCCCCGGAATCTCATCAGCGGCATCTTTGCAAACTAATTGAACCAGATATCGTCATACAATTGGCTGGTTCAAAATCCCAAGGGGAAGATGTGCGATGAGGGGCCGATTTTTCCAAGCTATTTTTTGCTTTGTGGTGCTTTCGGCGATCTCGATTGAGGGACGCGCACACGCGGCAGAACCGTTCCGCGTCACCTATTCCAATCCAGTTTCGCTGACCTCGCTACCTGCACTAAGCAATGCGCCGAATGGTTCTCGAATCAACCCATCCTACAAGACTGTAGCCGATATCGACGGCGACGGTTTTGAGGATGTTTTTTATACAAGCATGGCGGGATCTTCCCAGTCGCAGGTGCCGGAAATTCGCGTTCCGGTAAAGATTCTGATCTCTAACGGCCGGGGCGGTTTTCAGGAGCGGACGCAAGAATATTTCGATGGGCCGATCCCGGTAACCGACTTCAATCGTCAGATAATCAAGGCTGATTTCAATGGGGACGGACGGCCAGATTTCTTGCTAGCCAACACCGGGCGCGAAGGGCCTGGCCCCCACGGAGGATGGCCATGCGAAAACAACACCCTGATTTTGTCTCAGCCGAACGGGAAGCTGAAGGACGTCACCAGCACGCACCTGCCGACAGCAATTGCCTTCAATCACGGAGTGACGGTTGGCGATTTTGATGGCGATGGCGATATCGACGTTTTTTCGGCCCATATCGGGAGCTCATGCGCTGTCGAAAACTATGGCCGGTTATTGTTCAACGATGGCACTGGCCGTTTTCACGTCGCCGCAGATTTTGGACCACAGTCGCAAGGCTATGTCGGGCTGAACGGACGGCTCGCGCCGGAAATGCAGTACACATACTGGTCGATCGCGCTCGATCTGAACGACGACGGCGTCGATGATATGCTCACAAATGGCTGGCACCCTCAGCTCGGGCGCAATGTCTATCGCATCTTCATGAATGACGGTTCTGGCCACTTTGCCAAGCAGCCGGACAATCTGGCACCCAATTTGCTGATTCCAACGTCCGATGCCGCTACTGACGATATGGGGCTCGCTGATATCGACAATGACGGCCGGCAGGACGTCGTAGCCAACGTCACCAATTCCGATCTCCAGCAAATCCAGATTCTGAGAAACAATGGCGACGGAACCTTGACGGATCGCACCGCAGCCGTGTTGGGAACACAACCTGCCGACTCGGGAATTTCTCATCCATTTACCCATATCGGCGACTTCGACGGCGACGGCGAGGTTGATTTGGCTCGCGTCTCTTTCGGTCCAGATTTCCAGCCGCAATCGGACGTCCGGGTCCTTTATGTCAATCGAGGTAATGGCACATTCTACTACCCCAGGCCGTCCAGTCTGCAGGTGCGGCCAGATCCCGTTCTGATCGACGCCAATGGCGACAACATCGACGACTGGCTTTACGTGGCCTGGAATGGCTCCGGTTTCGGGTGGTTCCTGCAGAGGGGCAACGCGCAGATCACCCCAAATCTGGTTTCGTCTGTCCTGCCGACTGCGCGTGCGACGACAGTCGGCAATGTGGTTACGGCGTTTGGCGCTGTTGTGAACGCCAGCAACACCCCGGCGCAAAAGTGCATGCTGAGGCCGCCGATGGATTCGCGAGCAGGTTTCAGCTTTCAGGCAACAGATGCGAACCTGAATCTGACTGGCCAACCCAACAAAGCGGTAGACGTGCCTGCAAACGGCACCCAGTACTATGTATTCGCGATGAAGCCTTTGTCGCCGATGTCGTCGAATCTGAAACTGTTCTTTGATTGCGCTAACAAGGAGCCGGCGAAGGCGGTCACAGGGCTGAACACATTTGTTCTGACCGGAACGGGCCAGCCGACATCGGATATTGTGGCTATTGCCTCGACCCCAAGCAATGACGGCATTGTCAATGTGCCCGGCCGCAGCGGAACAGGGGTATTTTCTGCAGCTGCTGTCAATATTGGCTCTGCCGCCACCGTAACTGTGAAGGCGACAGACACGGCTTTTGGCGGGACAGATCCGAACTTGCCGCTGAACCTGTTTGTCTGCCGGACAAACCCGTCTACGGGCGCGTGCCAAACAGCCTTGGTTCCAGAGTTCACCCAGCCGTTCGCTCGCGATGAAGTGCTGACCTTTGCGGTGTTTGTCGCTGGCCGGGGACAAAACGTGGCGTTTGACCCGGCAACCAGGAGAATTCACCTGCTGTTTCTGGGAGGGACAACGCCCGTAGGCGCCACCAGCGTGGCGGTCAGGACGAACTAGTACCAAGATGGCAGGTCGGAAGCAGCTACTGGTTTGGGACCGGCAGCTGTTTCTGGCCTGGCTATCGCAGATAGGACATTGCTGGTTGAGGGCGCACTGGATGATCTGTCAAAGGGCCTGAAGGGTGGATTGCGCGGTATTTGAGGCGCAGGATGGCGCAATAGCCTTGTCTGCTGCGCCGCATCACGAATACTCAACTCCGACAAACGCTTGACTTCCTGTTGCTCCTCGGATCATTCCGGCGATGTAGGGATATTACGCTGTGGAACGATAGATTCGTCCATGCACTGGAGGTAAATATGACTGATTATCTTGCCGACGTTCGCAAATATGACGCGGGCGCGAGCGAAGACACTGTCAAGAAAATCGTCAAACATCTCGGCATTGCGCTGAGAAACCGCGACTCGTCGCTGGTTTCGGCGTCTGACCCGAAGGAAATGGCCCGTGTCGTGGAAAAGTGGTGCGGCAAGAAGCTCGGCGTTGACGCTGCTGCTGGTGAGGCAGCCTGCAACAAGGTTGCAGCAACGATGAAGGCCGACAAGACCAAGGAGCGCGTGACCTTCTACTATCTGGTCGCCAAGGAACTCGGCAAGCTCGACACACTCTAAGAGTCCGTTTGGAAACTCGTGAAGCTGGCCTGCAATGGCGCTTTTCTGCGCTTCGGTGCTCACGTAGTTGATCTACACTCCGCTCCGATGCTCGAAAATCACCATTTTCGCCTCAGCCTGACGGTTTCAAAACAGACTCTAAGCGTTCGATGAAATCTGTGCAGCGCGTCAGGATTTGGCGCGCTGCATGGATGAAAACCTGTGCCGCATCAGGATAAGATAAGCGTCTCGAATCGGACGTCTGACCATGCGGCAATATCTCGATCTACTTGACCATGTGATGAAGACCGGCACCGACCGGGGTGATCGCACCGGAACTGGCACGCGCGGCGTGTTCGGCTATCAAATGCGGTTCGATCTGGAAGACGGATTTCCGGTCACCACCACCAAGAAACTGCACCTCAAGTCGATCATCCACGAACTGCTGTGGTTTCTCAAAGGCGAGTCGAACATCGGCTACCTGAAGGAACATGGTGTCTCGATCTGGGATGAGTGGGCGGACGAGAACGGCGATCTGGGTCCCGTCTACGGCGTGCAGTGGCGCTCCTGGCCTGATGGCAAGGGCGGCACGATCGACCAGATTGCCAACGTCGTCGAGCAGATAAGGAAGAACCCCAATTCGCGCCGGCTGATCGTCTCGGCCTGGAACCCGGCGGAAGTGGACCAGATGGCGCTGCCGCCCTGCCACACCATGTTCCAGTTCTATGTTTCGGACAGAAAACTGTCGTGCCAGCTCTATCAGAGGTCGGCGGATATTTTTCTCGGCGTGCCGTTCAATATCGCGTCGTACGCGCTGCTGACCATGATGGTGGCGCAGGTAACCGGGCTGAAACCTGGGGTGTTTGTGCATACGCTTGGCGATGCGCACATCTATTCGAACCATTTCATGCAGGCGCAATTGCAACTGACGCGCTCGCCAAAGCCGTTGCCGAAGATGTGGATCAACCCGGACGTCACCGACATCTTTGGCTTCAGCTTTGATGATTTCCGGCTTGAGGGCTATGAGGCGGAACCGTCGATCAAGGCGCCAATTGCGGTTTAGCTCATATGTTGCGGGAGGTTGCGCCGATGCGTCTGCAGATGACTGCTGTTGTGCTTTGCCTGACATGCGGGGCAACGCTGGCCAATGATACGACAGCCGAGCTTGGCGCTGGCGGACTGATCTTTACGCGCTCTGACACTATCGAAATGGCGAGTGAAGACCTGTTCATCTCGCGCGAGCAGGTGCGGGTAGCCTATCAATTCGTCAATACGTCAGACGCTGATGTTGAATCCATCGTGGCGTTTCCGATGCCGGACATCGCCGGATCGCCGTACGCCGATATCGCTATTCCACAAAACGAAGACAATTTCCTTGGTTTCACTGTCACTGTGAACGGTCAGGCAGTTGAGACGAAACTCGATCAGCGGGCATTTGCCGGCGGGATTGACGTAACCGACGAATTGCGCACCAACGGCATTCCGCTGTTTCCGGCGGATCAAGCATCTGACGCGCTGATCGCGGCCAAGAGCCCGGAGCAGAGACAGGACTGGATCGTCCGCGGAATGATCGCCGTTGAGACATATGACAATGGCGACGGCAGCGGATTGAGGGATCACTTCGCACCTGTCTGGGACCTGAAGTCGACATATTGGTGGCGGATGAATTTTCCGCCGGGCGAGAAGATGGACGTGCGCCACAGCTACACACCAAGTGTGGGGGGGACGGTTGCTGTCGCGTTTGTTGATAATGGCAAGGTCGGAGGGCCGATGCTGGAATCCTACCGGCAGAAATATTGTGTTGATCGCGATCTGGAAAAGACGATCCAGAAAGCGGCTGACGCTAATGATGGCGACGCGCCTTACTCCGAAAACTGGCTGTCCTACATTTTGACGACAGGCGGAAACTGGCGCGGCGAGATTGGCAAGTTCAAGCTCACGATCGACAAGGGCGAACCTGACACGCTGGTGAGTTTTTGCGGCTCCAATGTCCGGAAGACGGGACCAACGACTTTCGAGATGACGGCAGATAATTTCTATCCGGAAAAGGATCTGCATGTGCTGTTTCTGCTGAAGGGCTCGGACGCACAATGATGGATATCGTCATTCATGTGGCGGTGGCCGAGAATGGCGTAATCGGCGTGGACGGTGATCTGCCGTGGAAGCTGTCGACTGATCTGAAGCGGTTCAAGGAAGGCACGATGGGGCGGCCGATCATAATGGGCCGCAAGACCTATGAGAGCATCGGCCGGCCGCTGCCGGGACGGCTGAACATCGTGGTGACGCGTGACCCGAACTGGGGCGCTGAGGGCGTCGAAACTGTGCGATCGCTGGCTGACGCCATCACGCTTGGCACTGCGCGCGGGCGCTGTATGCCAGGGCCTGATGAAATCGCCATCATTGGGGGCGGACAGATCTATGCCCAATCCGTATCGCTTGCTGACAAACTTCACGTGACGCATGTATTGGCTCGCCTCGAGGGCGATACGACCTTTCCAGACATAGACCCCGCCGTCTGGCGGCAGGTTTCGTGCGAAGACGTTCCGAAAGGTGAGCGCGACAGCCATGCAACCAAATTCTGCATCTATGAGCGGCACAACAGGGCAGAATGAGCGCCGGGCCAGCCAACAACATTAGCCATTCGCAGGCAAAACGCCGCGTTTGCGGCGCTCCTCGTTGAAACGGCGCAGTCGCATCCCTATAACCACTGGAAATAAATCTTGAGCGCCGCGGGGCAACCCGGCCCCGTTTGCGAAGAAGAGGAACTTTATGCCCTGGAATAATCAGAGCGGTGGTGGCGGTGGCCCATGGGGCGGCGGCGGCAACAATAATGGCAGCAATGGCGGTGGGGGCGGCCCATGGGGGCAAGGCCCTCGCGGACCGAGTGGACCACAGGGAACCCCTCCAGATCTGGAAGACATTATCCGCCGCGGACAGGATCGTCTGAAGCGCGCTTTGCCTGCCGGCGGTGGCGGCGGCTTCAGTGCGTCCTGGCTCGTGCTGGGTGCTGTGGCGCTGGTTGCGTTCTGGAGCTACAAGGCAGTCTATACCGTGCAGCCAGATGAAGTTGGCGTCGAGCTGTTGTTCGGCAAGCCGAAGACCGAGCTTTCAATGCCAGGCCTGCATTTCCATTTCTGGCCGGTTGAAACAGTCGAGATCGCCAATACGGCGGAAAAGCTGGTCAATATCGGCGACATCAATTCGACCGGCGGGTCTGGCCTGATGCTGTCGGGCGACCAGAACATCGTCAATGTGCGGTTCTCGGTCGCTTACCGCGTGTCGGACCCGGAAGCCTATCTGTTCAATGTCGATACGCCTGATGGCATGTTGGGGCAGGTGGCCGAAAGCGCGATGCGCGAATCGGTTGGCCGCCGCCCGGCGCAGGACATTTTCCGCGATGACCGCCAGGGCATTGCCGATGAAGTGCGCACCACAATGCAGGCGACACTCGACGGCTATGGCGCGGGTCTTGCCGTCAATGCAATCTCGATCGAGGACGCTGCGCCGCCACGCGAAGTGGCGGATGCGTTTGACGAGGTGCAGCGCGCCGAGCAGGACGAAGACCGCTTCGTTGAAGAAGCAAACCAGTATTCCAACCAGAAACTCGGTGGCGCCCGAGGCGAGGCCGCACAGGTCCGCGAAGAGGCGGCTGCCTACAAGAACCGTGTCGTGCAGGAAGCAACGGGTGAGGCGCAACGCTTCATCTCGGTCTATGACGAATACGCCAAGGCGCCGGATGTGACGCGCAAGCGCATGTTCCTCGAAACCATGGAAAAGGTTATCGGCGGCTCCAACAAGGTGATCGTCGAGGAAGGCGGAAACGGGCAGGGCGTTGTGCCCTATCTGCCGCTGCCTGAACTGCAGAACCGCCGCGCGGGAGGAAACAATTGATGGCTAGCCGTCTCCCGTTCATCGTTGGCGCGATCCTTGTCGCGCTGTTCATCCTGTTTTCCTCGTTCTTTGTCGTCAACGAACGCCAGCAAGCGATCGTGCTGCGCTTCGGCCAGATCGTTGATGTGAAGTCTGAACCCGGAATCTACTTCAAACTGCCATTCGGTTTCCTCGAAGCTGACAATGTGCAGTTGATCGAGGACCGCCTGATGCGGTTCGACCTCGACAATATCCGTGTCCAGGTGTCTGGCGGTAAGTTCTATGAGGTTGACGCATTTCTGGCCTATCGCATTTCGGACCCGCGAAAATTCCGCGAAACGGTGTCGGGAAGCGTGAGCCTGGCCGAGCAGCGCCTGCAGACGCGTCTCGATGCGGCTTTGCGCCGGGTCTATGGTCTGCGCGGCTTTGAAGCGGCATTGTCGGAAGAACGCGCCTCGATGATGCGCGAAGTGCGCGACCAGATCCGTCCGGACGCCGCGTCGCTTGGTCTCGAAATCGAGGACGTGCGTATCCGCCGCACCGACCTGACGCAGGAAGTGTCGCAGCAGACGTTTGCCCGCATGCGTGCAGAACGTCTGGCGGAAGCCGAACGGTTGCGCGCACGTGGTAACGAAGCCGCACAGCGCATTCGAGCTCGCGCAGACCGTGAGGTGGTGGAAATCGTTGCCGAAGCGCGCAAGGAATCGGAAATCCTGCGCGGTGAGGGCGAAGCCGAACGCAACAAGGTGTTTGCCGACGCATTCAGCCGCGATCCTGCATTCTTCGACTTCTACCGCTCGATGTCTGCATATTCGTCGGCATTGCAGGGTGATGGCACGACGATGGTGTTGTCGCCTGACTCCGAGTTCTTCCGCTACTTCAAGGATTCGGACGGCCAGGCGGCTCGCGTGCCACCGGCAGCGACCGGAACCCAGCCCGCCGCCCAATAAGGGGCGGCGTGTCCGATCTTTTCGTCGCTATTGGCCTGGTGCTTGTCATAGAGGGCATTCTCTATGGCGGGTTTCCAGGCCTTGCGCGGCGGATGGCTGCGGAAGCTGCGGCTGCACCCGAAAGTGCGCTGCGCGCCGTTGGTCTTGCCGCAGTGGCGCTTGGCGTTTTCATTGTCTGGCTGGTGCGCGGGTAACGCAGGTTTTATTGTGCTGCGGGATAGCCACGCCACAGATTGCTTGACCCGTCGCAAACGCGCCCCAATTGTTGCCGACAACCCGAACATTGTCCGGCAAAAAAATCATCCGGATTGGCCCATGGAGGCAAGTTGATGTTTCTGAAGATTGTTCCACCGGGCATGAGCCGCGCGCTGGCGGCGGCAACAGCGTTATCGCTTGTTATGTCCGGTATGGCGTTCACGCCCGCGCAGGCGCAGCTTGCGCCACAGACCAACGGGCCGGCATCTGTCGCCGATCTCGCTGAAGGCTTGCTGGAATCTGTCGTGAACATTTCGACGTCGCAAAGCGTCACGTCGTCTGATGAGCCTGGTGTCACCCCGCCGCAATTGCCGGAAGGTTCGCCGTTCCAGGACTTTTTTGACGAGTATTTCAAGAACCGCGGCAACGAGGGCGGCCGTCCACGAAAGGTGCAATCACTAGGCTCGGGTTTCGTGCTCGACGCGGAAAAGGGCGTGATTATCACCAATAATCACGTCATTGCCGACGCCGACGAGATCGAGGTCAATTTCTCCGACGGGTCGAAGCTGAAGGCGGAACTGCGCGGCCGCGACACCAAGACAGACATTGCAGTTCTGCTTGTCGATCCGACCAAGAAGAAGCTCAAGGCGGTGAAATTCGGCGATTCCGACAAAGTGCGGGTTGGCGACTGGGTGATGGCCATCGGCAACCCGTTTGGCCTTGGCGGAACGGTCACCGTCGGCATTGTGTCAGCGCGTAATCGCGACATTAATTCAGGGCCTTACGACGATTTTATCCAGACGGATGCGGCGATCAATCGCGGCAATTCCGGCGGCCCGCTGTTCAACATGAACGGCGAAGTGGTTGGCATCAACACGGCGATCATCTCGCCGTCGGGCGGCTCGATCGGCATCGGCTTCTCGATTCCCGCCAAGCTGGCGTCGGGTGTGGTGCAGCAATTGCGCGATACCGGCACGACCTCGCGCGGCTGGCTGGGTGTACGCATCCAGGAAGTCACAGACGAGATCGCCGAAAGCCTTGGCATGGCGACCGCCAAGGGCGCGCTGGTGTCTGGTATCATCAAGGGCGGGCCGGTTGACAACGGCTCGGTGCAGGCTGGCGACGTGATCGTCAAGTTTGACGGCCGCGACATTGGCGATATGGGCGACCTGCCGCGCGCAGTTGCCGAAAGCCCGGTCGGCAAGGATGTCGATGTGGTGATCGTGCGGGATGGAAAAGAGCAGACCGTCAAGGTCAAGCTCGGACGGCTTGAGGACGGCGAAAAGCTGGCGTCGGCCGAAGACGGGTCTGGTGATCAGGCGAATCCGGATGCAGAGGCTGAGGTCGCCTCGGCTGTCGTGCTCGGCATGACGCTTGGCGAACTGGATGACGCGGCGCGCGAAAAATTTGGTGTGGCCAAGGATGTTTCGGGCGTTGTTGTGACCGAGGTTGCTGCCAATTCGCCGGCGGAAGAAAAGGGCGTTGTTGCCGGTGATGTGATCACCGAGATCGCACAGTCATCAGTCGCGTCGCCCAAGGATGTGCTGGAACGCGTCGAGGAACTGAAGGGGCAGGGCCGCAAGAGCGCGCTTCTCATGCTGGCTTCGAAGACCGGCGATCTGCGTTTCGTGCCGGTTCCTATCGACTGATCAGGCTTTCCCGTCAATCGCGGAAATCGGCTTGGCGGTAGGCTTGCAGGAACAGCAGGGCAGTCAGGTCGCCGTGGTTGATCCGGATTTTGGCTTGGGCTGCGACTGAAGGCTTTGCGTGAAGTGCGACGCCCATGCCGGCCAGATGCAGCATGTCGAGGTCGTTGGCCCCGTCGCCGACAGCAATCGCGTCGCTGACCTCAATGCCGCGCGCCGCGCAAATCTGGCGCAGCGCCTCGGCTTTGGCGGCGCGGCCAAGGATCGGCTCGGCGACCGTGCCAAGCAGTTCGCCATTCAAAACTTCAAGTTTGTTGGCGCGATTCTCATCAAATCCCAAGGTTGTTGCTATCGGGTTGGTGAAAATGGTGAAGCCGCCGGAGACAAGTGCGGTCCAGGCACCGTTGGCGCGCATGGTCGACACCAGCGTCTTGCCGCCTGACGCCAGGGTGATGCGCGAGGCGATGACATCGCCGGCGACCGTGTCAGGCAGGCCTTTCAGTAATGCAACGCGTTCACGTAAAGCTGGCTCGAATGCAATCTCGCCATTCATCGATCGTGCAGTGATGGCCGCGACATGTTCCTTGAGACCGACCAGATCGGCCAGTTCGTCGATACATTCCTGGTCGATCATGGTGGAATCCATGTCGGCGATCAGCAATTTCTTGCGGCGGTTGGCGGCGGGTTGAACGGCGAGATCGATTGGTGCGGAACCCAGTAGCGACCGGAGAACGTCTTCGGATTTGGCTGCGTCAGAGCTGGGCGGCAGTGCGATGTCGCAGGCAACTCCTGGCCAGAGCCAGTCCGCGCCGCTTGCGCCCAACACATTGCTGGCGCTAAGCGCAAGAGCGGGATCAATCGCTGGTCTCGCAGGGTGCGAAATCAGGGTAGCAACCAGATCATTCATGAACGGCTCCGAATACATGACCGGCATTGAGCCGCTGCAAGACGCGGTCCTGATAGCGGGACCAACCGCCAGCGGCAAGTCGGCGGCGGCGCTAGAGCTTGCTCGACGCCTTGGCGGCGTTGTCGTCAATGCTGATTCTATGCAGGTCTATTCAGTGCTCGATGTCGTTACAGCGAGGCCTTCCGCTGACGACTTGGCCTTGGCCGAGCACCGGCTCTACGGCCATGTGCATCCTTCGGCCGGCTATTCGGCCGGGCACTGGCAACGGGACGTAGGTGATTTGATCCGGTCGGGCGCACTTGCGGGCAAACGGGCGATTTTCACCGGCGGGACCGGGCTCTATTTCAAGGCGCTGGCAGGCGGGTTGTCTGACATTCCCGAGACTGACCAGGCGATCAGGGACAAATGGCGTGATCTGCTTGCTGCGGATGGGCCGGCTGGCCTGCACCGGCAACTGACAGAGCTTGACCCGGAAACCGCAGCGGCATTGAGGCCAACAGACGGGCAGCGGATCGTGCGTGCTCTGGAAGTGCTGGAGAGCACCGGGCGGCCGATCCGGCACTGGCAATCGCTGCCTGGCGTGCCCTTGATCGAACTTGCAAGCGTGCGGCGCATTGTGATCGATCCGGGCCGCTATGTGACCAACCAGCGCGTTGCCGGCCGGTTCGCCAAGATGGTCAATGACGGCGCGCTGGACGAGGTGAAAGCCCTGCTCGATCTGAATCTCGATTCGGCACTGCCTGCAATGCGGGCAATCGGCGTTGACGAACTCGGCTGCTATCTCGCGGGGAAAATGACGCTGGCTGGCGCAATCGATCGGGCAATTGTTGCGACGCGACAATATGCCAAGCGCCAGAGGACGTGGTTTCGAAACCAGTTTGGACCTGAATGGGAACGAATTTCGACCTCGGATGAGGTGAATTGGGTGCAACTTCTGGATGAAATTCGTCTCTAGCGCCGGGATTGGGGCATTTTTATCGCCGGCAGCATCAATATTTGGACATCTGTAAAAAAATCGAGCGAAAGGTGAGTTTTGCTAAGCGATTTAACTTTGCGTAAGTCGGTTTCTGGCAATGGTCTGTCTAACGAGTTTGAGCAGGTTGCAAGAAATTGCCAGGTTGCAGAGTTGTAAAAGCGATCAGGCGTGTGGTCATAGCCAAGTCTGTGTGCCTGCCGGATTTGTCTGGTTCTAAGAAAGCTCCGGCATTGCCGGTCTTGAGGAGTAAATGATGCGTTTCCATAAGTCGGAAGCGGCATTTCTGATCTTCATCTTGCTGGTCGTCGGGGCCGGGGCAACTCTTGCCTATGGCATGAAAGTGCTTGAGGCGATGGGGCCGATGACCGTCGCTGACACGAACATCGATCCGCTGGCAGTGATGGGGCGCTACGCATTTATGTCCGGAAGCCTGCTGGCGACGGCCTGCTTGTTCGGCATTTGTTTCATCTATCCGCAGATTCGCACCCAGTTGCGCGAAGAGGGCAAGCTGAGGGCGATGACGGAGAAGCTGAGTGCACGCTCCGAAACGCTTGAACATGCGGCGCTGACGGATGGTCTGACCGGCATGCAGAACCGGCGCTATTTTGACGACGCGTTACGCGAATATCTTGAGGAGTTTGGCCGGATAAAGCGTCCTGTCGGATTGATGGTGCTAGACCTTGACCACTTCAAGCAGGTCAACGACACGCATGGGCACGACGTTGGCGACGAAGTCTTGCGCAGCGTCTCGAACTGTCTCAAGGAATTTACACGCTTTCACGATGTGGTGGCCCGGCTTGGCGGCGAGGAATTTGCGGTTGTCGCACCAAACCTGGATGGCGAGATGCTGCATAAGCTTGCCGAGCGCATTCGCAAGGCAATCGCGACACTGACTGTGACATCTGGAAACGTCCGTCTGCGCGTGACTACAAGTGTAGGCGTGGCCGTCTGGGATGGCCGCGAGAGCGCAGAAGAATTCTATCGCCGCTGTGACCGTATGCTCTACGAAGCAAAGCGCCTTGGGCGTAACAGGGTATGCGCCTGACGCAATGAAGCGCAAGCGGCCTGCCTCTGGCCAGAACACGGATCCTCAAGATTCTGACCTTGAATCAGCGGCATTGTACTGCCGATAATCGATACCGATTTCAGGACCGATGCACGAGGCTCCAAGCCTGATCTGGATCAACAATTTCGGTCTGTGGAAGACTGGCTTGCGGCAATCAAGGCAAAGCGCCATCGGCGGCTTGTTGCGGCCGGTGGCGCTTTTGCAATTGCCGATGGGCTGGCCGTGGAGCGGTGGCCGGCGCCGGGGTCCACCTGCTCGCAATCAGCAAGGTTGAGCTACCGCATCGAGCCGGTAACCGGAATTGAACAGTGCCGCTCTACCTGTCCGTTGAACCGAACATCCGGCCGTCAGTGCGCCGGATTGCCCGGGGGTCCCGGCCGGAATCGGGCTCCAGCCGCGCCAAAGTCGGTCTTTGCTCGATGCTTGAATATGGGCTCGGCGCTGCGAGCGGCGCGACGGGAGCATTGAGCAAGACATCGTCGTCGCCGGCCTCCCGGCCACCTGATCGCAGCTTTTCGACGATTGCAGATAGATCGACATCCTGACGGATTGTCGCCAGATTTTCTTCCCGCATCGATGTCCCCGGTATCAGGTCGGGCGAGAGCGTCTCGAATTTCATGCGCATGGTCGTTGCGACGCCATCGCCGAAGGTGATCGCCTCGCGCTGGCCCATCGACGACAGGAAGCTCAGGGTCGAGGCGGACGAATCCGAAATGGCAGACCGGATGATCGCCTGGTCCTTTTCGTTGGCCAGACGCATCGCAAACACTGTCGAACATTGCGACAGGATTGTTGGATCAAGTTCACCAGGGCGCTGCGTCACGACGCCCAGATAGCAACCATATTTGCGGCCCTCTTTAGCGATTCGGGCGAGGGCAAAGCGGGTTGGCTCAAAGCCCAGGCGCGGGTCCGACGGTATATATCGATGGGCTTCCTCGCACAGCAGCAGCAATTCGATCTTGCCCTTGGACAGCGCGCAAACGTCGAACGCCAGCCGTGCAACAACTGAGCAGACCGAGTTGACGACTTCGGAGGGCACACCGCCGAGCTGCAGACAGGTGATAGGCTTGCCATTCATTGGAATACGCAAAAGCCGTCCAACAGCGGTGGTGATATTGTCCTCGACGATGCGTGCGGCAAACATGAAGCGAAAGCGCGGATCGCGGATAGCGGTGTCGAGACGCTGGCGCAGCGAGCGATAGATTGGCCGTATGTCCCTGCTTTCGAGCAGGCCCAAGCGGTCATCCAAGATCTTGAGAAGATCAGCCAAGCGGTAAGGCACCGGCGTGTCTGCGGTCAGGCCATTGGAATCTGCCGAGCGCAGGAGCGATGAAGCGCCGCCGCCGCGGGTCATGTTCTTGGCAACCGGAATGATCTCGCGGAGGACCTCGACCTCTTCCGGGATCGCCGGACGGCCGCGATAGAGCACTTCGACAAATTCCTCGAGGCGGAACATCCAGAACGGGAGGTCGAGGCTTTCGACGTCGATCGTGTTGCAGATATGCGAGAATGCGCTGGAAAACTCATTGTGTGGATCAAGGATCAGGACACGCAGATTGGGCCGCGCTTCCACCGCCTTGTGCACCAGCAGCGACACCGCCGTCGATTTGCCGACGCCTGTCGATCCGACCACGGCGAAATGGCGGCTGAGTGTGCGGCTCATCGATATATGGGCGACGACATCATGGTCTTGCGACAGCGTTCCGATCGATACGGTGTCGGCGCCACCGAGTGCGTAGACGGCGTTCAGGTCGCGCTGGCGAATGCGGTGAGCGATCGCGCCGATGAATGGATAGGTGGAAATGCCACGATCGAACGAAGGCTCGCGTCCGTCGACATCGCGGACTTCGCCAATCAGCTCAAGCTGAATGAACAGCCGGTTATGCCCTTCATCGCGCCAGCCGTCTTCCACGCTGACGTCCTGCACGAGACCGACAATGCGGGAATGCGGCATTGAAATGGAGATGAAACGGCCGACTGACCAGTGGCCGTTCTCATGAGATTCGTTGCCGGCCGATGTGACGACGATTGTCGCCTTCGCGCCATCGCACTGTGTAACGTGGCCAAGAATGCGTGCAGCTTCCTGGACCGGGTCGCGAACAATCAGGCCCTCGGGCGATCGGTTTACTTCGTCCCGGTCAATGAACATTAATGCACTTCCCCACTCTATCCATTTCTATAGCCGGACAAGGTTAAGAGGCGGTGAGCGGGAGCGGACTATATTTCATCAACAAACTGGCGAAGACGCGTTGGCCAAGTAGAATGAAAGCGGCTTGACGTTGTCCGGAACGCTGATTAATGTCCGCCGCTATGCAAAACCAGCTTATTCTCGTACGAAGGCGCGTGGGCAAGGCGGTGTAACCGCCGGGCGAAAGCACCCCATGCGCAACCACAGGCCCTTGACGGGGCCTTTTTTATTGCTTCAACGACAGTTTCTGATCAGGCGGAAGACACCCCATGAAGAAGACCAGCAGCGAAACCGGGCGGCGCGAGATGTCAGGCGCGGAAATGGTTGTGCAGGCGCTGAAGGATAATGGCGTCGAACACATTTTCGGCTATCCCGGCGGCGCCGTTTTGCCGATCTATGACGAGCTTTTCCAGCAAGACGCAATCCAGCACATTCTGGTGCGGCACGAGCAGGGAGCGGGGCACGCCGCCGAAGGCTATGCCCGCTCCACCGGAAAGCCTGGTGTCGTGCTGGTGACGTCTGGACCCGGCGCGACCAATGCCGTGACGCCGCTGCAGGATGCCTTGATGGATTCGATACCGCTGGTGTGCATTACAGGCCAGGTGCCGACCTCTTTGATTGGCTCGGACGCGTTCCAGGAATGCGATACGGTGGGCATTACGCGGCCTTGCACCAAGCACAACTGGCTGGTGAAGGACGTCAACGACCTGGCGGCGACGCTGCACGAGGCGTTCCACGTCGCAACAACCGGCCGTCCAGGTCCGGTGGTCGTCGACATTCCGAAGGACGTTCAGTTCGCGAAAGGCATCTATACGCCGCCGCAGACAGCGCCGCGCACCAGTTACAGCCCTAAAGTCCAGGGCGACATGGACAAGATCAAGGCCGCGGTGGAGCTCATGAAGGGCGCCAAACGGCCGATCATCTATTCGGGCGGCGGCGTCATCAATTCGGGCCGCGAAGCCAGTCAGCTGCTGCGGGAATTGGTCGATTTGACCGGTTTCCCGATCACGTCGACGCTGATGGGGCTGGGCGCATATCCGGCATCGGGCAAGAACTGGCTCGGCATGCTGGGCATGCACGGCACTTATGAAGCCAACATGGCGATGCATGATTGCGACGTGATGCTGTGCGTCGGCGCGCGCTTTGATGATCGCATCACCGGCCGGCTGAACGCGTTCTCGCCCAACTCGAAGAAGATCCATATCGACATCGATCCGTCGTCGATCAACAAGAACGTACATGTCGATGTCGGCATTCTGGGCGATGTCGGTCACGTTCTGGAAGACATGGTTCGGCTATGGCGGGCGACTGCCAAGGCCGACAAGGCAGCGCTCTATCCCTGGTGGGAGCAGATCGCCCGGTGGCGCGCCCGCGACTCGCTGGCCTACACGCCCAACAATGACGTGATCATGCCGCAATATGCTATCCAGCGGCTGTTCGAGCTGACCAAGGGACGCGACACATATATCACGACTGAAGTCGGCCAGCATCAGATGTGGGCTGCGCAGCATTTCCATTTTGACGAGCCGCATCGCTGGATGACCTCTGGCGGGCTTGGTACGATGGGCTACGGGTTGCCAGCGGCGCTTGGCGCACAGATCGCGCATCCCAATGCGCTGGTCATCGACATTGCCGGCGACGCGTCAGTGCAGATGACAATGCAGGAAATGTCGACGGCGGTGCAGTACAATGCGCCGATCAAGATTTTCATCCTGAACAACCAGTATATGGGCATGGTGCGCCAGTGGCAGCAGCTGCTGCATGGCAACCGGCTTTCGCATTCCTACACCGAGGCGATGCCCGACTTTGTCATGCTGGCTGAGGCTTATGGCGGCCATGGCATCCGCTGCGACAAGCCGTCGGAACTGGATGACAAGATCCGGGAAATGATCGACGTGAAGAAGCCGGTGATCTTCGATTGCCGGGTGGCGGCGCTCGCCAACTGCTTCCCGATGATCCCGTCCGGCAAGGCCCACAACGAGATGCTGCTGCCGGATGAGGCGACTGACGAGGCTGTCGCCAACGCCATCGACGCCAAGGGCAGGGAACTGGTGTAAGGTTGAAGTAAGACGAGGTAAGGCGTATGGTCTTACCTTGTCTTACTGCTGGAGGCCGCCATGAATGCGCGCGCACGAATTTCGAGCAAAGGGCAGTTGGTGCTGCCCAAAGCAGTGCGCGACGCCTTCGGATTGACGACCGGGTCGGAGGTCGAAATCGAGGCTGACGGTGACATGATCATTCTGAAACCGAGGAGAAGGCGGCTAGAGGGGCAGGAAAAATACACGGTCGACGACGTCGCTGGCATGATCAAATATGACGGGCCGCCAGTAGCGATCGAAGACATGAACCGATTGCTTGAAGAGGACTTGCGGCGGCGTTGGAATGCGAAGAGCGATTGATACCAATGTCGTTGTCCGCTTCCTGGTCGATGACGGCTCGCAGGAGGTGCCGATTGCGCGCGAGGTCTTCCGCAGCGGTGCGGTCGAGATTTCTTCAAGCGTAATGCTTGAATGCGAGTGGGTTCTTCGTTCGATCTACAAGATAAGGCCAGAGGCGATCTGTGAAGGTTTCACGGCTTTGCTCAATCTCGAGAATGTATTTGTGCGAGACCGGGACATTGTTGCCGCAGCAATCGATGCCTACAGGAACGGCCTTGATTTCGCTGATGCCACGCATCTGTTCATGACTGAAAAGTCCGAGGAATTTCTGACCTTCGATGGTCACTTCAGAAAAACTGCCGCCCGGCTGAACGAAGCGCTGCCGGTCCGAACGCCAACACTACAGACGCTGGAAAGAAAGACATGAACGCCCAACTTCAACCCACCGGCTCCGCCTATTTCATCGCCAAGGACACCCAGGTTCCCGAGGTGCATACGCTATCCGTGCTGGTCGACAACGAACCGGGCGTGCTGGCGCGCGTGATCGGGCTGTTTTCAGGCCGCGCCTACAATATCGACAGCCTGACCGTGTCTGAAACCGAGCACGAGCGCCACTTGTCGCGCATCACCATCGTCACGCGCGGCACGCCGCATGTGCTGGAGCAGATCAAGCATCAGCTCGAACGCATCGTGCCGGTGCACCGGGTGGTGGATCTGTCGGTCAGGGCGCGTGAACTTGGCCATGACCGGCCGATCGAACGTGAACTGGCGCTGATCAAGGTGGCGGGCACCGGCGACAGCCGGGTGGAGGCGCTGCGTCTGGCCGAAGCGTTCCGCGCCAATGTGATCGACGCCAACACTGAGCATTTCATTTTCGAGATTACCGGCCGGGTGTCGAAGATCGAGCAATTCATTGCGATCCTGAAGCCGCTTGGGCTGGTCGAAGTGTGCCGCACCGGCGTGGCTGCGATGAACCGCGGTGCACAAGGCATGTAGGCTCGAAATTAGCCGGGCTGCTTGTCGGCCCTGGCTTCGGCAATCCGCTTGCTTTCGCGCTTGATCGGGCCGCCGATCGGGCAAACATCCTGGACGAAGCCGTTCAGGGTGTTGACCAGATTGTTCTGCACCAGCGAATAGCGAATGAACTGCCCCTCACGCTGGCTTGAGATCAGGCCAGCGGTTTCCAGTACATTCAGATGCTGGGAAATCGACGGTTTCGACATGGTGAAGCGCCCGGCGATTTCGCCGGCCGTCATGTCGGTATGCGCCAGATAGGCCAGGATTTTTCGACGGGGGGCTGACGCCAGCGCCTCGAATACGCGCTGCATTGGCGCAGTCGCAACCTGCTCGGCGAGTTCTTCGGTGCTGTCTTGGGTGTTGTCCATTGCCGTCAACGTAATCCTGGAATCATATAATTAGGCTATTGCCTAACAAACTAAATGAGCGCTATAGAGGTAATTAGCTTATGGCTTAAATATATGGATTGCCCGCCCGATGCAAGCGGGGCGAGGGAAGGAGAGGCGAGATGTCGACGATTTCCACCGGACGGATGGTCTCAGGTGCGCAAAGTGATGCAGTGGACGGACAGGTCTACTGGGTCTGGACAAAGTCGCTGTGGATCAGCGCCCTGACAATCATCGCCCTGGTGTTTGCGCCGCTCACTTTCAGCTGGAGCGCGCTGGCGCTGTTTTTCGTGACAACGGCAGTGACGATCTGCGCAGGGCACTCTGTCGGCATGCACCGCCTTTTGATCCACCGCTCGTTTCGCACCAACATCTATATCGAGCACATGCTCGTCTATCTTGGAACGCTTGTCGGCATGGCGGGGCCGTTCGGCATGATCTACGCCCACGACATTCGTGACTGGGCTCAGCGGCAGAAAGATTGTCATCCGCTCTACGCGCATCGCCGGTCGTTTTTTGTCGATGCGTGGTGGCAAATGCACTGCGCGGTGAAACTGGCGCACCCGCCGCGCTTCGTCATCGAATCGCGTGTCGTCAATGACAGATTCTACCGGTTTCTCGAACGCAGCTGGATGGCGCAACAGCTCCCTTGGGCCGCGCTGTTCTATCTGATCGGTGGCTGGTCCTGGGTGATCTGGGGGATTGCCTTGCGCGTGCCTGTGTCGCTGATCGGGCACTGGCTGATCGGCCATTATGCACATCGCGACGGCCATCAGGGCTGGGCTGTCGATGGCGTGGCCGTGCAGGGCTACAACCTGCCCGCATTTGGGCTTGTCACTTTTGGAGAGGCATTTCATGGCAATCACCACGCGTTCCCGGAATCTGCGCGGCTCGGGCTTGAGCGTGGACAGATCGACCTCGGGTGGTGGCTGATCCGTGCGATGATGTGGTTGGGACTGGCGAGCCAGATCAAGCTACCTGAGAATACGGCGCATCGCGATGGATTGCGGCGTGTCGGGCAGGCCGGCGACACTGAAAGCCGGCCATCCTGCGGGCGCAAATGCCGGGGCTGTGCGCTGGCGCGGGTCTGATCTGGTCAATGCGGCGGATACGCAATTGGCCCAACCGGCAAGCAGATCTGGAATGGAGCGGCCAATTGACCGCAGTCGGAAACAAAGTCAGGGTGATTGACCTAAATCTGGTCATTCCATGTCCTACGACACATTCGCCGCATTGCTGGTCTATGCCTTCGTGACATCGGTCACGCCGGGGCCAAACAATTTCATGCTGCTGGCGTCGGGCGTCAATTTCGGCTTCTGGCGGACCTTTCCCCACATGTGCGGCATCGGTTTCGGGTTCTTTTCGCTGCTGATTGGCGTTGGCGCGGGACTTGGCGCGTTGCTGGCGGCATTTCCGCAACTGCATTTGATTCTGAAGATCGCTGGCGGAGCCTATCTGCTCTATCTCGCGTGGAAGATCGCCATGTCGCGGTCGCTTGGCAAGGCAGGCGACGTGAAGGCACGGCCAATGACCTTTGTCGAGGCGTCATTGTTCCAGTGGGTCAATCCGAAAGCATGGGTGATGGCTGTCACCGCGATGGCGCTCTATGCCGACCCGTCCAATCCGATGTGGTCGATGTTCCTGGTGTCGTGCGTCTTTGCGCTGACCAATTTTCCCAGCGTCTCGATTTGGGCCGGATTTGGCGTGGCGCTGCGCGGTTTTCTGGCCGATCCAGTGCGGCTGAAATGGTTCAACATCACGATGGGTGTGTTGCTGGCGCTGACTATGATCCCGATGCTGCGGTAGGGTTCAGAAAAGCGCCAGATAAGGCCGCGTCAGCATCAGTCGGAAAATTCCCAAGCCCTTAAATTGTCACTACAGCCTAGCGCCGCAGTTCACCAACGACATGCGCCGCGACTGCGCAAAAGACGAGCGCCCCGCCAATCATTGTCTGGGCGCTTGGGGTCTCGCCAAAAGCCAGCCAGACCCAGAGTGGCGCAAGGGGCGCGTCGAGTGCGCCGATCAATGCGGTTTCAATGGCTGGCAACAGGCGCGCGCCAAGTGTGAACAGCGCGATGCCGGCTGCAGAATTGACCAGGCCAAACAGCGCAAGGATTGCCAATTCCGCAGGTCCGACTGCAAGTGGCATCCCGATGGGCCAGCAGGCGATGCCGCTGATCAGGCTCGACATGGCTGCAGCCGGCATGGCCGGAATGCCGGGGTGTTTGCGGGCGATCACCATCATCGCGACGACCGAGAGGGTCATGCCCAGCGCCAGTAGATCGCCAAGCAGACTGCCTTCCGGACCAAGGCCAACCATGATCACGACGCCGACAAGCGCGACAACGCTGGCAATGATCGCCGCCCGCGACGGACGCTCGCCAAGGACAAGCCACGACAGGCCGGCTGCGAGCAGTGGCGCAGTGGCGTAGATTACGGCGGCATGGGCGACGGTTGTATTGCGCAGGGCATAGATGAACATGACCATGCCGGCCGCCGAGACCATGGCAAAGGTCCAGCCCGGCCAGCCGAGCCGCAACAATTGCGCAAACGATGACCGGCCGTTGATGGCGAGCACGACCAGCGCGATGCCTGCTGCGCCGAACAGACCGCGCCAGACAAGCATCGTCGCCGCGTCAAGGTCGACCAGGCGTGTGAACAGCCCTGCCGTGCTCCAGGCGACGGCCGAGGTGGTTACGAAGATCAATCCAAGCCGGTAATCATTCATGTCCTGGTCTATGCAAAGGAGCATTGGCCAGTCGAGACGCAAACGGGCAAGGGGAAGCGCATCCTGACATCATGCTGGCAACAGCACCGGTCATTGCCGAGGCAAGACCGGCGCTTGCTGTGGAGGACAGCGCGGCATAGGCTGACAGTATGGCGCACGACCACGATAATGATCATCACCACGACCACGACCACGACCACGACAATCATCTCGATCCGATGGCGGCGAGGGTGAGGGCGCTGGAGACGATCCTGACCGAAAAGGGCCTGATTGACCCGGCCGCGCTCGACGCCATTGTCGATACCTACGAGAACAAGGTCGGTCCGAAGAATGGCGCCAAGGTTGTTGCCAGGGCGTGGACCGATCCGGACTATGCCGACTGGCTGAAACGCGACGCAACGGCTGCAATCGCGTCACTCGGCTTCACCGGGCGACAGGGCGAACATATGCAGGCGGTGTTCAACACGCCTGAGCAGCACAATCTGATCGTCTGCACCTTGTGCTCCTGTTATCCGTGGTCAGTGCTTGGGCTGCCGCCGGTCTGGTACAAGGCGCCGCCCTATCGCAGCCGCGCCGTGATAGATCCGCGCGGGGTGCTTGAGGAATTTGGGCTAAGCCTTTCGCAAGAGACTCGAATCCGGGTTTGGGATTCGACTGCGGAACTGCGTTACCTGGTTGTGCCGATGCGGCCTGCGGGCACTGAGGAGATGAGCGAGACCGAGCTTGCAGACCTTGTGACGCGCGATTCGATGATCGGCACGGACGTGGCGAGGCGTCCGGCATGAACGGGCCGCAGGATCTGGGCGGCCAGATGGGATTTGGGCCGGTCGCTCCCGAACAAGATGAGCCCTGTTTCCACGCTGAGTGGGAGAAGCGGGCGCTTGGCGTGACGCTCGCGTGTGGTGCGTTTGGCGCATGGAACATCGATGAAAGCCGCCATGCCCGCGAAAGCCTGCACCCGGCGGATTACTATGCGTCGAGCTATTACGAGATCTGGACCAAGGCGCTGGAAACCTTGTTGGAGCGGCACGGCTTTGTAACGGAGGCGGAGCGCGAAGCAGGACATTCGCTTGGGACCTCGGCGACGCCGAAACGCGTGCTGCAAGCAGGCGACGTTGCTGCTGTGCTGGCCAAGGGCGGTCCGTGTGACCGGCCGGTCCCGGCCCCTTCGCGCTTCCGTGCAGGCGACAGGGTGCGCACCAGGATTATCAATCCGACCGGCCATACGCGGCTGCCGCGCTACGCCCGTGGCAAGATCGGCGTGATAGATGCGGTGCGCGAGGGATTTGTGTTTCCCGATGCGAATGCGCATGGCAACGGCGAGCAGCCGCAATGGGTCTACACGGTGCTGTTTGAAGGGCCTGAAATATGGGGTGCAGGGAGCGACCCGACGCTCAGCGTCTCGATCGACGCCTGGGAGAGCTATCTTGAGCCAGCCTGACGCGACGCCGACATTTTGTGAGCCGTGGGAGGCGCAGGCCTTTGCACTGGCGGTTTCGCTGCAGGACAGGGGCGTGTTCACCGCGGTTGAATGGGCCGAGGCGCTGGGGCGCGAAGTACATCGCGATGATGCGGCAAGCGACGGCCACGACTATTACGGGCACGTGCTGGCGGCGGTCGAAAAACTGCTCGCCTCCAAGGGGGTGGTGCAGACGGCAGATGTAGACGCCATGTCGGCGGCATGGGAGCGGGCCGCCCATGCAACGCCGCACGGAAAACCGATCCTGCTCGAAAACGATCCTGAAGGCGCGCTTCGCGGTTAACTGTTGCCCGCTGCACCCGAATCCTGCCAGTTGGCTGGATGCAGTTTTCTCCCCAACAGGACGAGGCGCTGAAGTCGGTCGGGCGCTGGCTGAAGTCTGGCCGACCACAGATTTTCCGGCTGTTTGGCTATGCCGGAACCGGCAAGACGACGTTGGCGCGTTATTTTGCCGAACATGTTGACGGTCAGGTGCAGTTTGCAGCCTTTACCGGCAAGGCGGCGCAGGTGTTGCGCTCCAAAGGTGCAACCAACGCACGTACCATTCACTCGCTGATCTACCGTCCGCGCGGCGAGGAGGCTGTCGCGGACGAGACGACGGGGAAAACCTCGATCAATCCGACATTTTCGCTCAACCGGCAAAGCCCGATCTCGCGCGCCAAACTGGTGATTGTCGACGAATGTTCGATGGTTGATGAGCAGCTTGGCCGCGATCTGCTCAGTTTCGGCACGCCGATCCTGGTGTTGGGCGACCCGGCGCAGTTGCCGCCGATATCTGGCGGCGGTTTTTTCACCGAACATGAGCCGGATCACCTGTTGACCGAAATTCACCGCCAGGCGCGCGACAATCCGATCATCCAGCTGGCGCTCGATGTGCGTGAGGGCCGCGAATTCATGCATGGCGATTTCGGGTCGGCGCAAGTGATCGGCAAGGATCAGGTGACGCAGGATCTGGTGCTGGACGCCGATCAGGTGCTGGTCGGGACCAACAGAACGCGCCGGCGCTACAACATGCGGCTGCGCGAGCTGAAAGGGTTCTCGGCTGATTACCCGCAGGCAGGCGACAAGCTGGTGTGCCTGCGCAACGATCCTGCCAAGGGGCTGCTGAACGGTTCGCTGTGGAAGGTGATGACGTCATCGCGCGAGACGGTGAAGCCGGGCATCAATCTTCTGGTGGCCCCTGAAGAAGACGATCCCGACCGTGGCATTTCCAAGATCAAATTGTTGAAGGCGGCATTCGAGAACCCTGACGAGGAAATTCCCTGGCAGCAGAAAAAGCGCTTTGATGATTTTGACTATGGCTACGCATTGACCGTGCACAAAGCGCAAGGCTCGCAATGGGACAATGTCGTGCTGTTTGATGAAAGCTGGGCGTTCAAGGAAACGCGGCAACGCTGGCTGTACACAGCAATTACGCGCGCCGCGAAACAATTGACCATCGTCAAGTGACCCTGACGGCTTCGCTGGCCCATCGAAGGAGATGAAGCTGGTTCAGCAAGTCGCTTGTGCGATGGCTGGATGCGGGCCTATCGTTCGTTCCCTAACCAGGGAGAGCTTCAATGAAACGACTTCTTTTGGCTGTAGTGGCAGCCATCTCCGCCACACCGGCACTCGCAGCCGAAAAGGTCATTGAATTTCAGGTCGACGGCAAGAAGATTGTCGGTACGCTGAACCTTCCCGACGGCGTGACCAAGCCGCCGGCGATCCTGATGTTGCATGGGTTCACCGGCAACCGCAACGAACTCGAAATTCCGGCCGTCAAGGAGCCGATTTTTACCCGCGCTGCGCGTCTGTGGGCTGAAAAGGGCGTGGCCAGCCTGCGCATCGACTTCATGGGCTCGGGCGACAGCGAGGGCGATTATGCCGATACCACGATTGAAGGGCAGGTGAGCCAGGCGATGGCTGCACTCGACTATCTGGCGGCTGTTCCGGAAATCGACAAGGATAAGCTGGCGCTGGTGGGCTGGTCGATGGGTGGCGCTGTCGGTTCCGCGGTTGCCGGTCGCACCGAACAGGATCTCGACGCCGTGGCGCTCTGGGCGCCGGGCACCAACATGGCTGCGGCGATGTCGCTTTTCCTGGGCTCCGACACCATCAAAAAGGGTCTGGTGGCCGGCGATGCTGCCGTTGAAGCAACCTTGCCGTGGGGTGGCAAGGTCTCCCTGAAAGGCCCGTTCTTCAACAGCCTCTATGCGGTCGATCCAGCCGCCGAAATCGGGAACTATGACGGGCCTCTGCTCGTAGCGGTCGGCACCAAGGACGACGTCGTGTATCCGCAGCCGGCGGCGGGGCAAATCCTGCTGGACTATCATGAGGGCGAAGAGGAATTGCTGGTCTGGGACATGGACCATGTGTTCAATGCATTCCAGAACGCCGAGACAGTTGACAAACTGGTTGGCGCGACGGGCGATTTTATCGCCAAGCATCTGGACTAAGTCGTTTTGCCAAACGGTCCGGCGTGATTTCGGTCGTGCCGGACCTGAAATAGGGGTAATGTGGCGGTTCTGGAGCAGCCGAGTCTTGGTATGCGTCAACTTCCTTGTCCTATGAAGGGTGTCAGACGACCGGAAACCCGCAACGATGCCTGCAAAACTGTCTGTCAATCTCAACGCTATCGCGATGTTGCGCAACCGGCGCGACCTGCCTTGGCCGAGCGTCATCGGGTTCGGCCGGATTGCGCTGGCGGCCGGCGCTCACGGTTTGACGGTCCATCCGCGTCCGGATCAACGGCATATAAGGTTTAGCGATCTGGCCCCGATCCGGAACCTGATCGACGACGAGTTTCCCAATGCGGAGTTCAATATCGAAGGATATCCGACTGAGGAATTTCTCGAACTGTGCGAGATACATCAGCCAGAACAGGTGACGCTGGTGCCCGATGATCCCTCGCAGCCGACGTCGGACCATGGCTGGGATTTTGGGACTCAGGGCGACTTTCTGAGGCCGGTCGTGTCGCGGCTGAAAAGAGGCGGCATGCGCGTGTCACTGTTTACTGACGCTGATCCGGCGGGCGTGGCGGCGGCAAAGGATACGGGCGCAGACCGGATCGAGCTCTACACCGGCCCGTATGGTGGCTGCTTTGAAGATTCAAAGAAAGCGGCCAAGATGCTGGAAGATCTTGGAAAAACCGCTGATGCCGCGCTGTCGCTGGGTCTTGGCGTCAATGCTGGACACGACCTGACGGTCGCCAACCTGCCTGAGCTGGCGAGGCGGATTCCGAAACTTGCAGAGGTTTCTATCGGCCACGGGCTGACTGCGGATGCTCTGGAATATGGAATGGCTGGCACGGTACGGCGTTTCCTTGCCGCACTGGGTCATCAGAACTGAGCTGGCGGCACTGAATTTTCGACGTTTGGCTGAATTTGTGCGGTGCACATAGAATCTGATTGCATTTCCTGCGGCGCAAGCCTAACGAGCGCGCCGCTGTCGCGTTTGGAGCCTCAACATGGCCCTGTCCGGTAATGAGAGCATGAGCGGGGAGGCGGGACATCCTGCCGCCCATGGTCCAGAGAACCAGAACCTGAAACTGCTGGTTCTCGGCGCGCTTGGCGTTGTCTTTGGCGACATCGGCACCAGCCCGATCTATGCATTCCGCGAGGCGCTGCATGCGGCGTCCGGCGGCGGCGAGGTGGCTTCACGCGAAGACATTCTCGGCGTGCTGTCGCTGATCCTGTGGGCGCTGACGATTATTGTGACGATCAAATACGTCGTGTTCGTGCTGCGCGCCGACAACAAGGGCGAAGGCGGCACGCTGTCGCTGATGGCGCTTGCGAGCTCGGCATTTTCGTCGCGGTCGCTGCCGATTCTCGTATTGGGTATGCTCGGTGCGGCGCTATTCTATGGCGATGCGGTTATCACGCCGGCAATCTCGGTTCTTTCAGCGGTCGAAGGGCTGGAGGTGATTACGCCAGCGTTTGACGCCTACGTTGTGCCGATCACTATTGCCATCCTTGCGGCATTGTTTGCCGTCCAGCGCTTTGGCACCGGCAAGGTCGGCGCTGTGTTTGGCCCGATTACGCTAATCTGGTTTGTGGCACTCGGCTATTCCGGCCTGACGCATGTCTTCGACGATCCCGGCATTCTGAGCGCCGCCAATCCGTACTACGGCGCGATCTTCCTCTACGATCAGCCGGAAGTGTCATTTGCGGCCATCGGCGCTGTGTTCCTGGCCGTCACCGGAGCGGAAGCGCTTTATGCTGATCTTGGCCATTTCGGCCGCCGGCCGATCGTGCTGGCGTGGATTGCCATCGTGTTTCCGTGCCTTCTCTTGAACTATGTCGGACAAGGGGCTTTCGTGCTGTCGCATGGCGGCCAGGTGGGGCATCCGTTCTTCGAAATGAACAGCGGCTGGATGCTGGTCTTCATGGTGGTTTTGGCAACTTTTGCTACCGTGATCGCCAGCCAGGCGGTGATCACCGGCGCGTTCTCGCTGACGCGGCAGGCGGTGCAGCTCAACCTGCTGCCGCGCTTCAAAGTGCTGCACACGTCCGAGACCCATTCCGGTCAGATTTATCTGCCGAGGGTGAATATCCTGTTGGCGATTATTGTCATGCTGCTGGTGCTTGGTTTCCAGAGCTCGAGTTCTCTGGCTGCCGCCTACGGTATTTCAGTTACGGGCGAAATGGTTGTGACGACGATGCTTCTGTTCGTCGTGATGCGCAAACTGTGGAAATGGTCGCTCGCGGCAAGCGTATTGCTGATGGGCGTGTTTCTTGTGATCGAACTGGTGTTCTTTGCGTCCAACATCATCAAGGTGGCGGATGGCGGCTGGGCGTCGCTTCTTGTGGCGGCGATTGTGGTGCTCATGATGTGGACTTGGGTCCGCGGCAGCCAGTATCTGTTCGACAAGACCCGCAAAAACGAAATTCCACTCAACATGCTGGTGGACAATCTGTCCAAGAAGAAGCCGCATCTGGTGCCGGGGACGGCGGTATTCCTGACGTCTGATCCGCTGAGCGCACCGACTGCGCTGCTGCACTCGCTGAAACACTACAAGGTGTTGCATGAAAGTAATGTGATCCTGTCGATCCGCACGGCCCCGACGCCGACAGTGGCCAAACAGGATCGCGTCGAAATGGAGCAGCTGAACGACCTGTTCATGCGTGTGACGCTGCATTTCGGCTATATGGAGCAGCCTAATATTCCAAAAGCCCTGGCAATCTGCCGCAAGCAGGGCTGGAAATTCGACATCATGACGACCTCGTTTTTCCTGTCGCGCCGGTCGCTCAAACCGTCGGCTCATTCCGGCATGCCGGTATGGCAGGACAAGCTGTTCATCGGGCTTGCCCAGACGGCGGCGGATGCGACCGAATATTTCCAGATTCCAACCGGACGCGTCGTCGAAGTAGGCACGCAGGTCACGATCTGACCGGTTGACGCTCTGCCTCCAGGCAGTCAGTTTGTTTCAAAAGCATGGAGCATCCGATTGCCACTGATCAAAGCCAACGGGATAGACATTTTCTATGATGAATTCGGAAAGGCGACTGATCCTGCCGTTCTGCTGATCATGGGGCTGGGCACGCAGATGGTGGCCTGGTCGGAACGGTTTTGCCAAGACATTGCATCCCGCGGCTTTCGGGTGATCCGGTTCGACAATCGAGATATTGGCCTGTCGCAGAAGATGACAGGCGCCCGCCGCTATAATCTGCAATGGGCATTTGCCAAGGCATGGTTGGGCCTGCCGGTCGGTTCGCCTTACACGCTCGAAGATATGGCAGCGGATGCGATGGGCCTGCTTGATGCGCTTGGCATCGATAAGGCGCACATTGTTGGCGCCTCAATGGGCGGCATGATTGCCCAGATCGTGGCCGCAAAATACCCGCAGCGCTGCCTGAGCCTGACGTCGATCATGTCGACCAGCGGCGACCGCAAGCTGCCTTTGCCAAAACGTGAGGCGTTTGCTGCGTTGAAGGGCAAGCGGCCCGACCCGCAAGATCGGGAGGCGTTGATCGAGTTTGGTATGAAGGTGCTGCGGGCCATCGGCAGTCCGGGGTATCCGACGCCGGAGCCCGAGCTGCGCGAGGCGGTGACGCGGTCGACGGCGCGTTCCGTTCATCCTCCAGGCTTTATCCGGCAAATGCTGGCGATCCTGGCCAATGGAAGCCGTGTCAAATTGTTGAAAACGATCGGGACGCCGACACTGGTGCTGCATGGAGAAGCGGACCCGCTGGTGCCGATTGAAGGCGGCCGCGATACCGCCCGGCTGATTGAGGGCGCGCGGCTTGTGACGATCCCCGGCTGGGGGCATGACCTGCCGCGCGAGCTCGAGCCAAGATTAGCAAAAGCAATCGCCGACCACGCGCAGGCAGCGGACGTGCGTATGGATGGTTGACCGGGTTCTCGTCACTGGAGGCTCCGGGTTTATCGGTTCACACTGCATCCTGAAACTGCTTGGTGCTGGTTATCGTGTGCGCACAACCGTGCGGTCGCTGGCGAGGGAAGCCGATGTCAGGGCGATGTTGAAGCAGGGTGGTGCGGAACCCGGCGCGGCGCTGGAATTTGTCGAGGCTGACCTGTTGTCAGACGATGGCTGGCGGAAAGCTGCGGAAGGCTGCACTTTTGTGCTGCATGTCGCGTCACCATTGCCGGTGCGCCAGCCGCGCGATCACGACCTGCTGGTCCGGCCCGCGCGCGATGGCGCCTTGCGTGTGCTTGGCGCGGCGCGTGACGCTGGCGTAAGGCGCGCGGTGATGACGTCGTCCTTCGCTGCGGTCGGCTATGGCCATCCTGCCCGTGAGGCGCCGTTTACTGAAGAAGACTGGACTGACCCGACAAACACCGGCGGCTACATCAAGTCGAAGACGTTGGCAGAGCGCGCTGCCTGGGATTTCATTGCGAGCAATGGCGGCGGGCTGGAACTGGCAACTGTCAATCCCGTCGTCGTGCTCGGCCCGGCGCTGGATGCCGATTCATCAGCTTCTGTCAGCCTGATCCGGCTGATGATGACAGGGTGGATGCCCTTTGTGCCGCGCACCTCGATTGGCATTGTCGATGTGCGCGACGTCGCGGATCTGCATCTGTTGGCCATGACGAGCCCGGCGGCGAACGGTCAACGTTTTCTCGCCAGTGCTGGCCGGATGGGCTTGCCCGGGATAGCGCGCACTTTGAAACAAGAACTCGGACCTTCCGCTCGCCGGGTTTCGGCCGTGCCGCTGCCGGACTGGATATTGCGCTGTGCCGGCCTGTTCAGCGAAACCGTTCGGGGCATGGCAGACCAGCGCGGGACGATGGACGCATCGATCGAAAAGG
This sequence comes from Mesorhizobium sp., assembly GCA_036742015.1. Taxonomy (GTDB): domain Bacteria; phylum Pseudomonadota; class Alphaproteobacteria; order Rhizobiales; family Rhizobiaceae; genus Mesorhizobium_A. The sequence continues at coordinate 87,910 of DAINRF010000006.1, read as the reverse complement.
CTGGACGGATACTTGGCTGGAAGCCACGTCCGATGCGCGATGCGATTGCCGCGACCGGTGAAAGCCTGGTGCGGCTGGGGATTGTGAAATAGCCGCGACAACTGGCCGTCTCGCTTCGTTGCGCGGTTGGACCACTATTGCCCATGCAATCTTATGGGGTTTTGGTGAAAGCACTCGACATTGCAATTGCAGGCGCGGGGCCGGCAGGACTGGCGGTGGCGCTGCTGCTGGCGCGCGACGGCCACAAGGTGCGCATATTCGAGCGATTTGACGCGCCGCATCCGGTTGGCTCCGGGCTGATCCTGCAGCCGACAGGTCTGAGTGTCCTGGCCAGTCTTGGCCTGTTTGAGGAAATTGCCGGGCTTGGCCAGCGGATCGACCGGCTGCATGGCGCGGATGCGAAGAGCAGCCGTACCGTGCTCGATGTGCGCTATGACTGGGTGAAGGGCGACCGGTTCGGCGTGGCCGTGCATCGCGCTGCGCTGTTTGGCGTGTTGTTCCGGGCGGTCGAGCGCGCGGGCATCGAGATCGTGCCGGCCACGGATACTGTTGACGTCGAGGCTGATGATGCGGGAGCTTGGCTGAGAACTGACAGCGGCGCGCGGCTGGGGCGATTTGACCTGGTGGTTGATGCGACTGGTGCAAAATCACTGCTGAAACGCCGCAGCTTTCGGCCTGCCGAGCCGCGTCCTCTTGCCTATGGCGCATTCTGGGCGTCGCTGAAGTGGCGCGGCGAGGGGTTTGATCCGCATGCGCTGATGCAACGCTATGACAAGGCGCGAGTGATGATTGGCGTGCTGCCGATCGGGCGGCGTGAGCCAGGCGGCGACAAGATGGCGGCGTTCTTCTGGAGCATCAAGCCTTCGGATGCTGACGCCGTGCGCGCCGCAGGGCTCGATGCGTGGAAGGCGCGGGTGGCTGGATACTGGCCGGAAGCGCAACCCTATCTCGACCAGATCACAACGTTTGATGACCTGACGCTGGCGCGTTATGGCCACCACACGCTTGCTATGCCTGCCGGGCGGCGGCTGGCGATCATTGGGGATGCAGCGCACTCGACCAGCCCGCAACTCGGGCAGGGGGCAAATATGGCGCTGCTCGACGCGGCCGCGCTGGCGCATGCCTTGCAAGCTGGCCGTGACCTGCCACTGGCGTTGAACAGCTACGCTTCGGCTCGGCGAATACACCTGCGGCTGTTCCAGGCGCTGTCGCTGCTGCTGACGCCGTTCTACCAGTCGGACTCGACATTGATCCCGCTGATGCGGGACCGGCTGGTGGCAACGATCGCAAAAATCCCGCCAATGCCCTGGCTGCTGGCTGGAATGGTGTCGGGCACGCTGGCCGACCCTTTCACCGGGGCGGGGGTGCGCGAAGCGGATTGGTCGCGCTACTTGCTGCAGAGCGAGCCACGATCCGGCTAAAACAGCGCTTGCAAATCGACGCCGAACGGCCAACAGTCAAGTCGAACCGCGATCCAGCTATGACCCGTAGCATTCCGCCTCCGCCTCCTGCTCGTGCTTCAATCGCCAAGATTATCGCTGGAAGACTTCCGGCTTTGCTGGTGGGGGCAGTCTACGTCTTAATCGTTACCCAACATTCTGGGCAGATTGATGCGCTGTTTGATACGTTGGTATTTCCGGCGGACCATGGCCTAATCGTTGCCATAGCCGTCTTGACGGGCGTTATCCTCGTGGTGCTGATGCCGCGGCCTATCCGGTCGCTGCGTGTGGTTGATCTGGTCATCTGCATGTTGCCTGCGGCCAGCTTGGTGGCGCGCTTCTACTTGACGGGTAGCATCAATGTAGCTGCGGCCATAGGGGTGATCCTGATCGCGGCAGTCGCTGTATTCTTTGCGAGCCGACGCTCATTTGGTGGCTGGCGTCCTGTCCTAGTGACCGCGGTTCTCACCATCGCGTGCTGGTTTGGACTGCGCCATGCGTTGTTGGTTTCGCCGGTCGCGTTTCCGCGCCAGCTTGGCGCGGTGGCGATTGTCTTGCTATTTGCTGGGTTCGCAGCCGTGACGCTTCAGCTTGCTTTTCGTAGCCTCGCCGTCAGTCTTGTCTTGGCGGCCGCATCTGGCTACGCCCTATTCGCCTACCAGGAAAAGCATTTGATCACTCTCAACGAGCAGACTGATCACGACGATTCCGATGGGAATTATGAGCGGAACATTCGCTGGCAGGTGTCTGTACAACAGACGTTTCGGACGTGGCTCAAGAGTAGGAACGATCTTGAAGCGTTTCTTGTGGCAGGCAAGCCGTATCCGGTATTCATTGCCGCTTCCGAGGGTGGAGGGGGATATGCGGCCGCTCACGCGGATCTGTTCCTGACCAAGCTGCAGCAGCGCTGCCCGAATTTCGCGCAGCACCTTTTTGTCATGGTGGGCGTATCAGGCGGATCGGTGGGTAATACGCTATTTCAGACTGCTCTCAAGGATGAGATCAATCCGGCGGATTTCAAGGGGTGCGGAGGTCGGCCGGAGCCCGGGCAGGTTCTGGAACAGCTTGGCACCGATCATCTGTCGCCTGTGCTTGCCGCGCTCCTGTTCCAGGACTTTCCAAACAAGTTGCTATTCGGTTTGCTTGGCACCTTTGATCGGTCTGAAGCGCTTGCAGCCTCTTTGTCGACATCAGCGTGGAGAGAGAAGGCGGATGTGGAGCGGCTTTACTGGAACCACTTCTGGCGCAGCGACGTGGAACAGCCGGCGTTCGGAATGGGGGAAGGACCAGCACTGGTCTATGTGGCGACCAATGCGGTATCGGGGAAGCGCTATGTCTTCGCGCCATTCTCGTTTCCGTACAATTCGTACCGTGCGCGGTTTGAGGAATATCTGTCTGACATGAACTGGACTGGGCCGGACGAGTCAGGTGCGCGGCAGTCGGACGTGCGGTTGATCGACGGCGTGGTGGCGAGCGCCAGCTTTCCCTGGTTAACGCCAAGCAGAGTGCTTGAAGCGCGGCTTGGCGAGACTGTTTCGCTGGTGGATGGCGGCTATCTCGAAAATTCGGGCGCAGAGACCGCGCGCGATATTATCGATGCACTTACCAGCCGCGAGAGCGACCCAAACATGAGCGAAGTCGAGAACATGTTACCGCCGCGATCTTACGTTGGCAGTGATCGTTTTGATGCATGCGAGACAATCGAGGTCGTTTACTCGTCGCCGCCGGGCAGTCTTGCTGCCCCGGAGGCCCCTGATCTGGATGCGATGCCAAAGCCGTGCTCGATCACTTTCTCGATCCATTTCATTGCGATCAGGGCAGAGGTTCCCTATCAGCGCTCCGCGCAGCAGCAGGATTTTTTGCTTGATCCAGTAACGGCTTTGCTCAGTTCCCGGTCCAGGCGGGCCGAGACGGCGCGGTTCGGGCTTTTGTCTCAGTTGTGCGGTGGGCTGGAATGTCCTGAGGCGGACACGGTTTCGACCTGGCGGTACTACGAGAGCGTGATTGCCACGGACTACCTGACTTTGCCGCTGGGCTGGTATCTGCCGAAGGCCATGTTGGGGCGGCTGGAACCGTTCGTGGCGCCCGATCCGTCTGTGGAATTCGATCTTGCGGATCTCCCGGACGGTGGCATGGCGGCGATAGTCGCGGCGCAATTACGCTCATTTGGGACCATGAAGGACAATCCATGGAATATGAAGGCGATCGAGAATGCCCTAGATCCGGGACACTAGCAGGTTTTTGTCACGATTTCGGTTGACGTCTTGTACGCACCATAGCTAAGAGCTGAACCGTAACGTTCGTTACGGTAAAGATCTATGAACCTGGCAACCACATTTCGCGACGACGACGCGGCGCCGACCGAGCGGCAGCAGGCCGTGCTCGACGCCGTGCTGTCGCTGATGGTGGAGCAGGGCGGCGACTTTTCGATCAGTGACGTGGCGCGGCGCGCCTCGTGCTCGAAGGAAACGCTCTACAAGTGGTTTGGCGACCGCGACGGCATCCTGAACGCCACCGTTCAGTGGCAAGCCTCAAAAGTGCGCGCCGGCAATTGGGACGTGCAGCGCATTGACACTTCGGCGCTGCGGCAGAGCCTGCAGGACTTTGGCGCGACCTGGCTGACGGTGATTTCGTCGCCGACGTCGATTGCGCTCAACCGTGTGGCGGCAGGGCAGGCGGCGTCTCGCAAGAGCAATCTCGGCGAGATCGTGCTCGCCAATGGCCGGTTCGCCATTGGCGAGCGCCTGAAGCCGCTGCTGGAAGCCGGGCGCAAGGCCGGACTGCTGGCGTTTGACGATACCGAGATCGCGTTCCGCACTTTTTTCGGGCTCGTCGGGCGCGATGTGCAGATCCGGCTGCTGCTTGGCGATCGCTTCAAGCTGTCGGCGAGCGAAATCGCAGCGGATGCGGCACGGGCGACAGAACAGTTTTTCACCCTTTTCGGAGCGGCGAAGCCCGCAACGGAAAATCACCTCACACAATGAATCAACCCAAGCAAGGAAGTCTCTGACTATGCGTGTTTATTACGATCGCGACGCCGACCTGAACCTGATCAAGGGCAAGAAGGTCGCCATTATCGGTTACGGTTCACAGGGCCGCGCGCATGCGCTCAACCTGAAGGATTCGGGCGTCAAGGATATCGCCATCGGCCTCAAGAAGGGCTCGGCGACCGCCAAGAAGGTCGAGGCTGACGGTCTCAAGGTGATGACGGTGGCGGAAGCCGCCAAGTGGGCCGACCTGATGATGATGGCGACGCCAGACGAATTGCAGGCCGACATCTATCGTGACGAGATCGCGCCAAACATTCGCGACGGCGCAGCGATTGCCTTCGCCCACGGCCTGAACGTCCATTTCGGCCTGATCGAGCCGAAGTCGACCGTTGACGTGTTGATGGTTGCGCCGAAGGGGCCTGGCCACACCGTGCGTGGCGAATATCAGAAGGGCGGCGGCGTGCCTTGCCTGATCGCTGTCCATCAGGACGCATCGGGCAATGCCCATGATCTCGGCCTGTCCTACGCCTGTGGCGTTGGCGGCGGCCGTTCGGGCATCATCGAGACCAACTTCAAGGAAGAGTGCGAGACCGATCTGTTCGGCGAGCAGGTCGTTCTGTGCGGCGGTCTGGTCGAACTGATCCGCGCCGGTTTCGAGACGCTGGTTGAAGCCGGCTACGCGCCGGAAATGGCTTATTTCGAGTGCCTGCACGAAGTGAAGCTGATCGTCGACCTGATCTATGAAGGCGGCATCGCCAACATGAACTACTCGATCTCCAACACCGCCGAGTGGGGCGAATACGTCTCGGGCCCGCGCATCATCACCGCCGACACCAAGGCCGAGATGAAGCGCGTGCTGCCGGACATCCAGACCGGCAAGTTCACCTCGGAATGGATGCAGGAATACCGAGCCGGTCTGTCGCGCTTCAAGGGCATCCGCCGCATGAACGATTCGCACCAGATCGAGCAGGTCGGCGAAAAGCTGCGCGGCATGATGCCGTGGATTGCGAAGAACCAGCTGGTCGACAAGGCCCGCAACTGATCGCAATCCACGGATTCCCTGTCTGCCTGTCCTCGCGCTTCGCGCAGCGGGCAGGCGGGGAGATTGCGAAGAACCAGCTGGTCGACAACGCCCGCAAATGGATTGTCGCCATCCTTATTGATTGCTGTTCGACGGGGCGCCTTTGGGCGCCCCGTTCGTTTTCTGAAGCGCCAATTACGTTGAGTAAGTCTTGGTCAACCGTGTTTGCCTTCCAGGGGTGCCGTTAACCATGTGTTCAGCCCTTCGGCGCAAGCTGACGTAGCGTCAAAATACAGCATTTGACTAGTGGCAACAGGAGGGCGCCGATGATCGTCTCTTTCGCCAGATCAATCCGCTGCGGGGGCGGGGGCGGGACATATGAAGTGAGACGGCCGCCTGATCGCAAACTGTTGCTCGATTATGGCCGCTGGCGAACGAGCTGACTGCCAGCGAATTTTCAATTCTTGAAACCGGCGGCTTTAGCCGCCGGTCTTACTTCCAATAGTTTTTTTAGCACGCATCGCATTTTTTAAAGCAATTTTATGAGGTTACTCAAATGTCGGTTACGACATCCCAAAATGATGCCTTGCATTCTGAACGCCGAGCCAAACACCGCAACAAGGTGTTCAGAGGCGCAATCATGAGCTTCAACAATGGCAACAGCGTCATGAACTGCGTCGTTCGCAATCTCACATCCACTGGAGCCATGCTGACACTGGGCGAAACCACCGGTGTGCCTGAACGGTTCCTGCTCTGTATCGGCGACGAAAAGCCGATTCCGGCGCAAGTTTGCTGGCGCCGGCTGACAAGTGTTGGTGTGACGTTTGTATAGGCTCCTTGGCCAGACGTTTTTGAGATGGGCGGCGGAATTTCGCGCGCGCGACAGTCTGGGTGTGGACCGGCGTGAGACGTCGACACAGCGGTGGCAACTGCTGTGTCGTATTGCCATTTGACCTCTTGGCCCGAAAGCAGCGCCGGTGGCGGTGTTCGCCCGTCTTGCCGTTCCGCCGTTCCTGAAAACGGCCCACAATTGAGTTCTGACGCCACTTGCAACCGAATTGGCACGATATTCGCGTTCACTGTCGTTAGAACTGGAGGTGTGCGATGACTGAATTGTTCCCGTCTCAGATCGATACATTGAAGCCCGAACGCCGCGCGAACCGCCGCAATAAAGTGTTCAAGGGTGGCACATTGTATTTCAACAAGGGCTATGGCGCGATCGAATGCGTCGTGCGCAACATGACTGACGGCGGTGCGCTGCTGTCAATGGGCGACACGATCGGCGTGCCGGCAAAATTCACGCTGGCAATTGGCGGCGACGCGGAGCGCCAAGCCGAAGTCCGCTGGCGCGGACCGGTCAGCGTCGGCGTGATGTTTCCATAAACCTATCTGCCGGGCATGACCGGCGCCAGCGCGCTGTTGCCGCCTATGGGCTGCTGGCTGGAGTAGCGCGGCTGCGGCACATCGAAATAGCGATCATAATAGCGCCGATGGGCCGGACGGTTCTGCAAGCCGGTACGCGGGCAATTGTAGTTGCGGCAGCCATCTAGCGGCCCGACGATGACCTGACCGTTGAAGCCGGAGCCGTAGGGCGGCTGCTGGATGCCGCCGGTCTGAGGCGAGGGGATGACCGGCGAGACTTGCACCAACGCCGGCGAACTCCACATGATCGCGGCGGCTAGCGCCAGGGCGAATGGCAGTCTGCTCATTCGTCAATCCAATCTCATCAAGCCCTGTTGCGTCAATGCGGCTCCAAGTTGATTGTTCCCGGCCTTGTCATTGCTGCGTCCAGCGGGCAACCTTGATGCATGTCTCTTCGCATCGCCACCTTCAACGTCGAAAACCTGATGAGCAGGTTTGATTTCTCCGGCTATCGCAACGATCTGTGGAAGGATCGAACACTCGCCCTCTACGATATCAAGACCGAGAAGGAATATCAGGAGCTGGAGCGGGCGCGTGCGATTGCCCACACCGATGATACACGCCAGCAATCGGCGCTGGCGATCGCGGCGACGCGGGCCGACATCATCATCATGCAGGAAGTCGACAATCTCGATGCGCTGAAGGCGTTCGAATATGGCTATCTGTTCAAGATGGTGGGCGAGGGCTACCGGTACAAATACACCTCGACCGGCAATGACACGCGCGGCATCGACGTTGCCGTGATGATGAAGCCGGAGACGATGCACGGTCAGCCCATAGAATTCGTGCGGATGACCAGCCATGCGCAAGTGACATTTGACGAACTGGGCCTGTGGGATCCACGGCTTTCGGACGTTGGCATCGAGAAGAACGAGCGGATTTTCAGGCGCGATTGCCTTGAGATTGATGTGAAGATTGCCGGCCAGCCGCTGACGATCTACGGCGTACATTTCAAATCGATGGGTAGTCCGCGCAATGGCCAGGACGGGCGCACGTCAACCATGCCGCTCAGGCTGGCTGAAGCACGAGCTGTGCGCCACATCATCGAGAACCGGTTCGGCAAGGATCATGCCGGTGACAAGCGATGGGTAATCTGCGGCGACATGAACGACTATGCAGAGCGCGTTCTCATCGGCGGCGACCAGTGGGCCGGCTACACGTTCACGCCCGTTACCGAAGAACAATCTGCGTTGCACGTATTCACCGAAGACGGGTTCGCCATCAATGCGGTTGAACGCCGGCCGGTGATGGACCGCTGGACGCTGTTCCACAATCGCGGTCCGCAGGAGCGGCATCTGTGCCAGCTTGACTACATCCTGCTGTCGCCGGCGCTGGCGCGCGCAAACGCCGATGCAGTGCCGGACATCGTGCGCAGTGGGCAGCCTCATCGGACGCCGTTTCCAACGGGACAGGACGTTGCGCGGTTTCCTCGTGTTGGCTGGGACAGGCCAAAGGCGTCAGACCATTGCCCGGTTGCGATCACTTTGGACATTACCTGACGGGGGCGCTCGGCGATGAGCTTTGACATTCCGCCGGCCCGGATGCTGGCGGTGAAGGCGGCGAAGCTGACTTTTGATCCATCGCCGCATCCCTACGAGGCGCTGCATTGCGTTGAAATCGATGCAAACTGGCGACGCGAAATTGCTGCCAATCCGGCGCTGTTTGACGGCCGGGTGATGCTGTTTTCATCGATCATCTGGCGCGATGACATGCTGGAAGCGACCTGTCATTCTGGCAATTTTGCTTCGTTCATGCATTGGCGGTTGACGCGAACGTCGCCGCTTATGCGGCACATGTTTGCCCACGCCATGCTGGTGGCCGCCGACGGTTCGCTTGTGGCAGTCCGTATGGGCGCGCATACGGCGAATGCGGGCCGGGTCTATTTTGCAGCCGGCTCGTTTGATGATGACGATCTGATAGGCGGGGAAATCGATATCGACAGCAATATGCGGCGCGAAGTGCTGGAAGAGACTGGTATCGACATCAACGGATTGCGGTCTGACGCCGTTCGCCACGCCTTTTGCTCCCCGGCCGGTACTGTGATCGTGAGGCGCTACTTCCTGCCGTGGGATCACGATGAGATCGCCAGACGCGTTCGCGCCCACATCGGGCGCGATGAAGAGCCGGAAATCGAGGATGTCGTCTTCATCTGCCGCGGCGAACCTTTGCCAGACAATCTGGCCCAATACATGCCCGCTTTGATCGACTGGCATTTCTCCCGGCAGGACTGAGAAAAGTGCGGCAAGACGCTCCGCTTTTCCCGTCTGTCTCCACGACCTGAAGCATAAGCGAAGGCCGATATGCGGCCTGCGTCAATATTGCATTCAAATCGGTATTTTGAATACCGATTTCAGATGCTATTTTGCCGTGATGTGTTCAACAAAGGTGCGCGCCTTGATCGCGCCGGAAACCTGAACGAGAGAGACAGGGGCACGTGCGTCTGACCAGCTTCACCGATTTTGGCCTGCGCGCGCTGATGCGCATGGCCGGCGAGCCGGATCGCATCCATTCGACGGCAGACATGGCCGCCGAGTTCGACATCTCTCGTAACCATTTGACCAAGGCAATCGCCGTGCTGGCGGCCGCGGGGATCGTTGAAACCCGTCGCGGCAACAGCGGCGGTGCATTGCTGGCTCGACCACCTGGCAGCCTGCGTCTCGGTGACATCGTGATGGTGCTCGAACGCGACGCGGCGCTGGTGGAGTGTTTCCATGCCGACGGCGGCGCATGTACAATCACGCCGAACTGCCGGCTCAAGAGCCGTCTGGCCCAGGCGCGGTTGCGCTTTATAGAAGACCTGAACAGACACACGCTTGCTGACTGCGCGCTTGGCGCCGCAACTACCCCGGCCGACACAATCCAAGCCATTGATATTAGAGCCGCACATCTCGGCCAATCTGCCGCGACCCGGCGCACCAGACCATTGATGGAGAAAAAGACGTGAAGGGACGCCCAGCGCCGGAGCGCACGATTATTGTAGATGGCAGACCGCTGCCCGAAGTTCTGGACGAGGAATTGATTGTCGCTGTGGTTGACGGTTTTTATGACCGGATCCGCAAGGACGATCTGCTTGGTCCTATTTTCAACGGCGCAATTGCGCCTGAGGACTGGGCGCCGCATCTCAGCAAGATGTATGATTTCTGGTCTTCAACCCTGTTGCGGACCGGGAGATATGCCGGACGTCCGTTGCCGCCACATCTGGCGCTGCCGGGGTTGGGGGAAGAGCATTTCCGGCGCTGGCTCAGCTTGTTCAGAGTAGTTGTGTCCGAACTTTGCCCGCCCGACGTCGCGGCGCTGTTCATGGATCGCGCCATGCGTGTCGCCCATTCGTTCCGTCTGGCCATTGCGTTCCATCGCGGCGAGGACACTATGGATGTCAAACCCATTCTTGAGGACACGCTGTCATGAGCGGCCATGCAGAATCCGAACCCCTTGGCAAGGGCGGCGCGGGCGCGCGCGAATGGCCTGCTGTGCTAACCTACGGCTTTCGACCTTTTTTCTTGCTCGGTGCGTTGTACAGCGGCCTGATTGTGCTGGTCTGGCTGCCGATTTTCACCGGCGCGCTTGAGACTTACAGCCATTTTGCGCCGGTTGACTGGCATGTGCACGAAATCATGTTCGGCTATGTCGCCGCAGTCATTACCGGCTTTCTGCTCACTGCCATTCCCAACTGGACCGGCCGGCTGCCGGTAAAGGGTTTGCCGCTGCTGGTGTTGGTGCTGTTGTGGCTGGCGGGGCGGTTTGCAATTTTCTTTTCGGCCGAGATCGGCTGGCAGGCGGCTGCCGTTATCGATTGCGCGTTTCTGGCTGCGGTTGCGGTATCTGCCGCTAAAGAGATCGTTGCGGGCCGCAACTGGCGCAATCTCATAGTGGTTGCGCCAGTCACTGTCCTGATGCTCTCCAATGCGCTCTTCCACATCGAAGCAGCGTCGGCTGGCTCCAGCGACTATGCGCGGCGGCTGGCGATCAGCGTTGTCGTTGTGCTTATTGCGATCATTGGCGGCCGTATCATTCCTTCCTTCACCCGCAACTGGATGGTGCGGGAGAGGCCAGGCCGCCTGCCGGTTCCCTTCAACGGTTTTGACAAGATCGTGCTGCTTGCGACGGTCATCGCGCTGGCCGCGTGGACGTTTGCTCCCGACGGTCTTGTCTCCGCAGTTCTGCTCTGCGTAGCCGGCTTGCTGAATATTGCGCGGCTGGGCCGTTGGGCAGGCGACCGGACAGGGGCTGACCGTCTCGTGGCGATCCTTCATGCCGGATACCTGTTTGTGCCTGGCGGATTGCTGCTGGCCAGCTTTGCTGCGTTTGACCCGGCGCTGGTTCCCGGTGCTGCCGCACTGCACGCATTCGGCGTCGGGGCAATAGGCGTGATGACACTGGCGGTGATGACGCGCGCCACGCTCGGTCATACAGGCCGTGACCTCAAGGCCGATGCGGTGACGCAGCTGATCTATCTGGCGGTGATTCTCGCTGCGGTAATCCGGGTTGTATCCGCCTTCTTTCCGTCGCAGACGGCGTTGCTGCATGTCTCTGCAACGCTGTGGGCTGTGGCCTTTCTGGGCTTTGGCCTGCGCTATGGGGTGATGCTTTTGCGTCCCAAACTGGGCCCCAAGCGGCCATCGCAGCCGCCAGGACGTCCGGCATGAACGGGAAAGACGAACGGTTTGTGCTGACCGGCGACGCTGCAAGTGGCTTCACGCTTGATGCAGGCCTGCTGGCCAGGCAATTCGGCTGGCCGACCGAAACGCTGCGCGGCTACATGAGCCGCAACATGGTCGCGTCGACAGTCGAGCGTGGCGAAGGGGATGATGAAGGCCGATGGCGGCTCACCGTGAGGTGCGGAAACAGGCGTTGGCAGGCAATCGTTGGTCCTGATGGCGCGGTCCAGTCGCACCAGATCAGCTATTTGCCATTGCCGGCCGGACATTGAACCTATTCATGCCGCAGTGCGTCGATCGGGTCTAACCGGGCAGCGCGCAGCGCCGGGAAGAAGCCGAACGCCATGCCGATCAGCCCGGAAAATCCGACCGCAAGCGCGATGACGGCCATGCTGGGCGCAAAGGGCAGCGACATCGACATCGATGCCGCACCTGCCAGCCCGAGGCCAAGCGCAATGCCGATCAGCCCGCCGATGATGGACAGGACTGTGGCTTCGACCAGGAACTGAAGCAGGATGTCGCGCTCCTGAGCGCCAATAGCGAGCCTGATACCGATCTCGCGCGTTCGTTCGGTGACTGAGACAAGCATGATGTTCATGATGCCGATGCCACCGACCAGCAGGCTGACACCGGCCAGTGCGCCGAGCATGCCGGTCATGACCGTTGTGGCGCTGGCCATCGTTTCCGCCACCTGGGTCATGTCGCGGACACTGAAATCGTCCTCGCGGTCGGCTGGTACGCGGCGCGTCTCGCGCAGGCTCTCTTCAACCTTCTCCTGCATCTCCGACATTGACGTGTCGTCGGTCCCCGCAATGTAGATGGTTTCGACGTCACGATCCCCGGCTACGCGGCGCTGGAATGTGGTGAGCGGCATCAGAACAGTAAGATCCTGATCCATGCCGAAACCTGAAAAGCCCTTTGTCTCGAGCACGCCAATGATGGTGCAAGACAGCCGTCCGACACGCACCTGCTGACCAGTCGGGTCGCCCGCGCCAAAGAACTGGCTGCGTACTGTCTGGCCAAGCAGGCACACGGTCGCGCCGCCGCGCTCCTCCTGTTCGGTGAACTCGCGGCCGACGCTGACGCCCCAGTCGCGCGCCACAAAATATCCTGTGTCGGCGCCGGTGATCGAAACCGACAGGCTGTCGGTGCCGGAAATGACGCGGGCGGTCGACTGAGAGGCTGCCGAGACAGCGCGTGCCTCGGGCAGGCGGGCTGCAATGGATTTCACGTCGTCGTCGTCGAGCGGGGCGGCGCGAATGCGAGGACCTCCCGGGGCTGGCGGCCCGCCAGCGCGCACCACGAGCAAGTTTGATCCCAGCTTGGCGATGTCGTCCTTCACCTTTTGCGTCGTGCCCGAGCCGATGGTGATCATGGCAATGACGGCGGCGACGCCGATGACGATGCCGAGCAGCGTCAGAAATGAGCGCAGCAGATTGCGCCGGATGGATGACAGGGCGAGGCGGACTGCTTCCCAGATCATTGCGCGGCTTCCATGCGCAAACTGTCGGATTCAATCCGTCCGTCGAGAAAATTGATCGTGCGTCCGGCATGGGCGGCGATGTCGGCCTCGTGCGTGACCATCACAATCGTCAGACCCTGATCCCAATTCAATCCGGTCAGCAGATCCATGATCTCATGCGAACGGGCAGTGTCGAGATTGCCGGTCGGCTCGTCGGCCACCAGCAGTTTCGGGCTGGCGACGATGGCGCGGGCAATCGCCACGCGCTGCTGCTGGCCACCTGACAGTTCGGCTGGCGTGTGTTTTTCGCGGTTTTGCAGGCCGACCTTGGCCAACGCGTCCATCGCGAGCGCCCGGCGCTCGCGCGCGCCGACGCCGCGATAAATCAGCGGCAGTTCGACATTTTCGACGGCGCTGGTGCGCGCCAGCAGATTGTAGCCCTGAAAAACAAAGCCGATGTAGAGATTGCGGAGCAGGGCGCGGCGGCCGCGGTCTAGTGCGCCAGCATCCACATCCATGAAGCCGTAGCGGCCAGATGTCGGGGTGTCGAGACAGCCGACAATGTTCATGGCGGTCGATTTGCCCGATCCCGACGGTCCCATGATGGCGGCGAATTCACCGGCGCGGATCTGCATGTCGACGCCAGCCAGCGCATCAACGCGGGCTTCACCCTCTCCATAGGTCTTCCAGACCTTGTCAAAGGTGATGAGCGGCTCGTTCATCGCGAAGAACGCGGCTGCTGTGTGGCAGTGACGATTTCGTCGCCCGCACTTAATCCAGACAGGATTTCAATGTGCACACCATCGGTAACGCCGGTGCGGACGCGAACCGGCTGCGGTGCGCCCTCCCGGAGCACGTAAAGCGTCCGGCTGCCGTCTGCCGCCTGCGCTTCGGCCTGCCCACGATTGCGACGGCCCATCGGCGGCCGGAACAGGGTTTCCAGCGAGAAGCCCCGCGACTGCCCGGCCGCTGGCGGCCGGAAGCGGAAAGCCTCGTTGGGCGCAGCGAGGACATTCTTTGCTTCGCTCGTAACGACTGAAACGGTAGCGGTCATGCCCGGCCGCAGCAGCAGGTCACGATTATCGACTGTGAGCTTGGCCTGATAGGTGACCACGTTTTCCGTCATGACTGATGCGTAGGCAATATCCCGGATGACGGCGTCAAAGGTGCGGCCGGGAAAAGCGTCGACCGTGAATTGGGCCGACTGGCCTTTTTGCACTGTGCCGATGTCAGCTTCGTCGATGGCCGCCTGCAACTCCATCTTCGACAGGTCAGCGGCGATGACGAACAGGACTGGCGCAGAGAATGAAGCGGCAACCGTTTGGCCGGGGTCGACGTCGCGGGTGAGCACGATGCCGTCGATGGGCGCATAGATGGTACTCTTGGAGAGCTCCGCCTGCTGCAGCTTCAGTTCGGCCTGCGCAATGGCAAGGTTTGCTTCCGCGGATTCCAGCGCGCTCTGGCTGCGGTCGCGCGCGGCCGTCGCTGTCTCCAGCGCCTGAGCGGCGACGAGTCTTGAGTTCGACAGGCTGGTGGCGCGCGTCAATGCGTTTTGGGTCTCGCGCAGTGTGGTGTTCGCGTCGCTGACCCGCGCTGCTGCGGCTTTGACGCTGGCTTCGGCGCGCTCGACCTGGGCGGATACACGGGTTGTGTCGAGGGTCGCCAGAACCTGGCCCTTTGTCACCGTCTGGTTTTCAACCACGTCGACCGAGCGAACCACGCCGGACAACTCACTCGACACATCAGTTTGGACGACCGGCTGCAAGGTGCCGGTGGCGGCTACCTTGACGATGATGTCACTGCGCGCTGCCGTTTCTGTTGTGAACGAGGCTACGGGTGTTGTGCTGTCACGCCAGAAATAAGCGCCGGCTGCGCTGGCGGTTACCAACAGAAGGACGAACCATGGCCAGCGTCTGCCCTTGCGCCGGGCAGGGCCAAGCGCCGCCGCTGCTGACGGCGGATTGGTGATGCTGGCACTAGCGGCTGGTTTCGGTATCACGATCATGGTCCATGATGGACCCCTCTTATCTCCGCTTCCGGAAAGCCGGATGGTCTCTTACGAGTCACAAATCGGTTGTGAAGCAGGCGATTGCAAATTAATTGGTGTTGATCTGCAGCCTCAGAAGTATTTCCGGGAGCATATCAGGTTTGATTTCGCTGGCAGCTGCGTC
This sequence comes from Mesorhizobium sp., assembly GCA_036742015.1. GTDB lineage: Bacteria > Pseudomonadota > Alphaproteobacteria > Rhizobiales > Rhizobiaceae > Mesorhizobium_A. Next base: position 72,747 of record DAINRF010000006.1, on the reverse strand, counting down.
TGGTTTGGATTCGGATATTGGGGTGACATTGGTAGATGGTGAATAGTCAAAAGGACAGATATGCCGAGATTGTTCGGCGCGGAATTGAGAAATCAGGTGCATCCGAGCCAGGTGAGCGGGAGAATTTATACGAACGTTTGCGTGTCTGGAACGAGCAGACGATCGCCAAGAGAGACGATGCAGACCTGGTTGCGGCACAGTTGCGAATTCAACTCGAAGAGGCGATCGCCGAATACGAGGCCGGACTGTATGAAACGGGACAGCCTGAGCAGGTAAACACGCCCGACAATGCTCCTTTTTTCGGCCACTCTGAGGCCCAGGCAGAGCCAGACAATCAAGTTAGTGCGCCGCCGGTTCTTGCTACAAAGGAACGGTCAATAGCCTGGCCGGTTGCAGCCGCGCTGGTTGCAGGTTTGATCGCTGGGGCAGGGGCTATCTATTTATGGACTTCCGCAAGGACAGACGTGTTGGCGTCCGTTGAGCAGGCACGGCCATTAGTTGACGATACGACGCAATTTCTGCGCAAAGTCAGAGACGAGATTATTTCGCTGCAGAAATCCGCGCCAGACGAACTGAAAACGAAAGCTGGTGAACGTTTTGTACGTGTCACAGAGATTTTGCCGGCGCTGGGTGCTGAAGAAGCCGGGCTTGCTGGGCCGCCGGTAACCGTCGTCAGAGCCGATGAAGCCGGCTACAAGGTTCTGGTCATATCACCGGTTTGCCCTGCGGCAAGACTGCTGGAGCCTGATCTCGTCGATCTGGTGCGGGACAAGTATCCGTTTGTGTGCTCGTATTTTGGCTACTGGAACGAAGCTGGCGCGAAGTTCTAGGTGACCGTTGCGAATCGCTGGTGAGATGCGCTGCAACCCTGCTGCAATTCTGTAACTCGTCTCGAATCTTTCACTTTTTCCGCGCTGTGTTCGAGGTGCAGTATGATGGCCGGACGCCGGTATGTGATCCTTGATGTGTTTGCAGGCAGGGCGCTTGAGGGCAATCCGCTTGCCGTCGTGCTGGACGCCGAAGGGCTGGACACTGCCCGGATGCAAGCGATCACCCGCGAATTCAATTTATCGGAAACGGTGTTTGTGCTGCCGCCGGAAAGTCCCCGGCACACGGCGCGTATCCGCATCTTTGCGCCTGAATATGAAATGCCATTCGCAGGTCATCCGACCGTCGGGACTGCGGTTGCGCTGGCGGCGGAGCACGGCATGGGCGATGGCGAACTGCTGGTGCTTGAAGAAAATATCGGCCCGGTGCGCTGCATCGTGCGCAAGGGTGAGGGGGCCGATTTCGCCGAGTTTGACGTGCCGCAGATTGCTGCTCCGCTCGACGCAATGCTGGACCCTGCAGCTGTTGCCGAGGCGCTTGGTCTTGAAACGTCTGAGATCGGATTTCCCGGACACACGATCGGCGCATGGTCGGCTGGCGTCCCTTACGTGACTATTCCCGTTAGTGCCTTGGAGGCAATCGGACGCATCCGGTTCGATCCTTACCGGTGGCAGCAGGTCGCGCCAGACAGACCCGGTGCGCAGAAGGCTTCGGCCTATGTCTATTGCCGCGAAACACAGCTGCCAGGCTCTCGCTTTCACATGCGCATGTTTGTCGGTGCGGTGCCGTCCTATGAAGACCCGGCAACGGGTTCGGCCGCTGCCGCCTTTGTCGGCGCGTTCGCCGCCAACGAGCATCCGGCTGACGGTTTGCATGAAGTCTGGATCGAGCAGGGCGTGGAAATGGGACGCCCGTCGCGAATCAGGCTTGAGGTCGACGTTTCGGGCGGCAAAGCGGCCACCGCACGAATCGGCGGCGATGCAGTCATCGTAGCGCGAGGGGAAATATACGTCTGAGAGGCTTGGTGGGTGCGACAGGGATCGAACCTGTGACCCGCTGATTAAGAGTCAGCTGCTCTACCAACTGAGCTACGCACCCGGGCCATGCGATGCGGGTAAACCCGTATCGGTGCGGCTCTATAGCGAACCGGTTTGGGGGTGTCTACCCCGGAAATGGCGCTGCGGCCACTTTACACGCTGACGCAGCGATTGGGTTGCTGTGGCTTACTAGAGTGGGGTGGAGCCCGTGCGACAAGCAGTCATGAGTGGAAGCAACCTGCAGTGACGGCCAACACAAACGACCGCTTTGCCCTCGATGGCTCCTATGCCTGGCTGCGGCTCGGCATATCGCTGCTGCTCGGCACGATTGGCGGCGTTGGCATGTGGTCGGTGGTGGTTGTGCTGCCGATGATGCAGGCAGAGTTTGGCATTGATCGCGGCGCGGCCTCATTGCCTTACACGGCGACCATGCTGGGCTTTGCGCTGGGCAATCTGATTGTCGGGCGTCTGACGGACCAATATGGCTTCATGCGGCCGTCGATCATTTCTGCGATTTCGCTGGGTGCCGGTTTCCTGCTGGCTGCAATTGCGCCTTCGGTGACGCTGGTGACGATTGTGCAGGGCGTGCTGATCGGCCTTGGGTCAGCTGCGACGTTCGGACCACTGCTTGCGGACGTGTCGCTTTGGTTCTACCGGCGGCGCGGCATTGCGGTGGCGGTTGCTGCCTGCGGTAACTATTTTGCAGGCGCGCTGTGGCCGATCGCGATGCAGCCAATGATCGCCGCCTGGGGCTGGCGCGGCACATATATCTGCATCGGCCTCATCTGCCTGGCGACAATGGTTCCGCTCGCTTTGCTGCTGGCGCGGCGTCCCGCGGAGGTCGCAGCTTCCGCCTCAAATTCAAGGCAAGTGGCTGATCTCGGCGTTTCGCCGCGGACCTTGCAGGCTCTGCTTGTGGTGGCAGGGCTCGGCTGTTGCGTCGCCATGTCGATGCCACAGGTGCACATCGTCGCCTATTGCATGGATCTCGGCTACGGCCCGGCGCGAGGGGCAGAGATGCTGTCGATCATGCTGGCGACGGGGATCATCAGCCGGCTGGTATCGGGCGTGCTGGCCGACCGGATCGGCGGCGTCAAGACGCTGCTGATCGGGTCGGTGCTGCAGGGGCTTTCGCTGCTGTTCTATATCCCGTTTGACGGGTTGGCTTCACTCTACATTGTATCCGCGATGTTCGGTCTGGCGCAGGGCGGCATTGTGCCGTGCTATGCGATTATCGTGCGAGAATACATGCCGGCGCGTGAAGCTGGCCGGCGCGTCGGCATCGTCATCATGGCGACCATCCTCGGCATGGCGCTGGGGGGATGGCTGTCTGGCGCCATCTACGACTGGACCGGGTCGTACGCTGCGGCGTTCATCAACGGAATCGCCTGGAATCTGCTCAATGTCTCAGTGATGAGCTGGCTGTTGTGGCGGTCGGGCGGCTTTGGCCGGATGCGGACGGCTTAGGCTCTTACACGCTCGGATTTCGGGTCATACATCGGCTTGAGACTTGCCTCGGCGGCAAAGCGCTGGCCTGCCACCTCGATCTCGTAGGTTGAGCCGAGAACATCGGCCTCGCTCTGGCCGGGGCAGGGCACGTAGCCCATGCCGATGGCCCCGCCGAGGAAATGGCCGTAATTGCCCGATGTCACCGTGCCGACGATTTTGCCGTCGCGCACGATCGCTTCATTGTGGAACAGCAGCGGTTCGGGATCTGTGAGGCGGAACTGTACCATGCGCCGGTCAAGCCCGGCTTCCTTCTTGCGCAGTACGGCGTCGCGGCCAATGAAATTGCCCTTGGCGGTCTTGACTGCAAAGCCAAGCCCGGCCTCCAGCACATGGTCTTCGTCGGTGATGTCGTGGCCGAAATGACGGAAAGCTTTCTCGATGCGGCAGCTGTCCATCATGTGCAGGCCGCAAAGTTTCAGGCCGACATCGCGACCAGCGTCGTCCAGCGCCTCGAACACATGTGCGGCCATGTCGGACGGCACATAGAGTTCCCAGCCAAGTTCGCCGACATAGGTGACGCGGTGGGCGCGCGCCAAACCCATGCCGATCTCGATCTGTTGCATCGTACCGAACGGATTGACCTCGTTGGAGAATTCGTCCGGACTGACCTTCTGCATCAATTCACGCGATTTTGGGCCCATGACGCAGATAACAGCCTCGGCGGTTGTGACGTCGGTGATGACGGCAAATTCATCCTTCAGATTGCGGCGCAGCCAGGCGAGGTCGCGCTGCAGCGTCGCGCCTGGGACAACTAGGAAATAGGCGGTTTCCGACAGGCGCGTGACAGTCAGGTCGCTCTCGATGCCGCCACGCTCGTTCAGCATCTGGGTGTAGACGATCTTTCCGGGCGCTACGTCCATGTCATTGGCGCAGACGCGCTGCAGGAATTTGGCCGCATCGTGCCCCTCGACCCTGATCTTGCCGAAGGACGACATGTCGAACAGGCCGACGCCGGTGCGGATCGCCATATGTTCGTCGCGCTGGTTGTCGAACCAGTTCTGCCGTTTCCAGGAATAGCGGTAGTCAGGCTCCTGGCCGGGCCTCGCAAACCAGTTGGCGCGTTCATTGCCGGCGGCTTCGCCAAATACCGCGCCGCGCGCCTTCAGGTGTTCGTGCAGCGGCGAGCGCCGGACGCCGCGGGCGGAGGCAAACTGGCGGTATGGAAAGTGGTCGGCATAGAGCAGGCCGAGCGTTTCGGACACACGCGCGCGCAGATAGGTCTTGTTATTCTGGAACGGCTGGATGCGGCGGATGTCGACCTCCCAGAGATCGAACGGCGCTTCGCCATCGTTCATCCATTGCGCCAAGGCCATGCCGGCGCCACCGGACGAGACAATCCCGATTGAATTATAGCCTGCCGCCACCCAGTAGCCGCGCAGCTGCGGCGCTTCGCCGAGATAATATCGGTCGTCAGGGGTAAAACTCTCCGGGCCATTGAAGAAAGTATGGATGCCGGCCGTGCCCAGCATCGGCATGCGGTTGACGCCCATCTCGAGGATCGGCTCGAAGTGTTCCATGTCCTCGGGCAACTGGTCGAAGCAAAAATCCTCACGGATGCGCTCGCCGACTGCAGGCCAGGGCTTTGCCAGCGGCTCGAATGCGCCGAGCATCATCTTGCCGGCATCTTCCTTGTAGTAGGCGCACTCGTCGGGCACACGCAGCACCGGCAGGCGGCCAAGTCCGGCAATCGGCTCGGTGACGAGGTAAAAGTGCTCGCAGGCATGCAGCGGGATTGGTACGCCGTTCTGGAGCCCGAGATCACGAGCCCACATGCCGGCGCAGTTGACGACATTACCGGTGTCGATCGTGCCTTCTTCCCCGCCACGTTTCCAGGAGACGCCGGTGACGCGGCCGTCTTTCGTATGGATTTTGGTGACAATGGTGTTTTCGGAGATCAGCGCGCCGCGCTGACGCGCACCCTTGGCCAGCGCCATCGCGATGTTTGCGGGGTCGCACTGGCCGTCAAGCGGCAGGTGGACCGCACCAACGACATCGGAAACGTTGAGGTGCGGATACATTTGCGACACTTCGGCGGGCGAGATTTCGCGCACGTCAACGTCGAAGGCGCGCGCCAGCGACGCGCTGCGATAGATTTCGTGCTTGCGCTCTTCGGTCAGCGCGACCGTGATCGAGCCAACCTGGCGCATGCCGGTGGCGACGCCGGTTTCAGCCTCGAGCCTGACATAGAGGTCAGCGGAATATTTCGCCAGCCGCGTCATGTTCTGCGAGCCGCGCAGCTGTCCGATCAGGCCCGCGGCGTGCCAGGTCGTGCCTGATGTCAGCTGCTTGCGTTCCAGCAGCACCACGTCCGTCCAGCCGAGTTTTGCAAGATGATAGGCGACAGAACAGCCTGAAACGCCGCCGCCGATGATGACAGCGCGGGCTTTGGTTGGCAGGGCGGTCATGCGAGACTTTCCGGTGCGTGATAGCTTGCGAGATGACTGCGGAGGCGGGCAATGGCCTCGCGCAGAACAGGTTCGGGCTGGCAAAGCGAAATGCGCAAGCACCCGGCTGCCGCTTCGCCGAAAGACGAGCCTGGCATGACCGCAATTTTCTGCGCTTCCAGCACGCTCCAGGCGAACTTTTCATCGTCGGGCTCAATGGCGCGAATATCCAGCATGACATACATGCCGCCGTCCGATCCGCGCACGGTTACGCCATTTGCGCCGGATAAAGCATCGAGCACCGCCAGCCGCCGTTCGGCATAGATGCGGGCGATGTCGGCAACGCCCCAGTCGTTTTCCAGCGCCTCGATGGCTGCGCGGGAGAGAAAATCCGGCAGGCCATAGGTGGATACGAGATTGAGACTGATCAGCAGGCCGATGACGTCGGCAGGCCCGGTCAGCCAGCCGATGCGCCAGCCGGTCATGCCATGGCTCTTGGACATGGAATTGATGACCAGCGTGCGCTCGGCCATGCCGGGCAGGGCGCGCGGCGAAATGTGCTCGCCGCCGCCCAGTGTCCAGTAAACCTCGTCTGACAAGAGCCAGAGATCGTGCTTGCGGCAGATGCCGGCCAGCATCTCCATACTTGCCCGCGAATAGACTGCGCCGGTGGGGTTGTTGGGCGAGTTGATCAGGATCGATCGGGTGTTTGGGCGGATCGCGGCTTCAATAGCCTCGCGGCGCGGCTGAAAACCATCGCTGGCGGAGGTTTCCACGACGGTGAAATCAGCGCCGGCGGCACGGAATGTTCCGGGATAGGTGGCGTAGTAGGGAGCGACGACAATCGCGTGGTCGCCCGGATCGTGCGCCGCCTGGACCGCCGCGTAGAGCGCTGCCTGGCCGCCGGGCGTGGCGATCACCTGATCGGCGGTCGTCGCAAGCCCTGTCGAGCGGGTGGAAACGGCGGCCATGGCTTTGCGCAAGCGCGGCAGACCCGGCAGTTGCGTGTAGTGATGGTAACCCTGCTGCACCAGCCGCACCGCCGCTTCGACAGTTTCATTCGGCGTATCGAAATCATGATCGCCTACCGACAACATAATGATGTCTTCGCCCGCCTGCTGGCGGGTCATGGCCGTGAAATGCACCTCCCAGCCATCCTTGCCAGACGGAATGATGTTGGAGATGCGTGAGGATGGAGCGGGCATGTCAGGCTTTCAACCTCTCATTGGCCGGATCCCACAATGGCTCGTCTTTCTGGACGGTCGCCTGGAGCCGGTCACCGAAAATTTCGATCTCGACCATCGAGCCGGGTGCAGCAAACTCGGATTTCAGCATGCCCAGCGCTATGGATTTGTCGACCCTGTGGCCCCAGCCGCCCGACAGGGTTTCGCCGACGATTTTGCCGTCGCGCCAGAGCGTCGACATGTAGGGCGCGTCGCAGGGGCCGGGATTGTCGATCACAAGCGTCACAAAACGTTTCGTCACACCCTGTTGCCGTTCGTTCTCAAGCGCTGCCTTGCCTTTGAAGCCGGGCTTGTCCCATTTGACAAAACGGTCGAGCCCGCCCTGCAGCACTGTGTAGTCGGTCGACAGATCCTGCTTCCAGGCGCGGTAGCCCTTTTCGAGGCGCAGGGAATCAAGCGCAAACATGCCGAATGGTTTCAGCCCGTGCTTTTGGCCGGCGGCCCATACGGCATCGAAGATTGCCGGCGTGTCCTCAACCTTGGTGTGAAGCTCCCAGCCGAGTTCACCGGCAAAGGAGACGCGGACGAGTTGCAGCCAGCGACCGGCGATCTGGCAGGACTGATGCGTCAACCAAGGCTTTGTCAGATCGGCATCGGACACGTCAGCAAGAATGGCGCGCGCGTTCGGCCCGGTAAGAATCTGGCAGGCGAATGCTTCGGTGACATCGTCAATCGAAATGGCAGATCCTGCCGGCAGATGGTTTTTCAGCCATTCGAGATCGTGGTTCTGGGCGACTGCTGCTGTGATGAGGAAGAAGAAGTCCTCGTCCAGCGCCATGATCGACATTTCGGTGACGATGCGGCCCTTGTCATCGGCGAAATAGCCCAGACCGATGCGGCCGGGCTTTGGCACGATGCCTGTGATGAGCGTTGACAGCCAGGCGCGTGCGCCTTCGCCCTGCACGCGGAAACGCGAGAAACCGGGCAGGTCGAGAATGCCGGCGGCATCGCGCACGGCAAGGCATTCCTCGCGGATGCGCTTCTGCCATGGCCCGTCGCGATCGAAGGTCTGGGTCGCTTCCTCGGATGTGTCATCGCCGGGTTGGGCATACCAGGCTGCACGCTCCCAGCCATTGTAGGGCGCGAACTGGCCGCCAAGTGCTGCAATGCGGTCATGGATCGGCGAGAGTTTGCGATTGCGCGCAGCAGGCCATGCGTGGCGCGGGAAATGGATCGCGTATTCGTGGCCGTAAACTTCCATGCCCTTGGCGACTGCATAGTCGGGAGCGGCGGCAAACGATGTGAAGCGGCGCGGATCACACGACCACATGTCCCACTCGGTGGCGCCTTGCGTTACCCATTCGGCGAGCACCTTTCCGGCGCCACCTGCCTGAGCGATGCCGAAAGTGAAGACGCAGGCCTCATAGGCGTTTGGAACACCCGGCATCGGGCCGATCAGCGGATTGCCGTCAGGCGTGTAGGGGATTGGTCCATTGATGATCTTTGACAGGCCTGCCGTGCCCAGGATCGGCACGCGCGCAATCGCGTCATTCAGATACCATTCAAGCCGTTCCAGATCGTCGGGGAACAGCTGGAAGGAAAAATCGTCCGGCATCTTGTCGTCGGCGGTCGCCCAATGGGCGCGGCAGTTGCGCTCATAGGGGCCGAGATTCATGCCGTTCTTTTCCTGGCGCAGATAGTAGGACGAATCGACGTCACGCAGCAGCGGCAGCTTGTGACCTGCTTCCTTTGACCATGCTGCAAGTTCCGGAATTTCGTCGAACAGGATATATTGGTGGCTCATCACCATCATCGGCAGGTCGCGCCCGAACATTTTTGCGACTTCGCCTGCGCGATAGCCTGCGGCGTTGACCACCTTTTCGGAGCGGATATCGCCTTTTGGGGTTGAAACCACCCATTCATCGCCGTCGCGGGTAACACCCGTCACCGGGCAGAAACGCTCGATGCGCGCACCGAGATCACGCGCGCCTTTTGCCAAGGCTTGTGTCAGCTGTGCGGGATCAATGTCGCCGTCATTCGGGTCGTAAAGTGCGCCCTGAAGATTGTGCAGCTCGAGGAACGGGTATCTCGCGCGGATTTCGTTCGGGCCGATTACATCAATCGCCATGCCCTGATACAGGCCCATTCCCTTGGCGCGCTGGAATTCGCGCATGCGTTCTTTCGTGTGAGCAAGGCGGATCGAGCCGGTGACGTGGTAGTTCATCGGATAGCCAACCTTGTCCGCCAGCCCGCGATAGAGTTCGGCGGAATAGCGCTGCATGTTCATCAGCGACCAGGAGGACGAGAAGGTCGGCACATTGCCGGCCGCATGCCAGGTCGAGCCGGAGGTCAGCTCGTTTTTTTCCAGCAGCACGCAATCGGTCCAACCAGCCCTGGCCAGATGGTAGAGCGAGGACACGCCAACTGCGCCGCCACCAATGATGACCACACGTGCATGGGTAGGGAAGCTCATGCAAACACTCCTCAATAGACGGGCGGTGACACGACCCAGATGACCACGGCAGGCACATCGCCTGGGTTGCGCCAGCTGTGGGACTTTTCCTTGAAACGAAAACTGTCGCCCGGGTTGAGGCGGTGCCACACGCCGTCGATCTCGACGTCGAAGACGCCCGAGACAACGTATCCGGCTTCCTCCGTCGCGCGCAGCGAGCGGCGGCCAAGTTCTGAGCCTGGTGCAAACTCGGAGCGCAGGATTTCAAACGAACCGCCAAGGTCCGGCGACAGCAGCTCTTCGGTCAGGCCTGTCGCGGCTGACCCCAGCGCCCGCCGGTGGCTTGACCGGACAATGACGCCGCGTTCGCGCTCGTCTGCGGCCTGATGGCCAAACAGAAGTGAGAGCGGCGCAGACAAGGCAGACGCGATGGCCTTCAGATCATCAATTGACGGACGTGATATGCCACGCTCGACCTGGCTGACCCAACCAACTGATCGGCCGAGTTTCACCGCCAGCTCGGTCAGTGTGACGCCACGCGACTTGCGCAGCGCGCGCAGGTCCGCCGCCAGCCCGTTTTCTGCTGGTATCAATGCGCTAACCAATCTGGCCGATGCTTGAGGCATGGGGCAGCTTCAAACAGCAGTGTGAAATTTTCAATCAGAATTTCACGCTGGACCAGCAAAGTGTTGCGGTTTGCGCCAGCACTGTGCCAAGGCATGGTTCCATGATGCCAGAATGATCCGACACCGTGCGGATCGACATGCCGAGGTAACCGATGGCTATTGCCAAACCCAAGATTTCGCCCGTTGACGAGGCGGCCATTGTCGATGAAGCGATCCTGTCGCGCCGGTCTGTGCGCGCATTTTTGCCGGATCCGGTCGATGACGAGACTGTGCGAGACATTCTGCGCGTCGCATCCTGGGCGCCGTCGGGTACAAACATGCAGCCGTGGAAGGTCTATGTCACCAGCGGCGTCAAGAAGCAGGAAATTACCGACGCGGTGATGAATTCGGGCATTCGCGCCGAAAAGGCGGCCTGGGATGAATACAAATATTATCCGGACAAGTTTTTCGAGCCGTATTACGGCCGCCGCCGCGCCGTCGGTTATGCACTCTATTCGGCGCTGGGCATCGAAAAACGCGATGTGGTGAACATGCGCCGCCAGCATGACCGCAATTTTGTGTTCTTCGACGCGCCGGTCGGCATGATCTTCACCATCGACCGGCGGCTGAATCACGGCTCCTGGGTCGACCACGGCATGTTCCTGCAATCGATCATGATCGCCGCCAGGGGCAGGGGGCTGCACACATGCCCACAGGCTGCGTTTGCGCCCTATCACCGCCAGATCAGGCCGGTGCTCGGCATTCCCGACGAGGAGATCGTCGTATGCGGCATGGCGCTGGGCTACGAGGACACGTCAAAGCCGGAAAACCAGTGGCGCACGACGCGCGAGCCACTGGAAGAGTTTGTAACATTTGTGAAATAGGGCTGGCTGATGCAGTTCCGTCAGGCTGCACAACCACTCAGTTTGTTGCAAAACAATAGAACAGGCCGTCGCCGCCGGTTCCCTTGAAGGCTTCGATAGAACAGCCGCCGCGTGAGGCGTGGGAACGGTTCCACGATTTCATTGGTGCGCTGTCATTGATGCCGACGCGGTCGTGATGGCCGACAATCGCGGCGCCGTCTGCGCCGCCCATCGTCCAGTTGCCGCAGGTTTCGGGGGCTGCGGTGCCGTCGGCATTCGAACCCGTCAGAATGTCATGGCGGTTTGGCGTGTCGCCTCTGCCATTGATGACATTGCCCTTCTCGTCGAGGCCGGTTTCCTTGTTCAGATTGTTGGTGTCGCTATGCAGAGAGGCGACATCGTCGGCAATCTTGACGCCCTTGGCATTGTGCCAGGGACCTGTGCCGATACGGTCCTTGGCGTTTTCGGCGTCGGTCGACAGGTATGCCTTCCAGGTTTTTCCGGCCGTGCCTGCGGCTTCCGCCAACTGGCCGCAATAGGCGTCAGCGCCAGCCAGTCCGCCGAGATCGCCGCCCTTGCCGGGGTTGGCGCTCGTGACGAAGAAACTCATCGAGGTGTCCTGGGCGAATACGCCGCCCGCGGAGAGTGCAACCAGGGCTGCTGCGGCAATCAGGGTCTTCATATGTCTTGCTCCCATTCAACTCCCCCAGATCGGGAAGCTAGGGCGCAAGCCTGTTGGCGGCCAGTCACAGTGATGTGACAGAACTCATACGTCAGCGGACGTTGTAGCCTGTCTCTTCCGCCGCATGGCACAGGGTCGTCCAGAAGGAACGGGCAAACGACCGGAACACGTAGAGGTCAAACGCCTCGGGTCCGGTGCGCTGGATCTGTGCAAAGACGTCGTGGTGGGTGGTCGAACGCCCGGCACCGACCGGAAACGCCGGCAGTGCGAAATCGATGGCAAACAGTTTTGCCAGCACCCATTCGGCCTTCGGGCCAACTACACGGATCGCGGTGCGGCCATGCGACAGGTCAAGCACGGTGCCGGTTTCACCCTTGACTGCGCCGCTAAGCCTTTCTGCCAGCCCTTCGGCCTGATCGATGACCAGAAAGCGGCCCGGTGCAAAGCCGAATGCTGCCTTTCCATCCCGCGCCACCCCGCCGCCAGCACCATCCGGCAGTTTCAAACCTGTCACGCTCTGGATGGCGGCCATCGCCGCCTTCTCGCCGCCGGGCCAGGCCGCGACCTGCACAATCGAGCCAGGGCGCGTTTCGGTGATCGACACGCCAGCGCCTGCCTTGCCGACATTGTGCGCGCCCGGCTTCCAGGCTGCGCCGAGAGGAGAAACCTGCTCAACCATGCATACGTTTCCCTTCCGGGTCGAAGAGGTGGTGGCTGACAATGTCGACCGGGCCAAACCGGCCGCGCAGCGGGTCGGACACATAGGCGCGCGTTCCGTGGCGCGCCTTGCCGCCCTTGACCAGCGCCAGGCCGATATATTTGCCAAGCATTGGCGAGAAGCAGACGGCCGTGACATGGCCGATCGAGTCGCGGGTGACGCTCGGGTCGTTGTAGTCAACGATGTGCGCGCCGCCATTGAGCGGGCGTCCGTCCATCGAGATCAGGCCGACCAGCCTGACGCGGTTTTCGTCGACAAAGCCTTCGCGGTCCATCATCGCAGAACCGATGAACGGCTTCTTTTTAGACAGCATCCAGTCGAGATAGAGGTCGCGCCCGGTGGTGCGGCCGTCGATTTCAGCACCCGTGACATGGCCTTTTTCGATGCGCATCGTGCCTAGCGCCTCAAGCCCGTAAGGCACAAGGCCGAATGGCTTCCCGGCCTCGATCAATGCGTCCCAGACATGCTGGCCGTGGCCAGCGCCGGAATACACTTCAAATGCCATTTCGCCCGAGAACGACAGGCGGCAGATCATCACTGGCGCGCCGGCGATCTGGCCATAAACAATACCCATGAAGGGCAGGGTGTCGTTATCGACCTTTGTTCCCTCGACACAGGCGGCAAGGATATCGCGCGCCTTTGGCCCGCCAATCGCTGCGCCGGCCCATTGGTCGGTGACCGAGGTGACGTGAACCTTGAGATCCGGCCAATAGACGTCGAGGAAGAACTCAAGGTACTGCATGACCTTGCCGGCGTTCGCCGTCGTGGTGGTCATCAGGAAATCGTTCTCGCCCAGCCGCCAGGTCGTGCCATCGTCATAGGCAATGCCATCCTCGCGCAGCATCAGGCCGTAGCGCGCCTTGCCGACCGGCAGGGTGGAAAACACGTTGGTGTAGACGCGGTCGAGGAATTCGCCTGCGTCCGGGCCCTGAACGGCGATCTTGCCCAGCGTCGAGACATCAACAATGCCAGCAGCCGAGCGTGTCGCCAAAGTTTCGCGGATATAGGCCTGCTCGACCGTTTCGCCGGGCGCGCCGTAGATCGCAGGCCGATACCAGAGACCGGCGGGATACATCAGCGCGCCTTGCTCGACGTGCCAGTCGTGCATTGGCGTCAGCCGCTCGGGCCGCACATCGCCATAGCGTTCGGCGGCGATTGCGCCCATTGATACGGCGGCAAATGGCGGGCGGAAGCGGGTGGTGCCAACCTCGGGGATCGGTTTTCCTGAGGCTTCGGCCATGATGGCGAGACCAGGCACGTTCGACGTCTTGCCCTGATCGGTCGCCATGCCAAGCGTGGTGTAGCGTTTCAGATGCTCGACCGAGACAAAACCTTCGCGATGCGCCAGCCTCACATCCTCAGATGTAACATCGTGCTGGAAGTCGACAAAGGCTTTGCCGCCGGATCTGATCTCGAAAACCTTTGCGGGGGTGATGTCGAGCCCAAGACCTGCGGTAAAGTCTCCGCCAGCGTCGCCTACAGCCGACCACGCTTGTGCTGCAGGCGGCGGCAGGAATGCTTGCAGGCGTTCGTCCCAAGGCGCTTTTCCTGACGCAGCCTGGCTGGCGAGATGGATCGCAGGCGACCAGCCGCCCGACATCAATAGAGAGTCGGTGTCGATCTTGATCGTATCCCCTGACAGGCGTCCAGTCATCGCATCAAACCGCTGGATCTTGAGGCCTGCCAGCCGCTTGAAACCTTCCGCCGAGACGACTGCATGGCCGAGCAGCAATTGACCGCCTGCTTTTGCCGCGAGCTCACGAGCCTGCGCCGAGATGTCCTGGCGCACGTCGATGATGGCAGCAATTTTCGCGCCTGCCTGCCGTAGCGCCGCCGCGTTGGCGTAGGCGCTGTCATTGTTGGTGAAGATGGCGATCTGCTTGCCAACCAGTACGCCCCATTCCGACGCGTAGCGGGCGGCGGCGGACGCCAGCATCACGCCGGGCTTGTCATTTCCTGCAAAGACGAGTGGCCGCTCGAATGCGCCGGTGGCGATGATCACCTTGCCGGCGCGGATGACCCAATGACGCTGGCGTGGTTCGCCCGGCTGCGCATCCATCTTGTGGTTGGTGACGCGCTCGGCGGCGGCAATCGTGTTGCCGTCATAATAGCCCCAGGCGGTGGTCCGCGGCAGCAGTTGCACATTCGGCAGCTCGCGAAGGCCAGCCAGTGTCTCGCTGACCCAGTCCGCCGCGTCCATGCCTTCAATGCGTCCGCCTGACCAGCGTGCAGCGCCGCCAAGGCGTGAATCGGTCTCGACCAGCATGACGTGTGCGCCGTCGCCAGCTGCTTCGCGTGCGGCCTTGAGGCCAGCCTGTCCCGAGCCGATCACCAGCACGTCGCAGAACGCGTTCATCCGCTCGTAGCGGGCCGTGTCCTTTGCAGCGCCGGCGCGGCCAAGGCCCGCGGCGCGGCGGATGAACTGCTCGCAGAACATCCAGAAACGTGTGCCCTTCAGCGGCCCGATTACCGGGCCCATGAAGGTCTTGTAGTAGAAGCCGGCGGAAAACACCTTTCCTGCGAGCTGGTTCACGGCGCCTGCGTCCCACTCGAGCGAAGGGAAGCGCTGCTGCGAAACGGCCATCAGGCCGTCGTAGATTTCCAGTGTCGTGGCCTGGGTGTTCGGTTCGCGAATGTCTCCCTTGACCACAGTCACCAGTGCATTCGGCTCGTCGACGCCCGCCGACAGGACACCGCGCGGACGGTGATATTTGAAGGAGCGGCCAAACAGGCTGACGCCATTGGCGAGCAGGGCAGATGCCAGCGTGTCGCCGGCAAAACCCGAGTAGGCGACCCCGTCAAAGGTGAAGCGGATCGGACGCAGCCGTTCGATGCGGCTGCCACCTGTGGTGCGGCTGGCGCTCATGACCGCGCTCCCCTGCGGCGCGTCGCCGAGGGCGTGCGATGATGGTCGCCGCGCGTATCAGTCGTGGACTTGATCGCGTGGGTCATGGTCGACCGGACGATCTTCATATGCATCCGGCAACCGCCGGAGTGCTGCCAGAATTCGGCGTGGTCGCCCGCCGTGTTGACGCGGTCATAGATGTAGGCGTTCCAAGCCGCCTGGTCGTCCGAGGCGGGGTCCGGGCGGGTGCGGTTGGCGTCGCCCTGATAGGTGAATTCGATCAGGTCGCGCGGGCCGCAATAGGGGCAGGTAATCAGCATGGGTGCGTCTCGGCAGCGGTCTTCATCTTAAAACTCATCAATGCAGCCTCGGCGTCGAGCCCTGGCCCTTTTCGTCGATGACGTAGCCACGATTGAAACGATCCAGGGTGAAATGGGCCGACAGCGGATGTGGCGCGTCGCGTGCAATCGTGTGGGCAAAGCACAGTCCCGACGCTGGCGTCGCCTTGAAGCCGCCATAGCACCAGCCGCAGTTCAGGTACATTCCAGGCAGCGGGCCGGTCGAAATGATCGGTGTGCCGTCCATCGACATGTCCATGATGCCGCCCCACGAGCGCAGCAGCCGCACCCGGGCGAGACCCGGGAACATGGCGCAGATCTCGCTCATCACATCCTCGACAATCGGCAGATTGCCGCGTTGCGCATAGGTGTTGTAGCCGTCAATGTCGCCGCCAAACACAATCCCGCCTTTGTCGGACTGCGTGACGTAGAGATGACCCGCGCCAAAGGTGACGACGGTGTCCATGAACGGCTTGATGCCTTCCGAAACGAAAGCTTGCAGGACATGGCTTTCAATCGGCAGGCGGTCGACGCCCGCCAGTTTCATCACCGGGCCGGTGTTGCCGGCGACGCACACGGCGACCTTCTTTGCCCTTATGTCGCCGCGTGTCGTGTTGACACCGATGATGCGGTCGCCGTCGCGCTGGAAGCCGGTGACCTCACAGTTTTCGATCAGGTCGACGCCGCGGCGGTCGGCTCCACGTGCATAACCCCACGCCACCGCGTCGTGGCGCGCGGTTCCGGCGCGGCGCTGGATCATCCCGCCATAGACCGGGAAGCGGCCGCCAAAGTCGATGTCGAGCGCCGGGATGAATGCCTTTACCTGATCACGCGTCATCAGTTCGGCGTCGATGCCGACATGGCGCATGGCGTTGCCGCGCCTTGCAAAGTCATCCAGCTGCGACGGCGAATTGGCCAGGTTGAGACAGCCACGCTGGGAGAACATCACATTGTAGTTCAGCTCGTGGGCAAGGTCCTCCCACATCTTCATCGACTGCTCGTAGAAGTGCTGATTCTGCGGCAGCAGGTAGTTGGAGCGAATCATTGTCGTATTGCGGCCGATATTGCCTTGGCCCAGCCAGCCGCGCTCCAGCACTGCGACATTGGTGATGCCGTGCTCCTTGGCGAGATAGTAGGCTGTCGACAGGCCGTGGCCGCCGCCGCCGATAACAATCACGTCATATTCAGGCTTTGGATCGGGTTTGCGCCAGGCTGGTTTCCAGCCGGCATTGCCAGACATCGCGTTGCGCAGCAGGGAAAGGAGGGAATATTCCGCCATCAGTCAGCCGTTTCAAAAATCGTCCAGACATTATAGAGCGCCTTTGAGCGCAATTGCGACGATTACGCCATAGCTTTTCAATTGCTCGACGCGTTCCAACGGCTTGTCCGCGAGAATGGGGCTGACTATTGATGCGATTGATGTCGTACCGATCCTTTTCATTCGCCGTTCGCCGGCTTCTGGCACTATTTGTTGCTGCGATCCTGTTCGCTGCTGTTTTTGCGCAGGCGCCTTCTCTGGCGCAAGGCAGCGATCCAGGTCTCATCGCCAGCCAGCAGCAGCTGATCAAAGATCTGTCGACCCGCGCTGATGAACTGGAAAAGCGGGTTCAAGCCAATTCCGAAAACGATGCGGCGCTGCTTGAACTGCGGCTCGAACTCGAGGATCTCGCCAAGAAACTGCTGCAGGCAGGCGTCGCTTTCCGCCCGAGGCTGAACGAGATCAGCGCCCGGCAGGAGTCGCTGGGGCCTCCACCAGCTGAAGGA
Source organism: Mesorhizobium sp. (assembly GCA_036742015.1). Lineage (GTDB taxonomy): Bacteria > Pseudomonadota > Alphaproteobacteria > Rhizobiales > Rhizobiaceae > Mesorhizobium_A. Next base: position 55,538 of record DAINRF010000006.1, on the reverse strand, counting down.
CAGCCGGCGGAAGCCGACATTGTCATTGCTGAGCGGCAGTCGCTTGCCAATGAAAAGAACCAGATCAACGTGCTGACTGGCGAGGCAGAATCTGCGTCGATCCGGGTCAACCGGTTGATCGACGAGATCGGCGAGATGCGCCGGGATCTGTTCACCAGCAATTTGTCGAAACGCTACGAGATCAATTACACATTGATCGGCGAGGTCTATTCCGAATTCAAGAAAGAGATGTCCGATCTCTATAGATCGGTTTCATCCTGGATGAGTTTTGCCCTGAAGAACCGCCTGTCGTCGGTTTTGACCGCGGCCTTCTTTGCTGTCGCCGCCGCATTGCTGATTCTCATGGTTGGCCGCAGGCTGATCGGCGGGCTGATCTACAAGGACCCTCTCGACAATGAACCCTCCTATCTGACGCGGCTGTCGGTGGCGTTCTGGACCACCCTGCTGCGCACCCTGTCGGTCGGTGTATTCCTCGGGGTTACCTGGTTCTTCTTCGACTATTTTTCGGTGCTGCGCGGCGACATCGGCCAGATGTTGAAAGCTCTATTCTATGTCATTGCACTGGTCTATTTCGTCCACCGGCTGACCCGGTCAGTGTTGTCGCCTAATCTGCCCAGCTGGCAGCTGATTGCCGTGCCGCCAGGGCCTGCCCGTCTGCTTGTCTGGCTTGCCACTGCAACGGCGCTCGTAACCGGCATGGATTTCCTGCTGAGCGAGATATTCTCGATCCAGAGTGCGCCAATCGCCTTGAGCGTCGGTGAAAGCCTTGTTGCGACGGTCGTTGTCGGCCTGCTGGTGTTGCTGATTGCACGGGTCAAACCGTTTAGCGACGAAAACGGCAAGCCGGTCGCCTGGCCGCTGTGGATGAGGCTTGCGCTCTATCTCGCCGGCGGCGCGACCATCATTGCTGCATTGGCCGGTTACATTGGCCTGGCCAAGTTCTTCTCACAGCAGATTGTCGTTACCGGCGCGATCCTTGCGACGATGTATATCGGCTTCCTGTCAGCAAGAGCCATCTCCGAAGTCGGCGCGTTTGGCGGAACGTCGCTCGGGCGCTGGCTCGGTAAGAGATACCACTTTGACGATGCAGCATTTGATCAACTCGGACTGGTGCTTGGTATCCTGATAAATGTGCTTGTCGTGCTTGGCGGGCTGCCGCTGATCTTGCTGCAATGGGGTTTCCAATGGACGGAGATCCGTGCCGCAGCTGTTTCGATGGCGACCGAAATCAAGATCGGCACCGTGTCGTTCTCGCTGATCGGCATCCTGACTGGCATTGTCATTTTCGCGCTTGTGCTTTTGGCCACGCGCTGGTTTCAGCGGTGGTTGGACGGATCGGTCATGGCGCGCGGGCGTGTCGACGCGGGCGTCCGGAACTCGATCAAGACCGCGGTTGGCTATGCGGGCGTCGCCATTGCCGGCCTTATCGGTGTGTCGGCGGCTGGCATCAACCTGTCCAGCCTTGCGCTTGTGGCCGGCGCATTGTCGCTCGGCATCGGCTTTGGCCTGCAGAATATCGTGTCCAACTTTGTGTCTGGCCTGATCTTGCTGGCAGAGCGGCCGTTCAAGGTCGGCGACTGGATCGTGGCCGGTACAGTGTCAGGCACTGTCAAGCGTATCAGTGTGCGCGCCACCGAAATCGAGACGTTCCAGCGGCAGACGGTCATCATGCCGAATTCCGAGCTGATCAATGCCGCTGTCGGCAACTGGACACACCGCAACAAGCTCGGACGCATTGAAATCCCCATCGGTGTCGCCTACGGCTCTGACGTCAGGAAGGTTCATCAGGTCTTGCTGGACATTGCCCGCGCGCATCCGCTGGCTCTGAAGAATCCGGAACCATTCGTGCTGTTTTCCATGTTTGGCGATTCTTCGCTCGATTTCGAAATCAGGCTGTTTCTGTCCGATGTGATGAACAGCGCAATTGTCCAGAACGATATTCGTTTTGCCATTATCGAGGCGTTTGATCGCGAAGGCATCGATATTCCGTTCCCGCACCGCAAGCTTCTGATGGATTTTGTCCCGACTCCGCCGGTGGCGCAGCCAGAACCGGTTGCGGAAGCACCTCTGGAAAAACCGGCCCGGTCCAGACGGCGGCGCAAGCCTGATCCAGATTAGGGTCTCGCGCCGATTTTGTGGAAAGTTTGACTGAACGGAGATTGTCGGGGCCGTTCAGTTGCTGTTCAGCTTGCTTGCCATATAGATTGGCACGAAGGCGAAAGAGCTTTCGCTAAGAGGGACGGTGGAAACGCCGATCAGATAATGAAAAAGTTGATGTTTCTCATTGCCAGTGTCGCCGCGATTGCCGCAATGCCGTCGGCTGGAATCGCTGCGAGCATTGTCAACAATGACGCTGAAGTCCGCACGGTTGTCGTGACCGATGGCGGCAATCAGCAGGAACTGTCGCTCGGGGCCGGCGAGGCTGCCGATTTCTGTCAGCAGGGCTGCTTTGTCTCCCTGCAGGGTGATCGCCAGACGCTGCTCGGAACGGAATCGGTGGAGATCAAGGACGGCAAGATGCGCGTGCGCTAAGCTTCACTGGCGAGACTGGACAAGGCCGGGCCGATGCCCGGCCTTTTACGTTCTGTGACAAGCCGGCATTAACTGTGATGCGAGGTTACGGCCTGCCTAGCGCCGTTTCCGTGGCCGTATTTAGCAAATTTCAGCTTCGTCATGTCACTTGTGACCCCCAAGCGCTGGCAAAGGCGCGACAAACGGGGCGTTGCGACATGGATGCAAGAACGGAGCAGGTTGCCATTCCGCTGGCCGTCGATCTCGACGGCACGCTGATCGCGACAGACCTTCTGTGGGAGGGCCTGTTCTTGTTGTTGCGCAAGAACCCGCTGTTTGTGTTGATGGTGCCGGTGTGGCTGGTGCAGGGCGGTCCGGCGCGGCTAAAATGCGAAATCGCCGAGCGTATCGACATTGATCCGGCGGCTTTGCCCTATCGGCAGGAAGTGCTGGAACTGCTTCGCCGCGACAAAGCGGCAGGCCGCCACATTGTTCTGGCGACAGGCTCGCCGCGCAAGTTTGCTGAGGCAATCGCGGCGCATCTGGGGTTGTTCGATGCCGTCATGGCGACGGACAAGGCCGGAAATCTCACATCCAAACGCAAGAGTGCAGCACTTGCGGCTGCGTATGGCGATGGCGGGTTCGATTATGCCGGTAACAGCCGTCACGACATCGCCTGTTTTGGCACCGCGCGCGAAGCATGGATCGTTGCGCCTGACCGGGCCGCTGCCAACTGGCACAGGAAAAACGGCGGCCAGCTGATTGAGACGCCCAAGCCGACCTTCAAGACATATCTGAAGATGCTGCGTGTGCACCAATGGCTGAAGAACGGGCTGATTGCCGTGCCGATGATCCTCAGCCACGAATATCTGAACCTGTCGATGCTGGCGGCCTGCGCCATCGCATTCGTCTCATTCAGCGCGGCAGCTTCAGCCATCTACATTGTCAACGACTTCTTCGATCTGGCGCTCGACCGCCGGCACGCCACCAAGCGTAATCGTCCTTTTGCAAGTGGCATGCTGTCGATGCCGTTTGGTTTGGTCAGCGTTGCGGTCTTGCTGTTGGTCAGTACGGTGTGCGCGCTGTTCCTTCCCTGGCAATTTGGCCTCGTGCTGGCGGGCTACCTCGTCATCACCACGGCCTACTCGTTGTCACTCAAGCGCATGTTGCTGGTCGACGTGATGACACTTGCAGGCCTGTATACGATGCGCATTTTGGCCGGTGCGGCCGCAACCGAGACTGATGTTTCATTCTGGCTGCTGGCATTTTCGATCTTCTTCTTCCTGTCACTGGCGCTGGTGAAGCGTTACGTCGAACTGCGGACCACCGACGTCAAGGCCGGCGAGCGTATCGCCGGACGTGGATATAGGGCCGAAGACCAGGACATTATTGCCCAGGCGGGTATGGCGTCGGCGTTCTCATCGGCACTGGTCCTGGCTCTCTATATCCAGAGCGGCGCGGTGATTGAGCAGTATCGCTATCCCGAGCTGATCTGGCCGCTGGCGCCGATCGTGCTCTACATGACCATGCGAATCTGGATTCTGGCGCGCCGCGACGAGATGCATGACGACCCGATCGTCTTCATTATCCGCGATTGGCGCAGCCAGTTTGTTGCTCTAATCGGGGGGCTCCTGCTCGTTGCAGCGGCGTTCGTTCCATGAGTGTCATGAGACAATCATTCGGGCGCACTTTTGCGCCTCCTGGCGTCGCTCTGGACGCAGCTGATGCGGTGAGGGCGCTGCTGGAGCGCAAGGTCGGTCCCGGCGGTTTGCTCGCCATAGGCAACATGCGCTCCTACGGCGACACCTGCATGAATAGTGGCGGTTCAGTCGCCGACATGCGCCAGATGGATCGTATCGTCTCGTTTGATGCCGAATCCGGCCTGATGACCGCTGAGGCGGGCGTTCTGCTCAGCGACATCATCGCTCATGTCCTGCCGCACGGCTATTTCCCGGCAGTCGTGCCCGGTACCCAGTTTGTCACACTGGGGGGCGCCATCGCCAATGATGTGCATGGCAAGAACCACCATCGGCGCGGAACCTTTGGGAACCACGTCATGTCGTTCGAGCTGTTGCGATCCGACGGAACCGTGGCGGCATGTGATGCGGCCACCAACCCCGATCTGTTTGCTGCAACAATTGGCGGCATGGGGCTCACGGGCATGATCCTGCGCGCGACCATCAAATTGATGCGTGTCAGTTCTGCCGACATTGACGAAATGGTTACGCCCTTTGCGTCGCTTGACAGCTATTTTGAGATGGCCGAGGCGGCGGACGCTGAAAACGAATATGCAGTCGCATGGGTCGACCAGCTCGCCGGCGGACGCAATACCGGGCGCGGTGTACTGCTGACAGGCAATCATGCCGAAGGCGGCAAGACGAGTGTGGCTTCTTCGGGCTCTGCATTGGGTGTGCCGATCCAGCCGCCGGTCAATGTGCTCAATCGGCCGTTCCTCAAGGCATTCAACTTTGCCTATCGGTCTGCCAAGTCGATGCGGCGGCACAAGCGCAGCAGCTACAACTCGTTCTTCTTTCCGCTCGATGGCGTGCGGGACTGGAACCGGCTCTACGGACCGCGTGGGCTGCACCAACACCAGAGTGTTATTCCCGACGACGCCTCCAGGCGCGCGATACCAGACATGTTTGCCGCCGCCCACCGGGCCGGGCAAGGCTCGTTTTTGACGGTGCTCAAGCGGTTCGGCGATATGGCGTCTCCCGGCCTGATGTCGTTCCCGCGCCCCGGCTATACGCTGACGCTCGACTTTCCCAATCATGGGGCTGTGACGATGCGACTGCTCGACGAGCTTGACCGTATCGCGATCGACGCGGGCGGGGCGGTCAATCCTTACAAGGATGCACGCATGTCGGCTGAAACCTTTGCGGCGTCATTTCCGGACTGGCGTGCGCTTGAGGCGGAGCGCGACCCGGCATTCATGTCTGACTTCTGGCAACGCACTGCGGTCGAGCTGGATAGCGAACCAATGCGCTACGCGGCCGAGTAGCGAAGGATTTGTGGTTAAGAAGAGGCTAAGAAATTGATTCAAACGCCGCTTCCGGATTCATCAAATCTTGCAGTTTTTGCTTTATCAGCATCGGCAGGGGATTTTGGTCGATGAAGTATATCTGGTTCATTCTATTTACAGTCGCAACCAACGCGGCGGCGCAGCTGATGCTGAAATACGGCATGATGCAGCTAGGACCATTGTCTTTTGCGGGCGTCAATCCGCTCATCAAGATTCTGCAGATCGTGTTCAGTCCGTGGGTATTCCTGGGTCTGTGCACCTTTGTGATCTCAATGGCGTCGCACCTGTTTGTCCTGTCCAAGGTCGAACTGTCGTTCGCCTATCCGTTCCTCAGCCTCGCTTACGTCCTGGTGGCGGTGTTCGCCTATTTCGTCTTCCGCGAGGATCTCAATTCGCTGCGCATCGCCGGCATCGGTCTGATCTGCATCGGCACGGTGCTGATTGCGCAAAGCGGCAAATCAACTGCAGCTGACCACGTTTCGACGGGGGACGGCGCGCAAACAACCATTCAAACCAGCGAGGTTTCCCGATGAAACACATCATTTTTGGCGGCGACGGTTTCGTTGGGCGGCATCTGGCCCCAAAACTGCTGGCTGACGGTCACGAGGTCGTCGTGGCGGATGTCCACAAGAGCGATCTGCCGCACTACCGCAATGTCCAGTTTATCAACAGCGACGTGACCGATCCCGATCAGGTGGCGCGTGTTGGTATCAAGGGCGACGACATGGTCTACAATTTGTCGGCCAAGATGCTGTCGCCGATCCAGGTCCGCGCCAAGCGGCATGAATTCTTCTGGCCGGTGAACTTTCACGGCACCGAAAACATCATCCACGCGATGGCGCGGGTCGATGCGCCAAATCTGGTGCATTTCACCACCGACATGATCTACGGCCACACGGTTGTCTATCCGATGACGGAGGACCACCCTGTCGCGCCGCTGGGTGAATATGGCCTGTCCAAACTGAAGACCGAGGAACTGGCGGAAGAATGGCGCACGCGCGGCATGAATATCAGCCTGTTCCGCCCGCGTCTCATCATCGGGCCTGGCCGTCTCGGCATTCTGGAAAAGCTGTTCAAGCTGATTGACTGGAACCTGCCGGTCCCGATGATCGGATCGGGCAAGAACCCGTATCAGTTCATCTCGGTGTTTGACTGCGCTGAGGCCGCCCGGCTTGCCTACAAGGCTGGCGTGCCGAACGAGGCTTACAATCTCGGTTCGCTGAACCCGCCGCCGGTGCGCAAGTTGCTCGGCGATCTGGTCAAGCATGCCGGCTCAAAATCGATCCTGCTGCCGACGCCCGGCTGGGCGGTGAAGCGGACGCTCGATCTGCTCGATGCGATGAATATGCCGATCATGGATCCGGAACAGTATCTCATCGCCGACGAGGACTGCCTTCTCGACGTTTCGAAGGGCAAGCGCGATCTCGGCTGGGTGCCGCAATACCGCGACGAGGACATGCTGATCGCAGCATATCGCGAATATCGGGCCAAAAAGGACGGTATCGCCGTCAATGCCGGCCATTCGGTTCCGGCAGAATAAGACGGAAGGGGACAGACATGACAATCATGACCAAGACGAACGAAGCCACCGCCCGCGCTGTCATTGACGCACCGACGCTGACGCCGCATGCAACACGCAAACCGAAGCTGATGTCGGTTGAGGACGCCAAGGCAATGGACGTTCCGCGCATGACGGAACTGTTCAAGGCGCACATCAACCCCGGCCAATTGCACTTCATGAAGCTGCTCGGCTTCCACAAGATCAAGGTCGAGCGCGCCGAGGGCATGTATTACATCGACCAGAATGGCCGGAAAATCCTCGATTTCTTCGGTGGGTTCGGCTCGCTGGCGTTTGGCCATAACCATCCGCGTTTGCTTGAAGCACGCAAGAAGTTCCAGGACGAAAAGCGTCACGAGATCGCTATTGCCTTTATGTCGCAATACGCGTCTGCGTTTGCCTACAATCTGGCGCAGTGCTCGCCGGGCGACCTCGATATGGTGTTCCTGGGTTCGACCGGCTCCGAAGCGATGGAAGCCGCCATCAAGGTGGCCGAGCGCGCTGCCGGCCCGAAGCGGCCAAAGATCGTCTATGCCGAGAACTCGTTCCACGGAAAGACCAAGGGTGTGCTGTCGATCACCGACGGCCCGCTTTATCGTGGCGAATTCAAGCTCGTCGGCAACAATGTGAAAGTGCCGTTCGGCGACATCGAGGCGATCGAAAACGCCTTCAAGTCGGATCCGGAAATCGGCGTCATCGTGCTGGAAACAGTGCAGGGCGGCGGCGGCATCATCCAGGCGCCGAAGGAATTCTGGCAGAAACTGCGCGCACTGTGCACCCAGTATGGCGTGCTCTGGGTGGCTGACGAAGTGCAGTGCGGCTATGGGCGCACCGGCCGCTTCTATGCCTTCGAGCACTATGATGTGGTTCCCGACGTCACGGCGCTGGCCAAGTCCCTTGGCGGCGGCAAGACGGCGATGGGCGCGATGATCGCCACCCGCGACGTCTACATGAAGGCCTATGGCACGCCCAAGACCGCGATGATCCACGCCGCAGCCACTTTTGGCGGCATCGGCGAGGCGTCGATCACCTCGATCGAGGCGCTGAATGTGCTCTATGACGAGGGTCTGATCGACAATTCGGCCGATGTCGGCGAATACCTGCTTGAACGCCTTGAGGGCCTGAAAGCCAAATATCCGAAGATTATCAAGGATGTGCGCGGCAAGGGCCTGATGGTTGGCCTGGAATTCCAGGACTTTTCGCAGACGCTGCCGATGGTGCTGCGTCCGGTGGTCTCGGTGCTGGACGACAAGCTGAAAGGTTCGCTGTCTGGCTTTGTCGGGGCGCTGATGCTGCGGGACTACAATTGCCTGGTGGCGTTCACCGAATACAACCGTAACGTCATCCGGCTGGAGCCGCCGCTGATCTGCCAGCGTGAGCATGTCGACACTTTTGTCGATGCGCTGGACAGCCTGCTTGGCCGCGGCGTCATCTCGATCGTCAAGGACTTTGTCAAAAGCCAGGTGACCTGAATTGACGCTGGATCACGGCACACTCGATGAGAAGGGGCTGCTTGGCCTGGCGCTTGCGTCAAGGCCGGGGTCCCGGATCGCCGATATTTGGCGCAGGCGAGGGTTGGCGCAGGCCGGCGGCGCGCTGGCGATGGTGCTGATGATACTGGTCAGCGCGGCCTACGCGCTGGTCAAGCCGGACTACAATTGGGACATGGTCGCCTATGTCGGGTCGGCGCTTGAAAACCGCTATCCTGACGCCGCAGGCCTGCATGCCGAGACCTGGCGTCAGATTGATGCTGTTGTTCCGGCAGATGTGCAGGCGACACTGAAATCAGGCGACGCTTACCGTCAGGCGCAGTGGGAAAATCCAGAAAACTTTCAGTCACAACTGGGCATGTACCGGGTCAAGGCCGGTTACATCTCGCTGTTGCGAGCGGTCGAACCCTTCGCTGGACTGGTGGGCGGCGCCATGCTGCTTGCGATAGCCGCGTCCGTGGCTTTCGGCTTGCTGGCTCTGTGGATCCTGTGGCGTGAAAAGGCGCTTGCGGCAGGACTTGCGCTGGCGCCTGCACTGCTGATTGCCGGTTATGCCCGAATGACGTCTTCGGTCGCGCCCGACATGCTGATGGCTGTCGTAACCACAGGCGCACTCTACGCGCTTTATCGGGGACGTGACACGTCTGGCTGCCTGTTGCTGGTCGCGGCGACGCTGATCCGCCCCGATGCCGTGATCTTTGCTTTTGCGGTGCTGATCGCAGCCGTCTTGTTTGGCCGGCGCTGGGTTCTCCCGGCGCTCGCCTTCGCAACCTCTTTCGCCATCGCAACCGTCATGTCGAAAGCTGGCGGGCATCCCGGATGGTGGGCGCATTTCTGGTTTTCCACGGTCGAGACACAGGCGTCGATGGCCGGGTTCCAGCCGGACTTCTCGCTTGCCGCTTTCGTCAGGGGTTATGCGCGCGGCGTTATGGCGTCGCTGCATGGCACGGCATGGCTGCCGCTGCTGGCGATGATGACCTTTGCCTGGGCGCTGTTTGCCCGCATCGCGCCGTTTGAGAAGGGCGCTCATGCGCTGATCTTTGCGATGGCAATCGGGGCACTCGGCAAGTACGCCTCGTTTCCGCTACCCGACGACCGGTTCTATTTCTGCTTCATCGCCGGCATGGCGCTCATGCTTGCCATCGCCTGGAAGCCGCGGCTTCATTGACGCGGTCGCTGGGTTTCCGGGCGATGTCGCAAACAGGCTGAAATCGGCGCAAATCGCCCTATAGTGTCCCCGAAACACTTTCTCGGGGTACAGGTTCCATGGCAGCTTTTCCGTCGCGCGCTAGGGTGGTCATCATCGGGCTTGGCGGCATTGTCGGCGCTGCGGTCGCCCATCATCTGATCGAGCGCGGGTGGGACGACATTGTCGGCATCGACAAGTCCGGCATCCCGACCGACATTGGCTCGACGGCGCATGCGTCTGACTTCTGCTACATGACCAGTCACGATTTCCTGTCGTGCTGGACCTCGCTCTATTCCATCGATTTCTACGACAAGCTTGGCCATTATGACCGGGTTGGCGGGCTTGAGGTCGCGCGTGTTGGCGACGATGCGCGCATGGACGAAATCCGCCGCAAGGTGACGTCCGGCAAGGCGTTTGGAACGCGCGCACGGTTGATCGAGCCAGCGGAAATCAAGCAGAAATTCCCGCTGATCGAGGAGAGCGTGGTGCAGGGCGGCCTGTGGGATCCGGATGCAGGTCTGGTCATACCGCGTTCGCAGACCGTCGCGCACAAGCTGGTCGAGACGGGCGAAAAGTCCGGCAAGCTGAAAGCCTTTGCCAATACACCGGCCAAGTCGCTGGTGATCGAGAATGGCCGCATCAAAGGCGTGGTCACCGACCGCGGCACGATCGAAGCGGAATACGTGATCGTCTGCGCCGGTCTTTGGGGCCGGCTGATCGCCGGCATGGCGGGAGAAGACCTGCCGGTGATGCCAATCGACCACCCGCTGACATTCTTCGGGCCGTACACGGAGTTTGCCGGCACAGGCAAGGAGATCGGCTTCCCGCTGCTGCGCGATCAGGGAAACTCGGCCTATATGCGCGACACCGGCGATCCGGTGACGGCCGAGGGTGGCATGATCGAGTGGGGTTACTACGAGGAGCACAATCCGCGCCTTGTCCACCCGCGCGAGCTTCTGGAAAAGGAGCAGGCGCGTCTGTCGCCGTCGCAGCGCGACCTCGACATGGAACAGATCATCACACCGCTGGAGCGCGCCATCGAACTGACGCCAATCCTCGGCGAGCTCGGCTATGACGAGCGCCGCTCGTTCAACGGGTTGTTGCAGGTGACAACCGATGGCGGCCCGTCGATTGGCGAGAGCCAGAAGGTGAGGGGTCTGTGGTATGCGGTTGGCATCTGGGTCAAGGATGCACCCGGCATGGCCAAGCTTGTTGCTGACTGGATGACCGACGGCCGCACGGAAGTCGACCACAACCGCATCGACTACTCGCGCTTCTATCCGCACATGTTCGACGAAAAGTTCGTTGAAGGCCGCTGCGGCGAGGCGGCGCAAAAGGTCTACAATCCTGCCGTCCACCCGCGCGAGCCCTATGCGACCGGCCGCAACATCAAGCGGTCGCCGTTCTATGAGCGCGAAAAGGAGCTTGGCGGCTACTTCATGGAACTTGGCGGCTGGGAGCGTGCGCATGGCTATGCCGCCAATGAGCACCTGCTGGAAAAATATGGCGACCGCGTTCCGGTGCGTGAAAACGAGTGGGACAACCGCCACTTCTGGCGGGTGTCCAACGCCGAGCATCTGGCGATGAGCGAGGATGTCGGCATCGTCAATCTGTCGCATTTCCACATGGTCGACATCGAGGGGCCGGACCATGTGGAGCTGATGGAATGGCTGGCGGCAGCGAAAGTTGGCGGCGACGCCAATATCGGCAAGGGCATCTACACCCACTTCCTCGACGACGAAGGCATGGTGCGGGCCGACTTCACCATGTTCCGCATGCCGGATCGCATCCGGCTGGTGAACGGCGCAGATGCCGGTCCACGCGACTTCCACTACATGCGCCGCATCGCCGAAGATCGCGGCCTCGACGTCAAGATCACGGATGTTTCGGAACAATTCGTCACAATCGGCATCTGGGGGCCGAACGCACGCACTACGCTGCAGAAGGTGGTCGAAGACCCTGCGGGGCTGACGCCAGAGAATTTCCCGTTTGCAGCAATCAAGCCGATCAAGATTGCCGGCAAGGATGTCACTGCGTTCCGCATTTCCTATGTCGGTGAGCAGGGCTGGGAACTGCACATGCGCTATGAGGACGGTCTGGCCGTGTGGGACGCGTTGCGGTCGACCGGTGTGATGGCTTTCGGCGTCGAAACCTATGCAAACTCACGCCGCATGGAAAAGAGCCTGCGGTTGCAGAACGCTGATTTGCTGACTGAATACAATCTGTTGGAAGGCGACCTTCAGCGGCCAAAGGTCAAGGAAGCCGATTTCCGCGGCAAGGCGGCAAACATTGCGCATCGCGCCCTGCCGCATCAGGCGGCGATGCTGTGCACGCTGGTGATGACGGACAACCGCGACAAGAACGGCGTGGCGCGTTACCCGGTCGGCAATATGCCGGTGCTGGATCCCGATACGGGCGAGGGGCTGCTGGACGAACACGACCGCCGCTCGTTCACCACCTCGGTGGCGTTCGGCCCGACGATTGGCAAGAACATCGCGCTCGCCTATCTGCCCTGGTCCTATTGCCAGGTGGGCCGCAAGCTCGCGGTCGAGTATTTTGGCGAGACCTATCCGGTGGAAGTCGCCGGTGTCGGCTATCAGCCGCTCTATGACCCCGAAAACACAAAGCCGAGAAGCTGAGGTCAGCTTCCCGGCTCCATGTTTTCAACAAATCAAGCCGGATCAGACGATGGTCAGGCCGACATTGACGTTGTTGCGGGTGGCGTTGGAATAGGGGCAGACCTGATGGGCGGCCTCGACCAGCTTTTCAGCTGCGGCCTTGTCCATGCCCGGGATGTTGATCGCGAGATCTGCCGTGATGCCGTAGCCGCCTTCGGTGCGCTGGCCAAAGCCGATGGTTGCCTGAACGGTGGTGTCTTCCGGCACGGCGATCTTCTGCATGCGGCCGACTGCCTTCAGTGCGCCGAGGAAGCAGGCCGAATAGCCCATCGCAAACAGCTGTTCCGGATTGGTGCCAGCGCCGCCGGCGCCGCCCATTTCCTTCGGGGTAGTCAGCGTCACCTGCATCGTGCCGTCGTCGAGCTTGGACTCGCCGGTGCGGCCGCCGGTGGAGGTTGCGGATGTTTTGTAGATGACTTTTTCGACGGGCATGCGCTGTCTCCTCAATGAATGATGTTCGCGGTATCTGTTATCGCGATAATTATCTGATAGCTAAGCTTGTGCGGTGCGTCCAGCGAAAATATGTATTGCGATAACGATTTTTGTGATAACGATCCTGCCATGACCGACCAATCATCCCGCCAGAACAACCGGATGTCGCTGGAAAACCAGCTGTGCTTTTCGCTCTATTCGACGTCGATGGCGGTGACGCGCGCCTACAAGCCGGTGCTCGATGAACTCGGCCTGACTTATCCGCAATATCTCGTCCTGCTGGTGTTGTGGGATGAGGATGGCCGCACCGTTGGCCAGATTGCCGACAGGCTGGCGCTGGAATCGAGCACGGTGACGCCGCTGGTCAAGCGGCTGGAGGCGTCTGGCCTGGTGGTGCGCAAGCGTGACGCCGAGGATGAGCGCCGGGTGTTTGTGCATCTGACCGGCAAGGGCAGGGGCTTTGAAACGGATTGCGGGCGGCTAGCCGCGACCTTGATCGAAAAGTCCGGCATGCGGCTTGGTCAACTCGCAGATATCAACCGCCAGGTGAAAGAGCTGCGCAGCGCCCTCGCGCATTCGTGATTGCCCGGCGGCGGGACGCTTTCGTCTGCCGCTTTTCATCTGCTGCCATCGGCGTATCATTCCGGGATGTCATGCCGATTCATCCATTGGTTGAGGTATGGCGCGGTCGCGCTGACGCTGCCGCTATGCGCCCAGCAGGCGCTTGCCGCCGATGAAGTTGTCGATGTCGAGCTTGTGCTGGCTGTCGATGTGTCGCTGTCCATGTCGCCGGAAGAGCTGGTCATCCAGCGCGACGGCTATGCAGCGGCGCTAACTGATCCGACGGTGCTGCAAACGATCGCCGGCGGAATGCATGGCAAGATCGCTGTGACCTATCTCGAATGGGCGGGGCAAACGACCCAGAGCGTCATCGTGCCCTGGTCGGTCATTGCAACGCCGGCGGACGCCACGGAATTTGTGCGCAAGATGACCGCGACGCCGCCGCGCAGCGCCCGCCGCACGTCGATTGCCGCGGCGCTCGATTTTTCGGCCAACCTGTTCGCCGAGAGTGGTTTTCGCGGCATGAAACGTGTCATCGACGTGTCGGGCGACGGGCCGAACAATCAGGGCGATCTGGTGGAGGCGGCGCGCAACCGGGTGATCGGGAAGGGCATCACCATCAACGGCCTGCCGCTGATGACCAATCGCAACGGCATGATCACGCCCTTCGACATTTCAAATCTGGACACATATTACACCGACTGCGTCATTGGCGGGCCGGGCGCATTCATGATCCCGGTCAACGCCTGGCCGCAGTTTCCCGAAGCGATCCGCCGCAAGCTGGTGCTTGAGCTTGCGCAGGCAGAGGAAGGAGCGCGCGCGGCCGCGGAGGCGATGTCGCCTCCGGTCATCTATGCTGCGGCAGAACCCAAAACCGACTGCCTGATCGGTGAAAAGATCTGGCAGAACCGCGGCTGGATCGACTTGCAGTAATGCCGTTGGCAGTAGTCAGTCGATCCGGGATTCCGGTCCGCCAGGCTTGGGTGCAAGCAGCAGCACGATAGTGCCGGCAAGTGCGGCCAATACCGACCCGACCAGAATGCCGACCTTCACCTCGTTCTGCAGCGTTACATTGTCGGCGAAAGCCAGCAGGCCGATGAAGAGGCTCATGGTGAAGCCGATGCCGCACAGCAGCGATACGCCCAGCAGGTGCATGCGCGATGCATTGGCCGGCATGTCGGCAAAACCCATCCGGATCACGGCATAAGACGCGCCGAAGACGCCGATCAGCTTGCCAAGCACCAGCCCTGCGGTGACGCCGAGCGTCAGCGGCTCCGCGAGTGAGGCAATGCTCATTCCGGTCAGTGAGACGCCGGCATTGGCGAAGCCAAAAATCGGCACGATAAAGAAGGCGACAGGCTTGTGCAGCGCATGTTCCAGCCGGTGCAGCGGCGAATGGTCAGCGTCGTCGCTGATGGCGGGGCTCGCCTTGATCGGAATGGTCAGCGCCAGTGCGACGCCGGCGAGGGTTGCGTGGACGCCCGACTTCAGCACCAGCACCCACAACACCACGCCCCACAGCAGGTAAGGCGACAGTTTGCGTACGCCAAACCGGTTCATGCCGATCAGCACCGCCAGCACAGCGGCGGCACCGGCCAGGTAAAACATCTCAAGGCCGGACGTATAGAAGATCGCGATAATGATGACTGCGCCCAGATCGTCGATGATAGCAAGCGCCGTCAGGAACACTTTCAGTGCTGCGGGCACCCGATTGCCCAGCAGCGACAGGACACCCAGTGCAAAGGCAATGTCGGTGGCGGTGGGGATCGCCCAGCCGCGCATGGTTTCAGCGTCGCCCCAGTTGATCGCGGCGTAGATGAGCGCCGGCACGACCATGCCGCCAGCAGCAGCTACTCCGGGAAGAATACGGCGCGGCCAGGTCGACAGCTGTCCGTCGAGCACCTCGCGCTTGATTTCGAGGCCGACCAGCAGGAAGAACACCGCCATCAGCGCGTCGTTGATCCAGTGGCCGACACTGAGCGGACCGACATAGGTTTTCAGTGCGCTGAAATAGGCCGGGGCGAGGGGTGAATTGGCCACGATCAGCGCAAGTGCTGCCGCAAACATCAAGAAAATTCCGCCAGAGGCTTCACCGTCAATGAATTCGCGGAATGTCGAACGTGTACGCCGAGGCAGGGTCAATGTGGAGCTTCCTGTCTGAAATAGCTTTTGTATCTATGGTCCAGGAAATATTGCTCCCTGGGTGATCCAGATCAAATTGCAGGCTTGGCGCGGCGCGGCAAGCCTCAAACAGTTAAAAAAAACGTTAGGCCGCGAATTGTTGCTTGCGATCGGCACGTTCCTGCTGGGGCGAGCGGTTGTAGAATTCCCGGTAGCACTTCGAGAAATGCGAGGCCGAAACGAAACCGCAGGCGACCGCGACCTCGACCACGGGCAGGGATGACTGGATCAAGAGGTGACGCGCCCGGTCGAGCCGGATCTCGAGATAGTAGCGCGCTGGCGAGCGCCCCATTTCCTGCTGGAACAGCCGTTCGATCTGGCGGCGCGACAGGTCGACGCCGTCGGCAATGTCGAGCAGCGACAGCGGCTCGGACAGATTCTGCTCCATCAGTTCAATGATCGAGAGAACCTTTGCATTCTGGACGCCGAGGCGGGCGCGAAGCGGCAGGCGCTGGCGGTCCGTCGGGCTGCGCACGCGGTCAGTCAACACCTGCTCGCAGACGCGGTTGACCAGCACCTCGTCGTAGTCATCGCCGATCAACTTGATCATCATGTCGAGCGATGCCGTCCCGCCGGCGCAGGTGTGGATGTTCTGGTCTATTTCGAACAGGTCGGCGAAGACATTGGCTTTCGGGAAGGCTTCTGAGAAACCGGGCAGGTTTTCCCAATGGATGGCGCAGCGCTTGTTTGACAGAAGACCGGCAGCGGCGAGGATATGGGCGCCCGTGCAAAGCCCCCCCAACGCCACGCCGCGATTGTATTCCTCACGCAGCCAGGCAAAGGCGGACTTGTTGGCATAGCGCTCGACATTCATACCGGAGCACACAATCACCATCGACGGACGGTCCTGGCCGCCCATCATGCGGCGTTCGTCATCAAGCGATGTCTGGACTGCGACTTCGACGCCGCAGGAGGCGCGCACCGGCTTTCCGTCGCTTGAGGCGAGCCGCCACTTGTAGGCCTCGAAGCCCAGCATGCGATTTGCAACGCGCAACGGCTCGATCGCCGTTGAAAAGGCTATCAGGGTGAAGTCGGGGACCAGGAAGAAGACAATCGAACGTTTGGCGGCTGGCTTCGCGTTCACTGGACACTCCGAAAAAACGTCGCGCGGCGGGCTTGTCGCTATTTGGAAAGTCTCGACTGGAATCCCGCCAAATGTCAATACATTAGCGGCGTCAAATATCCTGATTGCGACATGCAGAATTTGCTGTGTGCGGCGTCGCCGCCCTACATCACCAGTCCGCCGAGGCGGTTTGCCGCCAGAGCTGCTGCTTCGCCCGGCATCGACTTGTTGAGGCGGCGGCGTTCGCTGACAGAGGCCATCGAAATATTGCGGCGGGCGGAGAAGAGGCGGGCGAAAAAGGTCATCGTTTTGGGTCCAGACGGCGCGCCGGATGCGCTTGCCGTTGGGTGCGATGTAGGCCTTTGCATGGCGCTTTGAGATGACAAAAGCGAAATGTCGCATCTGGAATACGACATGCAATCTGCGACATCAGGCGTTTGCGCGACAGGGTGAATGAAACGTCAATTTCGGCGGGTGTCACGACAAATGAAAGACCCGCCAGACGGGGCCTGGCGGGTCTTTCATGTTGCCTGAATCTTTTGTCGCAGACTGGTTCTTAGAACCAGCCGCCGTTCACGACCTTGTTGACCGTGTTGTGGCGATAGGCGTGCGGCCAGCCAATGTCCTTCTGCAGTTCAACCGGCAGCGACTGGATCGAGCGCTCGGTTGCGATGCGGGCGCGGTTGGCTCGGTATTCGTCGGCCAGGCGGCCAAGGCGGGACATGATCGTCATCGTTCTCTCCATTGCGCCTGTGGCCCTGATGGTTGCCCGGCGCTGCCTATTCAAACTCTGTTTCAGCCAGATGACGGTCAGGCGGTCGTCCGCTTGGGAGGATGGGCGTTTCGCCTGTCCGTCATTGCTTGGTATCTGATAATGTTGCAGTGCAACAATTCCAGCTTCTCTGCTATCAAGATTGCGGCGTTTCGGTGACGGAGCTTCGCAAATATCGCGCAGCGGGTGATGTTCCGGCACCGTCGGGCCAGCCGAGATCCTTCTGAACGCTGGCCGGCAGTCCGGCTATGGTGCGTTCTGTTCGGGCCTGAGCCTGCCGCAAGCGCTGCCGGGCGACAAAACGGCTGATACCGGTGAACATGGACATTTTGATCTCCTCTCTGCGCCGGGCCATTTGCCCTTTGACAAGATTGACTATCGGACCAGATTGATGTTCAATCAAACGAAATGAAATGATCATATCGATCAGAGAAATTGAATTGAGGACGGGATGAACGCTCCGCTGAACCAGCCGCTGCCCTTGCTTGAACTGGACGTACTTCGCACCTTTGTGGCGATTGCCGAGACTGGCAGCTTTACGCTTGCGGCGAGTGCGGTGTTCCGCACCCCGTCAGCCGTATCGATGCAGATCAAGAAGTTGGAAGAGCAACTCGGCAAGCCGTTGTTCAACCGCGATGCGCGCTCGGTGACACTCACTGCTGATGGTGAGATCCTCATCGGCTATGCGCGGCGGCTGCTGTCGATCAACCGCGAAGCGGTGTCGAAGTTCATTGCTGCCGATGTCGAGGGCGTTGTGCGCCTCGGCTCGCCCGATGATTATGGCGAGCGGGTGCTGCCGGACGTGCTGAAGCGTTTTGCCCGTTCAAATCCATCCGTTGCGGTCGATGTCATCATCGACAGTAGCGGCAGCCTGCGCCGCCGGATGGAAGCTGGTGAACTCGATATCACCCTGATGACCATTTCAGCCGGCAACATTCCCGACGGCGCGGAAATCCTGCTGACCGAGCCGCTCATCTGGGGCGGTGCGCCCGGCGGCTGCGCCCATCTGCGTAATCCACTGCCGGTGTCGCTGTGGGAAGAGGGCTGTGTGTGGCGGGCAAGGGCGCTTGATGCGCTTTCTGCCAGCGGGCGTGACTACCGCATTGCCTATATGAGCGCCCATACGTCCGGCCAGCGCGCGGCGATCCAGTCTGATCTCGCTATTGCGCCGCTGCCAAAATCCTTCATCGGCGATGGCGTCGTGGCGCTCGGGGCCAAGGACGGCCTTCCGGAGCTTGGCACCTACAATCTGGTGATGATCGTTCGCCGTGGCGCGGGTCCGGCGGTCAAGGCCGCAGCCGACCATCTGCGCGCCACGATGGAAACGCTGAAGTCCGGTCCGCGGCTGGTGGTGAAAGCGGCTTAGGCCGCCAGAAACTCAACCAATTGCCTGCGGGCGATTTTTGCCTCCGGCATGTCGATCAACGGCCAGACATGGATCATGTCCTTGCCGGTGACGAGGTCGATTTTGCCGCCGGCAGCCTTCACCTTGCCGGCAAAGATCACGCTGTTGGGATAGAGCATGTCCTTGGTGCCGGTGAACAGCAGCATGGGCGGCAGCACCGTCAGATCGCCAAAGGACGGGCTGATGCGCCAGTCGCCAAAGTCGATTCCCGCCGCATAGAGCCTGACCGACTCGTGCCCGCCATCAAGATCCAGCCAAGGGTCGCGTTTGGCGTATTCGCGGGTTTCGGCGCTTGCCTCGGTCATGTCGAGGCCCGGCGAAATCAGAGCCAGCCGGTTCGGCAGCGGCCAGCCTTCCTTCGCCGCCATCATGGTCAGCACCAGCGCCATGTTGCCGCCAGCTGAATCGCCGGCAATCATCGCGTCCGGATTTTCCGTCATCACGTCCTGGTAGACCTGGCGCATGACTTCATAGATGCGGTGAAAATCGTTTTCGGGCGCCAGCGGGTAGATCGGCACCGTGACGTGAGCCTGCAGCTTTTCGGCAAGCTCGGCCACCAGGTTCCAGTGAAATGGCGTCATCTCGAAACAATAGGCGCCGCCATGCAGATAGAGGATGCGCCGGGTGGCATTGCCATTCTTCGGCTTGGCCTCGTAGACGGTCGCACCGTCCACCTGATGTTCGGTGATTGCGAGGCGTTCGCGGATTTTCTCGCCGGGTTTGGGGTCTTCCACTGGCCGCATCTGCGCCAGCCGGGCGTGAAACCCTTCGACGGACCGGAATGCTTTTTTGCGGGTATTTTTCAGGACAAATGAAATCAGATGCGACTTGAAGCTGGCCATGCGATGTTGTTTTCCGCCCCTGCGGTGTTGCGTGATGTTCGGCGCAACCTAGACCCTTTCAGGTTCAAATGGAATCGTTCTGCCGGAGCGGATTTGGGCCAAGGTCGAGGGCTTTGGCGAAGGACGGGCTGGTGGCCCGGCCAAGTCCGAAGCCCGATGGATTTGACCCAAATCCACCCGACCCGAAGGGTTTCCCGCTGGCGGGCACCCGCTGCGTCAGCCGGACTTGGCCGGGCCACCAGCCCGTCCTTCGCCGCCTTCCTTGCGGTTCGCCTCGCCATCGATGAAACAGAACCGTTTCCATTTGAACCTGAAAGGGTCTCGCAGTTTTTCGGCGGCAGGCTATCGGTGGATGAACAGCATGTGAACTACGCGTTCGGTCTCCGATCATGTCCTGTCAGTTAGCGTCCTGGCATCGAAATTCAGAAGGGTCCCATGCAAAAGCTTATCGTGTCAGCCACCGTCGCCGCTCTTGCTGCGACCTCAATTGCCCCGGCATTTGCGTCCACATTCACGGCCGGGCGCGTCGTCAACGTCGCCTCATACGACCGGCTGAACATCCGCAAATGGCCCGCGTCCGAATCAAGGGTCATCGACGCCTATCGCCGGGGCGAGATGATTTCGCTGACCGGCCGGTGCAAGAACATTGTCACCAATGTCTCGTTCCGGATCGACGCTGGCGGATCGTCCGGCTGGCGCTTTTCCAAGATGGAAGCGCCCAATGTCTGGTGCCAGGTGATGACAGATGATGCTGAACTTGGCTGGGCGCGCGGGCGCTACATCTGGCCACAGTGACCCACGACGGCGGCGCGAAAGGGTTTAGCTCCGTTCGCGCCGGCCGCCGCGTCTGCGTCCACCACCGCCGTCTGCGCCGCCATCGGCCAGCACCTTGCGGGGCGGCAATGTGACCTGCTGCGCCAGTTTCGGGAACGGGTCTACCTTGTTGGGCATCGCCATCGCGTCGATGAACAATTGCTGGAAATTTGGCTCCAGCGCCGTCTCGATCTTTTCGATTTTTCCCACCTCGCGCTCGATCTCGCGGCGGTGGTTGCGGTTGAGCAGCGCCATCAGCGCGCCGGTGCCTGCCGCATTTCCGACCGCCTTCACTTCGGATAGTTCGCAATCGGGGATCAGGCCCAGAACCATCGCGAATTTCGGGTCGATGAACGAACCGAATGCACCGGCGAAGCGGATCATGTCGACCGTTTCGGCTCCCTGCTTTTCCATCAACAGCTTGATGCCTGCATAAAGTGCTGCCTTGGCCAGCTGGATGGCGCGCACGTCGTTTTGTGTGACTGTAATGTCGGGCTCGCCCTGGCGGCCCTTGCGCAGCAGATAGGAGAAGGTGCGGCCATTGGGGATGATCCGCTCGCTGCGTTCGGCCAGCGATCCATCGATCACACCATCTTCTGAAATGACGCCAGACAGGTACATTTCGGCCACCACCTCGATGATGCCCGAGCCGCAGATGCCGGTGACGCCGGTTTTCCAGCTTTCGTCGTCGAAGCCGGCCTCGTTGGACCATTGCTCGACACCAATGACGCGGTATTTCGGCTCCAGCGTCAGCGGGTCGATGCGCACACGCTCGATTGCGCCGGGCGCGGCGCGCTGGCCGGACGAGATTTCTGCGCCTTCAAAGGCGGGACCCGTGGGGGAGGAGGCGGCGACAACGCGGTTCCTGTTGCCCAGCACGATCTCGGCATTGGTGCCGACATCGACCATCAGCATCATCTTGTCCTGGCGGTATGGCCCTTCAGACAGGGTCGCACCCGCGGCGTCAGCGCCGACATGGCCGGCGATGCAGGGCAGCATGTAGATGCGCGCGCCGTAATTCATCTTGATGCCGATATCGCGCGCCCAGGTGTGCACGGCGCCCGATACGGCAAGCGCAAACGGGGCCTGTCCGAGCTCCGTCGGGTCGATGCCCAGAAACAGGTGGTGCATGATCGGGTTGGCGACAAACACGGCGTCGAGAATGTCATCGGGATTGACGCCGCCCTCGGCGCAGACCTTTTCGATCAGCTCGCTGATCGCGTCGCGCACGGCCTTGGTCATCGCCTCGCGCCCGTCCGGATTCATCATCACATAGGAGACGCGGCTCATCAGGTCTTCGCCGAAGCGGATCTGCGGGTTTGACGTGCCAGATGTCGCAACAATGCGGCCAGACAGCAGCGACACCAGATGCATGGCAATCGTGGTCGAGCCGATGTCGCAGGCGATGCCATAGGCCTCGTTATGCAGGCCGGGCCACAGCGCGATGATGTTGGGGCGTGATGCTTCCAGATCGCGGTGGATCGCGGCGGTGACGCCCCAATTGCCCTTACGCAGGATCTTTTGCACGTCCGGGATCAGGTGTTGCGACACCAGCAGATTGTCAAAACCCCAATCCTTGCCGAGCATGATCTTCAGCCGGTCGAGATCGCCCAGCGGCTTGTGCATGTCGGGTTCGTCGACTTCGACATAACAAAGCTGGATCGCCGGATCGCGCTCGATCACGCGGTCGGTGGCGGCCTTGCGGATCACCTGCGCGTTGACCACTGTGTCCTGTGGCACGTCGATGACCAGATCGCCCTGGATTGTGGCCGAGCATGACAGGCGGCGGTCAGCGGGCAGGCCGCGCACCCGGTCATAACGCTCTTCCTTGGCCCCGCGCGGCGAAATGTGCTCGTTGGAGGAGACAATGCCGTGCTTGGCGAAATTGCCTTCCTGCACCTCGACCTGACAACGCCCGCAGGTGGCGCGGCCGCCGCATACGCTTTCAATGTAGACGCCAAGCGTGCGCGCGGCATCCAGCACCGGCGTGCCGACAGGAAAACGCCCGCGCTTGCCCGAAGGCATGAACAGGACGAGGGGGTCGGTGGAATTGGCTTGAGCGTTCAATGAAAAATCTATCCAGCAGAGCCGCGCCGGCTTTCGCGGCCGCCGCTGCGGCCACCCCGGCCACGTGGTGCAGCGCCCGGTTCGCGGTTGAAGTTGATCCATGCGCCGCCGCCGGTGTCCTGGTTGAGCAGGAAGTTGGCGGCGCGGATTGCCTCCATTTCCTTGCCGGGGCGCGATTTGGTCGAGCCGATGCCGAACAGCTTGCAGAAGGTTTCGTCGTCCATGTCCGGCGGCAGCATAATGCCGGCGGCTTCGACCTCAGCCTTCTTCTCGGCGATTTTTTTCGGCCCGACCGGGATCGCCACCGGATTCATGATCGCGCTGGTCATGCCAGCAGCATAGGCCATCGGCAGGAAGGCGTTGTTGATGCCGTGGCGGTTGGGCAGGCCAAACGAAATGTTGGACGCGCCGCAGGTGGTGTTGACGCCGAGTTCCTCGCGCAGGCGGCGCACCAGCGTGAACACCTGATGACCGGCGGTCGCCATCGCGCCAATCGGCATGACGAGCGGGTCGACCACGATGTCATGGGCGGGGATGCCGAAATCAGCAGCGCGTTCGACGATCTTCTTGGCGACCGCAAAACGCACATCCGGGTCTTCGGAAATGCCGGTATCGTCGTTCGAAATCGCGACGACGGCGACATTGTATTTGGCGATCAGCGGCAAAACTTTTTCCAGCCGCTCTTCCTCGCCAGTCACCGAATTGACCAGCGGACGGCCCTTGGCGGCCTTGAGACCGGCTTCCAGCGCGCCGGGCACCGACGAGTCGATGCACAGCGGGCAATCGGTCACCGCCTGAACACGCTCGATCAGTTTCGGCATCAGGATCGGTTCGACAAAATTGTTGTCCGCATAGCGCGGATCACCGGCCATCAGGTTGGAGAACACCGCGCCTGAGTTGATATCAAGCACGGTCGCGCCGGCTTCAACCTGCGCCACGGCGTCAGCCTCCACGCGCGAAAAGTCGTCGCGCTCCAGCTCTTCATTGAGGATTTTCCGGCCCGTCGGATTGATGCGCTCGCCGATGACGCAGAATGGCTGGTCAAAGCCGATGATGGTTTCCCGGGTCGCCGAGGCGACGATCGTGCGGGTCATGAAATTCTCCTCCGGAGGGGTTCTCTCTTATGTTGCTTATCAGAGCGCGGACAAGATCAGTTTGATGCTGTCTCGGCCAATTTCTGCAGGTTCTGGGTCGGGTCGTCCTTGCGCAGGTGCTCCATACGATCGGCGACAACCTCGGCGTCCGGCTGCGCCTCGCGCTTCCAGGGCTGGCGGCCCTTGAGCACGCCCGATTCGGAGACGATCTCGGCGACGTATTCCTCCTGGCGATATGCCATGACATGCATGCCGGAAACGCCGGGAATCTCCTTTACCTCGTTGATAATGTCGATGCAGAGTTTCTTGCCTTCGGCCTTCTGGTCTGCCGCGCCTTCCAGCCGCTTGATGACGCTGTCAGGGATATGAATGCCTGGCACATTCGACCGGATCCATTTCGCCGTCTTGGCCGAGGCCAGCGGCCCGACGCCAACCAGCAAAAACACCTTTTCGAGATGGCCGAGGTCGCGCGCCTTGTCCATGAAGGCGCGGAACATCGGCACGTCGAAGCAATATTGGGTCTGCACGAATTGCGCGCCCGCCGCGATCTTCTTGCCGAGATGGATCGGGCGGAAATCAAACGGCGGTGCAAATGGATTGACGGCTGCGCCCAGAAACAGCTGCGGCGGCGTCGTCAGCTTGCGGCCTGACAGGAATTTTCCGTTGTCGCGCATTACGCGGATGGTTTCCAGCAGCGACATCGAGTCGAGATCAAACACCGGCTTTGCGCCGGGCTGGTCGCCGGCCTGCACGCCGTCGCCGGTCAGGCACAGAATGTTCGACACGCCCATCGCCGCGCCGCCCAGCACGTCGCCCTGGATGGCGATACGGTTCTTGTCGCGGCAGGCAATCTGCATGATCGGCGCGTAGCCCATGCGGGTCAGCAGCGCACAGATGCCGACCGACGACATGTGGCAATTGGCGCCCGAGGCATCGACCGCGTTGATGCCGTCGACCCATCCGTCAAAGATTTTCGCCCGATTGTAGACATCTTCCGGGTCGGCGCTGTCTGGCGGGTTGAGTTCGGTCGTCACCGCAAATTCGCCACGGCGGAGCACGCGCTCCAGCCGGCCACGTGAGGAGTGGCCGGGCAGGGGCTCCAGCGGCAGGTCAATGCCGGCCGGGTTTTCGTCGCGCTGGATCGGTCGTTTCGTCATGCCTGCGCCCCATCTTTCTGCTTTGCCGCAGCGGCAAGAGCGGTAACGCGCAACCAGGCCGAGGTTTCGCGCAGCGACTGGTCAACAGGCTTTTGCACATTGAGGATCGCGTCACCTTTGACCATGTTGCGCGAGCCTTCCCAGGCCTTCACCCACACGCAAGGCATATCGGGTTCGACCTCGCAATTGCCATTGGCGCGGACGCCGCCGCACGGTCCGTTGCGCAGCTGCTTGGGGCAGTTCATCGGGCACGACATGCCGGTTGACGACAGGATACACTGACCGCACATGCGGCAGTCAAACATCACGCCCTTCACCTGCTTCTCGACAAACTTGATTGGCGCTTCGACGCGGCCATAGCCGATCTTGTTCCAAAGCGGGTGCAGCATCAGGAACATGTTGGCAAAGCGGGCGTAAAACCATTCCAGCCCACGCGAATGGCGGATCGACCACAGCCGGACGGTAAAACTGCGCTGTACACGGCGTTGCGGCGACACATCTGCGGGTTTGTAGTCAGACTTGGGCGCCGCCTTCTTCACGACCTGTGCCTGGGTCATATTGCCGGTTGCGGCCGACGGTGTTGCTGACGTGCCGGGTTTCTGATCAGCCATTGTCGCGTCCGCCTGCCTTGGCGAGCGCCACGAGGCGGTCGCGGGGGAATTGCGCTTCCAATTCGGCAATGGCCTTGTCGGCCTCGGCGTCCAGATCGTCGCCGACAGGAACCGGATCGGCCTTGCGCCATTCGTTCAGATAGTCATCGGTTCCGGCTGCGCCCGAGCGCATCGCCGCCATGTCGATGGCTTCCTCGAACCGCACCGACAATTCGCGCTTGGCGTTGGCGCGGCCCTTCTTGACGATGACCTGGCGGGGTATGTCGCGCCAGTAGACGACGATGAGATCTGCCATGCCGGGGGTCCTTGTTTGAACCAAGGATTGCTCGACAAACGGGTCAGCCGCTTGTTGCGGCACGACGCGCGCAACTTCAATTGCGACGGCGCAAAAAGGACATTGGTGCTGCTTGCAAGAACAGCACTGTCACAGCGCTGTCGCATCGGGACGATAGGAGTGTCTGGCGGGTCCCGCACAAACCATCAACGCCCGCAGTCCCCGAACAACTCGCCGCCGTTCCCCCGGCGGCTTTTTCTTGTCAGAACCACATGCTGGCGTGCTGCCAGGTGTAGGTCAGCGCCGCACCAATCGAACCGATCACGGCCGCAATCACCGCAAAGGCGGCAATGCCGACAGCAATGCCAAAGCCCAGCATGGCGCCGTCGCGTTCTGTGATCGCGAGGCTGAGCATGGCGATTGAAAATGCCGGTAGCCAGTTGCCGAACAGGATCGGCAAGGTGACCACAATTGACAGGATCAGGCAGATCGCGCCGACAATCCTCTCGCCCTGTTTTGGCCAGAACGGCCAGTAACGCGGGCGGATGTAACGCTCCGTCTTGATCAGCCAGGGGACGATCTTGTCACATAGTTTGCGAAACTGATCTTCTGACAGGGTGACATTGAGCAGCCGTTTGGGGAGCCAGACGGTTTCCGAGCCCCAGACCATCTGGGCAGATACCAGCACCAGCGGCAGGCCGAGAATTGCGGTCGATCCCGGTGGCAGGATTGGAATGAGGTTGATGACCGCAAACAGCAGGAGCAGCGTTGCAAAGCTGCGGTCGCCAAGCGCATCGCGAATCCGGGCGACAGTGATCGGCCCGTCTGCTTCGGCGACCATGCGCTGGAGGATCGTGGACAGACGCGTAGGATGGGGACGCCGCGGCGTGCCGGGCATCGTCTGTTCCTCGGTTTCTCCCATCATCTGTCTCATGTAGACGCGCTACGCAGCGTCATATCTACCCCACCCAGACTCATTCTGATCCACCACTACCATACCTGTCCAGCAGTTAAGCCTTGATGACGAAAGGCTGAAACTGGCGTCGCGACGCAACATTTCAAGGTTGTCTGGCCTAAATTCGCAGCCAGCAACGCGAATTCAGCGCGTCTCCAGCCAATATCGGCCGCCGGCACAGCGAGTGCGGGGCCTGGAACGAATGGAATCGGTCTGAATTGGCTCATCCGCTGACACAAATGGTGGATTTGGACGCTTTGATGGTCAGGCAAGTGACGCAGCGCGCTCAAGCGCGGGGGTCAGATCGCCGTAACCGGTGAAGCGGTATTCATAGTCGAGGCCAAGATAGTCTGCGGCCCATTTCGCTTTGGCCTGAAGTTCCGCATCGTCGGTCTGCGCCAGATAGACAATCTTGGTGTAGTTGCCGAACACCATGTCGCGTAGCTCGGGGTGCTTGTCGAGTTTCAGCGGCTCGATCACAAACGCCTCGAACTGGCGGGCGATCAGATCTGTCAGATAGAATGCGGTAAATTCGTCTTCGCGGATTTTGTCGAAGGCGTCATTGCCGCTGTAGAACGCGTAGCAGTGCGGCCCGGCAATCCGCTCGATGCCTTCCTCGGCGCAAATCTTGTCCAGCTGGCCCTGTGTGCCGCACTCGGCATAGCCGATGAAGATTTTTCCGTAACCGGCAGCACGTGCGTCCGAAATCGCCGTCCGCATCGCCGGTGCGATCTTTTCAGGATAGACGTGCCAGATCGCAGGCAGGCAAATCAGGTCAAGGTGGTCTAGATGGTTGGCGCGGGCCACGGCCAGCACTTCACGGGCAATCGCGCCGCAGGCAATGACCTGGACACGATGCGTATTGTCGCGTTGTGCTGGCGAGGGCTCAGACATTCTCACCCTGCTTGCAGCTTTGGTCTGCCTGATTGGAAAATCAGGCCGACGCCCGCTGCTGGTTGTGCTTGCGCTTCATGAAGTCCTTGGCGGTTTCGACTGCCACCGCCGCATCGCGGCAATATGCGTCGGCGCCAACGGCCTTGCCAAACTCTTCGTTGAGCGGCGCGCCGCCAACCAGCACCACGTAGTCGTCGCGGATGCCCTTTTCCTTCATCGTGTCGATCACGACCTTCATGTAGGGCATCGTCGTGGTCAGCAGGGCCGACATGCCGAGGATGTCCGGCTGATGCTCATCGATTGCCTCGAGATATTTCTCGACCGGGTTGTTGATGCCGAGGTCAACGACATCGAAGCCGGCGCCCTCCATCATCATGCCGACAAGGTTCTTGCCAATGTCGTGGATGTCGCCCTTGACGGTGCCAATCACCAGCTTGCCCTGCTTCGGTGCGCCGGTTGCTGCCAACAGAGGCCGCAGGATCGACATGCCGGCCTTCATCGCGTTGGCCGAGAGCAAGACTTCGGGAACAAACAGGATGCCGTCGCGGAAATCCTCGCCGACGATGCGCATGCCTTCGACCAGAGCCTGGGTCAAAACGTCGTAGGGCACCCAGCCACGTTCGAGCAGGATATTGGTGCCTTCCTCGATTTCTTCCTTGAGACCGTCATACAAATCGTCGTGCATCTGTTGTACGAGTTCGTCGTCGGACAGTTCGGACAGGATGATCTCGTCTTCGGACATCTGCACACTCCTTGACCGCCGGGTCTTGACGGTATTGCCATGTGTCTACTTCTAATTCGGGCCGACGACGCCTAATAGCCGATTTGCGACGCGGCTCAAAACGAAAGCGACTGATTTTCAGCGCGTAGCCTTGTCGATTTTGCGACATTGGCTGACGTTGCGAAGACTGTTTGCCAAGGTCGCATGGCTACGATCTTCTTCGGGGTTCGCCCGCAATTCAAGACAGGACCAAAACCATGACTGATCCCGTGTCAGCCGACCAGGAACCCGCAGCAGGCAGGCGTGGACGCGGCGACCGTTCAAGTGGCGGTGCGGCGGCGCGCCGCGCCGCGCGTTCGGGCGGCGGTCCCGGTACACAACTCACCTATATCAAGCGCGAAATCCCGCTCTATGAGGTCCTCAATGAAGAAGGGCTGGAGATCATCGAGCGCAATGCCGATACGGTGCTCGAAGAAACCGGCATCATCTTCCGCGATGACCCCGAAGCGCTTGAATTGTGGAAGAATGCCGGCGCGGACGTGCGCGGCGAACGCGTGCACTTTCCAAAAGGCTTGCCGCGGTCGCTCTTGAAGACCGCACCGTCCATCTATACCCAGCATGCGCGCAATCCCGAACGCTCCGTGCAGATCGGCGGCAACGCCACCGTCTTTGCACCGGTCTACGGCCCGCCCTTCGTGCGCGATCTCGACGGCAACCGCCGCTACGCCACAATCGAGGATTTCCGCAATTTCGTGAAACTGGCCTACATGGCGCCGTCGATCCACCATTCCGGCGGCACGGTGTGCGAGCCGGTTGACGTGCCGGTGAACAAGCGCCACCTCGACATGATCTACACACACATGCGCTATTCCGACAAACCATTCATGGGGTCGGTCACCGCGCCTGAACGTGCGCAGGACACGATCGACATGTGCAAGATCCTGTTTGGCGAAGATTTTCTCGATAACAACACGGTTCTGACTTCGCTGATCAACGCCAATTCGCCGATGGTGTTCGACGATACGATGCTGGGCGCGCTGAAAGTCTACGCCCGCAACAATCAGGCCTGCATCGTGACGCCGTTCATTCTCGCAGGCGCAATGAGCCCGGTGACGGTGGCCGGCACGTTGACCCAGGTTCTGGCGGAAGTGCTGGCGGGTGCGGCAGTGACACAGCTCGTGCGCCCCGGCGCGCCGGTGCTGTTCGGCACGTTTGCCTCATCCATCTCGATGCAGTCGGGTGCGCCGACCTTTGGCACGCCTGAACCGTCGCTGGTGTCCTACGGAGCGGCGCAGCTTGCGCGGCGTCTCGGCCTGCCATTCCGCACTGGCGGGTCGCTGTGCGCATCCAAGGTTCCGGATGCCCAGGCGGCATATGAAAGCGCCAATACGCTCAACTCGACCATTCTGGCCGGCACCAACTTTGTGCTGCACTCGGCCGGCTGGCTCGAGGGTGGTCTGGCGTCCTGCTATGAAAAGTTCATGATGGACATCGACCAGCTCGGCATGCAGCAGAAGTTTGCCCAGGGCGTTGATCTGTCGGAAAACGGCCAGGCGATGGACGCCATCCGCCAGGTTGGACCCGGCAGCCATTTCCTGGGCTGTGACCACACGCAAGCGAATTTCCAGACCGCGTTCTATCGCTCGACAATCGCCGACAACAATTCGTTCGAGCAGTGGCAGGCGGAAGGCGAGAAGACCGCTCCGCAACGCGCCAACGAACTGGCGCGCCGCTGGCTGGAAGCTTACGAGGCGCCGGCGCTTGATCAGGGCATAGATGAGGCCCTGCAGGAGTTTATCGCCAAAAAGAAAAATTCCATGCCTGACGCCTTCACTTGAAGGGAGCCCGAATCAGGCCGGGCTAAAGTGGCCAACATCATTCACAAGGAAGTCTGGCGCAGCGCCTTCAAGGGGTAGTTGCGCCGGCATTGTCCGCCGCATTGAAGATTCCGGTGGGGACGAAGTCGTCAAGCAGCCGCTCGGCATCTGCCGGCTCGATCGCGTCTGGATCATAATGCAGCGTCACTTGCATGCGCCCGGCATAGCTGATGACGCCGATTGCAGCATTTGTCATTGGCCGCAGGGGCGGCAGCAGTTCGGCCGTCTCCACCACCAGGCCACCGGCCTCCAGTCTGCCGTCTGGCCGCAGCAATGGACTGTCCTTGAAAGGCGTCCGCAAATTGCTCAGCACGGCAGTCGAGTAGCAGTGATCTGCCTGACAGAAGTGGGCAAGGATGTTCCGGCGCTGGCTGGCAATGCCGATTGCCTGGCGAAATCCCTCTGCCTTTTCCCGCTTGAGCGGGCCGCGTGTCTGGCGGGAAACGCTTCCGAGCAGCGAAAATGCGCCTGTCCCATCGTCGTTCGGGAAGTCGATAAAGGCGATGCCGACCATGTTGGCCGCCGAACTTGGCCGCTGGTCTTGTGTGCGCAGGTCAACCGGCACCGCGATACGGATCGAAGCCTGCTCATCCGAAGCCGTCCGGTTCGCATTGAGGGCGACAAATAGATCATGCAGCAAGACGTCGTTCACGGTTGCGTCAGCCGAAATTGCGCGTTTCCGGTAAGTTGAAAGCTGGTCGGCGCTCAGGCTGCGCCGATATGATGCGGGGAATGCAACCGGAGAAGGCGGTGGCGCGGAAACCGGTTGTTTCCGGGCTGCAGATTCAATCGGCATCGCACTGGAAATCAGAGTCTGCCTGAGGCTGCCGGCAGCGGCCTGGCGATCAGGCGGGGTGTGCCAATCATGCCGCCCTTCGACATATGTCTTGTCAGTCTTGGCCCGCAATCTGACAGTCCCTGATCTGCGGTCGCCATAGGCCAGCAATACATCTCCGAAAAACTCGATCGCTCCGGTCGCGTCGCAGACCGAGTGGTGAGCCTGTAGAACCAGATCTGCTGTGTGACCTTCCTGTTTGAGAAAAAACCGGATTCCAGCTTCCTTGCGTATGTCCAGATACGCATGTCCGTTCGGATAGGCGGGGAATGGCTCGCCATTGCGCGAAATTGTAAGCGGTGCGTCCAGATCTGGCCGATGTGCCCATGCAAGCTGCCCGGCAGGAGCTGCAGCGTCCGCTGTAATGACGCTGCGGGTCAGGGGATGCAGGTCCTGTGCGTCGGAAATGGCGCCTTTGAACGCATCAGGATCGAGTTTGCCGGACAAGCCAAAGCGCAAGAAAAATGTCTTGGGCGCCGAAGGCCGATCATCTGCAAACATAAAATGCTCGAATGGCGTCACCCTCGCCAAAATGTTACCGTCCGATGCGGTCACTCTCAAACCTCAAGCTGCAATGCGTTTTCGGCGGCGGCCGAAATCTTCGTTCTGGCTGTAGTTACACGGTATCAATGACGCAACCACCTACTTGCGATTGCGACTGTATTACACTCTGCCTTTCAGCGAGATTCATCTACTCGCAGGTTCATTCGCCACTACGACCAAGCAAATGACAACTGTCTATTCTCCCGCAATGGCAAATCTCGACCGGATCCTGCGCCGGCACGGCATGATGTTGCGTGGCGCATTTTTGTTCTCGACCAGTGACACGCCGCCATCTGGTCCGACTGGCGCCCCGGCACGGGCCGTCCTGCTGATCGGCCACGGCGGCGGTGGCATCTGGCCACATTTCGTTGCCTGGCGCGCCTTGTTTGCAAAACCCGTTGATCATCCGCTCGACACATGGTCACGCGGCGTGATCGATCCGGTCGCGGCCGCTGAGGGCGCGCGCGCCGTCTATCCATCGGACAAACCCTACATGCCCTTCCAGCAATGGGCGATGCGCGCTGAAAGGTTGCGGCCGTCGCCGCTTGGCGTCCTGATGCACCCCGAGTTCGGCCCGTGGCACGCGTATCGCGGCGCGCTGATTTTTGGCGAGGGCGAGGTGGCGGAGGAAGTTCGCGCATTGAATCAACCCGCTGCCGATCCGATTCATTTGTGCGACCTATGTGTCGGAAAACCTTGCCAAAAAGCCTGTCCGGCCAGCGCGCATGCAGGCGAGGGGTTTCAATACCAGAACTGCCTGACCCATGTGCATTCGCCCGCCGGTGCGGCCTGCCGTGACACCGGTTGCCTCGACCGCAATGCCTGTCCCCACGGGGCCGGATGGCGCTATCCCGCCGACATGCAGGCGTTCATCATGAAAGCGTTTGCCGGGCTTTGACGTGTCGGCAGAAAATCTTTCGCTTCGACCCAAGGATTGACCTATTCAGGTCGTCCAAGGAGCAATGATGGCGTTGTTGGCTGAGGAACCTGCCGTTTCGGATGATGCGCTGATCGCGGATGCGCGGTCGGGCGACCGGCATGCGTTTGCGCAGCTGATCGAGCGCCACTACGACTTCATCTACCGCGTCGCCTGGAAATGGTGCGGCCGCAAGAGCGATGCGGAAGACATCGCCCAGGAGGCGTCGGTACGGCTGGCCAAGGCGATCCGCTCCTTCAGGGGGCAGGGCGCGTTCACCACATGGCTCTATGCGCTGGTCATCAATGCGGCGCGCGATCATGTGCGAAAATCGGCGCGTGAAACCCGCAAGGTCGACGCTTATGGCGTTCACGCTGTCACACTCGGCGAGGCCGAAGAAGAGCCGGACGACCGCGCTGACACGTTGTGGGCGGCGGTACGGCAGCTGCCCGACAAGCAGCGCGAGGCCGTCACGCTGGTCTATGGCGAAGGGCTTGGCCACGCGGAAGCGGCAGAACTGATGGGATGTGCCGAGGCCACCGTCTCCTGGCATGTACACGAAGCAAAGAAGCGGCTGAAAGTGCTGATGCGCGATGCAGAAGCCAAAGCCGAAGGCGATTGAGATGATCGAAGACGACGATCTGAAAATTTTGGGCAAGACGCCCGCGCCAAAGCCGTCTCAAGCAGCGCGCGAACGTGCGCTTGCTGCGGCCATGGCGGCGTTTGATGAAAAAACTGCCACTGCACCCCAAGGAAAGGCAACAGGCGAGCGCCTCACCGACAAAGCAATCACGCTTTGGAGGGTTCTCATGTCTCGCAAACTTTTGTCCGCTCCGGCCATTGCCGGGCTGATGGCGCTGCCGCTGGCCGGCTATGCCACTTTCTATCTGATGGAAACCTCGCCGCTGACCCAGTTGGGCGACACGACACCGGCTGCGTCGCCAGCTCCGCCTGCTGAGGTCAGGCAGAAGCTGGAGGCGCAGGAACCGCTGGCCTATGCGCCGGAAACCCGGACAGTTCAGTCTACGCCACGGTCAGCGCCTCTCGCTGAAGCAGCGCAAAACGCCGCCGGCGCGCCGGTTGCCGACGCAGTTGCGCCAAATGCTGCGCCTGCCATGCAGCGCGACCGCTCGTTCCAGCCGTCTGTGGCGACCCAGCGCGTCCAGATCCCCGGCCTCATGCCAGAGCCTGCGCCGCAGCCGGTGCCTGAAAACGAGCGTCTCACCGAGTTCTCCACCAACCCGGTCAAGTCGGCGCTGGAAAGCCCGGTGTCCACCTTCTCGATCGACGTCGACACGGCGTCCTATTCCTTTGTCCGCCGCTCGCTGAAGGAAGGCATGCTGCCGCAGCCCGACACGGTTCGTGTCGAGGAAATGGTCAATTATTTCCCTTACAACTGGGCCGCGCCCGACAGCGCCGACCAGCCGTTCAAGGCCAATGTCAGCCTGCTGCCGACGCCGTGGAACGCCAACACCAAGCTGATGCACATCGCTATCAAGGGTTATCAGTTGCCGCAGGCCGTGCGGCCAGCCGCCAACCTTGTGTTCCTGATTGACGTTTCCGGCTCGATGGACCAGCCCGACAAGCTGCCTCTGCTCAAATCCTCGTTCCGCCTGCTGGTCAACCAGATGGCCGCCAATGACACGATTTCCATCGTCACCTATGCGGGCGACGCCGGCACCGTGCTTGAGCCGACCAAGGCGAGCGAAAAGGCAAAAATCCTTGCGGCCATCGACAATCTGCAGCCCGGCGGCTCCACTGCCGGCGAGGCGGGCATCCGCGAGGCCTATCGCCTTGCGGAATCCTCCTTCGTCAAGGATGGCGTCAACCGCGTCATGCTGGCCACGGATGGCGACTTCAATGTCGGTCAGACCGACGATGACGATCTGAAACGTCTCATCGAGCAGAAGCGCGAAAGCGGCGTCTTCCTGTCGGTGCTCGGCTTTGGCCGCGGCAATCTCAATGACCAGATGATGCAGGAGATCGCCCAGAACGGGAACGGCCAGGCGGCCTATATCGACACGCTGGCAGAAGCTGAAAAGGCGCTGGTGCAGGAGGCCGGATCGACCCTGTTCCCCATCGCCAAGGACGTGAAAATCCAGGTCGAGTTCAACCCGGAAAAGATCGCCGAATACCGGCTGATCGGCTACGAGACCCGGGCGCTCAACCGCGAGGATTTTAACGACGACAAGAAGGATGCGGGCGAGATCGGCTCCGGCCATTCGGTCACCGCCATCTATGAGGTCACGCCAAAGGGCTCGCCGGCGCAGCAGATCGACGATCTGCGCTACGGTCAGGCGCAGACCAACAACGCCACCGGCGTTGTCAATGGCGACGAATATGCGTTCGTAAAAATCCGCTACAAGAAGCCTGACGCCGACGTGTCGCAACTGATCACCCAGCCGGTGACAGCGGCCAATGACATTTCGACCTTCAATGCCGCCAGCGAAGACCAGCGGTTCTCGGTTGCGGTCGCCGCCTTTGGCCAGAAACTGCGCGACACAAGCCAGTTGGGTGCATTCTCCTACGACCAGATTGGCGAGATGGCGACAGCCGCCCGCGGCGCTGACCCATACGGCTATCGCGGCGAGTTCCTGTCGCTGCTCCGGCTTGCTGCAGGGCTCGACGGCAGCCGCTGACGCGGCGTCTGCACCAAGAGCAACGCGGCTGTGCCCGTTGACCTGAAGTGCGGCGGCAGATTGTAATCGCCGCCGCCTATTCGACAGCCCAACGGACATTCTTGATGGAAAAGATCATTCTCGATTGCGATCCCGGCCATGACGACGCCATCGCAATCCTGCTCGCTGCCGCCAATCCAAACATCGACCTGCTCGGTATCACCACGGTGTCTGGCAACCACAATGTCGACAATACGACGCGCAACGCGCTCTCCACATGCACCGCCTATGGCATCAAGGTTCCCGTGGCCAAGGGCTCGCCCGGTCCTCTGGTCGCCGATCAGGTGCTGGCGATTGAAATCCATGGCGAGACAGGCCTTGACGGCCCGGAACTGCCGCCAGCCTCGTTTGAGCTCGACAAGCGCCACGCGGTCGATTTCATCATCGACACGATCATGGCGCATGAGCCAAAGACCATCACGCTCGTCCCCGTAGGTCCCTACACCAACATCGCTCTGGCGATCCGCAAAGACCCGCGCATCATCGAGCGCGCCAAGGGCGTTGTGTGCATGGGCGGAGCCTATACGCGCGGCAACATCACGCCCGCCGCCGAATTCAACATCTATGCCGATCCGGAAGCCGCCGACGTTGTCTTTCGCGCCAACTGGCCGGTCACGATGATCGGCCTTGATCTGACCCAGACGCAGGCGCTCGCCACGCCTGACCTGCAGGATCGTGTCCGCGCCATCGGCGGGTCGATCTCAAAGTTCATTCTCGACATCTGGGAGTTCATCGACACTACCCATGGCGGGCTGTTGCAGATCCCTTATCCGGCCATTCACGACGCGTGCTGCGTCGCGGCGCTCATCGACCCGTCGATCATCACCACCGAAAAGGCCGACATCCGCGTCGAGACTGCCGGCCGGTGGACGCGCGGCATGACGGTCTGCAATTTCGAGACCGCGTCCGGCATGCGCCATTTCGGCGGCACCGCCAGCGAGCAGCAGGACTTCCGCCATCTCGTCGCAATCAATCTCGATCACGCCAAATTCTGCGACCAGATTGTCGAGGCGGTGGAGAAGCTGACCAAGGCGAAGGGGTAGGGGGCGAGTTTTCCGGTTTCCTCTCCCCGACGGGGAGAGGGTGGCCGAGCGGAGCGGAGGCCGGGTGAGGGGGCAAGTCGTGCCATCAGCAATTGCATCGCAATCGCCGAGGCCTATCCACCGCTAAACCCACCGGAGCAAGCGCATGACCGGCATCACCATCTGGACCTATGACTGGGTGCCGGACGCCCCGCGTGGCTTTGTGCGTGACATGCGGCTGCGCTGGGCCTGCGAAGAGGCCGGGCTCGCCTATTCGGTCAATTCGGTGCCGTTTGACCCGCGCGGACCCGACCATTTTGCCCGCCAGCCATTTGGCCAGATCCCGTTCCTGACAGACGGCGAGGTCAAACTGTTCGAAAGCGGGGCCTGCCTGCTGCATCTGGCGCGCAAGTCGGAAAAGCTCATGCCGCGCGATCCGGCCGGCGAAGCCGAAACCCTGCAATGGATCATCGCCGCGCTCAACTCGGTCGAGATGGTTTCCGTCCCCTGGTGGTTCCTTGAAATTACCGGGGCGAAGGAAAACGGTCTGGCCGGCTGGCTCGACAGCCGTCTCGGCCATGTTGAAACCATCCTCAAGGACCGCGAATGGCTGGCTGCCGGCCGCTTCACCGCCGCCGACCTGTTGATGGCCGATGTCTTGCGCGTGCCAAAGCTGCGCGAACATGGCGACCGCCCGGCATCAGAAGCCTATGTCACGCGCGTCACCGCTCGCCCTGCCTTCCAGAAGGCCCGAGCGGACCAGATGGCGCATTTTGCCAAGGCAGATGCGGGGAGAGGGTGAGCCAGTGGGCTATTTCCTGGCGCGCCGCACCTGAAAGTCCCGGATCGAGGCGCCTGGATCGCCACGCACCTCAATACGCGCG
Organism: Mesorhizobium sp.; assembly: GCA_036742015.1. Lineage (GTDB taxonomy): Bacteria > Pseudomonadota > Alphaproteobacteria > Rhizobiales > Rhizobiaceae > Mesorhizobium_A. The sequence goes on along the minus strand of DAINRF010000006.1, from coordinate 18,493 downwards.
GTGTCAACAAGTGTGCGAAGTCGCCAGGCGAGAGGCTGGTCCGGGACGATGTTACGATCATCAGACATCATGACGTCTGCCACCACACGCACGGCGCGCGTCCAGTCAGACGGGCAGGCTGCGATCAACGCATCATCGTAGTAGTCGATTGGGTGGAACGAAAGCATTCCGTCAGATCTCGCAACCCGCACCGGCGCAGGATTGGCTGCGATCTCGCTAAATTCGGCGGCAAGCATGTCTTGTCGTTCGGGCGCAATCCGTTGCGCTAGCGCGCGCATCTGCATGAGCTGATGGCCCGGGTAGGAGCTCGTGGAATAAGTGTCATTGATCGACGGAACCGGGATATGCCAAAGGTCGACACCACTTGCCATCAGGCGATTGATGGCCATGCGCAAGAAGATGATCTCGGCTGCTGATTGCGAAGACCAGATCAGCAGACGTTCAGGTTTCTTGCGGGCGAGTTCATTCGAAAAGCCGGTCCAGACTTCGAACATGTCGTCTTCGACGAGGTCGGCATCCACCGGCCCCCACATTTCTCGTGTGAAGGCGCTACGTTTTGGTCCGTCATCAAGCGGTCCAATTGCCAGCCAATCATCGATCGCGAGCACCTGACTTCTTGACCGTAGCTCGCCGCGCAAGCTGCCTGCTGCTGACATTCCCGGCACGAGATGCATTTCAACGGTCATGTCAGGTCTCGACTTTCACAATGCAATCCTAGCGCGAAGAATTTGCATTGCGGTAAAGACCCACCCGGAACGGGCGATGTCACCGCACCGACGGTTTCGCTGACCCTGTGCGGGGCACAGACTCCGATTTCGTCATGTTGTTTTGCCCTCCCTACACAAACGCGTGATCTGCCCAAGGAACCGGCCAGCCGGTGCGTCTCATCGACGTATTGCCTCTCCGGGCCGGGGGATAAGTCTCACGACAAATCCTCCCATTGGAACGCCGCCTTGCCTCTGCGGCTGACCGATGCGGGCGGGGCAATGGGCTGGCTAATCCCTCCTGGTCCCTCGGGACAGCTGGCCTTGGGCTGGGGTGAGGCAGGCCGGCGGAGCACAAGTCTTCGCCGGCCTTTTTTTCCTCTTCGTATGCCACTGCGAAAAAATCTGTCCTCCGTCAAAAATCCTGCCGCACCATTGGGGTCATGCAAACTCTTGCCGCAACATCTGACAATCAGACCCGACTCGACCGCCACGCCGTTGCGCTCCGGGGGTTGTTGGCGATCATCCTTGTCTGGATCGGAGTGGCGGATGATACCGGCCATGCCCGCCGCCTGCTTGGTGCGACGGACCGGGGCGAGGGGGCTGCGGCCAGGGCTTTTGCCGCGATGACCGAGCCCGGGACGATCTCGCGCCGGGTGCATGGGCTCGTGCGCCGCCTGTTGCTGCCGGTTGAAGCTGCAACCCGCCGGCTGATTGTCGTGCTCGCCTCTGATCTGCCGGTGCCAGAACTCCCGGCTCGAAAACCGGTCGAGAAAATGCAGCCTCCCACCCCAACATTCGTGCCGTTGCCCCGCACCCATGATCCAGACTTCATGGTTCCGGCCTTCCTTCTGGCTGCGCCTGAGCCGCCCGCGCCCCCAAAAGCTGAACCCAAATTGCCAAAACGTATGCCGCGTTTTCGGCTGACCGATCCATTGAAACGCATCCGCCGGGGCCGCCGCTGGGTGCGGCAGACGTCTTTTCCGAGGATCACCTGGTTCGGCGCTCCATCGATGACGAAAATCTCGCTGCCGCCACTGCCGACACCTTACGACCTGTTGCCGGATCGCGGCCTGATGCGCCGCGTGGCGGCACTGGCGTCGGCCTTGCAGGATCTGCCGCGTCAGGCTGAGCGGCTGGCGATGTGGCGCGCACGGCGCAATGCCGGTCTGACGCGCCGCCAGTCGCCGCTTCGCCCCGGTCCTCCGCCCGGTTCGCCGCCCTTGAGCATGCCGTCGCGCGATCACCGCGACGAGCATGATCTTGTGACCGAGTTGCACAGCCTCGCCTTCCACGTGCCCGACCGCCGCGACAGTTCTTGATTTTTCTCCGAGCCGAGTAAGCCCAACAAGTCTCGACCTTTGCTTCGAACCGCAGGTTCGCAAGCGCAAGTGCGCGTCGACCGGTCAGGCCGCGCCGCCGCGTCGCCGCAGGCGCGCAAATGGAATAATTGGGCGTGAGCGCAGCGAACTCGCGTGAGGCAAGAAATCGCATCTTGACAAAAGATATATCGTTCATCAGATATGTCGTATGAACGATATATCTGAAAGGAACTCACACATGTTCGGTCATCGACATCACAAAGGTTGCGGCTGGCAGATGACTGGCCGTCATGGCGGTTCGCGCGGCTTTGGCGGCGGCGGCCCGTTTGGCAAACATCGCGGCGGTCCATTTGGTGGCGGTCCGTTCGGCGGCGGACGCCGGCGCATGTTCGATCCCGGCGCGCTGCGCCTCGTCGTGCTCGGCCTGATCGCCGAGGAGCCGCGGCACGGCTACGACATCATCAAGGCGTTGGAAGCCAAATTCCAGGGCGCCTACAGCCCGAGCCCGGGCGCGATCTATCCGATGCTGCAAATGCTGGAAGAGGCCGACCTCGTCGTCTCGGAAGCGCAGGGCAACAAGAAGCTCTATTCGATCACCGATCAGGGCAGGGCGTTTCTCGCCGAAAATCAGGGCGAGCTCGACCGTCTGAACGAGCAGCTGGCCGAGGCGTCGGAGCGTGTGTCGGGGGCAGCCATCGGCGACGAGGCGCGCGACCTGATGCGCGACCTGTTTGGGCGGGTGCGCGACGGCTCGATGTCGCCTGAACAGGCGAAGAAGGCGGTCGAGATCCTGCGCCGCGCCCGCGACGAACTGGGCAAACTCTGATCGCTTGAAACATTAACCGGCGCGGGTGATCCGCGCCGTTTCTGTTGATTGCCGAAATTTCCAGAATCACGCAATCGTCCCGCTATCCGGGGACGATCCATGCAAAACATCCTGCCGCCCGCCATCCTGCCGATCGTGCTGCTTGCGCTGTCGAACGTCTTCATGACGTTCGCCTGGTACGGGCATCTCAAGTTCAAGTCAGCGCCGCTGATGCTGGCGATCTTCGCCAGCTGGGGCATTGCGCTGTTTGAATATTGCCTCGCCGTCCCCGCCAACCGCTGGGGCAGCGCCGTCTACACCACCGCCGAACTGAAGACGATGCAGGAGATCATTACCCTGATCGTCTTCGCCGGTTTCTCGGTGCTGGTCTTGAAAGAGCCGTTCACGCTCAACTACGCGATCGGCTTCGCCTTCATCGCTGCGGGAGCATACTTCATCTTCCGCGGGCCTTTTTAGGTGCGTCTACGGCGGCGGCCTTCGCCGCCTGCTGCTTCCGCGCCGCTCTCGGACGCGAGCTTGTTGCGCATCGGGCCGATGCGTTCGACGATTGCTTCCACTGTCGGGCGTTCGGCCTTCCGGTGCGCATCAAGCGCCTTGCGCATTGCAGCCAGGTGCTCGAACGAGGTTCCGCAGCAGCCGCCAATGATCCGTGCGCCGCTGTCGACCGCCAGCCGCACATAGTCGCCCATCAGCTCGGGCGTCCCGGTGTAGTAGATTTCAGATCCGCGGAATTCTGGAATACCGCAATTGCCTTTGACGATCACAGTCGCATCAGGCTTTGCTTCCGTCATGTCGAGCAGCGAGGCGAGAATATCGGACGCGCCGACGCCGCAATTCGCTCCGACCGCAATCGCGGGTGCGCCCAGTCCGTCCACCACGCCGTGAATGTCTTTCGGGTGCAGACCCATCATCGTGCGTCCGGCCGTGTCGAACGAGCCGGTATAGGTGTAGGGCAGGCCGACCTTGATCGCTGCTTCCGCCGCCGCGCGGATTTCGTCCGGCGCAGACATTGTCTCGATCCATGCGACGTCAGCGCCGCCGGCCTTCAACCCTTCGATCTGTTCGACAAAGGCGTCTACCGCCTCGTCATAGGTCATTGCGCCCAGCGGCACGAGCAGTTCGCCGGTCGGGCCAACCGACCCACCGACGATAACTTTCCGGCCGGCATTGTCTGCAACCGAACGCGCCACCTCGGCCGCCTTCTTGTTCAGGTCAAACACCCGGTCCTGCGCATTGTGCAGCTTCAGCCGGTGGCGCGTGCCGCCAAACGAGTTGGTCAGGATGATATCGGCGCCTGCATCGACAAAGTTCTGATGCAGCGCAACGATCGTGTCCGGATCGGTCTCCAGCAACATCTCTGGCGCTTCGCCGGCCGGCAGACCCATCGTAAACAAATTTGTCCCCGTGGCTCCGTCAGCGAGCAAAATGCCCTTCTCGGCAAGCAGGGCGTCAATGCGGTTGTTCATGTCAGGTCTCTTTTGCCATCGAATTGAGGGATATAAAGAAATCTTTATATCATTGGCGCGTGCGCCGCAACTGCCGTCAGACGCGCGCCGCCAGCTGTCTGGCGAAGGCGGCGGCCTCATGGGCGTTGACAGTCGCGGCGCGGATCAGATTGTCGAAATGCAGTGTCAGTGTGTGGATCGCTGCCGGTGCGTTCAACACCAGATACATGTCGCCGACATAGATTGCCGCCCTCAAGGTTCCAAAAATCGTGTAGGGCACCGAATAACGGGCGCGTCCGTCATAGAGATAGAGCCGGAAGGTCGGGTAAAGGTCTTCAAGCAGATCAGCCATATGGGTCAGCTGCGCCTTGCGTTCGTAAGCGGGAAAATCGGCCCAGACGCCTTGTCCGGCGGCAAATATCTCCAGCGTGTGGCGCGCCATGCAGGATTCCATGTCGGTCTCGGGGCGGCGATTGTAGACAATACGGTCGCGCGCCTCGCGCGCCTGGCTGCCAGCGTGCCGCTCCGATGTGTTGGCCTCGAAATCCACCAGCGCATCAGTGCGCATCAGGTCAGGAATGCCGGCCGGCACATAGCGGACCTTCATGCCGGCGGCCTCGGCGTACCAGCGCGCCATAAAACTCTCGCCATAACCCGATACGCCTTCCTCGATTTCCACCATGTCGCGGATTTCAGCGGTCAGCGTCTCGTCCTGGGAGAGCCCCAGCAGCCAGTCGAGCGAGATCTTGTATTCGTCCGCAATGGTCATCAGCGTTTCAGCGCGAGGCAGGCGGGTGGTTGCGCCCGACAGGATCTGCGACAGGGCCGAACGGTCGATGCCAATCGAGCCTGCGAAGGCGGATTGGTTGAGCTGCGAGCGTTGCAGCAGCACCCGCAACCGTTCGCGAAACAGGCTGGAAACGTCGCGTTTGTCCATGGTCTGATCCGACTTTGTTTATTTAACATAACATGCGGGGAGAATTGTGCGCAAACGCAACGGATTGTGCGCATTGTCGCGTGGGTTCGGGGCAAGCATCCTGACATAATGCTGTCAGCATGGAACGAACCGACATTCTTGAAACCCAAAACGGCCAGGCGTCCGCCGTTGGCCGCGCATTACCCCGCAACGCATCCGTCGAGTGGCCGACATTGGGCCTGATCATCGCCTGCTACGGAACCTGGTTGATCGCAGGTTTCCGGCTCTGGCCGGACTATCCCCTCGCGGCATTCATCCTGCTGGCGCTGACGGTCACGCTGCAATCGTCGCTGGTGCACGAGGTGCTGCACGGACATCCGACCCGCAATGCACGGATCAACGAGGCGCTGGTCTTCCTGCCCGTCGGCGTGTTCTGGCCATACCGGCGGTTCAAGGCGCTGCACCTGCGCCATCACGCCGACGAGCGGCTGACCGATCCCTTTGACGATCCGGAAAGCTATTATCAGGCGCTGTGGAAACACGACACGATGCCGTTCTGGCTGCGCGGCCTGCTGCGCGTCAACAACACGATGGCTGGCCGGATGTTTTTTGGTCCCTGGCTGTCGGCCATCGGGCTGGTGCTTGGCGACGTCCGGCTGATCCGGGCGGGTGACCGGAGCGTCTTGCGCGCCTGGGTGTTTCATCTGATCGGTCTGGCAATCGTTGCCACAATCGTCATCTACGGATTTGGCATTCCGTTCTGGCTCTACATGATCGCAGCGGTCTGGCCCGGGCTGTCGCTGATCTCGATCCGCACCTATGCCGAACATCAATGGTCGGGAGACCCGGAAGGACGCACAATCATCGTTGAAAAGACGCCGCTTTCAGTGCTGTTTCTCAACAATAATCTGCATGTCGTGCACCACGCCTTGCCGGCTGTCGCCTGGTACCGTCTACCGGCGCTGTATCGTCAACGCCGCGCCGAATGGGTTGCGTCCAATCGCGGCTATGTGTTCGCCAACTATCGGGCTTTGCTGGCGCGCTATGCATTCCGGGCGAAAGAACCGGTGGTGCATCCGGTGTTGCGGGCAACACCAGAATGTGGCGGTGCGGCTGAGTGGCAGAAAATGCGCCGCGCCGCTGGGCAGAAACCGGCCGGATGAGCGCCTTCATAGCCGCATTGCCGATGTATGACTGGCCGGAACGCCGGACCGAAGTGGATGCCGAATGGGCGGCGATCCGGGACCGGCTGCGTGTGACTGGTGTTGACGCGCCGGATACGTTGACGCGGGATTTTGACGACATTCACGAGCTGTGGCGCCGGCCGAACCTGCTGTTCGCCCAGACCTGCTGGGGACCGATGGAGCAGGGATTGGCTGAGCATGTCACCGTGCTTGGCCAGCAGAACTATGACGGCGTCGAAGGCGGGCAGGACGAATTTTATTCCAGTGCAATCGTAATGCGCCGCGTCGATCTGAATGACCGACCCCCCTCTGTCCTGCCGGACATCTCCCCCTCAAGGGGGGAGATTTGCCAATCGTCAGCGTCGAAACTGCCAATCTCCCCCCTTGAGGGGGAGATGTCCGGCAGGACAGAGGGGGGTGGCTTGAAGCAGTCCACAAACCTTCCTCTCGACCTCTTGCGCAACGCGCGTCTTGCCTACAACAGCGACGACTCAATGTCGGGTATCATTGGCCTGACGCGCGATCTCGCCGCGCTTGGCGAAAGCCTCGACATTTTCTCTGACCGAAACGAGAGCGGCGGGCATCGGCTGTCGATCCGCATGATCGCCGAGGGCAGGGCGGATGTCGCAGCAATCGACTGCATGAGCTGGGCGCTGGCGCAGCAATACGAGCCGGCCGCAAACGATCTCGCAGTCGTCGGCTGGACCGCCCGTCGCAAGGGACTGCCGTTCATCACGGCGAAGGCGACGCCGGTGGCAATGATCTCGATGCTGCAGGATGCGCTGGGCCCGCTAGCAGCGGGTTCCACGAGGCGCGTCACTTAGCAATGCGGCGAACTTGTCCCCCACCTCTTGGGCGCTGCTACCTTTGCCGCCATAACCTTCTCCCAAACGGGAGCGTTCTTTGACAAGGAAATCAACGCCCAGGCCAATTTGGCCAACAATCCCGGAGTCGAATTGCGTCACGGCTTTGCCGTCTTCGATGCCTTGGCTCTTATTTTCGGCACCTGTCCTTGCTTGTGCTCTACTTCAAACCGGTTTGTTGCTCGAACAAGATCAATCAGCTTGCGAAACCCGTAGGTCCGTGGATCAAATGCAGGGTCCAGCTTGATGATCTGGGTGCCGACAGTTCCGAGGTTCGCCCAGCCATCGTCCGTTTCGGATTGAGCAAAAGCCCTGGCAATTGCCGGGACGACGGCTGAAACCTTGGCCAGCGGCTTTGTGACAGCAGCCGGGCTGCCATCATTCGCGGTCTCTTCGCCCAGATTTTCCGTGAAGAAGAATCGATCGCAGGATTGCTGCAAGCTCTTCGGCGTTTTCTGTTCGCCAAAACCGTAAACGGCCAATCCTTGTTCGCGGATGCGCTGGGCAAGCCGGGTGAAATCACTGTCGGACGAGACCAGGCAAAACCCGTCAACGCGTCCCTCGTGCAGGAGGTCCATTGCGTCGATGACCAGCGTGATGTCGGATGCGTTCTTACCCACCGTATTGGCAAACTGCTGATGTGGCACAATCGCGTGTTCCGTCAGCAAAGCTGCCCAGCCCTTTGATCGTTCGTTCGAGAAATCTCCATAGATCCTGCGGACGCTTGCAGCGCCGATCTTGGCTATTTCCTCAAATAGCGGGCCAGCAACTCTTGCAGACGTGTTATCCGCATCAATCAGCACAGCCAGTTTCATCGGGTGATCGTTGGTAGCCATCACCCGTTCTACCAATCAGGAGTTGAGGACTGCTTACCCCCGCATCTTCTCGCCTGACGGGTCAAACGGCGGTTCGATGTTGATGCGGGCAGGGCGGCGGTGGCCGAGGATTTCGACTTCGAACAGCCCTTCGCTCTCGTTGCCGGCAAGCTCTGCCGGCACATAACCCTGCGCCATCGACTTTTCGACGTAGTGCGCATAGCCGCCGGACGTCACCCAGCCGACGACCCGCCAGTCGCCGTCGGCCGTACCGCGGATGGCCGACGCGCCGGTCGCCGCTGACGAGCCGCGCACTTCCTTGCCTGTTGCGTCAAAGCGCGGCGCGCCAAAGTCGTGGGTCTTCTCGACCGTGCCGTAGTCTTTCGGCACTTTTGCCCAGATCGGCTCGTCGCCCATCACGTCGGCGTCGGCCGCGTCGACAATCATCGAGACGCGGCGCAGTTTCGGGCCGTCCGCCAGTTCCTTTGCAGCCGCGTCGCGGCCGACAAAATCGTTCTTCTCCATCTTGATGAAGCGGTCCATGCCGCCTTCAAACGGGCCGTAGATCGGGCGCAGTTCGCGGAACCAGGTCGGAAAGTTCTTTTCCAGCCGCATCGACAACAGCGCCCGCATGCCGAAATCGACGATACCGAACTCTTCGCCTGCCTCCTTGATCGCGTTGTAGACCAGCCGCTGATAGGCCGGCATCATCCAGATCTCGTAGCCGAGATCACCGGTATAGGTGATGCGGTTGACCATGCAGGGCGCGCCGCCGACCGCCATTTCGCGGAAATCCATAAACCTGAACGCCTTTGACGACACGTCGACGTCAACGAGTTTCTGCAGCAGTTTCTGGCTGTTGGGGCCGGCTATCGACAGACCGACCAGTGTCTGGTCAAACCGATGAATGCGAACTGACCCGTCTTTCGGCAGGTGCTGTTCGAACCAGCGCATGTGATATTTTTGGGCCGCCGACGAGCCCCAGATGATGAAGCGGTCATCGCCGGCCTTGGCAATGGTGAAGTCGCCAATCAGCCGGCCGAACTGGTTCAGCATCGGCGTCAGCACGATGCGGCCGGTCTTCGGCATCTTGTTGGTCATGAGATGATTCAGGAACGCCTCGGAACCCGTTCCAGTCACTTCATATTTTGCGAAATTGGCAATCTCGGTGACGCCGACGCTGTCGCGGGTCTTTCTGACTTCCTCGCCGATATGGGCGAAGTCGTTGGAGCGGTGGAAGGACACAATGTCTTTCGGCTCGGTTCCCTTGGGCGCAAACCAGAGCGGGGTTTCCAGACCCCAACTGTCGCCCATGACCGCGTTGTTCTGGTTGATCATCGTGTCATAGAGCGGCGTGGTCTGCGCCGGGCGGGCGGCTGGCAGTTCTTCGTTCGGGAAGCGGATCGAGAAGCGGCGCGAATAGTTTTCGCGAACCTTGGCGTTGGTGTAGCGCAGGCTTGCCCACTCGCCCCAGCGGGCAACGTCCATGCCCCAGACGTCAAAGCCCGGATCGCCATGGACCATCCAGTTCGACAGCGCCAGGCCAACGCCGCCGCCCTGGGAGAACCCGGCCATGACGCCGCAGGCGACCCAGTAATTGGTCAGGCCCTGCACCGGACCAACCAGCGGGTTGCCGTCAGGCGCAAAGGTGAACGGGCCATTTATCACCTGCTTGATGCCGGCGTTCGCAATGCCCGGGAAATGCTTGAAGCCGATCTCGAGCGACGGCGCGATGCGGTCGAGGTCAGGCGCAAGCAGTTCATGGCCAAAGTCCCACGGCGTGTTGACCGGCGACCAGGGCTTGCAGGCCTTTTCATAGGTGCCGAGCAGAATGCCGTTGCGCTCCTGGCGCGTGTAGATCTCGCCCTTGAAGTCGAGCACGCCGATCATCTCGCGGCCGGTTTCCTTGTTGAAGGCTTCGACCTCCGGCATCGGCTCGGTCAGGAGATACATGTGCTCCATGGCGAGCACCGGCAGTTCAACGCCGACCATGCGGCCGACCTCACGCGCCCACAGGCCACCGCAGTTCACAACGTGTTCGGCGTGGACCGTTCCCTGTTCGGTGATGACGTTCCAGGTTCCGTCCGGCTGCTGCGTCAGTTCCTTCACCGGGTTGCGCAGCACGATGTCGGCCCCAAGCTTCTTGGCCGCTTTCGAATAGGCAATCGTCGTGCCGGACGGGTCAAGATGGCCTTCGACCGGGTCCCACATCGCGCCGACGAAATGGCTTTCGTCCATCAGCGGGAACATGGCCTTGGCTTCGGACGGGGTGATCAGTTCGGTGTCCATGCCGAGATACCGGCCCTTGGCGTGGGCGAGGCGCAGAAAATCCATGCGCTCCGGCGTGTCGGCCAGCATCACACCGCCGGTCAGGTGCAGCGAACACGATTGGCCGGAAATCTCCTCCAGCTCCTTGTAGAGCGAGACGGTGTAGGCTTGGAGCTTGGCGACGTTGGGGTCGCCGTTCAGCGTGTGAAAGCCGCCCGCCGCATGCCAGGACGAGCCGGAGGTGAGTTCCGAGCGTTCGATCAGCACGATGTCTGTCCACCCGGCCCTGGCCAGATGGAACAGCACCGAACAGCCAACGACGCCGCCGCCGATCACAACTGCTTTGTAGTGGGATTTCATGGGGTTTGGTCCATCAGGTCAAATGTTGAATCAAAAATCGGTCGGTGCGCCGCCTTCGGCGATGCGTCTGGCGACAAAGGCGTCGATCTCCTCGCGCACAGCCGGGTCCATCGGCGGCTGCTCGTAGGCGGCCAGCCGCTCCTTCCAGACCCGGTTGGCTTTTTCCAGCGCGGTCGGGGAACCTGCTTCCTGCCAGGTCTCGAAATTGCGCCAGTCCGACAGGATCGGCGAATAGAACGCCGTTTTGTAGCGCGCCTGCGTGTGCGGCGTGCCAAAAAAGTGGCCGCCGGGGCCGACATCGCGGATCGCGTCGATGGCGAGCGCGTCTTCCGACAGGTCGAGCGGCGTCAGCATCTCCGTCACCATCTGCAGCAGGTCGATGTCGAGGATCATCTTTTCGAACGAGGCACGCAGCCCGCCCTCGAGCCAGCCAGCCGAATGCAGTACAAAGTTGCCGCCGCCCTGCACTGCGCCCCAGAGCGAGAACACGCTCTCATAGGCCGCCTGCGCATCAACCTGATTGGCGGCGCAGGTGTTCGACGTGCGGTAGGGCAGGCGATATTTTCGTGCCAGTTGCCCGCCTAGCATCTGCGCCTTCATATATTCCGGTGTGCCGAAGGCAGGCGCGCCCGACTTCATGTCGACATTGGAGGTGAAACCGCCATAACCGACCGGCGCGCCTTTCCTCACCATCTGGGTAAACGCGATGCCCGCCAGAGCCTCGGCGTTCTGCTGTACGACAGCTCCCGCAATGGTCACTGGCGCCATTGCTCCGGCCAGCGTGAACGGGGTGACGATGACCGCCTGGCCCTGCGACGACATCTGGATAATGCCTTCCATCATCGGCACGTCGAGTTTCAGCGGCGAGTTGGTGTTGATGATCGTGTAGCAGACCGGCGTGTCCACCAGTTGCTCGCGGGTCAGGCCATTGGCGATGCGGGCGATTTCGATGCCGTCGACATTCCGCTCCTTGCCGAGCGAATAGATATGGAACGCCTTGTCGGTCAACGTCGCCAGATCGCGGATGCATTCGAGATGGCGGATCGACGGGTGCAGGTCGACCGGCTCGACCGGATAGCCGCCGGTGGCGGAAATCACGTTGTGTATCTGCGCCAGCTTCACCAGATTGCGGAAATCGGTCTGGTTGCCGGGACGGCGGCCACGGTCGAGATCCGAACAATTTGGCGCGGATGCAACTTGCGCAAACACCAGATTGTCGCCGCCCATGCGGTAGCTGTGACCCGTATTGCGGGCGTGCATGGTGTATTCCGAAGGCGCATGGGCGATGAGGCCAAGGATCATGTCGGGATCAAACCGCACCCGCTCGGACCCGGGACGGACATCAGCCCCGTGATCCTTCATCATCTGCCGCGCCCCGTCATGCAGCACGTCAACGCCGATCTCACTCAGCACCCGCAGAGAGGCGATGTGAATGGATTCAAGCTCGTCGTCGGAGACAATCTTTGTTGGCTTGAACGGGTTCTTCAACTGCCGGAACGGCGGCTGATCGAACGACGCCGAGGCGCCGGCGCGCTTGCCGGCGCGTCCGCCGCCTCGCGCGCGGGCAGTCGTCCCAGCCGGTTCGGCAGCAATTTCGTTCATGGCTGGCTCGCTTGAAAATCCATCCAGCCACTATCGTTCCCGCCACCGCATCAGAAAAGTATGACCGGCGACCCGGACTGCGAGGGAAACGACATGTCTGAATTGCGTCAGGCCTGACGCGAGGGGTGTCGCTGGCCGAATTGGAGAAATCCGCAGGCGTGATAGGAGACTGGGATGGCGCAGGTCGATTCTACCGAAAAACCGATGCCCGTGGGGGCTCTGGCCGGCGTCACGGCCAGCGTTGCCGTGTTCGGCATCGCGCAGGGCTTGTCCTACCCATATTTTACCTTCCTGATGCAGCGGCAGGGACTGTCGGCGGCCGAGATCGGGGTTTCAGCTGCGATGACGCCGCTTGGCCTCATTCTGTCGGCGATCTTTCTTCCGGCGATGGCGCGGCGTTTCGGGGCGACGACAATTGCGGTAGCCGGCGCGCTGGCGGTCGCGTTCCTGTTTGTGTCGATCGGCCTGCTGCAGAACTGGGTCGCCTGGTATCCGATCCGTTTCTTGATCGGGCTGTTCGTCAATCCGCTCTATATCCTCGGCGAGGTCTGGGCGATGGCGCTGTCCCCGCCGTCGAAACGCGGGCGGGTTATGGGTTTCTTCAATACCGCAACCGGGGCGGGCTATGCGATGGGGCCGCTGTCGCTAGCGCTTGTCGGCGTGGACGGCTGGCCGCCGCTGCTGATCGGCATTGCCGGCTTCACCTTTTGCGCTTTCCTGCTCTCGGTTACCACGCGCGGCATCGGCGGGCTGGATGACGAGACGGATGAACCTCAAACGGGACGCAAGAGCGTCAGCGTCTGGGCGTTCTGGACGCTCGCGCCGGCGCTTCTGGTTGCAGTCTTCGTCTCGGCGGCCAACCAGCTTGGACTCTATTCGCTGATGCCGGTGTTCAGTGCCGCCAACGGCCTGGCCGAGACGAAAATCGCCTTTCTGATTTCGGTGATGTCGATTGGCAATATCATCCTGCAACTGCCGCTCGGTCTTTTGTCCGAGCGGTTTGGAGCGAGGACCATGATGCTGTTTTGCGCTGCCACAAACATGGTGCTCGTGATGACCCTGCCATTCCTGATCACGTCCAACGCAGTCATTCCGGTCCTTATGGTCGTGGGTGGGGTGGGCTACGGCGTCTACACGATGACCCAGATTGAGCTCGGCAGTAGATTTCGGGGTGCGACGCTGGTTGCCGGAAACTCGGCGTTTGGCCTGATGTGGGGCGTTGGCGGTATTGCCGGTCCGCCTGGGGCGGGGGCAATGATGCAGATTCTGGGGCCAAACGGCCTGATCGCCAGCATCGTGTCGTTCAGCGTTGTGCTGATCGGCTTTGTCGGTTACCGCACCTTGAAGCGCCGGGGCGAAAGCTGAGCCGATGACAGTGCAGTCCGGGAAATTCGCGGGCGTTCCTGTGGCCACGATCGCCGGGATCACTGTGACGGTCACCGTCTTCGCCATTTCGCAGGGGCTGAGCTATCCGTTGCTGAGTTTTATCCTGCAACGGCAAGGGATGTCGCCGGGCATGATCGGCCTGTCGGCGGCGATGACGCCGCTGGGATTCATCGTGTCATCTCTGGCTGTTCCCGCACTCAGCCGCCGGCTCGGAGCGGGACGCTTTGCGGTGGCGTGTGCGCTGATCTCGGGAACCATCCTCGCCATCATCGGCTGGCAGCAGAACATCTGGCTCTGGTTCCCGCTGCGCTTCCTGCTCGGATTCTTCGCCAACCCGCTCTACGTCATCTCCGAGACCTGGTTGCTTGCGGTGACGCCGGCCGCCAGGCGTGGCCGGATCATGGGTGTATATACATCGATGATCTCGGCGGGATTTGCGGCGGGACCGCTGACGCTGGCGATTGTCGGGACAGAAGGCTGGCCGCCATTCATAGTCGGTGTTGCGGCCTTTGCGCTGTGCGCGATCTCGCTGCTCGGCGTGCTGGGCAGGTTGCCGGACATTTCCGGCGATCACGGCACATCGGTTCTGGCGTTTGTGCGGCTTGCGCCGTTGATACTGTTTGCTGTGTTTACCGCAGCGGCGTTCGAGCAGGTGCTGATGTCGCTGGTGTCGGTCTACGGCCAGGCATTCGGCAGCCCCGAGGAGCGGATGTCGCTGCTGCTGACCGTGTTCATTGCCGGGAACATTGCTTTACAGATCCCGTTCGGCGCGATCGCCGAACGTATCGGTGCGCTGAACATGATGCTGATCTGTGCGGTCGGCGGATTGCTTGGCGCCCTGTTGTTGCCTTACGTTTTCACCACGCCGCTGATCTGGCCGATTGCGTTTTTGTGGGGTGCGGTCGCATTTGGCGTCTACACGATGGCGCTAGTGCTGTTGGGGGAGCGGTTTTCCGGCGCCATGCTGATCACCGGCAATTCGGCCTTTGCATTGTTCTGGGGGGTGGGCGGCATCGTCGGACCTCCGGTGACTGGCTCGGTCATGAGCCAAATCGGGCCGCAAGGATTGCCGCTCACGCTTGGCGCAATCAGCGCTGCATTGTGTGTGGCGCTGATCATTGCTCAAAGACGCCGCCCATCTTGATCGGCACGCGCAGGCGAGACTACACTACCGGCATGTTTGAAGCACGCAACAGACAATCGGTCCTGGCAGCGTCGACGCCCTCGCGGCGCACGCAGCACGCCGACCTTCTGCTTCTGTGCGCCCGCATCGGTTATTCGCCACAACCTTGAACCGGACGTTCGCAATCCGATTCACCAACAAGGCGTAACATCATGTCCTATCAGAATTTTTCGCTGAGCCAGCTTCAGGCTATCGACTCCGCTCACCATCTCCATCCGTTTACCGACCACAAGGAGCTTCGGGCCGCCGGTTCGCGCGTTATCACACGTGCAGAAGGGCCCTATGTCTACGATTCCGAAGACAACCAGATTCTCGACGGCATGGCCGGTCTTTGGTGCGTCAATGTCGGGTATGGCCGTAAGGAACTTGCCCAGGCGGCCTACGACCAGATGCAGGAGCTGCCTTATTACAACTCATTCTTCAAATGCTCGACGCCAAGCCCGATCCTGCTGTCGCAAAAATTGGCAGAGATCGCGCCGCCGAACCTCAATCAGGTGTTTTACGGTTCGTCCGGTTCAGAATCGAACGATACGGCGCTCAGGCTGGTTCGCCATTACTGGCAGTTGGAAGGCAAGCCGGAAAAGAACGTCGTTATCTCGCGCAAGAGCGCCTATCACGGTTCGACGATTACCGGTGCGTCGCTGGGTGGCATGGAGCACATGCACAAACAGCTGAACGGTGCAGTGCCCAACATCGTTCATGTCATGGCGCCTTACGCGTTCGAGCTGGCGCTGCCGGGCGAGAGCGACCATGACTTTGGCATCCGCGCCGCGCGTGCGGTCGAAGACGCGATCCTGGAAGCCGGGCCGGAAACGGTCGCAGCTTTCATCGGCGAGCCGGTGATGGGGGCAGGCGGGGTGAGAATTCCGCCGGAGAGCTACTGGCCGGAAATCCAGCGCATCTGCCGCAAATATGATGTGTTGCTGATGCTGGACGAAGTCATCACCGGCTATGGCCGAACCGGCAACTGGTTTGCCGCGCAGACCATGAACATCGAGCCGGATACCATGACGACCGCCAAGGCGTTGACGTCTGGCTATCAGCCGCTTTCGGCACTCTATGTCGGCGACCGCATCGCTTCCGTTCTGGTCGACAAGGGAGGCGAGTTCTATCACGGCTACACCTATTCGGGTCATCCGGTGGCGTGTGCGGTTGCGTTGAAGAACCTTGAAATCATCGAGAAGGAAGGGCTGATCGAACGTGTTCGCACCGATACAGGTCCCTACTTCCGCAAGACGCTGATGGAACAGCTGTCTGGCCACCGGCTTGTCGGCCAGGTCCGCACCATCGGGCTGATGGGAGCGATCGAGATCGTCAAGGATCATGACACGAGAGAGCGGTTCAAGCCCGAAGGTTCTGCGGCCATGAAGGTGCGTGACCACGCCATCGCCAACGGTATGATGCTACGCGCCACCGGTGATACGATGATCCTGTCGCCGCCGTTGATCTGGACGCGTGAGACGATCGATATGGCCGCCGGACGGATCGCCAAGGCGCTTGATCTCGCTGCCGCCGAGCTTGGAGCTTAGCGAGTGCCGCTGCCGCCGGTGATGCCGCTTGTCGAATATGAAGACGCGTCTCCGGCGGTTCGCGCCGTCTATGACGACATCATGGCGACGCGCAAATCTGACTGGGTCAACAATTTCTGGAAGGTGCTGGCGCACGATCCGTCGAACCTGAAGCGCACCTGGGAGGCGCTGAAGGTTGTGATGGGGCAGGGCGCGCTTGATCCACTGACCAAGGAATTGATCTACATCGCTGTCTCGGCCACTAACGGGTGCGAATATTGCACCTATTCCCATACAGCGTCGGCGCGCGCCAAGGGCATGACCGACGCGATGCTGATGGAAGTGCTTGCGGTTGCCGGCAAAGCAAACGAAACCAACCGGCTGGCGAATGCCCTGCGCCCGCCAGTGGATGTGCAATTCCTACCGAAAGATATGAAATGACCCCCAGACGCAGCCAGCAGCGCCGCACCAGTCAAGCAGTCGCCAGCAATCTCATGCTGGCCCCGGCAGTCATGGCGCTGCGGGCCCCGATCATGTCGGCTGAAGCTGGCGGATTGTTCCCGATGACGGAGACGTCGGGAGCAGTGAACGAAAAGATCGTTGCGTTCTGGGAAGGAGTGGCGGCGGCGCAAGCCGCATGGTTATACTCCGCAATCATGTTGCCGATGGCGTTCGCCAAGGCGCGTTCGCCCCTGACGCCACTGCTCGACATGGCGGAGACGGTGACAGCCGCTGCGCTTGAGCCTGCCGCACGTCAGGTGCGGCGCAATCATCAGCGGCTGACTGGCGGCCGCTGACAGCTATTCATCAGGTTGTAAAACAGCAAAAACCGCGCCTCCGGAACAATCGGAATGACGCGGTCTTGCCAGATACGCATGGCGTTTCGCAATACACACTGAGCGAAACTTACAACTCCGGTACGCGAGACCTGATCCGGAGTTCCGGGCGGTTGCGTTATGTCCCCCGCCTCGAGAGAGAGTTATAGAGGGATATCGTTACCGGGCGGTTATCGCATGCTTAGCAAAAAATGAATTTGAGCATTTTTTGGCGCCGGCAGAAAAAAGACTACCATTTCCGTTGGTTACCTAGCGTCATGCGCCGTCGCCGCGCAGGAAGCGAATGATGCCGGAAAAGTCGTTGTCGCCGCCGCCCTGCGCCGCATAGAGGGCAAAGAGCTGTGCCGCTTCGGCACCCATCGGAGTCACCGCACCAGCAGAAGCCGACGCTTCCTGTGCGAGTTTCAGGTCTTTCAGCATCAAAGCCGCGGCGAAGCCTGGCTTGTAATCTCGGTTGGCCGGCGATGTTGGCACTGGGCCTGGAACCGGGCAATAAGTGTTGAGCGACCAGCACTGGCCCGACGACGTCGAGGCCACATCGAACAACGCTTGATGCGACAGGCCGAGTTTTTCGGCCAGCACAAAACCTTCGCAAACGGCGATCATCGAAATGCCAAGGATCATGTTGTTGCAGATCTTTGCTGCCTGACCTGCGCCCGGATCGCCACAATGGACGATCTTGCCCGCCATCGGCTTGAGAATGGGTTCAGCCTTGGCGAATGCCTCTTTCGCACCGCCAGCCATGAAGGTGAGGGTGCCCGCTGCGGCGCCGCCGGTGCCGCCCGACACCGGGGCGTCAACTGACAAGAGGCCGTGCTTTTGCGCGATTGCGTGGGCCGAGCGGGCCGATTGCACGTCGATTGTCGATGAGTCGATGAACAGCGCGCCCTTCTTTGCCTTGGGCGCAATGTCCTCATAGACGGAAATGACATGCCTGCCGGCTGGCAGCATGGTGATGACGACATCTGCGTCTTTGACGGCGGCCGGTGCGTTGGCCATGATTGTCACGCCGTTGGCCGTTGCCGTTTTCAGATTGTCCGGCAGCAGATCGAACCCAAGAACAGTGTGGCCAGCCTTGACCAGATTGGCGGCCATGGGATTGCCCATATTGCCGAGGCCGATGAACGCGATTGTGGTCATAAGAGTCTCCGGAATTGGAAGATGCCGTTCACCGGCCGATCAGGTGACGCGCGACGATCATGCGCATGATTTCGTTGGTGCCTTCGAGGATCTGGTGGACGCGCAGGTCGCGCACCAGTTTCTCGACGCCGTAGT